>CAYOSH010000018.1:0-95745 GCA_964406575.1 uncultured Eubacteriales bacterium | reverse complement strand
GTTCATGTAGCAGCATTTCCAAATCCGTGATGATTGTCATTCAGAGTGCTCAGCATTCATAACCTCACAGATTTGTAAAGGACCTGCTCTATTTGATATTTTGGAGTTTTTGAAGAGCGCGTTGGACATCCGGGTCTGTAGCGTTTTGCATGAGCTTTCTTTGTGCATCAATCAGTCTCTGACTCAAGACGTTCATCCGTTGCGCCAAGTCTTCCATCTCAGAAGGGGGAGTCGCCGTGTCTGCCAGCTCAGGATACTTCTTTTCAATAGCTTCCATTTCCGGCCTCAGCGACGCCATCTCTTCAGCAAACGCGTCGACCGCTTTGACGAAGGCCTCAGAATTGTTGGCTTTTTCCACAGCTGTTGCAAATCCTTCCATGGCCTTCAGATATTTAACTGTCACTTTTTTGGCATCTGCATACTTTCCCTCTCCACAAGTCATCATCCCCAAAAGACATATTCCGCAGACAAACAGGCAAAGAATTTTTTTCAGGGTCATCATTGCCTCCATCCGAGATCTCAATATCTAGGATATCCAAATTCCTCCGTCAGTCAATCTCTTCCTGAAAGATGTGGAGATATCACTGCGATCTGGAAGAATCTCTGCGAGCGTGAAACCTCACATATCGAATGATTATGAATATTCACGCTGTTACAGATTTTAAAAACACTTTTCTCCACCAAACGACTGGGACACTCAATAAGGCAATTTTTGCTCATGCGCTCACGGATTTTAGGATGCTTACTTCCAAGATAAAAAAGTAGACTTCCTCAAGGAAGATACATATACTTTTTACTTCAGTCACCAAGGAGGCACGTCCAAAATGGGGCTAAAAAAATATTCACAAAACATTCTCACCTTTTTCTTCGTCTTGTTTTTTGTCTTCAATGGCATTGCCGATGAAAAGACAGATAAAGTCGACGAGATCTTTGCCAGCTGGGCTAACCCGGATACCCCCGGCTGTGCCATAGCGATCATCAAAGATGGCGAGATCATCTACAAACGCGGCTATGGAATGGCCAACCTGGAGAACGATGTCCCGATCACACCCCAATCTATATTTTACATCGGCTCAGTCTCCAAACAGTTTGTGGCTATGAGTGTCGCTCTTCTGGCTCGTGAAGGGAAGCTCTCTCTGGATGACAACATAAGGAAATATGTTCCCGAGCTTCCGGATTATGGCAGTCCTATCACTCTCCGGCACCTCATTCACCACACCAGTGGGCTTCGCGACTACCTCACTCTCGAGGATATTGCCGGCATCCCGTTCGGGTTTTACCATGAAGAAGATGTTTTAGATCTAATCGTCCGCCAAAAAGAGCTCAATTTCAATCCTGGACAGGAGCACCTCTACAGCAACTCGGGTTATTTCCTGTTGGCTGTTATAATCCAAAGGGCCAGCGGGAAAAAGCTCCGTCAGTATGCGGATGAAAACATCTTCAAGCCCCTGGGAATGAAAAATTCCCGCTTTCACGATGACTACACTGAACTTATCAAAAACAGGGCTTCAGGTTATCTCCTTGCACACGGAAAAACATTTACAAATTTCATCTCCACTTTTGACTGTGTGGGATCGGGAGGCATGTTCACATCGGTTGAAGACCTCTATCTTTGGGATCAAAACTTTTATAATCATAAAGTAGGTGGGGCAGACATCATCAACCTTATCCATACTGTGGGCGCTTTAAAGGATGGGACACAGCTCGAGTATGCCTTCGCTTTGGATATCAAACACTACAAGGGTTTGAAAACGGTTAGCCATGGAGGGGTTTTGGGGGGATACAGGTCGGAACTCCTTCGTTTTCCAGAACAAAAATTTTCCGTGATCTGTCTTTCTAACCTGAACTCATTCAATCCGTCGTCTGTGTCCTATCAAGTGGCAGATATTTATCTGTCCGAGCATCTAAAGGATGAAAAGGAAAAGCCCGAAAATATCAAGACTGTAGAACTCGCTAAGGAAATTCTGGAAAATACAACCGGCACCTACATCCGTTTTGAATCGGGAGAAAAAATAGGAATTTCTCTCAAGGGAGACCATCTTTATTGCAGGTATCAAAACAGGAACTATCACCTCGCTCCTCTGAGCGAATTTGAGTTCCTTGTCCAGGACATGCCCAGGAGGACTATTCTCCGATTCGAAAAACAAGAATCCGAAAAACCCCTCTTGCTTCATATCTTTGAAACGAACAAGAGGCCTCAGACCTACACATCATCCAAAGCGAAAGTATTGGCCAAAGAAGAGCTCTCAGAATATGAAGGGCGATTCAGCAGTGAAGAGCTCCAAGTGACATTTCAGATCAAAAAATCAGATGGGGAACTGCGATTTGTCCATAAAAGAGCACCACGAGCGGCTTTCAAACAGCTGTATGCAGATTTTTTCAAGATCGGAAATCTGAGAGTCCGCTTTGTGCGCGATGAGGCAGATCACATCACAGGCTTTTGTTTAGATGCAGGTCGTGTCAAAAACCTTCAATTCATCAAACGATTTTAGCACCAGAAAACTTGCATCCTTTGAGCAAATCTGGATGAATCTCGAGTCGAGTGCTGGGCCCGGGATAGCCATGATGAAGAAATGGCGATGAAGCCATCTCGCTTTGGAATAATCCCGGTTGTTTAGACTTGGACTCTAGTATGCATATTTGGGCGTGATATAAAAGACAGAGTAGGCAATATTCGGAATCTCTTTAAGAATTTTTTCCGCTAGATCACGCTGGACCAGCTTGAATTCATTTTCAGGAACATTTTCGGCAACGTCAATATCCGCTGCGATGATGATCTTCTTTGTGGATTCAGCGATCACACGAAAATCATGGTACCCGATGATTTTCGGAAATCTCTTCGTGATTTCCCGGAATCGATCCTCGATGGCTTGGATCTCTGGGGTTTTCTCCAGGAGAGGGTCGGTATGGCAGACCACTTCTCCTCCAAAGCTGTCCCGTAATAATCTCTCGCATTTTTCAGCGATTTCATGCATCTCTGCAGGTCCATGTTTTTCAGGAATCTCTGCGTGTAAAGAGATCATGTACAAAGAGCCGTAATCGTGGACGATGATCTCATGGACATCCTCGACCCCCTCCACAGATTTTGCAGTCTCTCTAATTTTTTTTATCATCTCTCTGCTAGGGGCTTGGCCTAGAAGGGGGACTATCGCCTCCTTCGCATGAGTGAAACCTAAATAAACTAACCATAGGGAGACCAGGATTCCGATATAGCCGTCGATTTCCGGGTGGTGAAAGTTATGGCTCGCCACCAATCCTCCAATGACCGTCAGGCTCATCACAGCCTCGATACTGTGGTGAAAAGCGTTGACTAGGATTGCGTGCGACTTGATCCTATTCCCGAGATAGGTGATGAATTGGCTGAGCCATTGTTTTACAACAATGGAGGCGAGCAGAATCCATGGCAGAGCTTTCCAGTAGTGGATCTCATGGGGAACAAGAACTTGATGAAAAGAACCCTCGGCCAGTTGTATACCCGAAACAAAGAGGAATATCGACATGACTAGCGGCGCCACATGTTCCATACGACCATGGCCAAAAGGATTTTTTGCCGTTGCCGGACGTGTCGTTGCCCAAAATGTCAGCACGAGAATGACCGAACCGGCCAGATGAGAGAGCAAATGGAATGCGTTGGCAATAATGGATACCGAGCCGGACGCCACGCCCAGAGTCATTTTCACGACAAAGAGCAGCAGAGAAGTGATGATCGACATCCAGCCCGCTAAAAGGCCATATCTCACACGAACCTGTTTATTATCTGTATGATCAATATCTGCGATAAATCGGCTGGCTAACCAGTGATTGGACGTATTGAGAATCTTCATCTTTTTAAACAACACATTCTATCAGTTTAGCACGATTTCAGAAAGATAAAATTTGGACTCATCCCCAAAACCGGGATTGCATAATTCACATAACGTTATTGAGTGTTCCAATTCGTGGTGGAGATAACCGTGTGAAAGGCTGGACGGGCATGGCACATCTCCTTTCGGGAGATGTGAGGGAAGCCTGGAACCGAGCGAAGTTTCCTCGCTGGGGAAATTGAGCGTGTTTTCGCAATCCCAATGGGTCACTCGGATATCATTCATCACGGATGGGGGGATACTTCCTTTGGGCTCTATTCCCTCAATAAAGGATCTTTCCGAATCGACAGATAATGTGTATAAACTTTCCCGTTCGCAGTCAAGGTCAAGCGATAGGTTCCAGGCAAGGCTTCGAGCCCTTGAAGTGGGACGCCAAAAAATCTTCTGCGGGGTGCAAGGTTTCTGAAATTCTCTATGAGCTTCTCCCTGATCGCGTTCAATTCTTCGGGTGTTTGCGCACTCTTGAACTCCGTGTACAGCTTATCAAGCACTCTTATTTGGTCTTTATCCATACCCTTTTTGAGCTGTGAGAATACAATTTCCTGCTGTTTGCGAAACTCCTTCTTGTGTTCTTCGCTGGGATCAAACCGCATGGCCCAACGAAATCTGTGGATCCCCGGAGAATTTTCAAGAAGGGCCGTGAATGTATTTTTGCCTTCCAAGTCCTCGATCTTTAAACCAGGTCTTTTCTGGAAATGTGCATTCAGGTAATAGTTGACCGAGGCCATGTTTACGGCCTCTGTCGGTGAATTATCAGGAGGCACCTGGGACATGGAGAGAGGATTCTGTCCAATAAATAGTTGATGGCCCCGTGTCGCTCCTCTACTGATCCCATGCCACCGTGTCGCTACAGGGCTGTCGAAAAGGTGGGCCTCTGTGTTGAGGATATCACCACCCAGTTGTTGCAAGCATCCTTATTTCCGTGATAAGGGCATTAGACGCAAAAAAAAGCGAGTCACTGTCCTTATGAGCCGGATGGTGGGGGGGGTCGACGAATATGGACTGTGACGAACTCCTGCTATTATCATTTGACTTGAGAGCATCACGGAAATAAGCATGCTTCCATGGCATGGGTCAACATTTCTCAATCCGTGAAGGATGATATACGAGTGTCCCAATTGGCAGATTCGAACACACTCAGCACAACAATGTAGGGACCGTTTCCCAAATAGCCCGTTCGGGGACCGGACTCAAAATTTAGTCAGATGGGCCAAACACCCTCTGTCTTTTTAACCAAGAAGACCTCCAGATAAGGGCTGGAAATCAAACGAAGCGGGGTTTGAGCTTGGGAGATGCACTTCTTCTCTTGGCGTACTGTTGGACTTGATAGACAAAGGCTTCCAGCTTTGTCTTTTCTGAGGATATGTCGGAACCGCTGAATACTAGAGTCGGGATCGGGATATCCTCAAAATCCTTACGAATACGCGTGGCAACGGCGCCGGATATGGTGCCCAACATGCAGTTGAAACAGATGGCGTTGATGACACCGTCAGCACCATGCTTGACAAAATCCACAATTTTCGAGATGTTCAGGATCAAAAGGTCATTATTGTCATATCCGATGTATGGAGATGAGTTTTCGACGATCTCATTGAAACCCGGCTCGATACTGCGGGGCAAAACGTTCCTCAAACTTCTTTTAATGCGCCATGTCTCGAAATCTTTTTTAAGAGAGAGAAGTCCGATCACCGCCGATTCATGGAATTTGTGATCCTTGAGCGAGCGATACAAATTCTTCTGAGTCCCAAAATCGGTCTGGTCCACCATAAAAGGCGCTGGCCAGACCTCACACCCCAATTCCTCGAGCTTGAGAACAAGTCCATGGTTGGCCACAGAATTGATCCGGGTATATACATCTCCGGCAATCCCAATGCGTGGCTTTTGATATTCGTATATGTCGATCTCTTCCAGCCTGTCCACACACCGCTCTAAGTAGAATCCGAGGTTTCCACCGGACAACCCCCTCTCGATATCCCTGAGATTTTCACGGTGAACGCTGTCACACTTGCCTTTCTGACGCTCATAAGGCCTCCGTTCACAGACGGCTTTGATGAGCAAATCCACGGCAACCAGACCACGCCACAAGAGCTTTAAGCCAGCATTTCCAATAAGCGGAATAAGATGACCCGAATGAGGGGCAAAGACTTCCAGGTCGTAGATCCCCATATCTCTAAGGAGATAATTCATCGCCTCTCCGTACTGAGTGAGAAGACAGGTATATTTTGCACCGGGGAAATAGAAGACTTCATCCCCTTCCCGCTCTGACCGTGCATACTTCACAAGATCACCCGTGATGATGGAATAGGCATGACACTCTTTACCTGAACTGTACTGTTCCCCCAGGGTGAGGGATTCCTGGTCCGGCGGAGCCAGGACTTCGGCATCGATCCCCATCGCCTTAAAAGCTCCAGCGAAAGCCACTGCATGATCCACAAAGTTGGGAAGAATGAACTTTTTCTTTTTGATTTCATCCACAGGTGTTTCTTTTCTTTTATAAGCACACGCTACAGAAACCCTCTCAGCATCTTTTTCACGGAAAGCCTTCACTTCGTCCCAGAAAGCTTCAAGACGTGTGATCAGACCAGCCTCACCCCTGTGTTCATCAAATTCTAGAAATAGACTGGGCTTGTTCGCCAAAATTTTCGTCAGGTGTCTCGTCACAAACGCATCGGGTCCGCACCCGAAGTTAGATACGATCACAGGAAAGACATCATGTTGGGACCGACTCCACAATGCTGCCCGGATCATTTTTTGACTGTAATCCCATGGAGGCATGCCGGGCCAGGATTCCCGATCATACTCATCCAACGGAATAAAATCTTGAGGAACAGCTAAAACGCCGATCCTCTGGATATGCCGTGAAAGGTTCAAATTTAAAAATGTGTCGTGGATGTTGTAGGGTTTGCCCAGCACAATCCATTTGGGGCCCTGTTTCCCCGGCCTGTCTTCCAGGATCTCTCGGCCCCGCTTATCTATCTTTTCCGAAAACTCTCTCTGAGCCTGATTTGCCCTGTAAAATGCCCTTTCCATCCGAAAAAAGCTCGTGTGCAAGATCTCTGTCAAGGATGCCATTCCCGCCAGGAAATCTTTGGCCTCGGAATGGATATCCACACTGGGTGTCAGGATATCCGTTTCCATAGCGGAATTGACCATGAACGGGAGATGCTCAGCGTACGGGCAGAGCTGAATAGAGTCCGGAGAATCTTTGTGAAGGCTTACGGGAGATGGGAATAAAACCTTATCCACCTTATTGTCCAAAAGCCACTGAATATGTCCGTAGGCGATCTTCACAGGCAGGCAGGTTTCAGCAGAGAGTCTCCTGAGGCCATTGGTGAATATTTCGCTGTTTGAAGGAGGAGAGACCCGAATGTCATAGCCCAGGTTATTGAAAAACGCCGTCCAGAATGGAAGATATTCTAATAAATAAGACGCCCTGGGGAGTCCGATGGTCAGAGGTGAAGAGACTGGTTTTTCCACGCAGCTGGACAGCATGCGTTCCCGTTCTTTGAAAAGATCCGGAATTTGGGGAAACTTATGTTGGGAGGAAAAGGATGCCTCCTCACTCCTTGTCTGTTGAGATGTGTATCGTTCACATGTATCCCCAAAATAGATCCTTTCCCCAGCAAGAGAGATACAGTTGACTTCGCAGCTGTTGGAACACTGTTGGCATTGGAAACTGTCCACCGAATAGGCCTGATGGACCCTTATCTCAAGGCGTTCCGTAAGAGATATGTGTCTCTGGATGGCTTCCACCGCTTTTTGCGCGATCAGTGCTGCACCGATGGCTCCAGAGATCCGGTTATGCGGATGCACGTTTATCCTCTTACCCAACCAGAGTGAAAAAGCTTGGACGACTGAGGGATTGGAAGCAACTCCTCCCTGAAAGACCACATGATCGCCGATGGGCCTATCGGCAACCACTTTTTCCAAGTAATTGCGCACGATGGAGTAAGCAAGGCCTGCACATATATCGGGGATGGACGTTCCTCTGCTGAGGGCATTAACCAGTTCCGTATCCATAAAAACAGTGCACCGGGAACCCAGGTCATGGGGTGAACCGGATTTCGCAGCCAAAGATGAATATTTTCTTTCTATGTCTATGCCGATCTGTTCGGCTTGTTCTTCGAGAAAAGAGCCTGTGCCTGCAGCACAGATTTTGTTCATGGTGAAATCAAGGATCTGACCATTTTTGACGCTAATGAATTTGGAGTCCTGGCCGCCGATCTCGAAAATGGTGTCAACGTTTGGGAAATGTACCGATGTGCTAATCAGCTGACAGGTGATCTCATTATGGATGGTATCGGCTTGAAGAATTTTACCCGCCAGATAACGTCCGCTCCCTGTGGTGCCGACACCCAATATATTCAGACGGCCATTACACTTCTGCAAAAGAGACTCAAAGCCCTCTCTCAAAACTTCGATAGGTTTTCCCCTCGTCGGGAGATAGACACCGGCCTTCACATTTCCTTGAGCATCGATCACCGCAAAGTTGGTACTCACAGAGCCAACATCCACACCTAAGAAGCCTTCTACAGTCTCTTCAGAAGGTGGTGTCGGTTCAACAGCCTCTCTGGCCACATGTTGGCCCAACGGCTGCAATATCGTCTGTTTCTTTTTTTCTTTTGCGGACAGATCTCTTGCATACTCAAAAAAACTTAAAACATCGATACTCTCTCCGGACCTTTCGGCAGCAACCGCAGCGCCGATGGCAGATGTGTACAGAGGCTCTTCAGCAACGATCAATTCTCTCCCGTTGAGGCCAAGCACGTCTTGGAACGCACGGACCAGCCCCAAATTTTTGACCGCACCCCCGGTCAACAAAAGAGGCAACTCGCATGTTCTCCCTTTGAGGATCGTAGCCACAAAATTGCGAGCTAAAGCAATACATATTCCATACGCGATCTCATCCACAGGGGTGCCCTTCTGCTGAAGATGGATCATATCGCTCTTTGCAAAAACGCTACAGCGCCCGGCCACGGTAGCTCCGCGGCCCGCAGAGGCTGCTAGAGAAGAAAATTCTTCAATGCTCACCTTCAACCGTGATGCCTGCTGTTCCAGAAAAGCTCCGGAACCGGCTGCACATCTCTCGTTTATGGCAAAATCCAAAATCTCCACATCTGTCTCGATGGAAAATTTTTCATTGAGACGCAGCCAGCACGAAGTCTGTCCGCCTATTTCGATGACCGACCTGGCTTTTGGGGTTGTGTGAGACACGCCCATGGCGAGCGCGACGATCTCATTCGTTACAGAGATTTTTCGGGTCCAATCAAATGATCCACTCCCACATCCGGTAATACCGACCTTTATTATGGCCTCTTTTTCACTAGAGAGAATCCCTTCACTGAGGCGAAAAACAGCTTTCGCAGGATTTCCCGCAGAGCGGGTGTCGAGCCTCTTTTTTATCCGGAAAGCCTCGTCCAACAGTACAGCTTTACAGTTGATAGAACCGAGATCCAATCCTAAAACCATCTGAGGCCTTTCTAAGATCATTCACTCTCGCTGGAAAGCGATCGCTGAAATTTCCCGGAATTCAGAGTTTTCTCTCTACACCCCCCTAGCACATTCCAGCACAAATCAATATACCATACAAAAAAAATTCTGTATATGGCAGATAAATCCGTAAGCATTTCCAATAACCGTGATGAGGATGGATACGAATGACGGGGGCATTTGAGGACTAGAGAGATGTAAAGGAGATAATTCACCCTCCCTTCCTCGCGTGTGCTTGAAACCTCGAGGAAATAAAAAATAATAGTTTAGGAGTGCAGCTGAAACTGCAGTTTGAATGGATAAATCGGTGATCTAAGCTTTTTGCACGTTCTTGGCTACTGGACCTCTATCACCCTCTTCGACCTCATAGGTCACTTGGTCGCCTGCCGTCAAAGTTTTAAATCCAGGCATGGTGATTGAGGAAAAATGCACAAAAATATCTTTCCCCTCCTCTTGTTCGATAAAACCAAAACCCTTTTTCTCGTTAAACCATTTAACAGTTCCTGTTGGCAAAACACCGCCTCCTTAAAAAAAATTCAATGTCACACCCAAACTCGAAACTCTGGCCTTGGGAAGGGAACATTTTCCAAGATAGCTACTGAGCACAAGCCTGGTTGGACTGTGAAGAAAGTCACTTGGAGGATCATACGGATAAATCATTGGAATTCTATGACATGAAACAACTCAAAAAGATATGTTGGGGAGCATATACTTCCAGATTAATCGGTATTACTCCCAGGCCCTTTCTCAACATTTTTCGAAAAATGTTTATATCACAGCTTTTTTTTGATGTCAAAACAAATCTTTCACTCCTTTTCGGTGGCAACAGCAGGAAGACGAAACATATAATCGGAGTCTATGCGGGGGTCATACTTTCTGTATTTGTGCATCAAGCCTATTTTTTTTTCGAGCAGATCGCCAAAATTATCCCCGTGAATAAAAGGAGTTTCCACATTTCCCGATACGATGATCCATTCAACAGGACTGTCACGCCAGATCTGAGAGAGCCGTTTGCAGTTTTTTATCTCGCTATCTATCATCTCATCAAGAAGCGCACGGCATCTTTTTTTGACCGAATCATCTGTGGCCGCAATGTATTCGTGCACACCGTAGACCCATACAGCTGAATTCCTGAGAGTTTCAAAGAGGCAGCGCAATGCTCTCGCTCGGACCCATTGATCTTGGAAAACCTGAAAAGCTCGTTTTCGGGATCCGGTCTCTGCATCTGTCATGCTATTTTGAAAAAGAACGATCGCCGCATCCAAAGGCTCCCAGACATGGCCATCGATCCGTTGAAACGCCATGTGCGCGTACTCCTTTGGTAACAGTTCAAAAAGGACATCCCGGGCCAAATCAACTCTGTTGGGATTGTGCAGCGAGGTGCACATGTGCTTTTCGTAATACTCTCTCTGCCTTTCCGGTATCCGGTCTATATCCGGAACCAGGGGACGGACGAGCAATCTCTGCCAGACTGTGCCATAGTGTGAGTAAATGGAAAGCGGCACAAAGCTCCGTATAGCCTGATCCATCAGTCTCCATCCTTGGACGAGATCTTCGGTTCCATACCCACCCGTGTATGACTCAGCGATCTCCAAAACCGTCTTATCGATATCCAGGTTAGGAGCAAACTGGAATCTCCGGAACACTTCCTGATTCACAGAGAAGGGGACCTTATCCGGCGGCTGTAAACCCCCGAGATGGGCCAGAGCTGTCACGCCTCGAGAGTAGAGGGCTAACAACTTTTCATGTGTCAGCCATGGAAAGGATATCCCCAGAAGTGGCTCGTGGTTAGTATGGCAAGAGAAACTGTGATAGTAGAAACAAAGACTCCCCCGGCTGCGGAGTTCCTGCAGGGGCTTTTCCTCTTCCTTGTGCAGAGTGTTGTGGAGTGCCGACCCCAGAACGCTCACATCCCCGTACATCGGATGGAGGCTGTTGCTCTCCCAACCTTTTGTTAATAGAGAATGAGCCTCCACATCGATGTTGTGCTTGAGCTGGGGCCATAAATACTCTCGCTCTCCATAGAAGGATTCAAGACGCGTGGTGATCCGAAATTGTGGATTGACTCTAGATGCTGCGTCCTGCAGGACTCTGAAAAACCTAATGATGTTTGACGCAGCGGCTTCAGCTATTTTTGCGTCATCCTTCCATTCTCTTATGAGAAAGGCGCCACCGTTTCTCCCCACATACAGGGATTTTGTGTGTTCGAAACCCGCTCCGCTGTCATTGGACCATATGCTCAAGAATCCGAGCTCCGGTACCTCTGCCATCAAATTTGTCATGAGTTCAGCATAGTGTTCCTGTACAGCAGGGTGGATGACAGAAAGGTTATACCGCGGCTTATAGCTTCGGAAAGGATGGTCAACTCAGGCACCGCGAAGAGTGGGATATCTCTGAAAAAAAGATTCCGGAACCGAGCGAGGTTCGAAGCAGAGAAGGCCCGGAATGAGGCCATGATCCACAGCTCGTCGAGCATTCTGTTTCAACAAGTTGAGGTTGGCAGCCAGATAATCCTTCGGATACAATCCCTCATTCAGACGACTGGACACGTATTGGTCCAGGCCCGGACAACAGGTGTAAAAATCCGCATAAAACTCGCCATAAACGCCTTTTTCGTAAGGGAAGGGCCAGGCAAGGGCATTGACTTCGACGTGGGTGAAGCCTAAACGTGCGTACTCACGGATGTATTGCTCGGCCGAAAAATTGCGGATAAGTCGTGCGTATTGGGTGAGGAAGAGATCAAAAGTAGATTTTTCTGCGCCGAAACTTATCTCCCTGGTCCAACACCTGAGCTGGGTCGCATCCTGGCCGATCAGATTCTCCGTTAAATAGAAAAAGGCCGCATAAAGGAAATACGGTTTGGAGCTAATCAGCCAACAGCATTTTTTCTCCCCACAGGAAAAAAATACCCATTCTCTGTCCAAAGCATGAGGGATGTTCGGGTTTTGTTCTTTCAGATTCTGAGAAGAGATGGAAATAGAAAGTGTACAGGATTCAGGTTTCATTGCAGAGGGATGGACAGTGACTATTTTTGCCTTAGGAGAAAGAAAGGTACAGATCTCCCGGGCAACCGTCTTCTCCACAGGTTGGGCGGACTGTGAGATTTTCACTTTTTTGATGTCTTGCAGAACCTCTCTGAGTTTCATCTTAAGCTCCTTATCCACCGGACATTGTATTTCATCTTACCAGACGAGTCCATAAACGAGAATGCATTGTACGCATCCCCACATCCTTGTTCGTATGGACATAAGTTGCGTTATTGAACATCCCGATCGCGGCGCAGATAAAACCGATGACTTTCCTTGTACGTCATTTCTTTTCAATTCACAACAATCCCATGAGACTAAATCTATGGCTTCTCTGAAACGGGTATAAAGAAAGATCCAAGTGTAAAACAACTTGTCTCCCCGTGCGAATAATATCACCCCTTTTGAAAAACCCAGGCCTAAAAAATCACCCTCCAATTCACCGCTAAAGAGGATTGACGCTCTCGGGGCTGAGTGGCATAAATATCCATGCACGACAATAAAGCAGAGAAGTCATCTCTCTCGAAAAGAGTCAAAATGAGAAAAATGAAAATTTTGATCGTCGACTTCGATGATGACTCTATCCTTGCACTCAGCGAGTACTTGAAGTCTGAAGGATTTCATACCATCGTCGCTGGGGATGGCGAGGCCGGACTGGAAAAATGCAAATTAGAAAATCCCGACCTGGTCATTGTGGAGCCGATGATTTCCAAGCTCCATGGATTCGAACTCTGCAGTATTATCACTCACGATTTTAATGGCCATATTCCCGTAATCATTCTGACTAAATTCTACCGTGAGGAACAATTCAAGATCGAGGCCACGAGTGCATATGGAGCAGCCGCTTTCCTGAGCAAACCTTTTAAGGGACCTGAAATTCTCTCCACGATCAAAGATTTGTTGAAGGAAAAAACCAAAGAAAAAGAGGACGAGGACAAAGATATGGCGGAAGACACACAAAATTTGGATGATTTTTCAGAACTGGCATTGGAGAACTTGAAGATAGACACAAAAACCGCGGAGGTCAACCTCCAGATGGAGGAAATCGATAACGAAATTCTCGAACCTGTATCGACTCTTAAAAATACCCCGATGAAAGAAGAAAAAAGTCCGGATATAAAAACACAAATCGATAAGATGCTCGAAGATACCCTGTCAGAATTTGGACTGAATCTTCAGAAGAGTGCTCCGCCCAAGTCGGGAGTAAAGAGATCCGCCAGCCCAGAAGCACCGATGGGGATTACAGGAGAGAAGGGCAGGGTTGAAGAACATGCCACGGCGGACCAAGAAGAGGACAGGGAAGACAGTGAAATTCCTGTAGAAGAGGTCCCAATCGATCCAGTGAAAGAGTCTGTTTTGGCCACATCGATGGAAAGGGAATCACAAAAGCCTAAAAAGAAAACCGAACCTGCGCCAGCGAATAAAGAGGAGAGGATTTTTAGTGCGATGGAAGATGAAGGGAAGATAAAGATCTCTCCAATTGAGGTTCTGAAAAATTCTCTCACTTATTTAAAAAAACTTCCCTTGAAATTTATCATCCCCTTTTTACTTGTCGCTGCAGTGGCACTGAGCGCCTCATTCATCTTTCGCAGAGGCAAAAACTCAAGTCCCATTCCTCAGAATATGACGTCAGCCATACATCCGGTCCAAAAAGAGACGAACGTGGAACCGGAGGAGGTTCTTATAAAGGAAGCAACTGAAGAAGAAGAGTCTCCAGTTGCCCTCCCTCCACAAGGCCCCCCGGAAAAGCCTGCCGCACAAACTCCAAAAGAAGAGGGGGCAGAGGTCAAAACAAAAGTCAATGAAGTCTTTGCAGTTAACGAGCCAGGATCCCGAACTCAGGACATTGAAAGTGTAAACCTGGAAGAGGATGTCCTGGCGGAAACAGCCGCAAACGCTCCGGAACCCATCCTCCCCCAGAAAATTCCCCCAACTCCTCGGGCAGACATGCAGGAATCCGTGAATACGCTCTCAGCTAGTCCCAGCACTGAGCAAAACTCAATGGGAAATGCGGGCAACGTTCTTGAAAAAGAGCAGACAATGGAGAAATCACAACCAAATGACGACAGCGATCCTGTTAGAACTGGAGATCTCATTCCCCTCGCAGAAGTTGATATCGAGCCCGAAATTGCCAAGAGAGTTGATCCCAAATATCCGAGTTTGGCCTTCCAGCGTGGTGTGGAAGGAAAAGTCGTCATCAATGTCCTCATATCAGAAACCGGGGATGTCATTGAAACAGCAATAATTAAAGGCATCACGGGCCCTTATGGATTCAACGAAGAATGCGACAAAGCCGCCAGACAGTGGAAATTCGCTCCAGCCTTCAAGAGTGGAGCCAAGGTCAAAGTTTGGAAAACAATCTCCTTTACATTCAAGAAATCTTAAATGATTGGGTGACAAAATGAAAATAAATAAAGAACAAGAAGACCTTTACAAAAAAACTATGGAAGCGGCTAAGAAAGAACTCGCAGACATGGATTCTCAGATGGAGACAGAACTCCAGAAAATCAGGGAGAAGCTGGCAGAGATGCAGGAATCGAAAAAATACTACAGACAGATCTACGAGGGAGCGGCACACCTTCTGGGCATCGAAGTCGAGACAGACGGCGATGGAGATGGCGAATCACTCGGTGAAGGCGTAAAAGCCTCCCCTCTTTTGCAGATCCAGCAGAACAAGGGTTAGCTCTCCGTTCATGGCTCTGAACTTATTTTACCATTTCCTTCCATAAGCACATTTTTTCCCTTTGATCCCCACATTTCCTCTTGACGAAGCTGCGCTGTAACACCCAACAGAGGTTAAACCTCAAATACGGAGAGAATTCCACTCTTCAAAGACTGCAAGCACATTCTCCGGCTTCGCTTTGAGGCCGAATTCGCACTGGGCAATGACGCCGCCTTTATCGTAGAGCGCCTGTTTCATTTCAAGCACAGCCTGGGTAATATCATCCCGAGTGCCAATGGGAAGAAGATGCTGCCTGTCGACCTCTCCCCAGAAAGTGATCTTTCCGCGAAAACGTTCACCTAATTCCCTCACCCCCATACAGAAAATTTGGCTGTTGATCGCATCGACTCCGATATCGATAAAGTCAGGAAAGACATCCATGATGTAGCCATCAGAATGGAGGAAGACATATTTGCCGTAATGGCGTGCGATCTTCACATACTCTCGATACATGGGCTTGAATATTTTTCGGAAAATATCCGGCGATGTGATCAAAGAGGATTGTGTTCCCCAATCATCCATCAGGGCGATTCCATCCACATCCGTCTGTGCCCAGATCTCAATCTCTTTGCAATAATGCTCGTGGATCCGCCGCAGAAGCTCAAAAAGATCCGAGGGTTGTTCGATGAGATCGATCAAGGCCTGTTCCATCGTGCGGATAAACTGCAGCCGCTCAAAAGGCCTGGCTGTCGTTACGCTCAGGATAAACCGGTCACTCTGTTGGCAAAAGGCATTTATCGCATCTTTATCCAGGCTCAAAGTCGACTCCGGAGGAAAAAAATCTTCCATGCTTTGCCAATCGGCGATAAGGGGTTTTCGTACGATCCCTATGATCCCATCCTCAGGATTCTCAAACACACAACCCCATTCATCGATATAGATACCCTGGCTGTAACGATCGCCGATAGCCGTCGGTTTATGATACACAGCCGGCGCGGGCAGAATATCATCGGGAAACATCTCTCGCAGCTGACGCAGAGCCTCTGCGTGATGCCTTTCAGCCCAGGGAAGCAACCATAACTGTCGGGGAATTCTCTCAGGAGATTCAAAATTGAGGGTTTTTTCAACGAGTCTTTTAGGGGAAAAATCCAATTCAGCTATCTCCTTCTCGCGGCATCCCTCCGGGGAAAAACTCATAGTCACGGAGATCGACTGTCTTGCCTCTACGGGCCCAAGATAAACCCGCCTCACTCGGCAAGATTCCTTCCTGGTAACATTCATGGAATCTTTCCGCCAGGCCATCGACCCAAATCCTGTTCTTTTCTCTTGTGATCATGCTTCCCGGGAAGGAATAGATGTTCGAAACAGAATCCTGGATGCCGTTCATGCACAGTGTCTGGGGAAAAGCAGCTTGTGGCCCGCAGATTACCGGACCGGGCGTGTGAACCGCAGACACAGCATCAAAAAGTTTGCGAAAGGGATCTTTTTCTGGAGAGCCGTAGTCTATCTCATCCCCGTCGGGGGTGATAGCCACGACAGTACCCTCCTTTCCCCCATAAGACACATAGCCTTTTTCAAACTCACAGGAGAACATGGGGCCCATTTCCTCGAACGTGGAATGGGAGGCATAAAAAAGAATTTCAGTTCCATTGACTGTCCAGGTGCGGCAGGCAACGGTATCATAGTTATCGAGAGGAAAGGCACGATAGAGTTCGGCCGTGACTTCCCTAGGCGTAGCGCTTAAGTGGGGACGCTCCCCAAGATATAAAATGCATTGTGCAAAAAATGAGCCATGGCGTTGTTCGCAGGGCTGTCCAAGACCCAATCTCCATCCGCGTTCTTTTTTTTGCCCGCCCAGTCGTTTCTTTGGAAATAGAGAAGGTCTCTCGGCCAGAAACACAAGGTCTTTAACCGACGAGCTCTGCCATAGCGCCCCTGGATGATATCTTTTTTTAAGCCCTGGATGGCTTCAGAAAAAGACCACTGGTAGCCGATTTTCACCCATAGATCTGAAGAAAACGATCCTGTTATCAACCTGCGAGCATCTTGAACGGTTGCAGCGAGAGGTTTTTCGCACAAAACATGACTGCCCCTCTGGAGCGCCTGGGATGACTGAGGAACGTGATGATGCATCGGCGAGGCGATGATCGCAAGATCCACTTCAGAATGGACATCATAGAATTCACGGAGAGCAGGATAGATGGAAATCCTGTTTTTTCTGAGTTCCTTATATGAGGCCGACATTTCAGGGTGTGGCTCTACGACTCCGAGAAGATGGGGATACAAAGGTGAAAACTCCTCGAGTAGGGCCTTCAAGTAGTAAAATCCCATCCCGCCTGCTCCCACCAGCACAACAGACACAGAATCTTTCATTTGGCCTTTCAACGTGAAGCGTTATTCATGAATCCCCTTATTCGATTTTCCTTTCCATGAGGTCCACCTCAAAAACCTCATCTGTGGCAAGGTCTACAGCCAGAGACTTGATCTCAAAACCTCCGAGGGTGACATCAAAAGACAATCCCCTACTGGGAACTGTCAGGGTGGTGGTTCTTTCTTCACCTGTCGGCTCAAAAAGACGGAGAATGAGCCAATCCCCATCTTCGGCTTTCTTCATGGCTGTAACTTGCACGATCTCATCATCCAAGTAAACTCCCGGTTCGGGCATTTTCCCCAATCCTGAAGGCGCGCATGAAAGGACAACCGGATCTTCATTCTTTACGAGCGCTTCCCGATCGATCGAAGAAAATCTCGCTACGGCTTTTCCTCCCTGGATCCAAAACCGAAACACCCTCTCTCCCTGGTCGATCCTCGGCTCCAAACGGTCCTGGGGAACGATGTGAATATTGTCCCCCACCGGATGGGCCGCAAAGGCCGCTGACCTCAGGAGAGAAATCCGCAGCTCTCCTTCTGTAAAATCAAATCCATACGTGCCGTTATTGATCACAGTCAAGGCATGAGCATTGTCTTTGGAGTGAACTCCTATCCATTTTTGTGCGGCCAATTCCACACCCCTTTTCTTAAAATCTTCAACACCATAAGCGACTTGGCCTCTGCAACCTCCCTCTAAAAAAGCCGTCGGGATGGAAAGTTTAAGCATGCGGTCCTTTTCATTCCAATAGACTCGGGCTTCAACCTCGAAGGAACCGCCAAGTTTTGGAATCTTGTAGCGCATACAAAGGGATGAACGATTGTATTGGAACAGGGCTTCGACCACGGTTCTAACAGGTCCCTCTTCGATCACACGCACAGGGTTCAATCCTGGCTGTGAAATTCCTGCAAAGTGCGCACTTTCCTCTTTTGTCATCAGGCTGAACGTGCCGACGACATTACGAAAAGACTCGACCAGCATGCCCCATGGGTCAGGATAATCCTCAACGATAAGTGCCCGGAAAGAACCCGGTTTCAGATAATCTATCCCAGAAATTCTGTAAGCCTTGATCCAGCCACTGACTGTATCGATAATGACCTGGGCGTCCTCAGATCCGACCTCGATCTCCTTTCCCTCAATCTTAAAAGATTTGCGCTCGAACGGCACCTCTTTCAGCCTGCAGGAAAAACGATTCATCTGGCAGGGTTTAAGTGTCGCTTGGAATACGACCCGTTTTCTCTGGTCGACAGAGATATTACAACTTTCTTTTTCCAGTTGATAAGGAATCGGTGCATGGCGCTCATTGCGGACTTCAGGGAACCAGAATATAGTCCTGTCGCTATTGGGCTCCAGGGGTTGGAACTCACAAACGATGGTTTCCTTTATCGGATAAGGATGTGGATTATAAACAAATATCGGAAACTCCCCCCCATCAGCCAGGGGCTGCCCGCTAAGCAGAGCAAAAAAGGCTTTTGCTTTCAAGCGTGAGAGAATCTCCAGCCCATGGTCCATTCTCTGGAGTGCACTGTCCTCCACCTCTGAGATGGAGGACCCGGGCAGAATATCGTGGAATTCACAGAAGAGAAGGTCCTCCAGCGCTTCTCTGAGCTGTTCGGCTGGATAATCCATAAACCCTTGGCAGTAAGCAGTTGTGACCATTTTTTCTGTTTTATAATATGTGTTCTCAAGCGCGCGGTGCTTCTGTTTGATACGTGCCATGGTTGAGTAACACCCCACTGCCCAGGGATTCAGGTCCGCGGTATGATGCGGGAGCTGTCCTCTCTTATCTCCCATGCCTTCAAAATAATCCTCAGGCACTGCATGAGAAACCGACCAATCGGATTGTTTCCCCATAAGCCCTCGGAGCTGTTCCAAGTCCATACGCGAGGGGCCACCTCCATGATCGCCGATTCCCCAGAGCAATATCCCCAACTCTTCATCACGATTCCTTTCTAACCAATCCTGCACGCGATCCAGAGCTTTCTCCATGTACGAGTTGTAGTGGTCGGTCGCACGGCGCGCAAGTATCTCAGAGCCGTCGTAGCCTACCCATACAAAGTCCTCTGCAGGAAGAAAATAACTCTTTGGGTCGGGACGGCAGAAGAGATAGGAGGAATACCCCGATTTTTTTAAGATCTGGACAAGCCCGCGCGTGTGTCCAAAGGGATCGAAGTTTATGGCTGTTTCCGGCTCCGCGCCGAATTTCTTCTTAAAATACTGTCTCCCGACCAAGATCTGACGCACAAATGATTCCCCGCTGGGAAGATTGCAGTCGGGCTGCAGGTACCAACCTCCCATGATGTGCCATTTCTTTCGTTTGACCAGATCCTGGATCTTCATGAACAATTCAGGCTCAAATTGCTCCACCCACTGGTAGAGGACGGCTTCATTGTGATTGAAGATAAATTCTTCAAATTCCTCGCACAATCGGGCTGCGGAACGAAACATCGATAAGGTTTCTGCCGCTCCCTCCTCCCATTCCCACAACCATACGGGGTCCAGATGGGCATTGCAGACCAGATACAATTTTTTCCCCACCATATACCTCCTTAGACACGTTCACATTCTGCCGCTTGTAAGGGCGAGCAGCCATACATGCAGTCGTAAGAACGGCTTGAATTTCTTCCAGCAATATTCCACAAATTTTGCAGAATAGAATTCTTCCGGGATAGCCGACTCTTCCCACACATGAATCCCGTTGTAAAGGAGGAGATCCGCATGCGGAAATCGGGCATCATAGCCGGCGGGTATTCTCTTGTAGTGTTTTTCACCGATCTGGAAGTCTTTTCTTCGGGAGATCTTTGAGATGATATCGGCAAGATCCTGTCCCCATTCAGGATCAACAACAGCCTTCCTGTAACGAGCCAACTGTTTTGAAGAGAACATGTAAACACCTGCCCCCAACAACAGTTTGGATGGCTCTATGTGAACATAGAAGCCCGGAGATTCCATTCGAGGGAGGCTTCCCTCCCAGAAGTAAAGGGCCAGATGAGTTTTATAGGGAGTTTTATCAGGGCTAAAACGGGTGTCACGATAGATCCGAAAAATCGACCGGTTGAGTTTTGGTTCAGCCTTGATATTAACTCCCCCTGCATGGAACGTCTCCCCAGTAGCCACCACAAAAGCCTTGGCTGGTTCAAGAACATATCTCTCGTATTCCTCTCTGTGTTTGTCAAACCAACCCTTGTTGTTGTTCCTTTTCAATCTTCTGAAAAAGGACAGTGATTCTTTGAAAAAGCCTTTGAATTTTTCTTCTGTATTCATTCATATATCTCCCTTTCGGATTGTATAGCTTTACTTTTTCAAAAACCAGAAAAAGCGCTTCTGTTTGACTCCCAGCCGTTTCAAATACGCGTCCAATCGAGGCGGTGATTTTTGAGGGTCGCGCAAGACTTTGGTGGCGGCCATGAATGTCTGGTCCGGAAAATGTGGTTTCAAAAGTTGGAAATTCTTGTCAAGATCATTCCCGGGCAGTGCTCTGCCTGCCAACCACCCAAAAGCCTTCAGGATGTCCTCCAGGGCTTTGTTTTCATTCAAAGACACAATTGGGATTGGATAGTCACTTCCGTACAAAAACCTCCAGGGCATTTCTTTCGCTAAAGGCAGGATTCTATTGACATATTTGAACCGACCTGGAAGACAAAAAGCGGACACATCTGCAAAAAGATGCTGTTTTCGATCTCTCGCCTCCAAGTATTTAAAGATTCTATCAAACACACTTTCCCAGTATTCATTGTCTTGAGCAAAGAACGAACCCAACGGAGTCCCGCAGTGGGCCACGATCACATGCACTCCGGCATCCATCGCCATTGACAATGCATCGCCAACCTGGGATCCATACATTCCCGCAGCCGCATTGACCGATTGTTCCTTCTCCTTGGCCACTCCGCTGGGGATTGTGGCTTCTGGTCCCACATGGAGGAGAAGTGGAAGACGCAGCTCGGCTAATGCGTGGTAAAACTTCACGGATAAAGGATGCGTGGGGTCTATGGACTGGGACGAACAGAGCCATTTGTTGAGGACGGCTCCATTTTTCACACAGGTCCAGAGCCGTAAAAAGGCGTCGGGAGAGTAGGGATGGACAGAGCATCCAAACAAAAAATTCGGATACATTTGAGACAAATGAGCCAAATACGCGTTACTCACAAAAAGATGCGTTCGTTTTCTCTCCGGATGCCCCTCCTCAGAGTATGCTTGATCCAATGCCAGGAGTACGGTCTTATCCACATGTTTTGAGTTTTTGAGTTGACTGAAAAGCACACTTACATAACGGGCAGCTGTCATCTGAGACTCCGTCAGTTTGGTCACCAGTTTCATGCCGTCAAACGACACTGTCTTTTCGAAACTCTTTGACCAATAATACATGGCGTCATTCTCACCGGAGGGGCCACCGATGTGGACATGCATATCGATGACATCAGATTCTCGAACAGTGGAAAAAATCCTGTTAAACATCCAACTTCCTCGATTCAGGACAATGCTTGATCCCACACAGAAATGGCGACAGGCACTTCCGGAAATGTATACCCATTATTCGTAATGCTTCAGTTGCGGCCAGATTTCCCCGATGGTGACTTGGGGCTCACGACACACAAAAATGGGAAGATTATTCTCATAAGGCATGACGTACTCATGTGTGAAGAGTCCGACCCGCTCCACGCTATTAAAGATCCGCATATAATTGGCTGCATCACCACCGATGATGACGACGATATCGTCCGTGTAATCCCGAGGACCCCATAGCCAGTAGCTGTTGTGCCCGGAAAGGGCTTTGGGCAGGCCGTACTGGCGGCCGAAGAAGTCAATGGCTCCCGCTTCTCCATAATTTTGCGCAAAGATCGCACATTTGGCCTGGTCTTCGGGAGGGAGTTTGAGGTAAACCCTGGCTACGGCTGCGGACATCTCTGGCCACCCGAACATATCCGCATAATGCTGCGGAAGTCTGCCCACGACATGATTTTCAAACTGAGGTGGCGCAATGCCCAGGAATTCGGAATATTTGATATATACCTTAACAGGAAGAATGGGAAGCGCCAAGGGTGCAGTCAAGACGCCACCTCCCAGAAGGAATGCGAGCAGAGCTGGCTTGAGCCATCTGAAATTCCAGTTTGCAATAATCTTTTCAATCCCAACAGCACCCGCTGCAAACATCACAGGATAGATGGGGGCGATGTAGTACGTCTTGGCTCGCGTCACAATGAATAAGGCAAAAATCGCTAGATACATCCATCCAAACACCCTGAAATTTTTTCCATATTTGGAGAAGAAGAAAAAGATGAGACCGAGAAAAAGAATGGGAAAACAAAAAGGATGCATTTCTATGATCTGCCCATAGAGAAATTCCAGAGGAGAGAGGGGAAGGTTTTTGAATTGAGTGGCATTCCTGATGAACTCGATTGTGGGCCAGCCATGGATGAACTGCCAGATGAGATGAGGCAGGAAGATGATGAAAGCTATAAGGACTCCGAAAGACAGCCAGGATGAGTACAGGTATTTCCGGTAGGAGGTGAAGAAGAGCCCTACAAGAAGCCCGAACCCGAAGAAAAAGATGGAGTGTTTGTTCTGGAGTCCCAGTCCCAGCACCACCCCCAAAACAAGCCAGAGTTTATCATTTCCATTCTTAAGAATACGGATTAGAATATACGCGGCTAGAGTCCAGAAAAGGAAATCAAAGACGTTCATGCTTAGAATATTGCCGAGACCCAAATAAATGGGCGCAATGATGACAGCAAGAGCAGCCAGGATGATGGCCGATCTTCTGCCCCCAAGCTCCCGGACGATCAATCCCGTCAAAAAAACCACCAGAGCGCCAGCGATAGCGGGGAAAAACCGGATGGCGAAGAGTGAGTCTCCCAGGAGCAAGCGGGAGAATCTAGTGATAATGGCGATAAGAGGGGGATGGTCCACATAACCAAAGTCAAGATGTTCCCCGCATGCCATGTAGTACAATTCATCCCTGAAATATCCATACTGGCTGCTGGCCAGGAGATGGATGACGAGTTTCACCAGTGAGAGGCCAATCAGAACGACGATATCATTCTTCATAACTGTGGATAAGACATTTTTCCATTTCATTCTCTTCTCACTCCTTTATGATACCCAGTTTTGTCGTTTCTCCTGAATTTGTTCAGGATTTTGACAGGGATTCATCGTTGAACTCTCCCTGTGGTGTTTCCGGCTGCGAATGTCTCCACTTCATCGACAGTGGCCAGGCTGAAATCACCGACAACTGAATGTTTCAAACACGCGCTTGCGATCCCGAAGGACAGAGCTTCTGGACCGGTCTTCCCCTTCAAACAGGCATAGATCAGCCCTGCCGCAAAGGCATCCCCGGTCCCCACCCGGTCGACGATCCAGACATGAAATCTCGGGCCCTGGTGAAGCTTCTGTCCATCGAAAAGACATGCTGACCAAAAATTCTCAGTTGCCGAAATGCTCTCACGAAGGGTGATGGCCACCTTCTCGAAACCGAATTGTTTAGCGAGTGATTCGGCCAGATCCTCGTAACCCTCAACATTCAAGCGGCCCCTTTCAAAATCTGTCCCATTGGGAGTCAACCCAAAGATCCTTGTGGGGTCCTCCTCGTTTCCGATGAGGACATCCACATAAGGCATCAGTGCTGTCATCCGTGTTTTTGCCTGTTCTTCAGTCCAAAGTTTTTTCCGATAATTCAGGTCAACGCTGACTTTTACCCCCAGCTTATTTGCTGTTTCTAAACCTTCCTGGAGCAGATCAGCCACAGAATCACTCAAAGCGGGGGTGATACCTGTCCAATGGAACCAAGCGGTATTCTCGAAAACCTGCTCCCAATCCAAATCCCCGGGCTTCATTTGAGATATTGCCGAAGATGTCCTATCGTAGACCACCTTCGAGGGCCTTAGCCCTGAGCCGTGTTCAAGATAATAAAGTCCCATCCGTTTTTCTATACGGCGTATAAACTGAGTATCCACACCATGTTTCCTCAGCACAGAAAGAGCATTGGCTCCAATATCATTTGATGGAAGGGCTGAGACAAAACAGGAATTAACACCGAAATTGGCCAGGGCGACGGCAACATTCGCTTCTGCACCGCCGAAATTGACATCGAATACCTTTGCATTGCTAAGTCTTGTTCCAAGCGGCGGAGACAATCGTAACATCAGCTCTCCGAAGGTCACAACACGCAGCTTCCCAGGCTTGCTCATCGAGCCGCTTTTTTCTCTTTCGGAGATCGATGATTTCGGAGATTCTATGACTTCTTTCCATCGCCGGATATCTTCTATCATCCGATCGGGTTGATCAACATGTTTTGTGAGGTCAGAGCCACAAAAAATACCTTTGGGATCCTTACGGAACGCTTCTCTGAGTGTCACACTGTTGATCCCTCCCGTATAGATAATTGTGATGTCCTTGAACGGACCCTTCCATGATTGTGGAAGGTCCAAATGGTTGAGAGTCCCAGACAACGCGGGGAAGAGCTTGTACACCCACTGATAGGGATATCTCTTCTTCAGCTCTTCCAAGGAACAGCCATAGGCGGCAGCTTTTTGAGCCAGCTGTTTTCCAACATCGGACAGGCCGCCAGGAACACACAGAACATCCTTCCGCACACAGAGATCCAGTACAGATGGGATGTAGTCGGCCGAGACCACTCCTGCCACTCCAGCCCGGATCGCGCGTTCGGCTTGATCCACACTGAGAACAGTCCCTGCAAGCACCAGAGCATCCGGGTGCTTTGCGATGATGGCTTTGATCCCTTCTTCAGCTTCTTCTGAACGGAAGGCCACCTCCAAGGTCACTCCCAATGGATGGCACAGCTCATATGCTTTGACACATTGCGCAGAGCTCGCGGGTGTTAAAAGCGCAATGAGATGGTTTTTTTTCAAGTGTTCAAAGATTCTTGCGGATGCATTCATATTTCACCATCTCCTAATGAGAACATTTATCCTCCCGTCCAGCAACAAATGATCGTCTCCTACAAATGCCGAATGTTCATCCCTCCGCTGAGCTCCAGTATCAATCCTGTGGAATAGCCCAAAAAGCCTCTGGCCAGGGCAACGACCGCCTTGCCGACATCTTCAGGAAAACCCCAGCGTTTCTGGGGGACCAGGCCCTCAGCAATGAGCTTATCGTATTTTTCCTTGACCGGTGCCGTCATTCCCGACTGAATAATGCCCGGCCGTATCTCGTAAACATTAATCCCGAATTCCGCCAACCTATCTGCAAAAATTGCCGCGGCCTGACTGATCGCAGCTTTGGACACACAGTATTCCGCCCTGGATGGTGAGGAAACTACCGCGGAGATGGAAGAGATGAAGATTATGCAGGGGTCCTGAAGAAGCCCTTCTTTCACCTGTTCGATCATCCGCACGGCAAACCTCTGTGTCCAGAAAAAAGTGCCCCTCGTGTTGACGGAAAGGACTCTATCAAAGCTTTCTGTTGTCGTCGAGAGGACATCCGTTCTTTTTTCCGGTGCGATGCCCGCATTATTGACAAGCACATCGATCTTCCCATAATGAGCGTATACCTCCGTACACACCCTAATGTGATCATCCAGCGTTGCAATGTCCCCTTGAACAGGGAGAAAAGAAGCATTTTGCTCTAGCACTCTCTGTTGGAGCTCGAACAACCCGGAATCCCTGTTCTCGGGATCAAACAGGACATCGATCCCGGCCACATCAAAACCGGCCTCAGCACACGCGATCGCAATTCCCCGGCCGATGCCACGGCCAGCCCCTGTAATGAGGACAACCGGTTTTTCTCCCATTCCCTTCTCTCCTCTCCTCAATCATATCATTAATATCAGATAATCATTGGATGATATTATCATTCCTATAATCGTTCCACACAGTTTCGAACCATGTTTCTGCCTGAGGGATGGGGCGAATGTCGATCCAGCGCTTCTTTACGCTCATCTGCTCATCCAGAAAAACCTCCAGGATCTGTGTGTTCACCAAAGAACCTGACGGGTTCAGCCCGAATGTCCATTGATCGCTGAGTTGATCACATGGCTTTTCGCCATTCGGGTCCAAAACAAGATAAGAGCCTCTGCTGCGGCCGCCTTTTACGATGTACTCTCCGATGGCTTCTAAAAAGAGTGCATGTGTCAGACAGAGGTCCAGGTTCTTAAAAGCATCCGGAAGTTCATTGGGTGACGGGATCTTCACTGAGGTTTGCAGCTCCGCATACAGACGCCACGCATCAGCGACAGCTCTCTCAACACGCGCAGAATCACGGATGTGCGCGCCAAAGGCAGACATGCGCTCTTGGATCTCCTTACGCATCTTCTGTATGTCAGCCTTGCTCGAAGACTTTGTGTCGATGAGTCTCTTGGCAAAATCAAATTGTTTGTGCACTTGCTCCTGAGCAATGAAAAGGAAACGGACCTTACCTGGCGGACCGGACGTGTAGCGTCTGGAGATAAACATCGCCGCACGCATGCCTCCCACCTGCCCTGAATTCAATGCAGAGCCACCTGGCCTGTAGACACCATGGGTTCCGTTGACCTCACCCACGGGAAAAAGGTGTTTGATGTTGGATTCCCACCAGATATTGCCTTTTAATCCTCCGTTGTTGTGTTGGGCGCAGACGGCGATCTCCAGGGCGTCTTTGGAAATATCGATCCCGTGGTCTCTGTATATGTCGATCGCCGGTTGATTCATTGTCCGCAACCTGTCTATCGGAATGCCGAACAGTGCGCGGGATTTTTTAAGGTAGTGATGAGCCTCTTCGCTCAGCAGATGGAAGGAAAAGTCCTCCAAGATCCCTCCGCCTCTGGGATTACGGGTGAAATCCAGGAAGGCTCTTCTTCCCCGCAGGACCGTCTCCTGATAAACAAGGAGATCGATGAGGGAAGATCCATAATCCTTCACTTTTTGCGGGTCGAAGGGCCACTGGTATCCCTTCAAAAAGACGGCAGTTGCCAGTGATCGCATATCAGGAAAATAGTCATTCAAAAATTCTCTCTCGTTGCTTCCGTCCTGATCTGTGGAAACATACCTGGGTATTACCTGCTGGTATGTTCCGGACAGATTCCATCGGAACTTGACAGAACCCAGCCCGTATTGAGATTCTGTCAGGTTGTGGCCGATAGCTCCGATAGCCAACGCGAGCCCCGTAGAGCCGAGCTGGCTTTTCGGATAGGCTGAGGTTTTGTACATTCCTGCTGGCCCCCCCGTTCCAAGAACTATATTTGTTGTATTAAAAATGACAAAACCCATATTTTGGGTGTCAAGATTGTTTCTGTCTAAAGCAAGAGCGCCGATCACATGTTTATCACCGCCATCTGTTGCCGTGAGCAGCGCGATGATTTCATGGCGGTCGAAGACCGTGATCCCGCATGCCTTTATCTCTTTGGCCAGAGCCTCGAACATAAGATGGGATGTCAGAGGGCCGGCCGAAGTTCCTCTGCCTGATGGATCGTGATCCGTCTTGTAACCCACGAAGGCCCCAAAACGGTCGTGGGGGAAGGGAACACCGAGTCTGACCAGATGAAAAAAGGCTTCGAGTGAATTTTGGGCCTCGCATAGAGCGATATCCCCGTGCATACATCCCCCCGCAAATAAATCCTGTGCCATCTTGAGAGGAGAATCCGGTGGTCCGGCAGAAAGGGAGAGCTTGTAATAGGTCTGCTTATCGGATCCTGCATTGTTGGACGTGCCTCCGCCCCAACAATCCGTCACGATCGCGACATCCTTCTGTCCCCTATTCCACAACTGTACGGCGGCATTCAATCCCGCAGCACCGCTGCCGACGACAACCGTGTTCAACGAATACAAGGGGAACTTTACGCCATCAATATCCACGATATCTTTTCTCATGCTTTATCCCCAAATTCTTGATTCGACACAGTTCTTTTGTACAACTTGCCATAGATCTCGTTGTCACGGATCACACAGCCGGTGGAACACCCTGCACTCATCAGCTCCGAACACCGCGAACAAGTGAGACACACTTTTTGAGGATCAAGTGCGCCCCGTTCCATCAAGTCCCTGGGAGCATCGGGATAGGCAAAAGAGCTCCTTCCAAGACCGACGAATGTTGTTTCTCCCCGCTTTACGCATGCTGCGCCCACATGGGGAAAGAACTGCCGCAACCAGGAGTAGCCCGTGCCTATCATGGGGATCTCGGGGAAGGCCTTTTGGAATTCGCCAGCGGGGTGCAACAGTCTCCCCACACTCCTTAATGGATGTTCTTCTGGAATTTGTGCATGCCCTGCAGGCCGGTCGAAAGGACGCCCAAAATGTGGGATGTGGTGGGGATTGCCAAGAGTGATGTTCATGAGGGAACATCCTTCATCGATGAGTTGTCTCGCGAGAGCCAATGGCTCGGTCAAGTCGATCTTATAGGAACCGTCCTTGGACATGCCAAAACCATACGGGTAAGGGATGCCGTCACTGGCATTCAGCCGAACGGCCACACTAAGATGAGGAACATCCGTGCGCACGCTTTGGACGATATCGAGGAGGAATGCTGTCCTATTCTCGAATGTCTCGCCGAACCGGCTGTTTATTCGTCCGTGAGCACCCAAGAGCTCGTTGATAAGATACCCGTGGCAGGCCTTGACATCCACAGCATCAAAACCAGCTTGGAAAGCGAGCCTGGCAGCCCCGATAAAAACATCCTTCAGTCTGAATAATTCTTCATCGCTCAATGTTTGAACGCTTCCTGCATCTCCATCCAACAGAGGATTGAAACACACCACTCGTGGTTCTGGCTTCCCGGTGGGCCGGCTAAACCGGCCTGAATGAGTGATCTGGAGAACACAGTATAATTCATGGCAGCAACCTAAAGAACGAATGGCTGACTCGCGGGTCCTCTCCACGATGGATTTGAAGGCATCCAGAGTGTGTGGAACGAGCATCAATTGCGATGGATTTGATCGGCCTTCAGGAACAATAGCCGTCGCCTCGAACCAGACGAGTCCGCTGCCACCCTCGGCATACTTTTTGTATCGACGGAATGTCAACTCCCCCGGAGACCCATCTGCCAACCCATCAAAACCCTCCATAGGTTGAACTGAAAGACGGTTGGGGATCTTCTTATCCCCCACAGAAATGGGTTCGAAAAGATCTTCGATGGATTCTTGGAAAGGAAGCTCGACTCCCAACTCTCGGGCTTTTCCCAGGAGTTCACCTGCCGATGGGAAGGAGAAAGGCTCATTTGAAGACATGCTTTCCCTATAGTATCCAAAACCTCAAAAAATTCCAAATTCGAATTTTGTCACATAAGCATCCTTATTTCCCTGATAAGGGTATTAGAAGTAAGAAAGAGGAAGTCACTGTCCTTATGAGTCGGATGGTGGCGGGTGGGGGGGTCTTCGACGAATATGGACTGTGACGAACTCCTACTATTATCATTAGACTTGAGAGCATCACGGAGATAGGGATGCTTCCTTTCGTCACCCAAGCATTTCCTATTCCGTGATTGGTCGAATACAAGTTGCGTTTCTGAGTGTTCCGATTCTGCGGAGGAAAAACCATGAGTGGGACTGGACAGGCATGACACCTCTCCCGGGGGAGATGTAAGGGAAATCCAGAACCGAGCCTAAAAACACACGGCTATCTCCCTTTATTTTATAGTCCATTCCCCGGATGGACCGAGTGGCAAGTCAATCACATTTCGAGGTATTCCTGCTGAGGGCCCTGACTCCAGAGATCGTATGTGGTGTTTTCGAGATAGTTCTTAGCGGCGCCGATTCCGCTCAACATCGCACGATCGGAATTGTCATAACGGAAAAGCCCGGCTCGGCCTATAGTTTGAAAATTTACGAACCGAGACAAATATCCTTGAATAACACCCAAGGGTTTTTGATAATCCAAAGAATAGACAGGATAGACATTCCTCCGCCTGACGACAAATCCATTGATCAGATGCTTCCGCGAAATGATCCCGATCTTCTCCAGCTCCTCAATTGCAAAATCGATAAGCTCTATATCATTCATCTTCCAGAGTTCATCTCCTTCTGTGCAAAAATATTCCAGTCCAAGGGATGTCCTTTTCGGATTGGCCGTCATGAAAGTGCTCCAGTTTTTATAATTTTGGATCCGCCCCAATTTCACTTCTGGTGAATGCACATAGATCCATTGGTCAGGAAATAGATCCTCGCAATCCAAGATCACATTCACAACCAAGAAGCTTCTGAACTGCAGTTTTTTCGCAGCCAAGAGGACCTCTTCCGGGGGAAGCGGGTTTAAGGACTGGATAAGATGTGGCAGAGGCATGCTCGAGAAGAGGTAATCCACAGGAATTTCTTGCGCAGCATTTTTTGAGTCGTCCGTGACAGAGATCGAAGTCACCTCCCTTCCATTTTGATTGACTTCAATAACGGTCTTCTCGAAAAGAAATTGAGCCCCCAGTCCCGTCAATGACTCCTTGAGCCTTGTATAGAATTGTCCGGGACCCTTCTTTGGATACAAAAACTGCTCTGACAGAGTTTTAGGCCCCCGGGTTCGCGCTCCAAAAAGGGCATTTTTGATCGCCACTCTCAAGGAAAGACCTCGAATCCTCTGGACCGCCCAGTCAGCGGAGATATCTTTGCAGGGAACAGCCCACACCTTCCTCGTGTATGTATCGAAAAAGATCTCATACAGCCGTTTTCCAAACCGATTGATGATCCAGCCTTCGAATGTCTGGTCATCACCAGGATGAGTCAATCGGCAGTAGCCATAGCTGGCAATACACCGGAAACTCTCGAAGGCCCCCAAATTCCAGAATGTGTTGAGAAACGAGAGGGGGTAGTCAAAAAACCGTTTGCGGTAGAAAATGCGTGAGAGCCGCTTGACTCTGAGAAGGTCACCCTCCATGATCTTGTGCCACAACGCATTGATGAGCTCTGACTTGGATAAAAACCGATGTCCTCCGATATCAAACAGATATCCCGAAAAGTCAATGGTCTGGCAAAGTCCTCCGACATCCTTTTCGGCGTCGATCAAAACCGCAGCCTGACCTCCATTTGCCAATGTATAAGCGCAGGCCATGCCAGAAGGGCCGGCACCTATGATATAGACATTCACTTTGGGATCTTTCATGACACTTCCTCGATTTATCGATATTATCTCAAAGACCAAAAAATGTGTGGGCCAATTGTATTCGAATCGAACTCGGATAGCAAACATTGATTAAATCAAGAGGTACAGCTGTTGCGTCGTTCGATTTTGCCATCACCGATTGGGACACCCGGGCGTCATTCATAACGGTATTAGGGGCGCTATCTTTCCATGATTTTGACTTGAAATAATCGCTGTGTTATAAGCTTGGTAGATTTAAGAGTGCGTCATGGAGAACCGGTCTCCATAGAATAAAAAACGGTCACTGACTGATTAGAATGACAGACATTCGTCCCCAAGTCTCTATAATCATCCCTGAATACAATGCAAAAGGATATCTTGCTCACTCATTACCCGCTTATAGAGAATCCGCTTATAAAAATTTCGAACTCATCGTGGTGGACGACAACTCCACGGATGATTCCCCCGAGTTTGCAAGTCAATACGCTGATCTTGTGCTGAAGATGGAAAAGAACATGGGGCCGGGAAAGGCACGAAACCGTGGAGCCGAAGCCAGCCAGGGATCCATCCTCCTGTTCTTGGATGCCGATGTCCGGATTTATCCAGATACAATCTCAAAAATCGTCGAAGCCTTTCAGAAAAATCCTGCGATATGCGCAATCTTCGGCTCTTATGATACCGATCCTCCGGAAAAGAACTTTTTCTCGCAATACAAAAATCTGTTCCATCACTACGTCCATCAAAAATCGAATACTGAGGCGAATACGTTCTGGGCAGGATGTGGCGCGATCCGGAAGGCAGACTTCAGCGAAGCAGGAGGATTTTCTGCCGAATTCCAAACGGCATCCATCGAGGATGTCGAACTGGGATACAAACTCAAAGAACGAGGCAAAACCATAAGGCTTTTTAAAGACCTGCAAGTCACCCATCTTAAAAAATGGACTCTTTTTAGTCTTTTAAAAGCGGATATCGTTTATCGGGCGATTCCATGGACACTGCTCGCTTTAAAGAAAGGACTGCCCCGCGACTTGAATTTTACTCCGGCCGACAGGCTCAGTGGCATTGCCGCATGTCTCCTCTTCCTGAGTATTGGCCTCCTGTGGCGGTGGCCGGTCCTTGGCATCCTCACCTTTTTTCTCGCTGGTCTTCTCCTTTTTTTGCACAAAGATCTCTACACGTTCTTCGCAAAAAAGAAAGGATTTGGATTCGCATTTTTTTCTATACTCTTTCATTGGTTCTATCTCCTCTACAGCACCATCACATTTGTACTCTTTGCGGCGATCATCATAATCAAAGACGCATTCACCAAAAGGATTAAAAGTTATTGACCTCACAACCGAAAAGACACGATGAACACAGATAGAGACAAAGCTTCATCGAGAGAGGGATCTGGAGCCCTGACGTCCTGGCCAAATGTTTTGATCGTGGTCGTGAATTGGAATGGGAGGGACGATGTCTTGGAATGCCTGAAATCTTTGATGAATATGAACTACCCGATGGAGAAATTCAGGATTCTGGTTGTGGACAATGGGTCGACCGACGGATCACAGGCCGCTATCGCTAAAGCCTATCCGGATGTTGTTCTCGAGAAGAACTCCAAAAACATGGGCTATGTCCATGCTGTGAACCAAGGATTCCATCACGGGCTCGAATCAGGGGTTGAATATGTCTGGATATGCAACAATGATGTCATTGTCCATGACGACGCCCTCACTCATCTGATCGAGATCGGTCAAAGCGATACACGCATTGGAGTCGTCGCACCGGTTATCTACTCATATAAATACCCTCAAGTAATAGACAATATCGGCTACAAGATCAATTTTTGGATAGGAACACTCAAGAAGCTGAAATACAAAGAGGATATTTTTCGAGATCCACAGATCGAGACAAGTGACGTGGACTCGAACCTGGGCTGTTCAAACATAATCAAAACCTCTCTCGTAAAAAAAATTGGGACATTCAAGCCTGTATACAAGATCTATTTTGAAGAAACCGATTTTAACATCAGAGCCAAACGATCCGGTTCTCGTGTCGTCATCGCAAAAAAGGCAAAAGTCTGGCACAAAACCGCTGCCACCATGGATAGATATCTTTTCCGGAGGGCTTTTCTCCTCCTCCGGAACCTCTTCATTTTTGAGGCCCTTAACGCAAAATGGAAACATCTGATCGTTTTTATCCCCTATTATTTCTTTATTCACATCCCGTATTTTTTCATCCATGGAACCGTATATGGTATCAAAGTCAAGTGGATGAACAGGAAGTCATAACAATGGCAACATTCGAACAAAAAATAAAACTATTGACCGGATTGCTCATGGGAGACAGGGCTAAAAATGGCCCCTTTTACATCGATATCGATCTGACCGAACGCTGCAACCTGAATTGTCTGGGATGTCCCTATCATAATGTGGATAAAAAACTACTCCGGGAACAAAAACAAATCCCGCAAGATATGCCGTTGGATGTGTTGAATCGGATATGCAGAGAACTCAAGGTCATGAACACTCATACACTCATCTTCCAGGGCACAGGGGAACCATTCCTCTATCCTCATCTTGTCGAGTGTGTGCAGATCGGTAAAAAACTCGGCTTTTTTGTCATATTGATGACAAACGGCACCCTCCTTAACGCAAATATCATCCAAGCTCTTTCAGATGTGGGCCTGGACACTCTCAAGATCTCCCTGTGGGCGATTTCAGAGGAGCAGTTCGCAAAAAATTACCCGGGAACAAAAACAGAAACCTTTCATAGGGTCGAGGAAGGTTTGAACCGGCTGGGCGATCTTAAAAAAAAGGTGAACACACATTTCCCTGCCATACAGATCCATTTCGTCATCAATAACACAAACTATCAATCGGTGAACGCAATGATAGACCTGGCAGCTCGTGCGGGCAGCAGTTCCGTATCCTTTTCTCCGATGGTCAACATCAGGGAAGAATTGGACACTTACATCCTTTCACCAGAGCAAAGCGAACTGTTCCAAAAATCTCTCTTGAAGGCGGAAAAAAAGTTCGCCTCTCATGCCATTACACACAATATCGATGAGGCCTGCACAAGGTTAAGGCTCGGACCATCGGTCTGGGAACATCTCCCCTGTTATGTCAGTTGGTATCATTCAAGGATCAGGGCCGACGGCTCTGTCCAGCCCTGCGGTCGGTGTTCCTCTTATGTCGAATTCGGTAATGTGTATAAAAGTTCATTTAGAGACATATGGAATGGTCCGTCCATGCGCGAATTTCGTGCCAAGACAAAAACAGCCAAAGGGCTTGCCTCTCTTCAGGGATCATGCAATTGCCAGTACTGCTGTTTTGTGAAAGACAACAAAAAAATCTATCGCGTTCAGCGGTGGCTATCTCCTTTAACGGCTCTATGGAGGGCCAGTCATCATGACACACAATGAAAAAAGTTTCCCCCTGGTCTCTATCATCGCCGGGATGAATGAGGAGGAAGGAACGGACATCGTCTATCAATTCTTAGAATCGGTTCGATTGCTCGAGGATGATATCCCCCATGAAGTCATCATCGTCGCCCTGAAAAAGAAAGAGAGGGAAATGTTATTCCGGGACCAGTATCCCTGGGTGCGGTTTATACAGGCAGAAAATGCGATCCCAGGGGGTTATTTCCGGAACATTGCCGTCAAACACGCCAAAGGGCAATTTCTGGCTTTTTTCGAGGATCACGTTATCATTCATGCAAACTATCTCAAAAAACTCGTGTCAGCGTTCGATAAGGGCTCTGAGATCGTGGGAGGGTCTGTCGACAACGGAAATCCCGAAACAATTTCCAGTTGGGTCCAGTATTTCTGCGAGTATCACAAGTGGCTGCCATGCCTGAAAGAAGGGCCAAGGGATGACCTGCCAGGCTCCAATTTTGCCTGTGCGAGACCTGTCTTGCAAGAACTCGGAGCATTCTCCCAAGAGCGATTCAAACTTGAATCCCATTTTTTTCACAAAGCCAGAAAAAGCGGTTATAGCCTTTACTTTGCACCCGAAGTACGAACCAGCCATTTCAATGAAAAAAGAGCGATGTTTTTCAGCAGAAAACGCTTTCAGTACGGACGCTTGTATGCCGCTCGCAGAGGATTTTCGCTCCCCAGGCGGCTCCTCTACACTCTCCTTGCACCGTTGATCGCTATTCTGGAATATGTGAGGATTTTCAATCATGCGAGGTGCCACACAACATTCTTGAAAAACTTTCTCCTCTGCTCACCCCAGCTTCTTCTCACTCTGTTCATCTGGATGGGGGGAGAATGCGCGGGTTATCTATTCGGAGACGATGCCAACTAACACAGAGAAACCCAAAATTTCGGTCATAGTTGCGTCTTACAATTCTAAAACGACCATCGAAAAATGCCTCAAATCATTGCTCAGACAAAAAACATCAAATCCCTTTGAAGTCATCGTAGTGGACAGCTCTCAAGATGGCACTGGCGATCTTGTCAAAGACAAATTTCCAGACGTGCGCTTGTGTGTATTGCCGGAAAGAAAATATGTCGGGACGGCACGCAATCAGGGGATAGCTCTCGCTCGAGGAGATATTATCGCGATCACCGATGCCGATTGCACAGCCGATGAAAACTGGATTGAGGCAATCGTTAAGGCTCACCGCACGCCGCACCTCGCCATTGGCGGCGCCATCGCGAACGGCAATCCCCAGAGTTACGTGGGCTGGGCCGCTTATTTTTGTGAATTCAGCGCTTGGATACCCACACAACGCCCTGGCTGGAAAAAGGATATCGCGGGGGCGAATATGTCCTATAAGAGAGAATCCTTTGAAAAATTCGGCAAATTCATCGAGGGAACATATTGCTCGGACACAGAATTTCACTGGAGGCTCCGAAAAGCTGGACACCGCCTGCGATTCGAACCCTCAATGCTCGTCGGCCATCAGAACATCAGCCATTTTGCTCAACTGATGCGGCACGAATATAAGCACGGGAAAAACTTCGCGACTGTGCGCGTCAAAGCGCAAAAATTCTCTATTGGAAAGAGGCTTGTGTATGTCTTTCTCTCTCCGCTCCTTCCGATAAAACTCTTTTTGGAAAGAGGTCTTATGGTTTTTTACAGCCCATCTTATATCTTCCACTTTTTTAAAACGTCTCCCTTGCTGTTTTTTGCGGTATTCTCCTGGTCCATGGGAGAAGTCGTTGGCTATATCAGAGGAAACGACGATGACAAAAGCCCCTGAAGTCCTAAAATTCAGGTTGAGTTGTAATCAGGAATTACAGAAATTCCATCAGTTTCGATAAACATCTCTGTCCGGTGTATGTGACGGATGGTATAGATGGCGAGGAACACCATTGAACAAATGTTTATAACAAAGGCCGTTATGGCCGGCGCAAGTACGCCCAACTTGGGGATGAAGGCATAACACCCCACAAGCATCACGATGACACTCACCAAATCTGTATATGTCACGATTTGGGGCTTATCCAGCGCGAGAAGGATGGGACGGAGGATGTGGGAAAAAGCAAAAAATAAAAAACTCAGAGCTAACCAAATAAAAACGGGGATGGACCCAAAATATCGTTCTCCAAAAAAGAAGAGGATGATATCTTTGGCGAGAAAAAGTAATGGAGCTAGAAGAAGACCAAAGCCTGCACAAATCTTCAGGGATTGCCAGTAATATAACGTGAACTGCTCTTTTTCTCGGAAGCGGCTCACCTCCGGCAGGAGAACAGATGTCAAGGTGGCGACAATGATGGGAAAAATGTGTGTGAGATTGAGAGCCAGGCCATAGATGCCCGCAGCTTCGCTGTCCAGCATTCGGGCGAGCATGATCACGCCAATGTATAAAAAAAATCGTCGACCCAAGTTGCTCAAAAACAACCATTTTCCGAACGAATAGAGCTGGAAGTACAGCTTAGGCGTATGTACACCCTTAGAGGAAAAGACTTCCCAAAAGTAGACAAATCCGAGACAAATCCCCAAAAGAGGAAGAAGAGAAAACACGGTTATTGCTGAAAAAACAGTCAGTCCGGAGATCAGGAACAGAACACTTATGGTTAAAACTTTGGCGGCGTCGGTGAGGAATTGAATAACCACGTAGGCACGGAACTTCTTGTAGGCCCACAGCGTCGCTTTCACATAGTTGAACATCGACAGGAAAAAAATCCCCCCCGCAGCCATTCGGAGGAGGGGGAAAAGTGAAGGCAGCTGAAATATATGTCGGGCTAAAGGATCAGCCAACAGAAAAATAAAGGTCGACATGAACAGACTGAGCGTGACTTTTATAACGAACACCGCTTTGACTACATGAGTGGCTTCGTCTTTTCGATCTCTAGATAGATGAGATGAAACAAACTTGATCATCGTGCCCAGCATGCCGAAATTGATAAGAGGTTGAACCATGAGGATCACGGAAATGGAGATGTTGAACAGGCCAAAGTCGCTGACAGATACGGCTTTCGATATGATCAAGATAGCAAGAAAAGCCAATCCCGCACATAGAATGTTGCCTGCGGACATCAAAATGAGATGTCCTGCCAATCTGGATTTGAATAAAACTAAAAATTTAGAAGTTCTCATGGGGAGGAATAAGCATTGATTCTATTGTCATTACGAGTTGTTGTCAAGAAAGGAGGGAACTCAGCTAGCATTTCCAAATCCGCTTTTATGTTTTTCCGAGTGATCAGATTATATGATATCAAAAACACGGTTTTTCCAATCACAAAATCTGATCTCTCAATAACGCTATTAAGTATCCATAGCATCACGGAATTGGAAATGCGACTTGACATCCAAACAAGATGAATATTTCTAGCCGAATGGCGACAGTGTGTGTTATTTTAAGGACACCTTCATGAACGCGAAAAAGAGCAGAAAAGAAAAATCCAGCAAAACAAAACGGCTCAAACACTTGTGGTCCCTGCTCCATGAATTCGGCCTCGCGAATATATTTTATATTATGAAAGACAGTGTCATCTCTCTGTTCAAGTACAAATTGATCGGAAGCACCGTGCGTCTTGAAGCGTCCTCTCTATGTCAACTCAGATGCCAGGTCTGTCCATTGGCCCAAGGAAAAACCGGAATTGTGGGCCGGGGTTATCTCCGATTTTCCGATTTCCAGAACTTCGTCGAACAGAATCCCCGCATCCGAAATATCGAACTATCCAATTATGGAGAGATCTTCTTAAACCCTGAGCTCAAGGACATCATCATGCTCGCTCACTCAAAAAAAATAAACCTTACCGCACTGAACGGTGTAAACCTCAACGAGGTGGGCGATGACATTTTAGAGGCTCTTGTCAAATTCAGATTCAAAATCATCTATGTCTCTATCGATGGGGCCTCCAAAGACACCTACCGAATCTACCGCAGCGGAGGAGATTTTGACGCCGTTTTGGATAACATAAAGCGCATCAATCATTACAAACACAAGTACGGAAGAAAATTCCCTCGTATGGTCTGGCAGTTTGTGATCTTTGGCCACAATGAACACGAGTTGCCCGCAGCCAAAAAGATGTCTAAAGACCTGGATATGGAATTTGTGGTCAAGTTGAATTGGAACGAATCCTATTCACCGGTCAGGGATAAGGATTTTGTGAGACGGGAAGTGGGCTATGCCACACGAGATGATTACGAGCAAGGGCACAAAAGATTGTATATGCCTTATTGTTATCAGCTCTGGGATTCTCCACAGATCAACTGGGACGGAAAACTTCTCGGATGCTGTGTGAACCGAAGGAGAGATTTCGGCAATGTTTTCGACGAAGGACTCGAGAGCTGCCTCAAGAGTGAAAAATACACCTACACAAAAAAAATGCTTCAGGGGAAGGTTAAGCCCCGGGAAGATATCCCCTGCTTTGACTGTCCCTATTTCCAATGGATCCGGTCGAGAAAAATCATTCCGGTTATGGGGACTCTCAGGCGATTGAACAATGTGTTAAAAAACAGCTAGCTTGGAGTATTCATGAGTTGAGCTTAGCCAATAGGCCATCGAGATCCAGCTTCAACTGTTCCCATCTGCCATAACTACCCTCTAGGTCCTTTTTCAAGCGGGAGTAATCCTTCTGTATTTTTAGGGCCCGCTGCCCATCCCGGTAGGTTTCCGTTTGGACCAACTTAGCCTCGATCTCTTTTTTATTGACTTCCAAACTCTCGATTTTTGTCTCGACCTCATCGATCTCTTTCTCCAGCCTATTTCGTTCTCTACTGATTGCCTGCCTGGCTTCAGCTTCCAGGCGTTTCTGGTTCCTGGTTTTATGTCCAGGAGTCAGTGATCGTTTCTTCGTTTCAGTTCCCATGGTATCTACTGACTCGCGCATTCTCTTAGTCAAATAATCTGAATAATTTCCAAGGTATTCTGTGAGGTTTCCATCTCTCATTTCGATAACACGATCCACGATTTTATCCAGAAAATAACGATCATGGGAGATCACTAGGAGGGTTCCCTCATAATGTATCAAAGCTTGTTCCAATGCTTCGACAGAGATGAGATCCAAGTGATTGGTGGGCTCGTCCATGACAAGGAAATTCACAGGAGAGAGGAGGATCTTTACCAGTGAGACTCTGGCCTTCTCACCTCCGGAGAGGACCTTGATCTTTTTAAAAACATCATCGCCGCTGAACTGGAAAGCTCCGAGAACATCCCTGATTCGCGGTACGTGACTCTCCGCTGCACTCGACAAGACCTCATCGTAGATACTCTCTTCGGGATTCAGCATATCCAACTGATGTTGTGCATAATATCCCACAGATGTTCTTTTCCCCAGCTTAATTGTCCCACTCAGACAAGAAAGCTGGCCAACGATAAGGCGCGTCAGAGTTGTCTTGCCGGCACCGTTCGCTCCGACGAGCGCCACCCGTTCACCCCTGGAGATGATCAACTGCACATTTTCCAGCACCCGAGACTTCTCATAGCGAAAAAACATGTTCTCAATGTGGAGGACATCTTTGAAGCTCTTCATCTCCACATTCAATTGGAAATTGATCCGGCGGGGGGGTGGCGGGAGATCAACTCTATCCAGCTTCTCGAGATGTTTGATCCGGCTCTGAACCTGGCTGGCTTTTGTGGCTTTGGCGCGAAACCTCTCGATGAATCGCTCCTGACGTCTTCTCTCTGCCTGTTGGGCCTCCATCTTTTTCCGCTGCAACTGGATCCGCTTCTCTTTCTCTCGCTCGAAAAAATGATAGTTGCCCGCATAATGCTCCAACCTCTTCTGAGCCAGTTCATACACATCGTGGGCAAGACGATCGATAAAAAAGCGGTCATGGGAGACGAGGACTACACTTCCTGGAAACTGCAGAAGATATTGCTCCAGCCATTCAAGGGAAGGCAGGTCCAGATGATTGGTCGGCTCATCCAATAGAAGAAGCTCCGGATTCTGCAGAAGCAAGCGAGCGAGATAGACGCGCATCCTCCACCCGCCGCTCATCTCGGACAGAGACCGAAGAAAATCTGCCTCACAAAAGCCAAGGCCGAACAGGATGATTTTGGCTCTAGACTCCAAACGGTATCCGCCTAAAGCCTCATACTGATGTTCCAGATCCCCGAGTTTATTTAAGAGTTTTGCTGGGTTATCCAAAGATGCATCCAGGGCTTTGTGCACCTCATTTATCTTTCTCTCCAATTCTGCGATTTTCTCGTGTCCGGCCAAAGCCGTATCCAAGACAGATTCTCCGTACACGCTTATCTCTTCTTGGGGCAGATAACCGATCTGGTAATCTTTGGGTCTATGGATAGAGCCTTTATCAGGCTGGAGCTCACCGATTATAAGGCGAAGAAGTGTAGTCTTGCCCGCACCGTTGGGACCGATGAGAGCCGAGCGCTTTCCCGGTTGGATGGCCCAGTTGATATCCGTCATCAACGTCCTGCCGCTGACCGCATAATCCAAATCCCGAACCTGAAACATCTGAACATCTCACTTAGCTCTAGCTTACCATAATTTAGCAAATCGAATTCACTTTCGACAACAGGTTTTAAAGGGAACAGGTTTATGTGAGGACCATTTCCCAAACGGTCCGTTCGGGGAATGGACCCTGCAGCCCAGATTCGGATCGACTCAAAACAGCCATAAAGTAGTTGATTGTTGAATCCGCAGAGTATAAAGTAAAAAGCTAAAAGTGACGAATCATAAAAGGAAAGGAAAAATCCTATGAGTCGAGTCAGAACACTCATCTTTTGTTTTCTGAGTTTGACTTTGCTTAGCACACCCGTGCTGTCCCAAAATAAGATAACAACTCCCAGAAAGCAGTTCGGCCACGACATCGGAGACGATTATTGGCTGGCGACCTACTCCCAGCTGGTTGATTACTGGAAAAAACTTGAACAGGAATCCCCGCGGATGATACTGGAGGAGATCGGGACGACTTCGGAAGGGCGCGCCATGATCATGGCCGTCATCACTTCGCCCGAGAATCACAAGGATCTCGCTCACTGGAAAGAGATTGCAAAACGTCTTGCACTGGCTGAAGGACTCATCGAAAATGAGGCCCGCACTCTGGCCGAAGAGGGCAAAGCAGTTGTCTGGATCGATGGAGGGATCCATGCGACTGAAGTCTCCGGCGCTCAGCAGGAGCTGGAACTCGTCTACCAGATGGTGAGCGGCAATGATGCCGAAACCCTCCGGATCCTGGACAAGGTAATCCTCCTGGCGCTCATCTCAAATCCTGATGGCATGGAAAGCGTCGGGAACTGGTACATGCGGAATCCTGACCCCAAACAAAGATCCACACAGGGACTTCCCTACCTGTATCAGAAATATGTGGGCCACGATAACAACCGTGATTTTTACATGGTTAACATGAAAGAAACAGAGATCATCAATCGGGTCCTCTACCGCGAGTGGTTCCCCCAGATTGTGTACAACCAGCATCAGACCGGCCCAGCGGGTGCAGTTCTTTTTGCGCCTCCTTTCCGCGAACCTTTTAACTACAACTACGACCCGCTCCTCGTTCTGGGCATCGATGTGGTTGGTGCAGCCATGCACAGCCGCTTTATTGCAGAGGGTAAACCCGGGTCCACGATGAGAGAGGGCGCCTGGTATCAAACCTGGTGGAACGGCTGTCTACGCTGCACCCCTTACTTTCACAACATGATCGGGATCCTTACAGAGATGATCGGTAATCCTACACCTGTGACAATCCCCTTTCTGCCTGAGAAACATCTTGCCAACGGTGACTATCCCTTTCCCATCGCTCCGCAGACGTGGCATTTTCGCAACTCGATCGAATACAGTATCACCGCCGACCGTGCGATTCTCGACACAGCCGCAAAACTCAGGGAAAATTTCCTCTTCAACATCTACCAGATGGGAAAAAACTCCATCGAAAAGGGCAGCCGTGACAACTGGACGATAACTCCGCGCAGGATCGAAGCCGTTCAGGCTGCCATAAAAAAGGATGATGCCAAACCCATGGGAGAAGGCCGAAGGTCACAGGGTTATGATCCAAAATATTTTGAGGTCCTGCGGGACCCAGAAGCTAGAGATCCGAGAGGATTCATCATTCCCTCAGACCAGCCGGATTTCCTCACCGCGACCAAGTTCATCAACACACTCATCAAAAACGGAATCACGGTCCTTCGTGTATCCCAGTCCTTCAAAGTTGAAGGAAAAACATACCCGGCGGGTTCTTTTATTGTAAAATCGGCGCAAGCTTTTCGTCCGCATGTGATCGACATGTTCGAACCTCAACATTACCCAGACGACATCCCCTACCCCGGAGGCCCCCCGCGTGCCCCGTATGACAGCGCAGGCTACACGCTGGCTTTCCAGATGGGAGTGGAATTCGACCGGATCCTCGAGCGATTTGATGGCCCTTTCGAAAAACTGGAAGGCGTGTCAAAGGTTCCCGAGGGCAGGGTGTCAGGAAATGACGAAACGGGATATATATTGGACCACAGGGTGAACGATGCATTTACCGCCATCAATCGGCTCCTTAAAAACGGAGAGGATGTTTACTGGCTCAAGGACCCGATCAAGATCAACGGAAGAATATTGCCTGACGGTGCTGTCTACATCCCCGTGAAAACATCCACAAAGCCAAAACTTGAAGAATTGGCGCGAGAGAAGGGATTGTCTTTCGAATCGGTCACCACTAAACCCGCGGGGGAAGTGTTCCAGCTGAAGGCACCACGCATAGGCCTCTGGGATCGGTATGGGGGGTCGATGTCTTCGGGTTGGGTCCAATGGCTGATGGAACAATTCGAATTCGACTTCGAGGTGGTCTATCCGCAGAGGCTTGATGCCGGCAACCTCAAGAGCGAATTTGATGTCCTCATCTTTGTTGGGGGAGCTATTCCTGCAAAGACGGAAGATGAAGTTTCGCAATACTTCAGGGGGGAACAACCCGACCCGGAAACTATCCCTGCCCAATACAGAAACATGCTCGGCCAGGTGAGCGAGGAGAAAACGATCCCTCAGCTTGAGAGTTTCCTTGAAGATGGGGGTGCCATCCTCACGATCGGGAGCTCAACAACTTTGGGCTATTTTCTGGATGTCCCTATAAGCGATGCATTAGTTGAGAGAACAGCTGATGGAAAAGAACAGTCCCTGCCCGCATCCAAATTTTTTATTCCCGGCTCAATCCTTCGGGTCAAAGTTGACAATACAAACCCTCTGGCCTATGGACTGCCAGATGAACTGGATGTATATTTCAACAGGAGCCCCGTCTTTCATCTCATGCCCGAGTCCGTGTTTTCCAAAGCGAGACCAGTAGCTTGGTTCACAACTGACAAGCCTCTGCGCAGCGGATGGGCCTGGGGGCAGCATTATCTCAAAGGAGGAGTGACTGTTGTGGAAGCGCACGTGGGCAAAGGCAAACTCTTTCTTTTCGGCCCGGAGATCACGTTCCGTGCCCAGCCTCACGGCACATTCAAATTCCTCTTTAACGGCATTTATTACGGGACCGCCACATCCACGAATCTCTAAGCATACACTCGCAATGATGTAGGGTCCGGTCCCGTACCGGACCGACATGAATGATATCAACAATAAGTGGTATTGTGTTAAGTTGAGGCGATCCCTTTTAATGCCAAAACATCCTTCTTAAGACGCTCCTCGCATATCTCAGGCCATTTTTCTCTATCGACAATAGTTAATCCTTCATGCTCCATCTTTTCTTGTGTGGAATACGCCAGCTGAACGAGTCTGATGAACTCATCCCGAGACAGGTCCGGAAATCCGATAAGGAATCGAGGGTCGAACACGGGCAGAGAAAAACTCCCCCCATGGTCTTCGATCGAAAGATTCACTTCTTGTGGGAGAGTTTTTAAAAGGGCTATAATCTGCCGGAGGTCTACCACCCCCTTCCCTATTTCCAAAGGAAAGGAGACCAGTCCTTCTGAGCCCAAGATCACACCGCCATCCTTGACATGGGTGCAGACAATCCAAGGGAGGATCCGTTCGACGGCTTGGACGGGCTCCTCCAGCATGGTGAGCAGGTTCATGGTGTCGAGGCATATGCCCAGATATTCGCCGGGTTCGGTTTTGCACATATCGAAGAGACGCAAGAGTTCGAATGTCGTGAATTCGAAATGTGTTTCTATAGCTAGGATGACATTGTGGTCCTGGAGCATTTCCCTTTGAGAACGCAGAGTCGAGGCTGTCTCATCGAGCAGAATATCGAGTTTGGGACTCGCAGGATTCCAGCGCATCAACCCGCCCGAACAGGAGCGGACGACCCGGGTGCCCAATATCTCTGCTTCACTGGCTGCCTTTCTGTTGACGTCGAAGATCTCTTTCTTCTCCCAAGTCTCCATGTCAAAAGGAATGTGTTGGCCGCCTCCCCATTCCAGGTAAAGGTGATGGGATGCAGCAAACTGAGAGAGATCTTTCAAATAGGATGGATCTGCTTTATGCTTTTCCTCCGGGATCAGCCCTGAAAAGTGCACGCCTTCGGCACCGTTGTCTTTTGCCCACTGGAGTATTTGGAGAGGAGTTAATCCTAAAGGAGACAAGCCATAATTATCGATCCCGACTTTTAGTTTTTTCATCCTCGAATCTCTCAATAACATTCTGCGAGCTATGATCAAGATTAGATTTCTGTGCGGGCCTTGTCAAGATTAAAAGGCCGCAACCATTTTTTCTGAATTCGTGATAAATGACGGCCGAGAGTCCCAATCGGTGATTTCGAATCGCCTGACGAGACAGCGGTGCGGCTTATAGAAACCATTTCCCAAACGGTCCGTTCTTTCTCGGTCCATTCGGGGAATGGACCCTACATCATCGATAACCTCGCTATTCTGTGCGGCCGGTTCGAGGAATGGAACCGACATTATCGATAACTTCGTTATTCTTTGCGGTCGGTTCGGGGAACCGACCCTACAAAACATATATTGGCCTTTTTTTTATGGGATATGAATTTAAAAATGCATCCGAAATCAATTTGTTTTTATGATAAAATCCTATCTAAGAGAATCCATGTCGATCTGGATCATACTGTCCGGGATTATCGCCCCAGCGATCTTCTGGCTCGGTTATCTGTATTTCCAAGATCGGGTCCAACCCGAACCCTTCAGAACCATCGGGATCACCTATATCTTGGGCCTTCTCTCCGCTATTCTTGCCATACAACTCTATAAGCTCCTTCCCTTGCTGGGAATCCCAGAAGATCCCAGTGCTCTTATAGATACAAACCGGCTGCAATTTTTATTCTATTCCATCGGCATCACAGGACTCATCGAAGAATGTTGCAAATTCCTTCCATTTTTCTTAATCGTCTTGAGATTCAAATCCTTCGATGAAGAGATCGATGGGATCATTTACGCATCGGTCATTGCACTCGGTTTTGCCAGTGTCGAAAATTCGCGCTATCTTGCCTACATGGAAGGTTTGGAGCTCTTCGGCAGAGCGTTCGCCTCACCCTTGACGCATACGATCTTCTCTTCAATCTGGGGATATGCTGTGGGTTTAGCCCACCTGAAGTCCAGGTCGGTTCTTAAAGCAATTCTTCTGGGTATGGGGTTCGCGGCCCTTTTCCACGGCCTGTTCAACTTTTTAACAACATCGCCAGCCCTTCGTATCGGATCTTCCCTCCTCATCCTGATCATCTGGATCTGGCGGATCCGCATCATAGAAAAACTCATATCCGGATCTCAATGACATCTGGGATGTTGTTGAGCGAGAGGTCAGGATGGAAGCTCATAGAAACCATGTTCACTGACCGAGAATAACTCCATCATAAACCTTCCCTGGAAACTAAAATATTCTAGCTGGATTATCCGAGAAAGAGACGATCTCATAGTCTCGATAAGCTCTGAGAAGATTTCGTTTGTCCTCAAGAGTATCAAAAAGATATCAGAGAAAGGCCGGGCGATAGAAATTCGCGAAGGATTCTGTATCATACTTAATATATATAAGGAATGAGCGCTTTCCGCTCCCGAGGATAATCCGGAAAAGTGTCTCTGTACCACAGATGGTGGGAGCGAGCTCTCGGCAAAAGATTGGCCACAGTCCAGAGAGCAAATATCAGGCCCGGAATTGCCCAAAGAGCGATGGCCCAACCGAACCACTGGATGATCTCACCCAGATAATTTGGACAAGAAACAAGACGAAAAAGTCCTTTTTTCGGGATTGTGTATTCGGCTCCGCCGGGTTGGCGTAAAAGTCGGAGCAGCCTGTCTGCATACCAATTGAGGGCATAGCCGCCATAGAACATCATGGCGCCAATGATAAAGCGGAAGTCTTTGAACCAGTCGATTGTGTATGCCATCTCAGGAGAAAGGCTGAAGATCCACCGCGCCTGGATATAGGTATTGAAGATATTAAAAATCAGCGCAAAAAGGACAACTGTCAGCGTCATGGATCTTTTTTTCTGAAGCGTGAAAGGATAAACGAATGCGCGATACAGATAATGGCTCTGCCATAAAATGAGGAAAAAAATGGGGACGAGATCTGTCTTGCGATCGCTCAAAAGAAAATAGGCAAAGAAAAGTATCGCGGCCGGGGCCTCCATCAGGAGCCAGCCCAATCTGTTGGAGATGCGAGCCCCCCGTCCGGGTCGGGAATGCCGCCCGTAAGGAGCGCTTACAAAAAAGAGAAGGATGAACACGACCGCAGCCATCCCCCCAAATAGATAAAGCAGAAAATTGAAGAATTGCGATTCGTTCATCGTGCTAATTGTGAAGAACACGGTGAATAGGAGAAACGCCTTTTGTTCTTTCTTCGGAGTCTATGTCACGACTCAAAGTAAAGATACCGGATTGAGTTGCCGCAGTGGGCGAGAAACTTTTGGAAATCCGCAAATGAAATCCCCACGGTCGCTGTGTTGACATTGGGATGAAAATTGACAAGGGTGGCCTCTTTCAAATCCTGGTCAACAATAACCAACACCGCTTTCTCCAGGTCGTTGATCAATCCGAAAGGAGAGACAGCCCCAGGCTCAAGCCCGAGATATCGCATCAAACGTTCTGGCGAGGCAAAGCTCAACCGGTCCTCTCCAATCCGTCTCGTAAGCGATTTAAGATCCACTCTTTTTGTGCTTTCAACAACAACAAGATAGTGATTCTTTCCTTTTTTGTTGCGGAGGAATAAATTCTTGCAATGCACGCCCGTGATATTTTCCCAGTGTTGTTCAGCCTCCTCCACAGTATAGACCGGCGGGTGCTTGTGCTTCGTATAGGCAATTTCGAGTTCCTCTAAGGTCTCATAGACTTTTTGCTCATCCATCATAATCTCCAAATTCGTGTCCTAGGAACACAACTGTAGCTTATTCAGGCTTGATTTTAAACAATCTCTAAAAATAGAATTACCTCCCGAGCAATGTGTTTACTTCACCCGCTTTCTTCAAAAGCGTATCATACAGTTTGTAAACAGATGCCTCGTACTCTTCTTGAGATCCGGTAGGTTTCACGGCCATATCGTTAAGCAAAATGTAAAGGTCAACCATTTCAAGAAGTTTCTCATGCGAAGACCGGTATCTCTCAGGGGGATTTTTGATTTTCTCCAGGAAATCTAAGATCATCATTTTGTTTTGAGCGAACCGGTCCAGGGCCTTCACTCTCTCAGGCCCCAGAATGTCTCTTGCCGCAGTATCGAAATCGACACCCGTGGCCTTTGCGTATTCCCAGACTGCGGTGTAGGCCTTGGATTGGCTGAGGCAGGCCGATGACTGGGTGAGGATGACCTCGCTGAGGTCGCTGACTCTTTGCGTGTACATCTCCTCCTTTTTTCCTTTGTTCTGGCAGTTAACAGTGAGGAAGAACATACACAAGAATAAAACAAAAATGATCGCGTGCCATCTCATTTTCATAGATCCCTCCTTCATCCAAGTTTGGCTTAATTACTCTTCCAAGTGGATGATCACAGGTACATTCCCATCGATCTTGTGTTGAAAGTCAACATAGTTGCTGTGGCGAATCTTTTGATTGGAGAACGGGACAATTTGTCCGTCAACAGAAACAGATGCGGCCATCAATTTCTCCGGAAGAAGAATATGAAACTGACAATCGGATTCTGCTCCTTGAATACGCAGATGAACGCTGTCTTTATCATAACTGATGGAATAGCTGATCTGAGCACCTGAGCTCTCATACGACACATGAACTTCAGCTTCGTTGATGCCTGCGGCAAGCCAGCAAGGGCCAATGTGACATTTCTTGAAGAGTTTTTTGCGGTCTTCGATGCCGGCCATTCCTTCGATCAGAGCATAGAGCATCGCACTCGAGCCCCAACCATCAGTGGGTGATACTTCCGGGCTGGTGCTCTCTTCGGCTGCACAGGGGCGCCCATCGGGAAAATACCAGAGATAGGTGGCCTTAGACTCGGATATCATCTGTACATAACGCAGCAGAATATCCACGCCATAGTCCTCAAAGCCGGTGGCAAAAGCGGCTTTGGCTAATTCGCCACCCACCAGTGGCATGATTCCTCCGTTGACATACGCTCCTTGCTTGAGTTTTTCATCCCCAAAAATGCCTGCGGGAAAGGGGGGATCGATAGAAAACCATTCGGCAAAGGCATCTGTGTCTTTGCGCCGCTTGATGTATTCTTGGAGGATCGATTGAGCCATGAGTGGAGAGGGCACTCCCCGGTTGATATCCATCGGATTGCTGAGGCTGAGCTGAGCGGATTCGTCCACACCAGGGATGTGGACGGATGACAATTTCATAAAATGCCAGTAAAACGCCCCGTTCCAACAGACCCTGTTCATGTTTGTGCGCAATTCTTCGGCCCGGGCGTTCCAGATACGTGCGATGTCCTCTTTTTGAAAATGATCGTAGATCCGCGCGATAAGATGAAAAGCCTCATAGTATCCGCTGTTGTCACCGTGCATGATCCCCCAGTAGGTATCGTCTGTAATCTGGAACTGAAGCCAGTCATGTTTCCCGGCGGTATAGGCAAAATCCCAGGTGTCGATGGTGTAGGCTCTCTTCACAAGGCCAGTGGACTCATCCCAGCGCCAGGGATGGGAGAGCACATAATGGAGGGCTCGTTCCATATGCGGAAGCAGATCCTGGATCCAGGGATCATCGCCGGTGGCCTGCCAGGCCAGATAAGCGGCCTTGACAAAACGATACTCCACATCAGCCTCAACAGGAACGCGGACATATTTGGTCCAGTTCTCCTTCTCGCAGGGCAGCTTTTCGGGAAACGTGGTGAAATAATCAAATATCCTGCCGTTGACAGCTTGAGTCTCGGCAAAATGTTCGACTGTGCTTTTAAGGTCTTTTTCAAAGTACTTTACGCCGCGGAGGATATCGCTATAATCCCTGATCCAGATCGATTTTGCATCTGAAGAACGGTAACCTCGAATGCTTTTCCCATCGATGACCACATCGAGGGAGTTCGACATCAAAAAAGCCTTGATCTGTGGAATGAGATCATCAAAAGCGGCATTTCCTGTTTTTATAAATGTTTTTTCATCCATTGGTTCGGATATCTCCATGTCGGATTTCCATGGATTATTGTAAACCAAATTTTGGCCGATTTTCATTCAATTTTGAACAATCCTCAACAGTAAGAGGAGCAAACGCACGGGCTATCGAAGTTTTTGGAGACTTTTTTTTGCCGATTCCCCGAGAAAAAGGATATCCATGCCAGCAGTGATCAATGTGTAGCCCTTCTTTATGTATGGAGACACAGAATCCGCATCCATGCCAAAAATACCCACAGGCAATCCGGCTTCTGAACAGACATCCTTGATTTTTGCTATACATTTTTGGACTTCTGGGTCTTTGGTCTCTCCGAGTTTTCCCAAACTCCCGGAAAGATCGTAAGGGCCGATAAATATGGCTGATATCCCCGGGACCTTTACGATCTCTTCGATGTTTTGCACGCCCTCGATGTGTTCGACCTGAGGAATGATGGCAATATTCCGATTGGCCTTTTGTACGTATTCATCGAATCGAAGGCCGTATTTTTGCGCGCGTGAGAGTCCCACACTTCGCGAGCCCTCTGGAGGATACAGACATGTCCGAACGATGGATCGCACCTCATCCGCAGTGTTGACGTGAGGGACGATGACACCATCCGCACCTGCATCGAGCACTTTTTTCAGCCATGCCTCGTCTTTGTTGGGAACACGGACGATACAGGCACATTTACCTTCCACTGCCTGGAGTATGCGTTGAACATCTTTCACATCGAGGGTTGTGTGCTCCATGTCCACAAAAAGCCAGTCAAACCCGACCTCGGCGATTATCTCTGCGATCTCAGGCGAGGGCAAAGTCATGAACGTGCCGATGAGAAGATCCCCCTGTTTGAGTCTCCGTTTAAATGAATGTTTCAACATGTCCTCCTAATATATTGCAATTGCAGGAGCAGAAAGTATTTATATAATACCTGCACCCAAAAACCAAGCAAATGAGGACAAAAAAGGTGACAGTCCCCTTTTTAATTGACATTCCGGAGTCTGCTCTGTAAAAACTAAAGACGGGAAAGGCTCGTGATGCACATATGGGGACTGCACATTCTGGATGCGGCGATCATCATCCTCTATATCGGTATCATCTTGTGGCTCGGTCGATGGGCCGGACGGAAGACAAAAGACACCGGCGATTTTTTTCTCGCCGGCCGCAAGTTGGGGAAAACCACCCAGTTCTTCCTGAATTTTGGCTGTTCCACAAACGCAGACCAAGCTGTCGCTGTTTCGCGGGAGATCTACCGCCAGGGTATCGGCGGTATGTGGATCCAATTCCTTGTCCTTTTTCTCACGCCATTTTATTGGTTCTCCACATTTTTCTTCCGCCGCATTCGCCTGACGACCATCGGGGATTACTTTACCGAGCGATTCAACTGCAAGTCATTGGGTGCGAGTTATGCCATCTTCACCCTTCTGATGTCTATCCTGGGCGGAGGTGTTGGTTACATGGTGGCTGCAAAAACCATGATGGCCATGACGCCCAAGCCCTCAGAACAAATGACTTACAAAGAACGCATCAGTGTGGAACAGTTCAGAGAATATCAGGCGCTCAAATCCCGATTGGATACAGGGCTGAGTGATGAAGAAGATGCAAAATATCGAGAGTTGGACGAAAAAAACAAACGGGGCGAACTCCATTCATTCATTTCTTACACCAATCCCGTCCTTTTTTACTTCATCTACGCCATCATCGTCGGCATCTACACCATGATGGGTGGATTTCGTGCCGCAGCCATCACAGATATCATCCAGGGGGTGTTTATTATCATTTTCTCCCTTATTCTCATTCCCCTTGGTCTATCCAAAATTGGCGGATTCACCGGCCTTCATGCAACAGTGCCGGATTATATGTTTGAGCTGTTCGGGTCGGTCACCATGAGTGAATACGCCTGGTACACAATATTGGCCATGGTGCTGGCCAACCTTGTCTCGATCATTGCCGTTGCACCAGGGATGCAAACGGCCGGCTCGGCCAGAGACGAGATGACCGCTCGGTTCGGCATAATCGTCGGGATGTTCTTCAAACGTTTCATCATGATCTTTTGGGCCCTCGCAGGACTCATCGCCATCGGCCTCTATGCCGGACTGCTCCATGATCCGGACCTCATCTGGGGATTTATGACCAAAGACCTTCTCATTCCTGGAGCCATCGGGTTGATGCTCGTCGGAATTCTCGCGGCCAACATGTCCACACTGGACGCCAGCGCTGTGTCCTATTCGGCTCTATTCATCAACAATCTCTATGCACCGTATCGGCCCAAAAAATCAGAAAAACACTATTTGATCATCGGACGAATCGTTATCGCCGTAACCCTCCTCGGAGGGATCGGCGTGGCGCTCTTTATCAATAACCTCCTGGAGCTATTCAAGTATATCATCTCCATTCCGGCAATTTTTGGGGCTTCGATCTGGCTGGGATTCATGTGGCGCAGGCTCACCAAATGGGCTGTTGTCGTCCAGGTCGCACTTTGTCTCCTCATCTACGCTCTCATCCCGAACATTTTCACGGCACTGGACTGGGCTAAAACCAAAGATGCCTTTTTGATGGAAACAACAGCGAAAACTGTAACGATAACTACAAGCGCCTTGATAGAGGATGTGAAAACGGTAGAGCCAACCGTCTGGGCCAAAGGATCGAGAAACAGCATGTGATCCCGCCGACCGGAATCTTCTTCGACAGGGTCGCCAGAACAGATCCTGCGGATCCAGATTCAGCCAAAATCGGTTTGGGGAGATTTCATGCAGAGCTCTGGATGCTCAGCTGGTTTGGCATCGATTTTTTGGGCTTCAGCAAAGCCCAACTGGTGGCCACCCGATTCTTCTTCGATGCACTGTTCCCCTTTGTGCTTCTCTTTCTTGTTTCTTTTGTGACCAAACCGGCGCGCAAGGAACATCTGGATAGGTTTTATGCAAAACTGCACACTCCCGTCCAAAAGACTCCCGAGGAAGAAGAAAAAGAACTCAAAAGATCATTCCAGGATCCAGATCGTTTCAAAAAACACATGTGCTTTCCCAACTCGAATTGGGAGATCGAAAAGCCGACCCGAATGGACATCATTGGATTTGGAGGAAGTTGGGTCCTCGTGGGGATCATCATATTCTTGCTTTGGCTGGTAACGTCTATCAGGTAATCTCGGAAAAAAAAGACCCAGTTTTTATAAAATCTTGGGATCTTTACCTAAACGGGTCGTTCGGGGAACGGGCCCTGCATTCTCAGCAAAACAACGATTCTGAGCGATCGCTTGGGAAATGGTTTCTGAATTTTCGGGCTCACTTTAACGATGTAGGGTCAGCTCCCCGAGCTGACCGATGGAGGATTTGTTCCTCGAACGGAGTATTCAATAAAAGACCAGATAGGAAATAATTTGAATAAAAGACACTATCAGAACATACTAAGGAAGAACCGCAAACACTCGAGCGGGCGCACCTGTCCCGTCTTTTATGAGCATGGGGATTACATAAAGAGTCGCCCCCTCAACAGGCAGCTCATCCAAATTGGCAATGTTCTCTAAAGCCAGTTTATCAGCAGCAAACAAGACCTGATGGACTTTAAAATCCTTGGACTTGCCGAAATCGATGCTGGGCGTGTCGATGGCGATGCCGGTAAAATTCGTCTTGTTTATCAAAAATTCTACAGACTCAGGTGAAAATCCGGGAAAACTCAACTCGGGCAATGCTGCTTCTCCTGTTTTTTCGGTTCCAAGAACTTTTAACTTGTCCGGATAATATTTGGTATCGATACCCGTGTACATAATCACCCACGCTCCATCCGGTATCTTTCCGTGGAGATCCTCCCAGCCTATGATGTCCTCCACAGATAACAGATAATCCCGATTATTTGTACATTTCCCGGTGACATCGATCTTGACTGCGGGCCCGATCCATTCCTCAAGGGGGATTTGGTCCATTGTGCGTCCATTTTCCGCAAAATGAATGGGTGCATCTGCGTGCGTGCCCCCATGTTCGGAGGCACTGTACTCATTGGAGGCATACCAATATCCGGATTCTCCAACCTCCCAGGCGATCTTTTTCAGCTCAAATCCTTTAGCGGTCGGCCAGTAGATGGTGCTTTCATCATAGACATAAGTCATATCCAAAAGCTCGCCCTTAGCATCTGTCTTACACGCTACAACAATAGCAACGATAAAAAGAACGAAAAGACCCCCTGCACTTTTTTTTATTTTTTTCGATAAGTTCATTTTTACATCCTCCTCCTCTCTCTGGCTCCATTTCTCATAATCCTATCATGAACTTGGTTATTACTCGAGTCAAGCGGGATGTCGGGTCTGGTGCCGCAGTTTTTTAAAAGTGGGAGCCATTCTCACTAAGATGTCCTCAAGATGGGGGGATTGATCCAGAAAAGCTCCAACTTTGGTTTCTGGTGTGATCTGAAAATCTGTATGGGATGTGCTCATTTTATGAGCCTTCCTTGGCATACTGAAGGAGTCTCTGTTCTCCTTCCAATTTTCTTTTCTCTGTCAAATCCTGACTGACTTCAAGCGTTCCGAGGTATATCCCTTCATCATCGTGCAGAGCAAAGTACTCGATGTGGATGAATCTCTCTCCAACGTTGATCCAGAACGCAGCATGGTCCTGGCTGCCGGATTTGAAATCGTCGAGGATCTTCTCGACGATGTGAACGCTGGAAGGCGGATGGCATTGCTGTACTTTCCGCCCCAAAATTGCACGGCTACGGGCAAATATCCGTTCTTTCGCCTGTGTAAAATACTGAACTCTGTCGTCCTTATCCACAAAAGTCACATCAAAAGGAATCGTGTTCAAGACGGCGGTAAGTTCAGACACCGAAAGTCTCCCGCTCGGGAGCTGGATTATTCCCTTTCCCGCAATTCCATCCTCCTCCGTCTCTACTCCCTCTGGCTTCCATGTGTCTTTTGGGTCATAGAGACAAAAACCATATTCGATACTCTGTTTCGCGATCTCATACCATTCATTATCATTCAAAGTATCCATACACATCGGGAATAAAATTTCCTCTTCTTTGTCGATCATATCGTCGACAGCCCTGGAGGCTGGCTGGAGCACGAGGTTGATAACTGCTTTTGCTTCATCTTGCGTGATCTCACCGACCGCACCCAGAGCTTCCAATGCGCCTTTCAACAGTTCTCGGGTTTTGTCGTGTTTCCCCCACATGACTGTCGGCGGTCCCGTGATGTTATGTTTTTCCAAGAACGGGAAAAGGAGATATTCTTTACGCAAATAATGTTTTTCCACATCCATCAGCGCATTAAAATGGCGGTGAATTTCATCAAGGTAAGAGTTGAGTCCTTTTTCTTTATGTGAGTCTGCGACATCATTGTAGAGGCGTTTCAAGGATTGGATTTCTTTCCGCAGGGCACGGTTTTCCTCTTGAAAAGTATGTACGGGATGTCCGGGAGGCGCAATTTTTGCACCCGTATGGTCGATCGCACCATCCAAGGCAGCGGTGTGAATATCACACAATTTCAATACTTCTTCCTGAGGCAGGCCTTCGGAAATCAATTCTTGCTCCACCTCAACCACATCGTTATAGGGAACTTTCCCAAGAAGGCGGATCAACTGAGTTCTGACTTCATCAGGGGCTTTGCCTTCATGCAACTGAAGGATCATGTGTTTGAGAAGTTCTTTTCTTTTTTTCGCGTTATTGAGTAATTCACTCATTTTTCCTCCAAATGATTGGTCATCTGAATTTTATGTCTTAATTATAACTAGATCTCTCGCAGAAAGAATTGACTGAAGTCAAAAATCACATATATTTTTTGGAAACAGCTGCAAACCTTTTTTTGCTTGACTTGCTCGGTGATTCGCATTATTCCTAATATGATGATGAGTTCCAAAGAATGATGATGAATTCCAAAGAACGCATGGCCAAGGCCATGAACATTGAGGAGCCGGATCGTGTGCCCGTCATGTGTCAGATGAGCATCGGACACATGCTCCTCCAAACGGGCTCCCGCCCCCTTGAACTTTGGTTCTCTAAAGATGTTTTTGCGGAAGCGCTCCTCAAGCTTAGAGAGATCTACCTTTTCGACGGCATCCTCATCAGCCTTCATGGGCATTCGAGCCAATGGATGCAGCAGATCCTCAAGATCGAAAAGGAAAAGAAGCAGGAAGTCATCACCTGGAAAAATGGCGACCGAACCGCATTCCCTCCGGATGATCTCCCGAGGCACTACTCAGCTAACATCGTTCGCAGACCGCTAATAGAAAATGTCAACCCCGATAACATTACTGAAAATATCGATTTTATCCCGGTCTCTCAAGGCTTGGACTTTCCTATCGACCCACACCATGGCTATGATATTTTTCATCTTATAAAGGAGAAGGTGAGCAATCGTTTCTCCATACATGGAGAGGTCACATCGCCATTCGATTACTTCCTCCATCTCTTCGGTGTAAAAAATGCAATGATGTATCTCATCGAAGAACCTCTGAAATCCATTGAAATCCTGCAGAGATATACTCGAGGAGTCACAAAGATCGCCCTTGACCAGACAGAGATAGGAGTTGATGCCGTGAAGATATCCTCGCCTTATGCAGGTGCGGGTTTTATATCCCCGGAATTTTACCGAAAATTCGTTCAGCCGTTTGAGAGCCAGATAGCGAGCGCGGTTCGCTCTGTGGGCACACATGTTTATATTCATACATGTGGAGCGATCAACGACCGGTTGGAGATGATGGCGGAATCGGGAGTTTCGGGTATTGAATGTTTGGATTCACCTCCCATCGGCAACGTCCGGCTGGAAGATGCCAAAGAACGCGTGGGAGAAAAAATCTTTATCAAAGGAAATATCGATCCCATCAATGTTTTGCTTCAAGGAAGCGTTGAAACTGTGAAAAGGGATGCTGCACACAGGATCGAGGTCGGCAAATCCGGAGGCGGCTATATCCTCAGCACCGCATGCTCCATCGCACCATACACAAAGAGGGAGAACACACAGACCTTGGCTGAGGCTGCAGAGGAAACAGGATATTACTGAGAGCAACAAATTTTACGAATTTTTCGATTTTTTATAGATCTCTTTCCACTCACTATGACATGGAAATTTTATTGCCGGTCAATCTCCAGATCGTGAATCATGCTGTAATGCTAACGAGAAAATTTAGCATGACTGTCTATGATTCCTCTTATGTGGGTTTTGCTCAGATAGCAGGTTGCCATCTGATCACTGCAGATAAAAAGCTCTATCGGAAAATAAAAGAGCTACCTGGAATCCTCTACATTAGTGAATACAATTCAGAAAAAAGGTGACAGTCCCCTTTTCTGTTTACCCCTGGAAAAAGGGGACAGTCCCCTTTTATTTCCCTTTTTATTTACGGGAGGCAAGAAGTTTCTCGACATCGGCGATCTCTTTGGGGACGTCTTTGCTGAGGACTTCGCAGCCGTCCTTGGTGATCAAGACCGTGTCTTCGATTCTGACACCTAGGTTCTTCTCCGGGTAATACAGGCCCGGCTCTATAGCAAATACCATCCCCTCCCGTAGAAGGCTCATGGGGCCCACATCATGCGTGGCCATCCCCACACCGTGGCCAATCCCACCTCTCTGGCCTCTTGTATTTATTCCCATTTCTTTCATCTTTTTAGCCACATACTTTTGCACATCTGCAGCTGTTACGCCGGGACGATAGGCTTCGATCGAAGCTTTTTGGACTTCTAAAGCAATGGTGTAAACCTCTCTTTGTTCATCCGTGAACTTTCCCATGGCCGGCCAGGTCCGGCTGATGTCCATGCACATGTAATCCAGATCTCCTCCAAAATCCATGAGGATGATATCGCCATCTTCAACCTTCCGGGAATTCTCTGCATAATGGAGAATACAGGAGTTCGGTCCTGATCCAACTATAGGCGGATAGGCAAAACGTCTTGCTCCGTGTCTCAATATAACGGCCATCGCCGCTGCTTCGATCTCGTATTCATAGACTCCCGGTTTTCCGGCAAGCATCGCCTGTTTGACCGCTTCTGCTGAAAGCTTGCCGTTTCGTCTTAACACCTCTATTTCCTCCGGGCTTTTGATCACCCTCATCGCATCGATAAAAGGAGTAACATCCTTAAATTCACAGAATGGGTAACGTTCTTCGAGTTTATTCACCCGGTAATTATCCAGTGAAATCTGATCGTTATAAAAAATTCTGTTTTTTCGAGCCTGAAAAAGTTTATATTCATAGCGAGCCATGTCGACCGTATCCCTGGGTGAAAGGCGGACGTGAAGTTTATTGTCCATTCTTCCAGACCAACGTGCAAGATATTCATCAAAAAGATCCAGCGATTGAATGGAGGAAAGGCCGGTTTTTTCCTTAGCATCCGGATCTTTCAACAAATTTATCCCATGGAACATATCTTCGCGTTCCGATGTCTGGGGCAAAAACAATATGGTCTGCTTCATCCGCGGGATCATAATCAAAATGGCGTTTACATCCTCCCGGCCACAAAAGTAGTAAAAGTCGTTGTCCTGGCGGAAATGGGCTCCGGATTGTGAGGTGGCATCCCCGAAGAGTACAATAATTCCGTCCGAAACCTCTTCCATAAGGGCGGCCCGGCGGCGCATGAATTCCTCTTTGGTGTAGCCAGTTCTCTGCGCAAAAGTATAGGATTGAAGCAAAAGAATTAAAATCAGGAAAATAAAAAATACACGGGGAATAATCCGCTTATTCATTGAAGCCCTCCCTAAAAACCTTTTTTATTGTTAAAAGGAAAATGAATGGATTCAAGAGTGGATTAGTTTATAACAGTAGAAAACAAGATGTCAAAATCAAAAAAGAGGACTCTCCCCTTTTTCACTCGGGCAGGAGATCAGAGGTTCTCACTTTCTCTTTTACCATCCCCATTAAAAATAAGCTCTCAGTCTGAGCAATCCCCCATTCCCCATGTTTTTTCCGTAGACCGTCCCCTCCTTTCCGAGGTTAAAATTCAGATAGGCATAGATCACCACATTATCGGAGAGTGAATAGCCGAGCGTAGGAACAAGGGCCAGGCTCCCATCTGAAAAACAATAGACGGTTTGCAGACCGACGTCTAACAAATCTGTGGCCGGATGCTGGACAAACACATAAGCCTGATCGCGGCAGATGGCCTTCTGTTCTGCGGAAAGAAAACGCATCCAGTCGTTGATGTCATAGTCTTTATAATCGGATTTCCCCAAAGTATTGCGATAGTACTCCATCGTGACATACGTCTGGAAATCGAATGTATAATCGGCGCCGACTACGAGCTCATAAAAATCGTCTGACTTTGCCATCCAGTTGTAGGCGTACTCCGCCCACACACCCAAGCCCAGAAGCTCGCCAACCGTACTCCCGCCCAGCATTTTTCGCTTTTCTGAGACATCCAGAAAATTCATGTTTGCAGGATCGAACTCTGTATAATCATGAAAAGGCCAGATCCTCTCCACAGCAATAACGTAATAGTCGAAATGAGAAATATTCCCTTTGAGTTGGATGAGTTTAGTCGATTTTTCCCAGGTCTCTTCGGGTGAATAGAGGGTCGTGAGCGTATATAATGAACCCAACGGGATATCCAACCGGAGAGCCGTATGTCCAGGTTGCTCATAGGTCGGGTCAAGGACATCTTTGATGTTGAACACATCGGTCGGATTCCAGACATATCCTGTCCCCAACGAGATCTGCTGCTTTCCCACTGTCAGGTCAAAGGGTTTAAAGCTGAGCTTTATGTACGCATTATCCAGAAACGTGTCATTGGAAAAGGCAATGACATAAAAAGGACGCATCTCTTCGGGAACAGTCGAAACAAGCTCTTCCGAAAGAAAATCCAGGACATTCCATTCGGTCTTCCCCAAATAATTGATATAGTCAAAATTGGCGGCAAAGGTTATATTCTCGGAAAGCTCTGATTTCAGGTCCACCCGCAGCTTGTTTGTGAACAACTGGTAAAAATCTCCTTTGAGCTGTGTGCCCAGGATCTGCGATTCATAGTATCCGAAAAGTTCCACTTTTTCCTGGGCCATTAAGGAAAGCGCCATCAAGCCCAACACCCCCAGAATAAACACCGATCTTGTAAATATGATCGCTCGTTTTTTCATTTTTTTAGCGCCCTTTCTGTAAACAGGCTATCATCTAGAGGGATATTGAATTCGACCTCTAGCATTTCCAGCTCTGTCTGCGTGTTGTCTTTCAGGTTGAACATCACAGCTTTCATGGCGGTGGGGATGCCGTCAACCACCTGGATGTCGCTCTGGACCAATCGTTTCACCTTTCGTGAAGGATCATTTTCATCATAATAATCGATGGTGACGGGCACAAAGTTTGCCTTGATGACCCAGATGATCAGGCGCGAATAGGACATATCGCTCTCCCGTTTGCGCGTGAGCTCCAGCTTGAAGCAATCATACCCCTCGTTTTCCTCATCCTCGAGCCTTTTGGACACATAGTCCTTGATGAAGGCATCACCGCTTCCCATATCTTCGTAGGAGAAATCGCTCCCTTGCATTTTCTGTTTCTTCGCATGGGTCGCCAATTTCCTCACCCGCTGCGTGCGTGGAAAAAACATCCAGATATCATCCGCATTATTCAGCATTAAAATAGCCTGATCTTTAACTCTCTGCGGTTCTAAGTAGCGCACAAGGTTTTTTTCTCCCTTGTCTTTGCTCCACGATTCCTGAACGAATGTCCGTTTACTGCCGGAGGTGGTCACGATAGTCATCTTCGCTGTGCCATGACTCGTTTCGACGTTTATGGTGTCGTTGACTTTCTGGATGATATCCTTCCCTGTGAGTTCCTGACCATAGGACGCCAAAACTAAAAGAGGGAAAATTATGAATGCGTGCAATAATTGTTTCATGAGATGACCTCCATTCGTAATCCTTTAATGTAAATCATTCCACTAATGTTAATCATTCCACTGTCCATTGATTATTTTATCACCACCCCGACGCAATTAAATGGGGTAATTAGCGGGGACAGTTCTATTTTTCAATCAGGAATCCTTGTACAAAGATGAACAACGCGGCTCCTCATGCATTATTCCTTGGGCTGAGAAAGCGACGACAAATTTGTCCATAGCCCGGCCGCCAACGAAAAAATCGACTTGATCTTTTGTTCTCCGGAAGGTGAGGAAACCGATAAAAACGGGAAGAAACAGCCTCAGGAGGAAAATGACAAAGGCCACCGGATTGGTGAGCATATTGTAGACATTCACTCCTCAATCCCCCTTCCATTTTTTACGCGAAATATGGAACAGAATGATCGATGCGGAAATGATAAGCACGGGAAGATTAATCAAAACAAAAATCGCATCCCGCATTTTTAAGAGCTTCTCCTTTCGAGGAATCCGATGATACCGGGAAGGATAAGGACCGTAGCGAGAAAACAGGCGCCCACACCGAGGAAGAGGGCTGCGCCCAGATGTCCGAAGCCGCGCCAGATGGAAAAGATCAGGGACCCGAAGGCCAGCATTGTGGTGAGAGATGTCAACAAGATCGCTTTTCCAGTGCTGGAAAAAACAGTGTTTGTCTTCCTATTCCCCTCGTATTTCCATCGGTGAAGGATGTGGACACCGTCATCAATCCCGATCCCTACGATCATCGGAAGACCCATGATATTCATCACCGTGAGCTGCTGTCCTGTCAGCTTCATCAATCCCACCATCCAGAGCACCCCACAGGCCAAAGGGATCATGGCAATCAAAGCATAAACCGGGCTTCGAAAATCGACCCAGAGTAAAATAAAAATGATGACAACTGTGAGGACAATGGCGTTTCGCCCATCGCGCCCGATGATCTCGATCAGCGCCTGAAACACAGGGGGCATCCCTGTGGCTTTGTCGCTCACACTTTCCAGGTCATCGTCGAATCTGCGAAGAAATTCAGCATCCTGCCAGATATTTCCCTTGGGAAAGACCGTCACTAAAAACTGATCCCGCTTTGGGTTGCTGTAGCGGTCAAGAATGGAAACCGGCAGATCTTCGAGTTTCAGCGGCTCTGTAGATGCCATCCCGATCACAGATTTCTTAAAATAAGGCGCAAAGCGGTCTTGAAAACCGGGCAATCCCTTCAGAATTTGTGTTTGATCACCCTCTAATACGCGCAACAACTCCTGAATGATGTTTCTAGAATCGGGCCTCTCGGGATCACCCACAATCGTCTTGCACTTGTTATCCACCTTGTCCTGTCCCCCAAGATAAGCCAAATCCTGGACTTCCATGATATTCATCTCGAGCCTCTCGACCTCTTTATAAAAACTTAGAAGGTCATCACGAAGGATATTGTCCTTGATGGGGGTGGATTGCATCTTGTTCTCTATGTCCTTAATGTTAGGCCTTCTCTGTTGCTGCTGTTCAGCAGAAGGCAGGTAAAGAGAGATATCCTCTGCGATGGCCACTGATCCGAGATCTTTGCACGCTTCAGCAAATTTACGGGACTCATCGATATTATCAGCCAGAATCAGGGCGTAATCCATACTCAGGTCAAATTTCTCGAGCACGACATCCTGGAGTTCGATAGAGGTCAGTCCTTTAGCTTCGATATTCATATAGTTGTGATCGAATGTGATTTTCGACCCATACCAGGCCAGAACGAGCGTCACGCTCAGAGCAAACAGGATCGTGAACATATAATGAGTGCTCAACCACACAGCTACGCGACCCATGAACCGAAAACTGATATCGCGCTGAACAAATGTTACCGTATCTTTTTTCTTTGTCCGTTTTCTATCCAGACGTCGTTCTCTGATTACTAAAAGAGAAGGCAGGAACAGAAGTGTGGCCAACAGAATGGCAAGGAGGCCCGTACCGGTCACCAATCCCATTTCCTTCAATCCACGGGATTGGCTGATGCTCATCGTCAAAAAAGCACACGCTGTGGTCACAGCTCCAGTTAATATGCCTTTTCCGCTATTGATAAATGTCTTTTCCATGGCATCGGCAATGGTATCGCCCGCAGCCCTGCGTTCTGTGACACCGGAGATCAGATGAATCGAAAAATCAATCCCCAAACCCAGAAGAATCACGGCCATCATCTGGGTCATGATGTTCAATTGACCCACAACAACCGCAGCAGTCCCCACCGCCCAAATGAGCCCCACCAGAAGATTGGCAATGGCCAACACAGGAGCTACCCACATTCGGAAGGACACCATAAGCAGGAGCAAAATGGCAATAATGGCGATCACGGTGGTATACCCCAGACTCTGCTTAGCATAGACCATCTCATCCCGGCCGACGGCAATCATTCCGGTGAGCCCCGCACGGACATCTGGATAGTCCACTGACATCTCATGGAGGATCTCCTGGACCGCATCTGTCCCCAGAACTATAAAATCTGTATCCATCATCGTGAAGTTTGGTACGGCATTAAGGACAAGGGCTTTTTTATCATAGGAGAGAAAATAGGGCTCTCCGAAGAGGAGCTTATCCGCAATGCTGTGCACATCGGATTCAGAGAGATCCTCACCTTGAGCCGCACTTTTCAATCCTTCGACTAAACTCTCGATCCCGTCCAAGAACACAACCGCGCCATCTTCTTTCTCACGCGTGGATATGGATTCTTGCTGACCGACATATTCCTTTTCCATCGAATTATTCAGGTTGGCCAATAGGCCCGTGAGGTTGGGATCCATAAAGACATCTTTGAGGTTCTTTAAATCCTCCTCCTTGATCAACATCAAGCCGTGTTCTTTCAGAAAATCGATCTCGGTCTTGTAATCCACACGCCGGAACAAACTTTTTTCATCTTGCTGTGAATATTTGACTTCCAATATGCGCGGTGCCAGAGCGTCGGCGAAATCTTTGATACGTCCTTCCTCTCCCTGAACGACAACCACAAGGCTTGTTGCCGAGACAAACTCATCGATGATCTTATTGAATTGTATGGTTCGTCGGTCTTTTGAGGGCAGCAGGTCGGACCAGCGCATAGTGAGCTTTAAATGTCCGGCAAAAAAACCAAACACGACCGTCAGGAGACAAACGATCAAAAGCATCCGTCCAGGATAGGAAGAATGCCAGTGGGCGAACTTTTTTAAAAGAAATTCTCTCATTTGGAGGACTCCTGTTTCAAACCGAAAGTGTGCTTCTCATCTATGTTTATGATTTTTGGATCAGACATCTATTGATCGATTTATCAGCCCAAATTCCTAACACACAATGGTGTAGGTACCGCTTCCCAAACGGTCTGGGACAATTTAGCCAGGACAATATAGGGTCAGCTCCTCGAACTGGCTGATAAGCCCGTTTTCCAAATAATGACCGTGTTTCAATCCAAGGCACGCTTTCTTTTTAAATATATCCTTAGTAAAACATATGCAGGACACAAAGAGCAAGACAGAATTCTCCACCGCATCCCTAAATCTGTGATCATATGAACACACGTTGAATTATTGAGTCTCCAAATTGTGTTTTGGATAAAATCATCTTCCCCCAATGCACTACAGATTGACAGGTTTACTCTAAAAGCAAGAGGTGTACGAAAGGATCAACCCGTTACAAAAAAAGACCCAAGGAAGAGATCTTCGACGGCGCGAAAGCGGAGATATTCTATTCGAGGACGAAGATCTTTCTTTCAGCACATATGTCCTTGAGGATCTGAGGCCACACAGTGACACTGACCTCTCCCAAATGGGCTTTCCTGAGTATATACATCTGTGTGCGGGACTGACCGATGCCGCCTCCAATACTCAACGGGATCTCGTCATTCATGATGGCTTTATGATATGGGAGCTCGAGAAAATCCATCTGTCCGCTCATCTCCAGCTGTTTCACAAGAGTATCTTTGGTCACTCGAATGCCCATAGAGGTCAATTCATGGCGGCGGCGGGTGACCGGGTTCCAGACCAAAATATCCCCGTTCAAACCGTGCATAAGCTCACCGTCTTTTGTGATCGTCTCTGTGATCCAATCGTCATAGTCAGCGGCTCTCATTTCATGGGGATAACCATCCTTGAGCGGATAACCCACACCATAGATAAAGATAGCCGGGTATTCCTGAATGACTTTTGTCTCCCTCTGCTTGCGCGGCAGGTCGGGAAACATGTTGAGGATCTCTTCGGCATGCAGGAAAGTCAGCTCTTCGGGTATGGGGGGATACTTGTCCGTGTTCAGTTTGGGAAACAGGCCCCGCACCTGAGCTTCGGCACCGACGATAACCTTCCAGATCTTTTTGACGATATCTGTGAGAAATTCTAGGCTGCGTTGGTCTTCTCTCATAACTCTTTCCCAATCCCATTGATCGACGTAAGCGCTGTGGTCGTGATCGAGAAAATAGTCTTTGCGCACGGCGCGCATATCGGTGTTGATGCCCTCGCCGACCTTACAGTTGAACTGTTTGAGCGCGACCCTTTTCCATTTGGTGGCCGCCTGCACAACTTGTGCGTCGATCGGATTCTTGTCGTAATCGTTGGAGATGTGGAACTGAATGGGCGTGCGTGAACCATCTCGGTCCAGCATGTCATTGACACCGCTGTTCACATCGACAATCAAAGGAACCTGCACCATCATCAGGTTGAGCTCTTTGTTCAGGTTTGTCTCGATATAATTTTTCACCTCATAAATGGCATGCTGAGTTTCCCTCACATCGAGCAGGGATTCATAGTCATTGGGAAGGATTTTTTCAAGATCCTCATAATTGCCGATCCCTGGTCCGGCTAGATCTGCTTTTTTGTCGTTCATAGTTTCACCTCACTTCAGATAGGATATGATTTTAATCAGATTGTTTTTTATTGAGGTACAGTAATCTATAGTCTTTTGTTGGATTTGTCAAGGTTAGAGGAGCAATGCCAAAACACTCTTACTCCTTACAATAATTTTTGCGTTTGACCGCATCCTGGAGTGTGGTATAGACTATATTTTCCATCACAAGCATTGCCATGAAATCCATTCGCTTTTTGATCTATCAAAAGGAGTAATCCCATGAAATCCAGATTGATCGCCATCTCTGCCTTAATGTTTTTTTTGTTGATCATTCCGAACTCGAGTATTAGTCAAACGCCCAGGTTTCCCAAAACACCATTGTCCTCAAAAACTCTTGACTTGCTGGTCAATGAAATCTCGGGACAGGTCATCTACAACAATGAAGTCATCCTGTGCGGAGCGCCATGGATCAGAGAGAAAGAAGAATTTTCCGACACTTTTTACGAATCTCAGAAGATCCATGATATTGCAAAGAGTTATGGCATAGAAACAGTCCGTTTGGACAGGTTCCCGGGTGAAAGAAAAATCAACTATGCGTTCGAGGGAGAGTTCTGGATCGAGAAGCCGCACAAAGAATTAATTGCCAGGCTCGATGCCGATGCCGCTCTTATCGCGTCAGGATCATCGTCAGTGGATATTACCGGTGAACTCGTGTATATCCCGCCCCTCCATCCGAAAGACTTAAAGGAGTGGAAGGCAAAGGGCATCCAGGATGAGTATAAGGGGAAAATCGCCTTGATGTGGACTCATGCCCAGAGGGAATTTGCAGAAGTACTGGACGCCGCAGGAATTGCTGGCGTGATATCTTTCCGCGCCCAGGATCGATATTTTGACCCTGACCAGATCATTTATTCGAGAGGTTTTTACTCGGACAAAGAAAACCTCAAGTTCGGGTTCACCATCTCTTGGAGACAGTGGTCTGAACTCCTCGAAGACCTGCAGAATGGAAAAAAATTCACTGTAAGATGCAAAACAAGAATCGAGGAGTTCCCGGACAAGTTCGAGGATGTTTTTGCCTGGATTCCGGGAACAGAACCGGATATGAAAGGTGTGATTTTCACGGGCCATCTTTTCGAGGGATACACAAAAAGGGGAGCTAACGACAACATGAGCGGTTGTGTCGTGCAGCTGGAGATATTACGCGCTCTGACTAAGCTGATCGCATCGGGAGAGCTGCCGCAGCCCCGCAGGACAATCTATTTCCTCTGGCCGAATGAGATCTCAGGCACGTTCAAATATTTCGAACAGAATCCGGGTTTTGCCGAAAAATTGAGCTGCAACATCAACATGGATATGGTGGGTGAAGGACTGGTTAAAAATAACGGCTATTTTGAATGGAGCGAATGTCCCAATCACCTTCCCTGCTATATCGATGGATTGGGAAACTCGATCATGAATTATATCTGGCGGACAAACGACATCGTCTATCTGCCCGACTCCCCGATGAATCCGCGCGGGCAGATCTTCCCGAAACCCATGTGGGAGAAAAATGGTTCCCGTGATGCTTTCCGTTATTTGATACATTTAGCCACGGGAGGGAGCGACCATATTTGTTTTAACAACCCATTGGTGGCCGTGCCCGGAGTCGAACTCAATGTCTGGCCGGACCAATGGTACCATGCAGACACAGACACTCCCGACAAATCTGATCCAACTCAGATGAAGAGAGCGGCTTTTATCGGTGCTACCTGTGCATGGGCTGCGGCCAACTGTACGGATGAAGTCTTGGAGCCGCTGCTGGATGCGGTGTCCGATTATGGATACAAGAGGGTCGGCGAGAGAGAGCTTCCTCAGGCTTTAAAATTTGTGGATAATTCCAAAGCCGAAAAATTAGAGAAGGACGTAGGGAAAGCGCTGAACTTGGCTGATTTTGCCGTTGAGCGTGAGATCGGAGCTATCCAGTCGTTGTTGAAAATCTGCAGCGGCTCTGAAGAAGCGGTGGGGATGATCGAAGACCGGATCAAACAGTGGGCCTATTATGGAGAAGGTCTGGAAGGGCAGATCCTGAAATACGGCGCACACAGAGCCTCACAACTGGATGTGGATGCACCCAAAAAACCCGAGCTCACCGAAGAAGAGATCCAGTACTCGAAAATCGTGCCCGATTACCACAGCGATGTCAAAGGTGTTGAATTCAATCTGGAAAGGACAGACAAATACAGAGAGTATATGAAGGAAAATTCGGAGGCGATGAAAAAACTGAAGCTGAACCGTTATCAACAGAGATCCATCCAGAATTTCATCAACGGCAAGCGTTCTGTTACGGAAATCCGAAATGCAGTGCTCGCTGAGACAGGGACAGATCTCTCCTTTAATAGGCTGATGGGCTATTTGGACATTCTCAAGGAATTGAGTTGGGTCACTTTTTGAAGAAAGAAGCGGAAATCGCTGCGCTAAAAATCCAATAAATCAGGCAGAAAGTAAGGACATTGATCCGGGGAGGGCCCACGCTCACGACCCGCAAGCCTTACTCAACCTGGGGCCTTCTTGCCTTAATTACTTAACTTTGGGCATTCCTCCATATAAAGAAGTGTATGTTTTTTCCAAAATTGTTCTGTGTAAAATTATGAGAGCATAAGAATTCTTGACTTAAAAATCTGATTTTGATTTGATGGTTGCGGCAGCTTAAATGGGGAACACAAGAAGAGATAATCTGCTATCGTCGTGGAAAGAAATTGCTTCCTACCTGGATTGTGATATCCGGACATGTTACAGATGGGAAAAGAAGTATGATTTGCCTGTTTACAGAGTCGACGAAGAATCCAAGTCCAGGGTTTATGCTTACAGGGATGAGCTGGATAATTGGCTTCGGAGTCGGAATCATAGGAATTCTTCTCTTGCCAGAGCAAAATCACCGAAGTTAAAAATACAAATACGCCTTTCGTTTCTCCTGCCGCTGGTAATCGTTGGAGGAGTCATTATTTACTTCCAATTTCTAAAAGGTCCAATATCTCCTGTCCCCGCAGATTTCAGGATTCAAAATTCTTACCTAATCATTTTGAACGAAGAGGGGAAAGAACTGTGGCGGTATGACACAGGGCTTGAAGATCTTGTGAGCCAACTAGAATATCGAGATCGCTTTCAAGTGAAAAGACGTAGTTTAGATGAAACAGGAAGAATAAATCTTCCACAGATTATGATGAAGGATATTGATAATGACAATCACAAAGAAGTATTGTTCTGTACACGAACAATATCCCAGCTGGGAGAGGGAAGATTTTTCTGTTTCAATCATAAGGGAAAGATCCTTTGGGATTTTAAAAGCGGAAGAGAACTGAAATACGGAGAAAAAATTTATGCTCAAGACTACAGAATATATGGGTTTGAAGCAATCGATTTGAACGACGATGGAAAGCTTGAGATCGCAGTTATTGCCTATCAATACCCAAACTTCCCCACACAGCTAGCGATCTTGAATCCAGACGGAGAAATAATAGGTGAATACTGGAATTCTGGTCAACTGAAGGATCTGGTATCAATTGACCTGGAAGAAGACGGAAGAATGGATCTCATTATCGCAGGAATGAACAACGAATATGCCAGGCCCTGTCTCATTGTTTTTGATGCGTTATCGATCGGAGGAAGTTCTCCTCAGATGAAAAGCTTCTACAAGTGCGAAAACCTCGAGCCAGGAACAGAAAAATATTATATCCTTTTCCCTCGAGTCGATATTACCTTGCTCGACGCTTTAATGGAATCGCTTTCACAGATTGACGTGCTTAAGGATAAAAGATTAGCTGTAACAGCTGGGCTTTGTAGAATAATATATGAACTTGATTTTAAACTTCGGCTCCAGGATATAAGGCTAAGTCATGGGACGCAGATCATACACAAAAAGGCTGTTGCTGAAGGAAAATTAAATAGCCTTCTGAATGAAGATTATATTATCGGATTAGAAAAAGACTTTCTTTACTTTGATGGGGAGAAGTGGGTGTCGGAGCCCACGATGAATAAGAATTGGGATCGTTCAGGAAATTAGATCTCCAATTTCGCGTTACTTATTGTGATATCCAATCCATCGTTCAGCTTTCATAAGCTGGCAGCAATTATTATGCTTCAGAAAGTTTGGCCTTGACACGATCTGGGGTCATGGGGAGTTCGAAGAAACGGACGCCGATGGCGTCGTAGACGGCATTGGCCATAACAGCCCCCATGCCAGTGATAGCCGGCTCTCCGCAGCCCTGCGGCGCTAAATTCGGGTTCGCAACAAGCATGACTTCGATCTTCGGTACCAAGGAGAACCGTGAAAATTCGTATGTGTCGAAATTTGTGTCGAGGATCTTTCCTCCCTTGAAGTGGATCTCTTCGGTCAGGCAATAGCCCAGTCCCATTGCTACGCAGCCTTCGATCTGGATTGTAATGCCCTGGGGATTGATGATGGTTCCCGTATCCTGAGCGACAACGATTCGTTTGGCCTGGATCTTCCCGGTTTTTTTATCGACTTCCACATGGGCACAGAGGGCGACATAGGTCCCCAGGTAATCAAGACAGGCGATTCCATGGCCCCGGCTGCTCGGCGATTTGGCGGATTTCCAACCGAATTTCTCTGCGGCAGCATTAAGGACTCTTTGCATTCTCTTGTCGTTACCGAGGTTTTTCAGGCGGAATTCAAGGGGATCAGCCCCCGCCAACGAAGCCATGACATCGATATGGGATTCCCTTGCGTAGATGTTTGTATTACTCCCAGGCCCTCTCCAGGCGCCAACGCCAAAAGGGTGAGTGCCCGAGCCTCCTCTTCCCCAGCCTCCGCGCATAACCGTTTGGTAATTAGGAACGTCATAATACATCTGGGAGCTTCTTTCGCCTGCGTAGAAATTCTCGAAATGCCAGTAGACAATCCTGTTTTGATCGTCGAGTCCGGATTTGATCTTGATAATAGACGCTGGCCGGTAGTTGTCAAATAGGAATTCTTCGGCCCGGGTCCAGGCAACCTGGACTGGTTTTCCGGCTAATTTGGACAATCTGGCGGCTTCGACAATCTGACCGTTGTGGGTTTTGCCGCCGAATCCTCCGCCGACAAAAGGAGTGATCACCCTGACATTCTCCGCAGGCAGACCCAGCACCTCTGCAACTTCGTCCTTTGCGCGGAATGGCGTTTGGGTGGAGGCCCAGATGACTGCTTTGTTTCCCTCCACTTGGGCCAATGCCGTGTGGGTCTCTATGGGTGCATGGGCAACGTAACAGTTGTAGTAGGATCCTTCAATAAGTTTCGCAGATGATTTTTTTCCCTCTTCCAGATCCCCTTTTTGTTCGATGATGTTGGATTCTGATGGAAGCTTCAAAAGGTGCTCATAGATGTTCGTATGGTCCAGGTCTTCTTCGGGGACATCGAACTCCGCTTGAATTTTTTTGAGAGCTTCCTCTGCGCCGTCTGGCGTCGGATGAAGGGTAGCAATCAGGTCTCCGTCACGAACTAGCCGGACGTTATTCATTTGTTCGGCTTCTGAGGTATCGACGCTTTTAAGCTGAGCTCTGTGGGCAGGAGGTCGTAATATCCGCGCATACAACATGCCTTCGAGCCGGATATCGCCGGCAAATTTAGCATCCCCTGTGACCTTCACTAGAGAATCTGTCCGATATCTGGGCTGCCCGCACACGGTAAAATCCGATACAGACTTGAGTGGGGCATCTTTTTCCAGATGACGCTCTATGCGTTTCCCTTTGGTCAGAGATGCGTAAGAGACCTTGTTCTTTGGATTGTTTTTTTCAAGGACAAAACCCTCTTTGACGGTGAGTTTATCCTTCGACAGGGCAAGCTCTTCTGCGGCAAGCTCTATGAGGATCTCCCTTGCTTTGGCCGCCGCTGCACGCAAAAGCGGGCCATAAAATTTTGTGCTCCTTGAACCAAAAGTTCCCATATCCCAAGGGCAAAGGTCTGTATCGCCCAGCACAATGTTCACAGATTTTAGGGGAACTTCGAGTTCTTCAGCCAGCATCTGGGGAAGAGAGGTGATCACCCCCTGTCCCATTTCGATCTTTCCTGAAAGACAGGTCACAGTCCCATCTTCTCCAACTATGAGATACGCATTGAGGTCATCGGGTTCCCGGCGAGATCTTCGCTGCTGTGCAGGTTCCCCCCAACCATAGATGTTCTCCAAGGAGAAACTGACAATGATCCCGCCGCCCAAGAGTTTAAGGAATTCCCGGCGGTTGACGGTGAATGGAGCCGCCATCTCAGCCAATTCTTGATCGATATATTTTTCATCGTTCATCTTGACTTCCCCCCACCCATTGATACAGCAGCAGCATTTAACGCCTGTATGATTCGCGTGTGAGCCCCACAGCGGCAGAGGTTATCGTCCAAAGCTTTTATGATATCAGCCTGAGAAGGTTTGGAATTTTTCAAAAACAGACTGTAGGCTGTTAATATCATCCCAGGTGTGCAAAACCCACACTGAAGGGCATCGTGGTCAACAAAAGCTTTCTGAATCGGGTGGAGCTCACCGTTTTTCGCCAATCCCTCGATGGTGAGCACTTTTTTCTCTTCAATATCCTTCATAGGATACTGGCAAGAACGGACTGGCTCATTGTTGATGAGAACCGTGCAGGCTCCACAAAAGCCCTCTCCGCATCCGAATTTTGCTCCCGTTAAACCAAATTCCGTGCGCAGCACCCAAAGCAGCATCCGATCTTCGCGCACCGCTAACTGCACAGGCCTATCATTAAGAGTAAAACGAATGGTCTTGCTGTCCATCCCCATTTTCATGCCTCCTCAAACGCGATCCCTGAATTTCTTCACTCATTATACGTGCTATTTATCGATTTTCAAACCTAATCATATTTTTTCCTTAGAACGCTCATATTACCCCCAAAATAGACGCTTTAAGGTCCTTATTGAGGGGTTATAACGCCTTATCTTATTGAACATCAATATGTTAGCATGGCCCGTCCCCCCAACCAGTCCCCAACCAGTCCCCCCAACCATCCAACCTCATCGTTAAGGGTGAAAATACTACTCAAAATATCACCCTTCATACCATCTCTGTAGGCGATTGTGCAAAAATTCGTACTTATTGCATTATTAATACGCATGAATTTTATAATATCCAGCTCTGTCATGAAAACTAAGTGGAGGTTGACGATCTTGGAATCAAACTTCCTGCATTCTCTTACGTTCAGACAGAAACAGCAGAAGTTTGGGTTTACTTTTATCGAAGTCCTTCTGGTTGTGGCGATTTTGGCAACTCTTCTTGTTGTGGCGATGCCCGGATTTGAACGAATGGCCGAAAGGGCAAGGATTAGCCAAGCTTGTTCCGACATCGCGATAATGGGCAATAAGATCACGGATCACTTTGTGGACTACGGTCAATATCCAGAAACACTGGAAGAGCTTGACCTCCCCAAGCTGTACGATCCCTATGGATTCGCCTATGAATACCTGGTGATCTTCGGTAAGGACAAAAACGAGATCAACGGAAAGTGGCGAAAAGACCGATTCCTCGTACCGCTCAATTACGATTTTGACCTCTACAGCGTGGGTAAAGATGGAGAGAGTGTGGCACCTCTAACAGCCAAGGCCAGTCATGACGATATCATCCGTGCCAACAACGGCCGATTTATTGACCTTGCTTCCAAATATTAGCCGGGAAATCCATGGATGAAGATCCAAAGAGCCTTCCTTCAGAGTAAAGTCGCCCGGCGTATTTTTGTCCTCTTTATTCTCTGCGCACTGCTCCCCATAACAACTCTCGCCATCATTACTTATACAAACATGACGAGTCAACTCTATGACCAGACGCAGAGAGAGCTCCAGCAAATAAGCAAATCCATGGGAATGGCCATCTTTGAACGCCTGCTCCTTATTGAATCTGAAATGAGAATGATCGTATCCAACCTCGGACCGTACACAAACGTCAATGATCAACAAGAGATGCCATTTGCTGATTCTACCCTTAAAGACAGATTCAAAGGTCTAATCTGGCTTCAGAGTGAGGGCGAATCCATCGTCTTATTCGGGCACATTCCCGATCCTCCTGTTCTCAATCCCTCAGACGAACATAAAATTTTTTCGGGTGAAACTTTGATCTTCACTCAAGCTTCGCTACAGGAGCAATCTCGAATATTTATGGTCTCAGCTCTTGATTCAAAGGACAGAAATTTGGGAGTCCTACTGGCTGAAATCGATCCCATGTACCTCTGGTTCATGGGATATGAGAGTCCCCTGCCAGCTGCCACTGCACTCACCATCATGAACTCTCAGTCCACGAGCTTATTCTCTTCATTCGGAGAGGAGATATCTCTTCCCAAATCGGTTATGTTTGAGATCCAATCGAGCACTTCAGGCCAATTTGAATGGGAATACAGGGAGGAAAAGTATCTGGCAAGTTACTGGTCCCTCTTCTTAATGAGCAAATTTTATAGCCCGGACTGGAATGTGATCGTTTTTAAATCGAAATCCACAATGCTCGCGCCTCTCGCCAATTTCAAAAACACCTTTCCCTGGATCATCCTTGCCTCGTTGTGGGTGGTGTTATTTCTCAGCGTCAATCAGATCAGAAAGAGCATGATCCCCCTGGAAAAACTTAAAGAAGGGACGCAGCGCATTGCCCAAACGGACTTTGATACTTACGTCAAGGTCGACAGCCGGGACGAATTTGCAGAGCTTGCTGATTCTTTTAACTCCATGGCCAGTCAACTGGGAAAACAGTTTAAAACATTAACGGCCATGGTTGACATTGACCGAGCCATTCTGCTAGCACTTGACACCAAAAAAATTGTTGAAGTCGTTCTTGAACATATGCGCCAGGTATTCCCTTGTGATTCGGTAAGTATTTCATTATTCGATCCGAGTGATAAAGGATCCATGCACACATATGTGAACACCGGGAATCCCCGGAGCGAGCATTACACTGAGTTCGTGAAAATCAGAGAGGCCGAGATAAAACTCCTCCAGAACAATCCTGAAAAGCTGTTCATTGCACAGGATGAAGAAATCCCTACCTACCTTTTGCCTCTAGCAAGGAAAAAGGCTGTCTCGTATTTAGCCCTCCCAATGTTTCTCAAGAATGAACTATCCGGAATCATCGCCCTCGGCTATAATCAAGCTCCTTCTCTCGAAGAGGTGGATATCGCCCACGCACGCCAATTGGCAGAGCAAGTTGCCGTCGCGCTGTCAAACATGAGATTGATCGAAGAGCTCAACCAATTCAATCTCGGGACACTCACAGCTTTTGCCAGAGCCATCGATGCCAAATCCCCATGGACAGCAGGTCACTCCGAAAGAGTCACCCAGATCGCGTTAAAAATAGGTAAAAAATTAAAGCTCAGCTCCCATGAAATTGACATCCTGCACAGAGGAGGACTTCTCCATGATGTCGGCAAATTGGGAGTCTCTCACGAAATTCTGGATAAGCCTGGAGGACTGAATCCTGAGGAGAGAACGTTAGTAGGAAAGCATGTGGTCCTGGGAGTTCGCATATTGGAGCCGATCCCTGCCTACGAGGAAATCCTCCCCCTTGTCGGACAACACCACGAGAACTTTGACGGCACCGGATATCCGGATGGACTTTCTGGTGAAGCCATTAGCCTTTATGCGAGGATACTGGCAGTGGCCGATCGTTTCGAAGCCTTGACTTCAGACCGGCCCTACCGAAAAGCATTGAGTCAGAAGGGCGCAATCGATTTTGTCAAAAAACAAGCGGGAAAAGAATTCGACTCGCAGGTTGTGAAAGCCTTCCTGGAGGTCGTCACATAAAAGAGGATGAAAGAATGAGCTGTCCAGAAAAGCCCTGTGATCACAAAGATCATGAATCCATTTTTGAGGTCTTGCTATGAAAAAACAAATATTATCGGCCACCATCACTCTTCTAAGTGTTCTGTGTTTATGGCATTGCAATGCACAGAAAACGGTTCCAGATGAATTGATCGGGACATGGAAAGCCAAAACACCGGAATATGCGGGGTCCTTTCTTGGGCTCCAAAGAGATACCATTGCTTTTGGAACAGTTGAAGGGGATGTCCTGGTCTATCCCATCACGAAGATAAAAAAGAACGATGAGGAAGGAGAATGGAAATTGTTCACCATTCACTACTTGGACAATAATTTTAAACGATGCGAACTTCCCGTCTATTTCCATCCGATCAACAATGGAATACTTCGTTTCAAGAACAAATTAGAGATCACCTGGCTCAGAGAGAAAACATAATCGGTTATGAACAATACACCAGATTCATCACGCGGGGGGGTGAAAATTGATATCCAAATATCACCCTTAATATTACCCAAAAAGGGGATTGTCGGTCATAGAAGGGTGTTGCATCATGAAAAGGTTAGAATGGTCAACATGTTTGCTTTTTCTTGCTTAAACGAAATAGTAGGAGAGAGAGAATGAAAGGCTTAGTCTGGATTCTCATACTGGGGGCCGTAGGGTACTTCGGATATACTAAGTATGTCAAGCCACTCACCAGTGAAGAAAAAGAAGTCCAAGCGGTTGAAAACAAGTTTGATGCCGCTGTCGAAGAGTATTTGCAGGCTGTCCGCCAAGCAGGGGGACTGGGGATGGCCTCGATATCGGATGCGGATGCTGCCATCGGGAAGGTGAGGTCCACAAAGGACGCTCTACTCAACCTGAAACGTCGTCTCAAAGATGAAGCTGCGATCCAGAAAGCTAACGATCTTGAAGCCAAGATGAGGAACTTCTACAGCAAAAACGAATTGATCTGGTTTTAGCGAAAACAGAATTTATCAATTAGCGACAAAACTTAAAATCTCTAATTCTAATCCCACAATTTTGGCGTAAGAAAAAACCTCAAAAAGCACCAGCACCGCATAAAGGGTCAGCACAAAATAAATAAGGGAATGAACACGGATATTTCGAAAGATCCGGAAACTCTTATGGATCAGAATACAAATCAACGAGATGGCAGTGATCACATATTTCACGACCATCGAGAGAACGACATCCTTCTCTATGAATATCAACATAAATGGATTCAGTTCCACAGCCCCCAATTGGAGCAACATAAACGTCAAGAACGCATCAAAAAAGCACAAGGTCAGGATCATAATGATCAAGAAAAGATAGCGGGTTTCATATCGATCGACGTAGTAATTTTCTGCATCCTCTGCGCGGCGTGCATTTTTTCGTCGCCCTCGCAACGTATAGAGGCTTAAGGGTTTGGTTGATACGAGTCGCCGGTCTTGGTGTGTGCGCCTGTTGTTCAACACGGCTCCCGAGAAAAATAAGATAAATTTGATGAAACGGCGCAGGTGATTTTCAGTTAGATTTTTAACATGCCCCGCTCATCGTTCTCAACTGCTCCCTGGCAGTCATAAAATGACTGCGACCTTGCCTGCCCCTTATATCACAGACAAAAATTTGATGTCAATTATTTTTTGGTGTAACCCGGACCACGGACGATGCGCCCGGGTTTAGCACCGGTGTGTTTTCCATCTTTCACGACGGCAGTCCCATTGACGAAGACATGGCGCACGCCTTCGGAAAGTTGGTGTGGGCTCTCGAATGTCGCGCGGTCGCTGACGGTGTTCGGGTCGAAGATCGTGATATCGGCATAGAAGCCTTCGCGGAGCAGGCCACGATCTCTTATAAAAAGCCTATGGGCCACGGCTGAGCTCATCTTCCTTATTGCATCTTCAAGGGGCAGAACGCGCTCCTCTCTCACATATTTGCCAAGAATGCGGGTGAATGTCCCATAGGCCCGAGGATGAACAAGAACCTGCGTTTTTTCCGGATCATGTCCGCCGGCATCGGTCCCGAATTTGATCCAAGGCTGTTGCATCTGAAGGGCAAGGTTTTCTTCGGTCATCATGAAGTAGATGGTGCCTATGTCCTGGCCCTCGGACAGCAGCAGATCGATGGCTGTGTCCACCCAGTCTTTCCCCATCTTTTCAGCGATCTCTGACAGCCGTTTGCCAGCATACTCTTGGTTCTCCTCCTTCCTAAAACCGAGGATCAAGACATTTTCTGGAGTGGCCAACTGACCTAGATTCTCCCACTCTGTTTTTTGGTTGAGGATTTCATCGTGGATCTTTGCCCGCATCTCTGGATTTTTAAGGTTTTCAAGAAGCTTCCCATCGGCGGATGCCCATGGGGGCATGCATGCCGCAAGCCCCGTACTGCCGGCGATGTACGTGTACATATCGGCACCGATATCCAGACCTTCAGCCCTTGCCGCTTCGATACGGGCAATGGCTAAAGGCATCTTGTGCCAGTTTCTGCGCCCCGCTGCTTTGAGATGATAGATTTCGATAGGGACACCTGATTTTTGACCAATCTCAATGGCCTCATCGATGCCGTGGATAAACTTATCTGCTTCTGAGCGCAGGTGTGTGATGTAAACACCTCCGTAAGGGGCCATCGTCCTGCAGATCTCGATGAGTTCTTCTGTGGTGGCAAAGTTCCCCGGGGGATAGATCAGGGCAGAGGCAAGGCCGAAGGCGCCATCTTCCATGGCATTTTTTGTGACCTTCCGCATGGTCTCCAGCTCCTCAGGCGAAGGTGCTCCCAAAGCCATGCCCTTGGCATACATCCGTACAGTGGTTGCTCCAAGAAAAGAGCCGATGTTCGGCGAAGTCCCATGCTTCTCCATCGCCTCCAGCCAGTTGTTAAAACCATGGGTGCCACCGAACTCTTTGATGATTTCCTTCATCCGGGGGCTGGGATCTCCTTCGATGGCGAGTGTTAATTCATTCGCAGGAGCATTTGTCCATCCCTCGCCCATAATCTCCGTTGTGATGCCCTGGGTCACCTTACTGACAACACGCCCGTCTCCGCTGAGAAAGGCGCCTCGAGAGTGGCTTTGGATATCGATAAATCCAGGAGAAACGACCAAACCGGTGGCATTATAACGTTCTTTTGCCTGGGCATTTTTGAGCTGGCCTGCGGGAGTGATGCGAACGATGCGATCGCCCCTGATGGCGATATCTCCGTAGAACCAGATATTGCCCGTGCCGTCCACCACACGCCCGTTCAAGATGAGCACATCGTAGGACGGATCTGAATGATTGAGCTCTGCAGTCCGCACAGAATAAGAGCCGAGAAAGATCGAGCCATATCCCAGAAACAGCATAAGCAGAAGCGAAGCGAACAGAAAATTTTTATGCGCTCTCATGATAGCCTCCTCAGACGGTGTTGTTTGTGTTCCTCTACCTTTTATTAAAGCGTATCCTGAATGTCAAACTTTAATCTGAAATACAGCGAAAATAGAAACGGCGTTTTTTTGTAGGGGCTGTTCCCCGAACGGACCGTTTGGAGAAAAAATCTTGCCTTTTAGAGCCCTAACAGACGAGCGGCATTTCCACCAAAAATCGCAGATTTTTCCTGGTCTGAGATATCCAGTTCCTCGATACTGCTTTTCATCTTAGTCAGGCTGCCGATCTGGTGAGGGTAATCACTCCCTGCCACCAAATGATCGGCACCCGCAAAGTCTATGGCAAGACTAAGGGCTTTCGTATCAAAATTGACCGTATCGTAATAAAATTCTTTAAGGTATTCACTGGGGACTTTGTTGATGTTCTCCCGGCATTCCTTAAACGCATAAAATCCCCTGTCCAACCTTTCGGCAAGATACGGAATGGCGCCACCGAGATGTCCGAGGATCCACTTGATCTTAGGGAAACGTTCAACGAGCCCACTGAAGACCAGTTTCGCCGCAGTTAATGTCGTGTCAAAGGGAAATCCCACCAATGGCATAAGCCAGTAATCGGTCATCGCTTCTACGCCCACTGGAAATGACGGGTGAATATCCATGACAGCGCCCAATTCATTGGCTTTTGCGAACAGGGGCCAAAAGCGTTTATCACTCAACTCTATGCCATTGACATTGCTGTGAAGAGTTACACCTTTAAACCCGAGCTCAGTAAACACACGCTCCATCTCCGCGACAGACGAATCAGGATCGTTCAGAGGAAGGGTGGCGAACGCAGAAAATCTGTCTCTGTAATGCTTTGCTATCTCCGCAAAACTATCATTCACCAACCGTGCAAGCTCAGCCGCCCGCTCAGGGGATTCGATATGCACACCCGGTGTCGTAAAGGATAACACTTGTCTATCAACACCGACCTCCTCTAAAACCTCTGCCCGTCGATCGATATCCCTGTGTTCCGGCACCACGATGTTGTAATCCCCTGGATAGTGAAGGAGAGGATTGTTGCCCCGATCAAAGGTCACCTTCACATTGCTCGGACCGGATTGTATCGCCTCGAGGTACTGCGGCGGATAAAAATGATTGTGACAATCGATGATGGTCATAATTTCCTCTCCTTTGTACGCTTATTCACCCAAAGATAATACACAGGCACGCCCAATAAAACAATGGATAGCCCGAACAGGCTTTCTTTAGGATCAGAAACGAGCTGATTGACCACTATGGACAGAGAAAAAACGATAAAAATGGCCGGGACCGCCGGATATCCCCATATTTTGAAACCGCGGATAATGCCCGGCCGTCGTCGAAACAAGAATAAACCAAAAGCCATAAGCGCAAAGAAGATCCACTCCGTATAGACAACGCGGGTAAATAGTGCCCGGTAAGTGCCGGTGGCCACAAGGACAGAAGACCATAGAGCTTGTAGGAAGATGGCTTTGTGGGGGGTCCGGTGCCGGGGATGGATATCACCGATCCACCGAAACAAGAGACCGTCTTGAGCCATCGAATAGTATACCCGAGGGCCACAGAGAATGATCCCGTTCAAGGCCCCGAATGTCGAAAAGATGACCAAGCTCGATAGAAAAGCGCCACCTCCGAACCCGATCAAAGCGTTCGCAGCATCGGCCGCGATCCGTGTGGAGGAAGCGACCCGGTCAAGGGGCAACACATACATGTACACGGCATTCATCGCGATATAACACAGAGTGACGATTAGGGTGCCCAGCATCAGAGCTCTAGGAATCGTCTTTTGAGGATCGATGGTCTCTTCGGAATTGTAGGTGACCATGTGCCACCCCCCGAAGGCAAAAAGTCCGGCAACCAACGCGAGAAAAAAGCTATGAAGGGAAACGGTCTGGTCGGCGAGGCTCCCGGCCACAAAATGTTCCGACACGCGCGATCCCAAGATAAAGCCGGCGCTAATGATAAAAACGATCGCCACAACTTTACCTAGAGTAAAGAGCAGCTGAAGCCTGCTCCCTTGCTTGACTCCGAGATAGTTGATCATCGAGAGTATCAAGATGACAGCGATAGCGATGGCCTTTATTCCCGGATCTCCGGTTGGGAAAAAATAAGCGACATAACGGGCGAAAATAACGGCAATCGCTGCAATTATTCCTGAATGCATGCTCCAGAACATGGCCCATCCCCACAGAAATCCTACAGATGGAGAATAGGCCTCTTTCAAATACACATAAACCCCACCGGTTTCGGTAAATATTGAGGCCAGCTCTGCACATACCAGTGCTCCGAAAAATGTCAACATTCCAGAGATCAGCCAGACGAGAAACACTCCGGACACAGAAGGAACCTGTCCTGTGATCTCAGAAGGCTGGACAAATATCGAGGCGCCGATGATGATGCCGACCACCATAGCTGTCGCATGGGGGAGCCCGATCGCCCTCTTTAGCTCTGGGATCGTTCTATCGCGCATATCCTAAATATTCAGATATATTTCTCTTCGAGTTGATAGGACATTCTTATATCCTACTCCGCATTAGGTTCTATTTTTTGCGGCGTTTTTTTCGTTGAATTCGCTATCTTGTTTTTTATCTTAATCGGTATAAAAGCCCGTGCATTTTGAGTCATGAAGCGTTCACTTATCTCTATTTTTTTACAATCCTTTCCGATTTAAAACACAGATTATTTCATGTCAAAACACAGATAATTGGTTCAAAATACAGAAAATTTACTCCAACACTAAGTGTTATATCACCAAAGAACAAAGAAATCCATTTCGACAGTGATCAGCGATTTCATCACACAGGAAAAATTTGAGTGGTTTTCACTTTAAACAAGAAAAGATAGATGCAGAATTTGACAGCAAAGAAAAATAACTGCATATTTTGATTGGAAGAGTTAGGTGGTGAAATTCCAGAAGGTTGTGATCCTCCTTATTGTATGGACTTGTATGCTGATTGTTTTGAGTCCAAAAGTATTCCCACAAAGCGATTATGTGCCGGGAATGGAACAGTTCCCGAATATCAACATCACACGATATGAACTCCAGGCTGAGCTCAAATCCAACACCTCCGTCGTGAAGGCCAAAGCTGTCGTCGAATTCGAACTCATCGACAAAGGGTATGACTATGGAGTTTTCGAGATCGACCGCCGGGCCAGGATCAAGAGTGTGAGGGCCAAGAACGGTCAGTACCTCAAATTCAATCAACCTCAAGACGCCGATTATGTGGTTGTTTCCATACCCTGGTACCTCAAGGCAAGAAAAGAAGCGAAGATCGAGTTCGATTATTTTTGTGACTTTCCTTTACTCTTGAGTGGAGCCGATCTCCCTGAGACAAAGATTGAATCCCTCCAAGGCAATTATTTCTTCATGTGGAAATGGTACCCGGTGAATGATTACTACACAGATCAAGCTCCTGCAGATTTTACCTTCACAGTGCCTCAAGACTACGAGATCATTACCAGCGGACAAGAGATCTCATCTGAAGTCAAAGGCAACAAAAAAACATCCCGATGGCGGAGTTTCGGAGCCTCAAATTACTATTTTGTCTTCGCGGGTCCGTTCCACCGCCACACCCAGCGATACGGAAAACGCAGGATCGATGTTTACATGGATGATGACAGCCCTGTTCTTGCTCGAGCAGGAGCTGAAAAGGCTGAGGAGATCATACAATTCTACGAAAAACTCCTGGGCCCATATCCCTATCCCACCCTCAATATCGTGACGGCTAAAGCAAAGATGAATCCCGTAGGGCTCGAGGGACTTACCTATTTCGACTTTGATGAATTCACCCAAAAATATGCGTATTCCGATTGGACCTGGAGCCATGAGCTGGCCCATCACTGGTTCGGGGGAGCGGTGAGGCCAAAGTCGCCAGAGGACTACTGCTTTGTCATCGAGGCTCCCGCAGAATACATGGCCAGAACATACATCCGATCAAAGACAGGAGAGGACCAATTCCGCACTGACCTCGAGATGCAGAGGATGATCGCCCTTTCGGGTGAAGAGCTCGTGCCGATCACAAAATTCTTCACGCTGGAAAGTGGAGGAGATTATCTGTACGCCAAAGGATTTTATGTGTACCACATGCTCCGTCACATCATGGGAGATGAGCAGTTCTTTGGTATGCTGAGAGAATTCATCGATAAGTTTCATCTTCAGCCCGCCGGAATAAGTGATTTAAAAGGATTAGCCGAAGAAGCCTATGGAAAATCCCTGACATGGTTTTTCGACCAGTGGGTCTATGGGACAGGCATCCCCGATTACCAGCTCGAATATGCAATAGCTCCGACAGATTCAGAGGAATGCGAGATCACATTGAGTATCAATCAGAGTCAAGCGCAATTCCGGATGCCTATCGAGATCGTTGCATTGAAGGATCGATCCTCTGAAACCTTCCAGAAGTTAGTGGAGCACAAGAGGAGCTCTTTCCGCTTCAACCTTCCTTACAAACCCGATGAGATCTTGCTGGACCCCGAATTCAAAGTCCTGCGCTGGGATGACCACATCAAGGTCTGGGTCTACGCAGCGAAAGGACGAAAACTGCTGGCGAATCGACAATACAAAGAGGGTGAGATATTCCTGGACAAAGCTCTCGAGCTGAATCCACAATCCACATGGGCAGCGACTGAGAAGGCAAACTCGGCATACTTTCAGGGACATTATGAGGCCGCCATACAGTATTTCGATCAAGCTCTCGAAGGAGACAGGGATTTCCGCATGATCCCGTGGCCGCCCGAGCAACTGATGCAGATGATCTATCTGAGGAAGGGGGTTTCTAACGACCTTCTCGGAAAGCGAAAAGAGGCTCTGGACTGTTATTGCAAGATCATCGACATGGGGCCAGATTCCCGTTTCCCATCTTTTTTTGACAAAGCTAAAAGGTACATGGAGAATCCCTTTTTCAACAGGCCCTCTATATCCATAGATCCCGGCATCCTCAAAGATTATGTCGGCCAGTATGAACTGAGGTACGACTTCATCATCACGATCACTCAAAAGAATGGACATCTTTATGCTGAAAATGCAGGCCAAAAGAGGGTTGAGATCTTTCCCGAATCAACCGAAGTGTTCTTTTTCAAGGTTGTGGATGCCCAGATCACTTTTACAAATGAAGAGGGAGGAAAGGTTACTGGTCTCATTCTCTACGACGGCGGCAGAGAAACTCCCGTCAGAAAAATCAAATAACATCAATTATCCGATCATTCCCGCTCTCGAATACGAGTTAAGGACGCTGAACACAGAGGAGCCGAACAAAAACCTCAAGTCTATCAGGGCGTCGTTTATCGAGTTGTCCTTGAAGAGTCTTCTGTTCGAATCTGGCAGAAGTGGGTCAAAGCTGACATGAGCAAGAGAATTCTCCGCTTCGGTTCGCTGAATAGGACTTCCTTTTTGAACAGAATCGCGTAATAATAGAAATAGTAAAAATTAGGCATCAGGTGAGGATAAATGAATAAACCAAGTACTTTTGTGATCCTTACTCTTGTTCTTTTCTGTGTGCTTGTGAGTCGAGCGGGAGATACAAACATGCAAAATCTTGTTCAAGGAAACACCGCATTTGCACTGGATATGTACCATCAGGTTTGCGCCAGAGAGGGGAACATCTTTTTTTCTCCCTACAGCATCTCCACAGCGTTCGCCATGACATATGCCGGTGCACGCAACACAACCGCAGAGCAGATGGCTGAAACGCTTCATTTTTCCTTAAACCAGTGCCAGCTCCATCCTGCTTTCCATGAGCTTCAGGCCCACTTCAACAAGATCCAGGAAAGCAGGCCTTTCCGGTTGAATATTGCCAATGCTCTCTGGGTCCAAAAGGATTATGCCCTCCTTCAGGAGTTTAAGGACCTGAACCAGAAATATTATGGAGCCAACCTGTTCAACCTCAATTTTAAAGGAGATCCCGAAGGTTCGCGAATCAAGATCAACGATTGGGTCGAGGACAAGACCGTAGGCAAAATCAAAGACCTCCTGCCCGCTGGAGTGATTAAAACACTCACGAAGCTTGTTCTCACCAATACCATTTATTTTAAGGCGGAATGGGAGAACACGTTCAACATCGATAATACGGAAGAACAAGATTTTTGGATCTCTGGCGAGGATAAAATCAAGGTCCGGATGATGACCCAGAAAGCCAATTTCGGTTATTGGGAAAACGAAACCCTCCAGGTTCTGGAAATGCCATATGTCCAACGAGACCTCTCCATGATCGTTTGTCTTCCACGGAAAACGGATGGACTGCCAGGCTTGGAATCAAAACTCACCGCGGAAACACTTAAGGAATGGACCTCGAACCTCGAGCGCCAACATGTCAAGGTCTTTTTCCCCAAGTTCACAACAACCCAAAACCTCAATCTCAAAGAGATACTTTTGGCGCTTGGCATGATTGATGCGTTTACAGACGCTGCCGATTTTTCCGGAATGGAGCCCAAAAAGGAACTCCACATCACAGATGCACTCCATAAGGCCTTCATCGATGTGGATGAGATAGGAACCGAGGCAGCTGCAGCAACGGCTGTTGTTGTGGGGATCACATCCATAATGCCGCCCAAAGTCGTCCCCGAATTTAGAGCCGACCACCCCTTTCTATTTTTAATCAGGGATAATCGGACGGGAAGCATCCTTTTTATGGGACGGTTGACACAGCCGGGCAAATAAACTCTCCCAAGATTCTCTCCACATGACAACTGACCTCTTTAAGAGACAGAAAAACAGACATAGAAGCATCCTTATTTCCGTGATGTTCTCAAGTCAAATGATAATTGCAGGAACGAGTCACAATCCATATTCGTCGAAGACCCCCCACCCTCCACTATCCGACTTATAAGGACAGGGACTCGCTCTTTTTTGCCTCTAATTCCCTTATCGCGGAAATAAGGATGCTTACATCAGACATAAAAAATATTTCCTATCTGTTCATATTTGGTATAATATTTGCTTATCTTTTTGAATACACTATCAAATAAAGGAAAGAGAAATCATGAAAAAATGTGCTTTTTTTGTCATTCTTGCGATGCTGCTTTTGACTCCGTTTCACCTTCATGCCGAAAAGTTAGCGATAAAAATGAGCTTTGGTCTTGCTTCGGGTGGGCAAGTGGAAGGACACGCCGTATCCACAACCGGTTTCTTCGGGTATCAAGCGGCCGAGCCGGAAAATGCAGGTCAAGGCAAGGAGTATTCTCTCGAGCTCATCTACCAGATCAACCCAAACTTTGGCCTTTCTTTGGGATTCGGTTTTATGAACAAATCCATGATGGGACATACGGGGATATTCACAGACGACCAGGTCATGTTGGCGACTTTCTGGTACGAACCAAAGTTCACATCAGAAATATATCCCGTGACCTTATCCGGCATCTTATTTTTTCCCCTCTCAGATAGTTTTAGTCTGTCTATTCTGGGCGGCCTGGGATATTACTTCGGAAATACTGAGGTCATCGAACCCCAAAAAAATGTGTATACCGAAAATCCCGATTACTATTGGTATCACTTCACATGGATCATGCAGAGCAACATCAACACGATCGGATATCACGCCGGGGGTGGAATCGACATCAAGGTCGGAGGAGGATTGATCATTACTCTGGAAGCCGTCTATAGAATCTTGAGCTTTAAGGATTTCGAGACAAGTGTTGTCCAAAGCCTTCTCACGTATAACCCTCCCGGAGGAATCTGGGAAAATTCGACGTTTCTCTACGCCCAGCAAGCGGGAGGAGACGTGGAAATGGGCGATGTGGATTACACCGTCTCTAATTTCAACTTGACAGGTTTTGTTCTAAAGGCTGGCTTCAAGTTAAGGTTTTAACTCTTTATTAGATCCGATCTCTTTCAGAAGTTTCTTTTTGTTTTTAATTGCTCGAAGAATACCGGGCAGGATGTGTTCTTTTTCCTTTTCATCGAAATCACTTTTAATGATCTCAGAGTGATTGTCCCGAACAAAATAGAAGAGGGTTTTCACACATTTGGCAATTCCTACTACAGGCCTGCCTTTGCTACGCTCCATGTAGGTGACCTGGATCGTAACTTTTGCCTTTTCTTCAATATCCTGGACGATTATCACTACATGTGTATCCTTGTTTGTATCGTCGTCGTCTTCACCCACAAAGAACTCTCGCTTGATAAAATCACACCCGGGATATTTATCGAACTCTTTGATCTCTTCGTAAATGTCTTTCAGAATTTGGGACACATCCTTTTTTTCGCCAGGAGGGATTGAGGTTCGTGACGGAAACACAAATATGCACAGACTCATCAGGAGAAAGAGAGCAATGATACCGGTGGCAGCTGTTTTGATCGATGACAACCTCATTTTTCCCAACGATATTATTGTCTCACATCTCAAGCCAAATTTCATCGAATGGATATGGGTATCCCCGCTTTCATCTGATCCCAGTTTTTGATTATGTATCTTTTGATCTTAACCTCACCGGTCTCCTCGGATGTGAAGATATCGTAAAGCCGATCCTTCCTCGTAAAATCCGGACTGAATGGAAGGAAAGTCTTGTACATGTAGGTGCCCTCATGACTGAAGATATCAAACTCAACCTGATCGCTTTCATCAAGCACCGAATGTGACTTTCTTACGTAAATCCTACCTGTGTTATCCACAAAGATCCCTTGAAAAAATGGGCGATGCGGGGGAAATTGACAAGAAGCCAGTAGCACATCCCTGGGTGGCTTCCGTCCCATTTGTGACGCGCGCTCTTCAATGCTGTTGACTATGAAGTTTTTCTCCGCCGTGCTGATTACAAGGGGAGGTTCATCTTTCTCTATCCTTGAGATGACCTCGCCGGTGTTACTCATAACTGTCATCGCATATTCAGACGGATAGGCATAAATAAATATTCGATCCGTGATGGGGAAAATATATGGCCAATAGTTGTACTGATGGTAGGCTTTGAAGGCAACGGTTCTGCCCGAACTATCCTGAGAGCGTACCGCCTGAACATCAGAAAATTCGTCTATTTTCCGGATTAATTTCCCATCCCCACTGTATTTGACCAAGTATTTTCGACTTCCCTCCTCATCATTCTGGATGATAAGGGTAATGATGTTGCCATCGACATCAATAAAAAATTCATTAATGCCATTATCAAAGGTGATGCTTTCCTGATATTCACCAGCACTGTTGAAGATTTGAATCCTTCTTTGATCTGATATATAAGCCGAGTCTTCATCATCGATAAATACAGAAGAGATCCTTGTAAACTCGCCAGGTCCCTGTCCTTCTCTGCCTATTGTCATCAGATAATTTCCCTCATCACCAAATTTCTGAACCCGATTGTTTCCAGAATCAAGGACGTATAAATTCGAGTGGCTATCAAGGGCGATTCCCGCAACCCGGTAAAACTGATAATTCGGATCCTCATCATTTCCTATTGCAAACTCTTCCTCAATTTCAAGCGTTATTTCTCCATAATAGGGCTCTTGAGGATTTTTAACTATCGTGGTTCCATTTTTTTCGATTATTTCTCCCTGCCATTCTTTTTTCCCCGGGCTGCAGGATACGACTATCATAACAAGACAAAAGACTACACACCTCCAATAAAAGACATGACGTTTTCCTGTATTCATTTTCGCTCCATTTAATGGAAGATATAGCACAATATTATAACGATCCACATGTCCATACTGTTTATGCCAGGATTCGTTACTGTTTTTAACTCTCACGATACGCACAAAAGAACTTTTCAGCAACGATCTCCACCGAAAGGAGAATAGAGAACAAAAGCCCAATAATAGATCGCCAAAAAGGACAAATGTCTTTTGAATCCCAGAATTTGCACATAAAAAGCTTACACCAGATATTCAGAAACGAAAACAGAAAAAACGAAATGGATGTTGGGAAATGAATCACAAAACCAATTGAACACACGCGAACATTCCCGAGGACTGTGTGCGGCTAGACAAAACAGGAAAAAAATCACCCCCTCATATCATCCCTTGAGGTCATTTATAAAGATTTGCGATATGATCATAATAATTACGGCATAGCCAGGGTTCGCCGAGGTTGCTAATCGATGTATCCGACTGAAATTTTGTGTCCTTATTGTCAAAATTCTCATCTTCGTGAGATAAAGCTCCCACCTCCGGAGACGGAATCCATATGGGGAGATGAATCCCGAACAGAGCTAACACGGTTATTCTATGTGTGCTTGTCTTGCAAAAAGCTGCTGAGCGCAGATGAATTGAATATCTGACCTCTCGTTTTTTCAATTTTGTATCAACTCCCACGACTAAACTATTGGATTAAGCAGTGGTTTATTTAAAATATTCCTACTTTTTTTACATTCTTATACATTTCATGACTTTCTGGGGGGTGATGGCCTAAAGTACTCTAGGAGGGTTCATGGACACGAGCAACTTTTTCAATAACAGATATGGCAAGGACTTAATGGAGCTGCACAAGCTTATGGTGGAGCTGGAACAGATAGATATTGTAAGGCAGCGCTCGGGTATACCACACTGGAAAACTGAAAAAAAATACCAAGAATTCTTTTCCAGGGGCAAAAAGGCGATGACCATCGTACAGAATGGCATAATTATCCGGGCAAATGAACAAATTGCAGAGATAACCGGCCACTCTGTAGCAGAAATTATTGGAACCGCATTTTCTCAGCATGTTCATCCCAGCGAACTTCCAAGACTCCAAAAATATTACGACAGCAGAATTGCGGGAAGCGAGGTGCCGATCGTTTACAAAACGATTGTCAAATACAAAGACGACAGTAACATTACCATCAATATAAAAGCCGGGGTGATCACATATGGGTATGAGCCTGCTATTTTTGCAATTGTGGAGAAAGACTCCGACCAGGAAGATAGATAGACCGAGGCGGTCCCAGTTCGATCTCCCCATAGCTAATCAGGCATAAGCAAGGAAAACACGTCCCTGCAAAAATATCCTTACTTCAGACATAAATAGGATATCCCTTTCTCAGACTCTCTATAAGACTAATGCCCAAGATTTCCATTTAAATGCAAATCTAAGTGCAACTTTTTTTCCCTTCAATACGTATTTATTTATATATGTATTTATGATAAATATAAATAGAGACTAAAAATGCTTTTAACAAATATTGAGGATACACAATGGCCGAACTCACAAAAAATGAAGAACTGATCCTTCTTTCCATCTGGAAACTTAAAGAGGACGCATATGGCGTAACAATAAGGGAAAATTTCCGTAAAATAACAGGGAAAACTCTAAACTATGGATCTCTCTACAACACACTCTACCTTCTGCTCCGAAAAGGCCTTGTCGTGTCTCAAGAAAGTGAGCCTCTCTCGAAGAAAGGAGGCCGACGGAAGATTCTCTATTCGCTGACTCGTGAAGGCGAAAAGGTCCTCGGAACTGTCCAAAAAATACACAAACTGGCCTGGAGTGATGTTCCTGATTTAGCCTTGGAGAAGAAAAAGTGAAAAAACGACCGCACAATCCACCAAAATTTTTCTTGCACATTCTCGGCCGGCTCTCTCTCTATGAGGAGATGTTCGCCGTCTCCAGGGATTTCGAGATCGAATACAAGGATATATCAGAGAACCACAGCCGCATGAAAGGATTTTTCTGGCTGCTGGGGAGTACTCTGCTGGTCTTTTACCATTATATCGTTTTGACCACAAAATGGAGGACTGTCATGTTCAGGAATTACCTTAAGATCGCTTTCAGGCAACTGATGAAGCATAAAGGATTTTCCATCATCAACATTTCAGGTTTGGCGCTCGGAATGACGGCCTGTTTGTTGATGCTGATGTTTGTGGTCAACGAAACGAGCTACGACAATTTTCATCCCAATAAAGACAGGATATTCCGTGTGATTACAGATTGGGGAAAAGAAGGCAGCCGAATGAAATTTGCTGGCGCCATGCCGGCCATCGCGCCCACTCTCAATGCAGAAGTCCCGGAAGTCGAAGTCGCCGCAAGAGTGCGATACATGACGAAAACTGTCATAACCGATGCGGAAAATCAGTCCTTCGAAGAAGACAAAGCCTTTTATGGAGAACCGGAAATCTTTGATATCTTCAACTGGAGTCTTCTTGAGGGCGATAAATCAAAAGCGCTGGTTGAGCCGTATTCCGTTGTCCTTTCTCAAAAAATCGCCAGTAAATATTTCGGGACCAATGAAGCTTTAGGCCAGACCTTAACGATCAACGACAAACCTTACAAAATATCCGGTGTTATGAAAGACCTACCGGCCAATACCCATCTGAGCTGTGAGATTTTAGTTTCTTACGAAACAGTCATGGCATTGGGTGAATACCCCGAAAAGCCTTGGAATGTCTGGGGAGATGATCACAATTACGTCCTGCTCAAAGAAAACGTTTCCGCAGAGACTCTTCATGAAAAGCTGAACAACTTATTGATTAAGAACGCGGGCGACTGGTACAGAGGCCGGATGGATTTGATCCCGCAGCCTCTTTCGGCCATTCACTGGGATAATGAATCCAGGGGAGATATGGGACCAAAGGGCAATTATCTCTATGTCTATCTTTTTTTGTCGGCATCGATCCTTGTGCTTCTCATCGCCTGCTTCAACTTCATGAATCTCTCCACATCCAGGTATGTGGATCGGATGAAAGAGGTGGGCGTCCGGAAAGTTGTGGGGGCCAACAGAAAGCAACTGATCCACCAATTCCTTGTTGAGTCGACATTAGTCGCCCTAATAGCCGCGGCCATAGGAATATATTTGTTCATTATTCTCAATAAGAGTCTCTACGCGCTCCTCAACATTGAATTTGTCATCGGTTCCAGCAATTCCGTCTATCTTTATGGATTAATCGTATTGCTCGTCTGCGTGGTCGGTCTTTTTGCCGGCGGCTATCCGGCATTCTTTCTTTCCAGGTTCCGCCCGGTTGATATTATTAAAAGCGGACCTTGGGGTATCAGGAACAAGCTATCGCTCCGCCATGCGCTGGTCGTTGTGCAATTCAGTATCTCCATTTTGCTTATTGTGGGCACATTGGTCGTTTATCAGCAGCTTAGTTTTATGAAAAACTCAGAACTCGGATTTGAAAAAAAGGATGTTCTATTGGTGCAATTTCCATGGGGAAACGAAGAGGTGAAGAAAAAGTATCCAGTCCTCAGAAGTGAAATATTGAACAACCCGAATGTTATGAGCGTTTCAGGGGTTTATACAGCTCCGGGTGTAAACAGCCAGTTCCAAATGAGCGCCAGAAAAGTGGGCGATGGCCCTGAAAAAACGGTCACTCTCCAAGCTTTACCAGGAGATTATGGGTATGTGAAAACCATGGGGCTGCACCTCGTTAAAGGCCGTGACCTATCAAAAGACTACGCTATGGATGAAAAAGAAAGCGCCCTGCTGAATGAAACCGCGGTGAAGGTTTTGGGATTGGATAATCCTGTCGGGGCTAAACTTCTCATTCCGCGGAATCAAGAAATGGTTGAGATGACCATTGTGGGTGTTGTCAGAGATTTTCATGTCCAGTCTCTGCACAATAAGATTAATCCGATGATCATTTTTATTGAGCCTAAAATGTATGCCATGATGGCCATTAAGATAAGCCCGACAAACACTGAGCAGACTGTCCAATCGCTTAAAGAAATCTGGAATAACGTGCTCCCTTTTGCGGGCTTTAACTACAGATATATGGAAGATGCCTATCACAGCTTCTATAGAACAGAAGAAAAAACCGGGAAATTGATCACCATATTCACGTGTTTGGCCCTATTTGTGTCATGTCTGGGTTTGTTGGGATTAGCCTCATTCATGACCTCAAAAAGAGTCAAGGAGATCGGGATCAGAAAAGTGTTGGGGGCGACAGCAGGCGGGATAACTGTCCTCTTATCCAGACAATTCACAAAATGGGTGATTATTTCGAATGTTTTCGCTTGGCCTGTGGCCTACTATCTGCTGAGCCGGTGGTTGGAAAACTTTGCCTACAGGATGAATTTGGGCCCTGAGCCATTCCTGGTGAGTGGAGCTGTCGCTCTGTCAATTGCTGCCCTTACAGTAGGCGTTCAGAGCATAAAGGCCGCTCTGGCAAATCCTGCTGAATCGTTGAGGTACGAGTAGAGCATCAATATTCCTGAATCTTTTCCCTTGTGTGTGTGAAACGAGACTCGTTTGCGGAGAGATAAATAATCAGAGCTGATTATAGCGACATTGAAGGATCACGCGCCGATATACCAGGCCTTTTGGATCATTAAGTCGGACATGGGGTAATGTCGCTTGTTGAGGCAGAAGACCTCAGCTCTTAATCTCTCCATCAATATTTCACATCCACGTCCACGGTGAAAAATTTGTAGTTGCTGTATGTATACTGGCTTTTCGCTTTAATAAGCCTATCTCTATACTTCCTTCCTGGAGAACGTGTTTGGTAATGAAAGATCGTTTGACTAGGAAAGTGAATGACCTGATTTTTATCGGTCGTGTAAACCTCATCATAAAAGTGTGTCACTGATATTGAGGGGGTTGTATTTAATTTACTGGCTTCTTTGATTTGTTTAAATCCCACGAGTGATTCCTCTGCGACTTCAATCTTGAGAATGCTGTAGTCTTGTTTATCAATCCATATTTTGCCGTAATTTGGCATATCGTTCATCTCTGACTTTGGTTTGGCTTCAATAACAATGATATTCCTTCCGCTGATGGATTCTTCATCAAGAATTTCGTAGCCATACTTGTCATGGTTTTCTCGTGACAGAAGGCCGATAGGTCCTAAGATAGATCTCTTTGAGTAAAACATTCCCGTTTTTAATTGAGCATTTTCTTCATTCTTTTTCTTTCCGTTTTCCTCTAACAAGATTCGCTTTTCCTCTACTTTATTTCCTTTCTTTATCAATTGGTAATCATAGATGTAAGTATTGCCCTCAATCTTTTTCGTATCTATGCCCCCGGAATGTCCTATCAAATTGATTTCATATATCTCCTCCTCGATTTTTTCTATGCAGACAAAAAAAAGAGAGGCACGAGCTAGCATCTCACAATAAACTGTACATTTATCCAGTGTTTCATCCAGGCCTATTGCTTTTTTCTCTTGATAATTTACTGACGGAATACCACGGAGACCATAAGAGAGGATTATCAAACACACGAGTGAGTAAATTATAAATATTTTAAGTTTTAACATTGGCTTTCGTCGTATTGGGTCTATATTTATTTAATATCTGATTCTTCGGGGATGATCACTGAAGCAGATCCGACAGCGCCCCGGCCTGTTTCCATATTGCGAATGACAATCCGGCATTTGTACTCACCGGGCGGAACTGAAAGATAACATGAGTATTGAAACTCATCATCCGGAAATTTTGTAAAATCCTTCTCAATTCGATCGAAAGCCACAATATCTTCATTTTTATCGAACACCAAACTGATAATTTCGATTTTTTCACCGGAAATTTCCTCAAGTTTTTCTATCGGAATCTGCAAAACAAGAGAAAGATTTCCTTTTTCTTCTCCCGGACTGTGTGAGGCTTCCAGAGGAAAACGAACGGGATCCTGAAACAGCGGCCTTTCGGTTAAAGCGAGATCCACCAGATGAATCTGTTTTTCTAATTTTGAATATTTCGTGAAGGATTTCGGATTGTAGTATCCGCCCTGTGCATGGACCTTATATCCTTTCTTTTTGACCTCAACTTTAACATTGTGATATTTTCCATCCCACTTCTCATCGATGTAATAGCCCAGGACGTAATACGAACCAGTTAGAGTCTGAATTTCTTCCATGATTTCTTCATAATTGTGGAGATTGTCGTAGTATTTTCCTCCTGTCGTATTAGCCAGCTTCTTCAAAGAACGCTGGCCCGTGGCTTCCTCATCCCTCATCACTGCCGAACCGAGTTCTTCGGTATCCAACGCAAACACCGGACTGTTTGAGGCCGCAAGTTCCTTCATCATGTTTTCGTATCTGTTACGGACTGTCGTATCTCCGAACCACTGCCTATAAGAACGCAGGGGTGGGGAATGTCCATAGACAAGAGAGCTGGCAATACCGGATGAAAAAAGAAGGATGTGTTTTTGCCCGGGGATATAACGAAGGGCTTTTCCTAATTCACTTAGATTCAATGAATAACTGATTGCTTGATTTTTTGAAACTCTTCTGTCCAATTCTAATAATCCTGGAATTTCAAATTCTTTACCATAACTTGCATATGGACTATCTTCATAACTCCAATACCGGGCTTCAACATTTTCAGCTCTACCCAGCACTTCTTTCACTCCAAAGCCTTCGACAACTTCCCGAATCTTTTCATGGTCTGTGGTTAAATACTCATGGAGCACCAGACTCCGCATGGAGGAATACGAAAGCACCCCCACTTCATCAGTGGACTTAATTTGTGTATCGATAAAATGTAAAGCCGCTTCTTTGGACTTTTTAAAGCCTGTGGCATTGTTATTGGCAAAATCGAAAAAGAGGAAAAACTTTCTCGTCATTTTTTCTGGAACAACTTCCTCCTCAGATTCGGGTTCAACAATCGGTTCTTCGAACTTTTTTTCATAGGATGGAAGTGCCAGAGTGTATTTTTCAAATTCCGTGAGCTTCATTCGCTTGTTGTTGTCATAGATCTCAAAATCGTCAATCCCCAAATCCATAGCTGGATTGCCATCGTCATCCGTCACATAAACCTGGATGAGTTTGAGTGTGACGGTGACTTCGTGCTGCAGTTCGTTCTGGCTTTTAATTCTATAGCTAGAATCAAAAGCGATAAGTCCCGTTGTTGAAATGACAAAAAACAGAACCCAAAGAAAGGAAAAAAGCGATTTATTCATTCTCCCCCCATAAAGCTCTTTTATTCCTACTCCTTATTAATAGTATAAACCGATTCCAGTTAACAACCCCGCACTTACGTACGGGGCATAATTAATCCAATGCAAGCTTCGC
>CAYOSH010000017.1:7148-101400 GCA_964406575.1 uncultured Eubacteriales bacterium | reverse complement strand
ACGAAGTGAAAAGATATTACAATTTCATCCCATTTGGATGCCAGCTTAGAGTAATATTCCCTCGCGAAGAGCAAAAAAAACAGGAAATTATAGGAAGAAAAACAGGTTCTCGCAAGATATTTTCCTGTTGGTGAAAACATGTGTCCACAGCATTTCCATCGGAGTTCATCATTCGGTGAGAGTAAAGCCAGACAATCATTATAGAAGAAAATTATGTTATGAAAGAGAAAGCCGGCCTAAGGCTATCTCGGACTATTCTGGAATTTTAACGATTATGTAAAATACGATCTAGCAGCCCTTACAGCTTGTGATTTACGAGCACCAGCAATATTCGAATGATACAGTTCCAAGGTCTAATTTAAGACACTTCCAACTTTGTCCTTCAGAACACTTTTTGCCGCTTGATTCTCCCATAGGAGCAATCATTCCAGGCGATCCTCCGGCGGTCTTCAACCTTTTAAATGCTATTGTCTTGTCAGCAATAGTATTAATGAAACTGTTTATTTCTTGCGTTTTCGCCCTGGCAGTTTGAGACTTAAAAAATTCTTGCTGCTTGGCTGTCAAAATGAAATGTTCATTTATAAATTTTTCTAATTCCGTCTGGGCTTCCGCTACATATTTTTCAAATTCGGGCTTTGACCAATTTTCTTGATAAAATTTGTTTAGATTTTCAACTGTTAAGAGTGGTTTCATTACCATTGGCTTAGTGGGCACTCTTTTTATTTCTTGTTTAGCTGCATTAGCCCAAGCTTCCTCTGCGCCAGCAATCGTCAAGCATCCCATTACCAGAGCTCCCTTGGCTGCATCGGCCATAAACTCTCTGCGAGTTACACCTTTTTTATTTTTTTTACTCATACATTTTCCTCCCTTAATAACGAATTTTGATGTTTGCTTGTCCTTATAAAGATATTGCACCAAATTATATAATGTCAAATCATTTTTTTCTGAATTCTTTTTTGTGGGATCACTGTCAAAGAAGAAGAGGGCTCTTTTCCTCTCTTATATACTAAAGAGACAAGTAAGCAGCAGAAATGCGTTAAATAAAGCAATTTTGATTATAATATTTTTCAAATGAATATCTCATCTGTAGTTCTTTTTACATAATTCCTATAGGTAATATAAAAAATGCCGCCTAAACTTTACTTCAAGCCTGCAATGAGCATAAAATTATTTGCTTGGCGAAAGAAACTCAAGAAAGCAAGAAGAAAAGAAATACCTCAAATAAGGAGGATGGAATGCCCAAACGAAAGAATTTAATAATTGTGATGATGACAGTGGGTCTAACAGCCCTTGGTGTAGCAGCATTCATTCCTTCACAGGACGTGCAACCGCCAGAATATTACAAGGACTACAGTCCTAAACAGATTCATGACAGCTGGATCGACCTCAATAACGACGGAGTGATGGATCCCTACGAGAATACCAAGTTGCCGCTTGAGCAGAGGGTTGAGGATCTCCTCTCAAGGATGACGCTTGATGAGAAGGTGCACCAGATTGCACTGCTGAAAAAGTTGCGGGGAGAGAGATGCGACTCATGTGGAGACGGAGGAGTATCTCCGGCCATTGACCGGATGGGCCTGCCCGAATTTTCCTGGTATGTAGACGAATCTCTGCACGGAGTCCAATCTTTCAAACCGGCTACCGTCTTTCCCTTCAGCATAGGAATTGCTGCCACATGGAATGAGAAATTGGTTCATGAGGCGTATTCCGCAGTTGGAGATGAGTTTCGGGCTGCCTTTAATGTCGGAGGCCTAAGGGGGTCAGGACTTGTGACTTGGTCTCCTGTCGTTCTTGAAATTCCAAGGAACAAAAAATATGACAGATCGCCGGAGACCTGCGGCGAAGATCCGTATTTGACCTCGCGCCTAGCAGTGGCCACCGTCAGAGGCTTCCAGGGAGAGGACGACAATATCCCCTACAAAAAGGGGATTTGTACAGCTAAGCATTATGTTTATTGCAATGCTGGTAGTGATGAGATTCCTCTGGGAGCCCCCATTGAAGAGAGGATTACCAGGGAAGTCATCTTTCCTCCCTACAAGGCAGTTGTGAGAGAGGGGAATGTTGGTCAGATCATGACTGGGGCTCATGGATGGGACAATGCCCCTCACCTGGGTGGTGATCCGATCAATTACAGCCCGGTCATGCTTGGGGAAGTGCTTAGGGAGCAGTGGGGCTTTAAGGGAATTGTCTGCGGTGACTGTGGTGCTCTAGGGGAAGCCGGGGTTGATGAAAATTTAATCGGAGCTGCAACTGCCCTTAATATGGGGGTTGATTCCAACGCTTGTGGAACCACTTACTCAAACAATCTTCCGCAAGCGGTAAAGAAGGATCTTGTTAATCTAAGCGCAATTGATCAAACAATCAGGAGGATGCTCAGGATCAGGTTCCAGTTGGGCCTTTTTGATCCGCCTCAGATGAATCCTTACAATAATTTCTCGCCCAAGGATTATATCTTGACCGAGAAACACATCGCCCTCGCTCTCCAGGTGGCCCGCGAATCGATAGTCCTCCTGAAAAACGCAAATCAAGTGTTGCCTCTGGACAGGAAAAGTATCCAATCGATCGCAGTCATAGGCCCGAATGCAGACAACGTCAGAAGTTTAATACCCAGGGACTACAACGGCACTCCCCCTTACTGGATAACCCCTCTTAAAGGGATCCAGAACGCCGTCGCTTCTGGAACAGAAGTCCGGGTTTCCCTCTCCTTCGACCTAGAGAAAGCTGTTAAGGCTGCTCAAGGAGTTGATGTGGCTGTAGTGATCACCGGACCCGACCCTGCTTTTGAAAGCACCGCTCGAGAGAACCTAGACCTACCGGAAGGATTCCTCCCGCTGCTGCAGGCGGTGGAAAGCACCGGGACACCCACAGTCGCAGTCCTGGTCAACGGAACTCCCATCTCCAGCGACTGGATGAAGGCACACATCCCAGCCATCGTTGAAGCCTGGTACGGTGGAATGGAAGGTGGAAACGCAATTGCCCAGGTGCTCTTCGGTGACTACAATCCAGGCGGAAAGCTCCCGTGGACTTATCCCCGTGGAGACGTGGGCCCTACCTATTACAATTACAAACCTGGCGAAATCAACTACGACGAAAGCACCCTCCTGTGGCCGTTTGGCTACGGGCTGAGCTACACTGAATTTGAATACAGCAACCTCAAAATATCTCCCAAATCAACCGCTAGCGGCACGCTTAAAGTCAGCCTTGAGTTGAAGAACATTGGCAAAAGAGAGGGAGATGCCGTTGTTGAAATGTACTTGAGAGACGTGGAAGCCAGCCTGCCGGTTCCGGTAAAGCAGCTTAGGGGCTTTAAGAGAGTCGGTCTGAAGCCGGGAGAATCAAAGACGGTCGAGTTCATACTCCAACCGGATGACATCAGTCTGCTCGACACAAATTTGGAGACGATAGTGGAGCCTGGAACGTTCGAGGTCATGATCGGCGAGTCTTGCGAGGACATAGTGCTCAAGGAGACCTTTGAGGTGACAGCCCCGATCAGGGCGAAGTTCAAATACCAAAACCTCAAGGTGTCCAAGACAAAGGTGAGGCCGCTTGAACTATTTGAAGTAGCGGCTACGGTTATCGGCACTGGTGGGATGGAAGAGGGAGACGTGCGACTCTTCATTGATGGCAAGCCTGTTGAATCGAAGAAAGTTTGCCTGGCTTCAGGAGAAACCAGAGAGATAAGCTTCACCTGCACAATTGGCATATCCGGAGCCCACACCGTTACCATCAGCGATTTACCTGGTACAGAGGTATCTGTAGGACAATCTGACCTCATCGCTCTTCATGCCCAACAAAAGGTGATCCCTTTATACTCCGGGAAAGCGCCGGGTTCGGAAAACTGGACCTGGTCAGAAAAAGAAAATACCAACAAGATTTGGCAAACGCGTGTGGTCTATAACGTGAGCACTCCGACCCTGAGCGTCTTTTTACCTGATAAAAGCCGGGCAACCGGAGCGGCCGTAATTATATGTCCGGGGGGCGGTTTTTATGCACTCTCCATCGATAGTGAAGGTTTTGATGTGGCGCGTTGGCTGAATGAGAAGGGGGTGGCTGCCTTTGTCCTGAAATACAGGCTAGCCCATTGTCTCACCGACAATCCTGTTGTGGAATTGATGCAAAAGATGAGTGATCGAAAAACATTCGATGCAGCGATTTCACCGATCCTTCCCCTGGCTGTCAAGGACACTCAAGAGGCCATTCGTTACGTTCGATCCAATGCTGCCGAATATGGCGTAGATCCGACGAAAATTGGCGTCATGGGATTCTCAGCCGGAGGCACGCTGATTGCCATGGTAACCTATAACTACGAACCCGAAACTCGGCCTGATTTTGCAGCACCGATTTATCCTTATATGGATCCTGTGCCATTTACGTCCGCACCAAAAGAGGCTCCACCTGTTTTTATTGCCGCAGCCACAAATGATGAATTAGGACTCGCTGCACAGTGTATCCGTTTCTATTCTGACTGGATCAAGGCCCGTCGGTCCGCAGAGCTTCATCTCTATGCAAAGGGAGGACATGGTTTTGGAATGCGGAAACAAAATCTTCCCACCGATGATTGGATAAAAAGGTTCGGTGAATGGATGCGGATTCAGGGATTTATAAAATAAGGAAATGCGCCAGCCTTGAGTTTCATCGGGGATATATCCTGGAAAAGGTCATCTTCGCAGCAAGCCCTCTCTCAAACTGTGGTAACAGAGGTTGACGAGAGGGAGATTACCCTAACAGTTTCAAAGGAACCATAATTATTCACTGCCCAATTTGGCATTTTTTGCAAGAGCGTCAGCCACTTGGCTAAGACCTAATAACTCGAGAGTCTCTTTTCTTGGCCAGCCTGTTTTTGTATCCCATCCCTCGAGTTTATAATACCTTGTTTTGAATTCCTCGAATTTGTCTCTATCCAGATGACGTCCGTCGACACGGATGTATTCCCACTTTCCATCTTTTCTGCCCGGAAGCCAAGCCGAAGGCCAATTCGGTTTAAAAGGCTGTTCATAAATATAATCTGCAAAATGAACCATATCCCGATGTCGGCCTTGAAGCGTCCAAATGGAGTTGTCTAAATTCCAAATTTTGCGTCCGATATCCATGCCCTCACTGAAACTAAAATCCTTACCAGTAACAGCGTTGAGATACGTAGGCTCTCCATCCCCCGTCGTTCCTCGACCGTCCGGAGAATCTTTTCTGACAAAATCAGGCCAGCGATAATCGCAATAAAGTGCTGACTGTTTCCAAAAGCGAGTGTAGTGTCTAAACCATGCCGAAAGCTTAGCCAGATGGTCAGAGTAAATATTTTCTGTACTGTAATCCAACATCAGAGGATTTCCTTCATACGGAACCAACTTTTCAGCGATGACCTTAGTGACCCATTCGGCCTCGTACGGCATTGGTTTTCCTTGCCACATGGCACGGCTTGGCTCCCAAAACAAGAAATTAAAATCATGTTCATTGGCATCCCGGTCACCGAGTATAGAGGCATAGCCCCAGCTGACCTCTCCTCTTGGATCGTAAGCGTGCTCTGGAAGTCCCCAATAGGGATACGGAAGTATTCCGGTTTCCGAATCCTTGTTCAACCTGCCCCATGTATCGGCGGCTCTATAGAATCCTTCAGCAAAAATGTCTCCGATACCTTCTCTGTAGGCCATAACATAGAGAAATTTTTCGATCAGTTCTGTTTCCCCTATCTTGTTGAAGGGGAGGTCGCAATCTATGTCTTTTCCAGGACCCAAAACACCCATTTTGTAAAGTTTATTCAGGTATTCCATCCCTCGCCAGGCTTCATAGGCATTTATGCCGTATTTTTGCAGTAAATCTGTAGCTTTGAAAGCAGTTTGGGTGGTTTTACCGCCATGTTTGGCTCTGTCATAAAAAGAATAAAACGTCTCTACGCATTGAGACTCATTCCCGATTCCGGTTTTATAGCGATTCCGACAGCCCTCATAGCAGCCGATGCACGACTGAATTCGCGCCTGTTCCGGCCTATCCCAGAACATAAAATTGTGAGGATCTCGCTCACCTTTTTTATAATCGACATGAAATCCGAACTTTTTGTATGCCTGTAGACGCGCTTCCAGGAGTGCATTCGGGTCTGCCACTGGAATGCTCTTGGTTCCGATAACGCTAATCGCTTTCAGGTTTTTCGATCCCCAGATACCACCAAATCCACCCTGTCCGACGGCATTTCCGGCATCATGGATCAAACAACCCACCCGGCTTTTTCTTTCTCCCGACGGCCCGATGGTCAACACCGCAGGCCGTTGTGTGGTCCTTTGACCCATCTTTAGCTCTCCCACAGACAGCCATTGGCCGAATCGACCGCCACTGCAGACTTCATTCCAAATCTGAAGCTGCGTCTGCATCGTGTCTAAACCCCATAGGCCCTTGGCACTTTTGAAGTCGACCTTATCATTTCTGATGTCTATCCAGACCGGGCTGTCGGCTTTCCCCTCGATGACAATTCCATCCCATCCTGCAAACTTCATCATGGGTCCAAAACGGCCGCCAAAATTTCCCCGGGTGAACCATCCAATTGGAGATGATTGAACGCCAATCCCCTGCATTTCGGTTCGTCCTGAAGCAGCCGGTGCCAGGGTGCCACTCAAAGGCGATGTCATTATGGTGATGATATTCCGCTCATCATATCCGCTTATGGCCTTGTCCTTAATCAAATCCCAAAAAATCGCAGATCCCATTCCATGTCCACCCACCCATCCTTCATACTGCGCAGTTTCCAGTGTGGAAGCTTTTCTGTCCGTCAAATTCAATCTCAAAATTTTTCCCATATGGCCATTCATTTCTCCCCTCTTTCCAGTCTTTTCTGGCTTGCAAACTCACTCATGGAGCCTCCTTAATCATCAACAGAAAAACCAAGTTTCTCCCAGCCTTTTCCGCGCAAATTAATGTTATATCCCTTATCGCCGTGCTGATCCGGTATTTCTTTTGTAAATATCAACGCCCCTAGAGGACATAACTCCACGCAAGCCTGTTTTCCTCCGGGGCCGCCCTCTTGATTCCAGTAGGGTGTATCAAGACACAAATCACACTTCAGCGCATGTTCTTCATCACCATCCCAGCTAGAACGTGAAGGTGTGAACGGACATGCTTCGATACAGCTTTCGCAACCGATACACTTCATCTCATCAATACGCCTGATGTTGCCATGCTCTTTGTCCACAAACAACGCCTCGGTTGGACAGGCCTCCACACACTTCGGGTCCACACACTGCCGGCACTGGGATATGTCCAGATCAGCGGGAAATCCTTCAAAAGGATTCTGGAGAATCTGAATTCTGGAGAGGGAAAGATTCTCTTTGCCCTCATGGCATAGCGAACAGGCAAGCATACACGTTAGACAGCCCTGACATTTCTTTGTATCTACCAGGAGATAACCCTCGGATGCAGGGACAGCGGCTATTCCGTTCCTCAACCACACGAATTCCTTCAGAGCATTGGCTGTTCCCATGAGAACAGCCATATTTCCAGAAATTTTCAAGAACTCGCGCCTCGAAAGAATTGAACTCTTGCCCGATACATTTCTTATGTCTTTGCTCATTCCATCCATCCCCTACAAGTGAAAAATCCAGTCAATTTTTTTACAAACGGGTTTGTTTCCATAATAACGTAAACTCCTCCTCATGTCTTTTATGGCAAAAACCTCTGTTTGTTTTCCCAGTTCCGTCAATTGACTAAAGAATATTAATTTGGGATTAAACTGTCAATTGTATTGGAGAAAAGATTATTGATTTTTTGACTGTTGGTTCTGCTGTTATATCTGTAGTACTCTCCTTTCAGACTGTCGGTGGGTGGAAATTACGGAAAGTGGCGAAGGATCCGTGGCTAGTAAAAAAAGGAAATACTTATAAATTTAATTGTCTGAAATTGACGAAACCCTCAATCGTAGTTCCCTAAAAATCAACCCCACTTAAACTCGTTATTGAGATAAATATCGTTGATAAAGAGGATTGAAAATCTTAATAATGTCTCCCTCCAGATGAAGAAATTCTTAAGCTGATGTTCATCTGTCCTGGGGAAAGGGTTCTCAGATATTGAGACCTTAGAACAGCTAAGGCATCTTCGTGGACTTGACCTCTGATATGCAGTTTGACCACGCTTTCGGGATCGACACTTTTAAGTGCGCGGCGTAGGCAGTCAGCGAGAGCATCTCTTCCCAATCCTTGTACCAGGATGTTGATGTGGACCATGGACCGGGCAGGCAGCTCGATAAATTTCCAAGATATGGTCAGCTGACCATCTTTATTCATTCCTTCATTCTTTCTCAACTCGACTTCCAGATAGCCCTTCGGTTCGTCTTTTTCGGCAAAAGAGGTCCGCTCGATGGAGCCAGGATAAAAAACGGGCGTATCCACGGGTTTTCCATGAAGGTCATTTGTTAGCACCTGGAAGCGATGGATATGTCCTGAGAGTACAGCTACAAACACGTCCGGAACATCTCTGATCCGGATCACATCATCATTGTACCGAAAAGTGTAGTTCCCAGGTCCCACCGTCGCCCCTTCAAAACAGTGGTGCACACAGAGAACCGCACCGTCGCAGTCCTTGATCCTGTGTTGCCATTCTGTGTCCTCGAGGACTTCTAAAAATCGTTCGCGCACATTATCCCGCCAGTATGGAAATCCGGCGACAGCTAGCTTCCATCCCTCCCGCTCCATGATGAATGTCCGCGGGACATCAAAGATATGGATGTGCGGATGCAAGGTCAAAATCCTGAAAGGAATCCGCGACCGTTCATGGTTACCAGGGACGATAAAAACATCGACGCCCAAGTCTGCAATCTCATTCAACGGAATAAAGGCCATATCAACAAGCTGGACGGGAACTTTACTCCGGAAAAAGAGATCTCCACCATGGATGACTGCATCCACTTCGCCATCATAAGCGGGTTGGAGAGCGCGCCTGTAATTGGCGAAAAAGTCCTCCCCCCTTCGGCGCCGATCGATCCGGGGACGGAAAGGATAATCAAAACCGAGGTGAGTATCTGCCAGAAAAAGAAGCCGCATCACACCCATCGGAGCATTCGTTTGAGCTGTTCGTTCCGGAAGCACACATCAGGATGTAGCCAGAGCTCAACCTCACGCCCTTCCTGGATGAGCCTCCGGATCTCTGTCGTGGTTACACGCATTCTGTCAAAAACAATTAGGTCGAAATTTTTTTGTCGCTCAAAAAGTGGTTTTTTGTGACCGGAGAGGACAGGTATGGTTACAGAAGATGACAGAGGATCTTTAAAAAGAGGAATTCCACCTTTAAACACGATCAAGCTTCTCTTTTTTGGATCCCCCCCACCAGGTGTCCATACAAAAGAGGATTCGCTGAGCCGGCAGAACCAGCGCGATCGCCTGATCTGAAAGGCGCCCAACCGGATGATGCTCTTCAGAGCTTTTACGATACGTTCCGGTGTCCAGGTGTCCACGATCTCTATCTCCTCAAATTCCTGCACTTTAAGTTCAAGGATCTGCTCTTCCATCTGCTCATTCGCAGCGTCCTCTTCCAGAACAGATTTTTCCGCAGCCCGCTCTAGAGCCTCTATTCTGGCGGTCTCTTCTGCGGCCTGCTCCTCCAGCTTATCTTTCCAAAACTGAGCCCCCAAAGACATCAATGTCCTCAGATCGAACGCGGGCTGGAGAGATTTATGAAAATCTTTTTTAAACGCTTTGACACCCGAAAAAAAACAATCCCGGTCTGAAAGATATTCTGAAGGGATATTCAGAATTCCTTCAATCTCCTTTAGAGATATTTTTCTCAAGTCCCCATTGAACGCACCTCCCAACAAAGCCAGGGAGTCGAGACAGTGTGATGAGGGCAAGGGGCCAATCGAGTGATAGCTATCGGGCTGAGAGTTTGTGCTCTTTAGATCACGAGAGAAAAACAGCACATCGCGTTCATTTGTCCGCAGTGCCCGATTATAGGGAGGGGAATGTTTTTTGATCTCATCTGACTCTACAAGAGCGGCTTCAAAGGCTGTTCGGGTTACTGTTGTATCCAGCGATTGCGCCTGGCTCAACATTTCGAGGATGTGCTCCGGATGCCGGCTTCCTTTATGAAAATAGCTGTTGACCCTCTGTCTGAGCGACTTGGCCTTTCCGATATACAAGAGATCTCCCCCTGAACGGCACATCCTGTAGATTCCGGGCTGATCGGGGAGATCCTTGCGATATGTCTCTGCCATAGGATAGGCACGCGCAAACTTATTCCCCGATAAATTGATGGTCGGCTGTCTAAGCCACTCCCGGAGTTCGTCAAAGGTGGTGATGGCGTGTGTGTCTTCGAGCAGTCTGACCAAGTGAAACCAGATGAGTGCTGTGGCTGCAACATGATCCAAGCTGCGGCGGGATTCTGGAAGGGATTGCCCGAAATATCCAGCCACAGCTCTAAGGCTCTTCCGGGGTAATCCAGGCAGCAACCGGTTCACAATTTCGTGTGTGCAGACGATCGAAAGAGGAAAATCTTTTTTCGGGCTGTATTTTTTGTGGAGTTTTTTTAGATAGGGTTCCTCATAACGGCAGAAATGAACGACAGCCGGGCAAGCCGCATTATTGTGTTCTGCCAGAGTCTGTAACGTATTGTTCCGATTTGTTGGTCTCATATCTTCTTTAGATATTTTCTCCGCTATGCTCTCTGCTAGTCGAGACAGGCGTTGCCAGATCTCCTTTGGAGCCTGAGCTGACTGCAGTTCTTCTTGGGAGATGCCAGTGATCCTCAATACAGCTTTGGGGATCTCAGCGACTCTTGGAATTTTAAGGAGATAAGTCTCCGCATTTCTCGAAGTCTTTTCGAAATCAGCCGCTGCAGAGGCTCGAGTTTTGACCCAACCGATCTCGAGGATTTGGCCTTTATCGGGATTGCTGTGAGTGGCTTGACAATCGACAGCCAGAACATCGAGCTCTTTCAGAGTTTTTATCTTTTTCGACATCTTTCTTTATTCACTCAGGAGGTAATCTCATTTCTCCTGTTCCGGCTATCTGCCCTGTATCATCAATCTCTATTTATCCCTAAATCTTTACTCATTCTAACCGCTCTGACGTGTCCAGAACTTATCGAGGATGTGACCAATTTGTTTCTCGTTCCGGACAAAACGAACCTGCCAATCCGAAGGAAAAAGAGAATTATACTGTGGGAGAGAGTAACGCGTGTCTACCAGCAGAATGGCTCCCCTGTCCTCCTCTGAACGGATCACACGGCCGGCGGCCTGGAACACCCGGTTCATCCCGGGATAGAGATAGGCATAATTGAAACCGGGCATCTGTTTGTCCTCAAAATGACCGCGGATCAATTCCCTCTCCAGTGAAATTCCTGGTAATCCCACACCGACAACAACGGCACCGGAAAGACGGTCTCCCATCAAGTCGATCCCTTCGCCAAAGATCCCACCCATCACCACAAATCCTACAAGTGTGCCGCTATTCTCATGGGAAAAATGCTCCAAGAACTGCAAACGCTCATCTTCTCCCATTCCCTGTGTCTGGACTAACAGGCTGTGATGCGGAAAGAATTGTTCATACAGAGGGAAGACCATATCCATATACGCATAAGATGGGAAAAACACGAGATAGTTCCCTTTTTTTACGCTGATCAGAGAACCGATCGTTTTGGCCAGATCGTTTCTGGTACGAGTCCTATGCCTGTAGAGGGTGGACACAGATTTGGAGGCCAGCACACAGAGATTTTCCGGAGGGAAGGGTGAGGGCAGGGCCCGCTTTTGCGCATCCTCTCGACAACCCAGCATCTGGGCGAAATAAGACATCGGCGTGATCGTTGCGGAAAAAAGGATTGCAGAATTTGCCCTCTCGAGAGCTGTGCGCAGGTGTTCAGATGGGTCGAGGCAGAACAGCTTAACGATCAGGTCCCTCTCCCTTTGTTCCAAACAGGTCACATAGTTCTCATCATACATATCTGCGACTTTACAGAACCAGTTCACCTCGAAATAGTGGTCAAGTAAAAATTTATTGAGTGGAGATTGAGGATAAGCTGTTACTTTCCGCTCCAGACTCAGAACCAATCGCCTCAGCAGAGAGATCAGATCCTTGGGGCAGTCCCTGTCCCACGCATTGGCTTCATCCCCTAGCGCTTGTTTTCTCTGCAAAAGTGTCTTGTCGATCTCACCGATGAGTTCATAAATCTCGGATTTTTTATCCTCGAGCTTCCGCCGCAGTTCCAGAAAGCTCGCTTTATTGATCTGCGCAGAAAACATCTCTCTCGACCGATCGACAAGATTATGGGCTTCATCGATCAAAAATGTGCAGTTTAGGAAACTCTCCAGAAAAAATCTTCTTAAGTACACCCTTGGGTCAAAGGCATAGTTCACATCACAGATCACACAGTCCACCCAGAGAGAAAGATCCAGAGAAAACTCAAACGGACATATTTCATACATCTCGGCGATTTCCAGAATGGTTTCACGGGTGAAAACATCCTGATGGAAAAGGGACTCCCGAGCCCCTCTAAGCCGGTCGTAGTATCTTTTGGCATAAACACATTCTTCGCCTGTGCAGTTCTTATCCGCATTAAAGCAGACCTTTTCTTTGGCGGTTATGGTGACAAACTTGATCGGGAGGCCCTTTGTGTTCAACTCCTTGAGCGTTTTTTCGGCGATCACACGCCCCGTGGTCCGAGCCGTCAAATAGAAGATCTTTTCTACATGACCTTGAGCTAAGGCCTTGATCGCCGGGAAGAGAGCAGCAATGGTTTTTCCTGTGCCGGTGGGGGCCTGGATGATCAGCTGCTCTTGATTCTTGATGGTGTGAGAGACCTCCTCGATCATTTGAAGCTGTCCTAGCCGGAAGGATGAAAAAGGAAAATCCGCGTTCAGAATTGCCTCGTTTCGAACCCTCTGCCAAGACTCGATCCTCTCCATCCAATCGAGATATTGGCTGGCCAGGTCAAGGAAAAACAGGTTCAATTCATCACATGACGCTTTCTGAGAGAAGGTCTTTATTTCCCCGGTCTCCAGTTGACAGTATGTTAACTGCGTTTGGATAGTATCGATATTGTTTTCAAGAGAATAGATAGCAGCATAGGTCTTGACCTGCGCCCAATGCAGAGGATTCTGTTCAGCAATAAAAGTATCCAGGTCTCTTCGTGTGGTCTTTATCTCCTCGATCACGACCGACCCATTCTGTCTATAAACACCATCGATGCGTCCCTGGATGTCTAAAGTTAAGGATTCGTTGTCGATACGGTAAAAAACAGGGACTTCGCTGTGGTATGAATCGGGTCGGGATTTTTGGATTTTCTGATGGGCGCGCAGCCCGTTATAACCAGATGTTCTCGAGGTAAGATCAAACACAGAAGACAGATCCCCCTGCTGCAGCAGGTGCTCAACGAACGCACGAACCGATACCCTGATGAGTTTCTTCATGTTCAATCTACTGGTAATTGTTCACCTTTTTGTCCACCTTATACACAAATCTGATTTAAATGTCAAACAAATTGGATTTCAATTGAAGGGATTATCCGGCAATTCCTGTCAAGGATTATATATCTTTATTCCACAGGGCAGGAGTCATCTTCTGAAATTTCTGAGCGCTTTTTAAACCCAGTTCGGGTTTGGGATTTGGTTTTGGTCAGCAATGTGGGACATCGCACCTGGCCGGTGATCTGCTGGGCGATCATCCCAAAGAAAAATGATTTGAGCCAAGCCCCTTTTCGCAGGCCAAGAATCAGAAAATCATGTTGATTGGCGCGCGTGGCAATGGCCTCAGCGACATCGGCGTGCTGCACGACCTCTGTTTTGGCCTCGGGGATGTTGTACATTTTGGCTGTGTTTTTCAGGGATTCTTCTGCTTTCCTAACCACGGACTTGACTGAACCTTCTGCAACGACTCTCAAAAACGTGACCTCATTCTCCTCTTGTTGGGACAAACTGTGGACGATCCGGGCTTTTAAATGGTCATGGACTTCTTGTCCGCCGATCGAGAGAAGGATTCTGCGGAAGGAAGGGATCTCTTCCGAATCGCTCTTGAGTATGGCGACATCGCAGGGCTGCCTGTTGATGATACGATGGATCACGCTGTTCTCCAGAGGGTCTTCGTCCTTCTTGTACCCCAACAAAATCAGTTGACAGGCATTTTCTTTAGCGACCTGAACGACCTCTGTGGCGACGGATCGCCCGACTTTCATTAAGAACGTGTGCGGGACCTTAAGGTCGAATGCGATCCGTTGGGCTTTGTTCATGATAGTCTGGGCTTCGCGAAGGTACGGCTCTGCTTCGGAGTATTCTGTGATATTAGGCAAAACGCTCACATTCAACGACAAGATTTCGCCCTTGCATGAACGCGCGATCCGCCCCGCCACATGCATCAGCGGAAGGACTCGCGCAGGATTCGCCAATGGGACTAAAATCTTGTAACGCCTGGTCTTTTTCAGATCAATGAGCTCCGGCGTCTGGACAAATTTGGGGACATCAGCGATTTTGACCTTCTTGGCAAACGCGAAGAAATAAATGACGAAGCCTACCAAAACCCAGGCGGCAGTAAGGAGCCATGCCGTGCTCTGATTGATGAGCTGGAAAAGGGCTAAGCCCACGCTTGTGAGAAATCCCAATATGGGAATGAGCGGAAAGAAGGGAACTCGAAAAGAAGGTAAGGTTTTGCACCTTTTCCGGTAGATGATCAACGCCACATTGACTAAAGAAAACGTCAGTAAAAACAACAAACTGCTGGCAACCCCGATCGTTTCCAGAGGGAGAAATACGGCGATACCGATGAAGAGGAAACCGCTGATGCAGATGGCGAGGACAGGCGTTCTTTTCTGGGAATGAATACGGCTGAGAATGTTGGGCAACATCCAGTCGCGGCCCATGGAGAAGGCGACGCGCGAGGAAGCGAGTACCGTGGCATTGAGAGCGCTGAGCGTTGCGAATAGCCCTCCAAACAAAACAAGGACGATCCCAAAGGCAGGCATAAAGCTTTGCGCGGCTCGAATGATCCCGATTTCCTGGTATTTCCCCAGCAACTGCCAGGATGACAAACCTTCTGAGGGAGGGACAGCGCCTATAGAGACGAATACTACGAGAAGATAGATGCTCATGGTTATGGCCAGAGAATAGAGGATCGCTTTAGGGATCGTTTTTTGCGGTTCGCGAACCTCTTCACTGACTGTGGCGATAAGGTCGTATCCTTCAAAAGCGATGAACGTCAGTCCCATGGCTGCCAGAACACCCGTGAAACCCATGGGAAAGAGAGGCTTGAAATTTGCCACTGTGGTGGATGTGCTTGATAAGACCTGTTTGAGGCCGAAAAAAATGAAGACAGCGAGCACGGCGATTTTTGCCAGAGTGATGATGTTTTCGGTCTTCCCGCTGGCATGAGTGCCGATGATATTCACCGAAATAAAAAGAAAACTGACGACGATGGTCATGAGAGCTACAGAACCATGTCCCCCAAGGACTTTAGTCAAAGCATTGCCGATGACCGGCATGTATCGGGAAGTGAATTCCATGAAATAGCTGCCAAAGCCTTTCGCGTAGAGGCTGCAAGCAACGATGTAGGCGAACCAGAGCATCCATCCCGATGTAAAAGCGATGGAATTAGGCATCACCTTCTTGATAAAGGAATATCCACCTCCGGCCTCTGGAATAGCGCTGGACAATTCGGCATAACTCAATGCCGTGAAAAGAGTGATGACTCCGTTCAGACCAAAGGCGATCAGGGCGGCCGGGCCTGCATTTCCTGCGGCAATTCCGGTGAGGACAAAAATCCCTGCTCCAATCATAGCCCCCACACCTATCATCGTCGCCTCAAAAAGGCCGAGGTGCCGGGCTAGCTGAACGGGTGGAAGTTTAGGAGAAACGATCTTATTGTTCTTTTCCAATTTTTATCACCTCCACATTCTTTCGCATTTGAACATGATCTCTCTAAGGCTCCTTTTCCCCATAAAAGATGTGGAAAGAATCATAGGCACAGGTCAATCTAAGATTGTCTTCCGAGAGCCGAAAAATTTCTGGAACCAGGATTTAACATCACCTGTGTATTTTTTAGTCAATATGATTGGTGTGTTTAGCTGGCGCACAATTTGGGCGGGAAGGTCTCCGAAAAACGCACGCCTTATCAAACCCTCTTCGGGTGCGCCCATGATGATCAGGTCATGATGCTGCGTTTCAGTCAGGATTGCCTGCATGATATTGTTGGTCTTCTGAACAACAATCTTGTAGCGGTTGGGATCGATGTCGTCGGAATGTTTCTGAAGCTCCTCGTAATACCTGCTCCTTATGCCCTCGGAATCATCGCTTGCCGTGGCATGAAAAAGCACAATCGGCCGGTGGTTATCACCCATCAAAGCTTCGGCAACTTTGAGGGAGAGAAGGGCATACCGGATACTGCTCACCGGAATAAAAACTCTGTTTATTTGTGTGTCTTTCGTTGGGGCTTTACAGATAAGGCAGATATCACACACCGTGTTAAGAATGATTTCGTCCAGAATAGTCCCAAACGCCCTGTCTTGTCTGCTTCTGTCTCCTTCCCATCCTAAGATCATCAAGTCGATCTTGCGTTCCTCGCATGTTTCGATGATGGCTTTGGGGACGTTGTGGGTCAGCTTCACTAATGAATAAACAGGAATTTCCTCAGGCTCCGCCATCTCGACCGCCATAGAAATCAAAGCTCTGGAATTGTTGAGATATTTTCTTCCCTCGCTCGGAGGAAGCTGGGGTGGGACTTTTATGACATTCAGAACGGTTATATCGGCTGTGTAGGCCTTGGCCATCCGGATGGCGAACCTCTGGAGCTGCTGGACGGTTTTTTCATTCGCCACAGGGACAAGGATATGAAAGTTACAGGGACCTGCTTGGAATACAGGGCGTTCAACATGAACAATAGGCTCGGCTTTGATGGCAAATTCCTTTCTTTTTGAGTACACATAGTAGATAAAAATTCCGAAAAGGATATACCCCACGCACACCCAAACACCGAGAGGTCTATAAAAAAACAGGAAGACGGCTAGAACAAGATTAAAAAAAGTGGCTACGATAGGAATGATGGGGAACAGAGGAACTTTAAACCCTCTGTCCAGGTCAGGCCGGTTTTTGCGAAGGTTGATGATAGCAAGGTTCACAAAAATAAAAAGCAGCAGGAACATGGCATCTGTGGCGCTGGCAATATCTTCGATGGGTAAGGCCACAGCCATGAGGATGATGAGCGCTCCTGAAATAAAAACAGCCATATAAGGGGTTCTCTTTATATGGTGGATCTTGGCAAATATTCCGGGTAAATTGTGGTCGCGCCCCATGGCAAAGCTGACTCTAGAGGATGAATACACGGTGGCGTTGAGAGCGGACATTGTCGAGAACAAACCCCCAATGAGAAAAATGATCCTTCCCAGTTTTCCCATCATGAAATGTTCCGCGGCTTCGATCATGGCCAGCTCTCCCTTTTGACCAAGATACTGCCAAGTGGGTTCCCCCCCCTCGGGGCTCACAGCTCCGATAGCCACAAAGGCAACAAGAACATAGATGGGGACAACGATCAAAAGCGAAAGAAAAATGGAGCGGGGAATATTCTTTTTGGGGTTTTTCACTTCTTCACCGCATTGGGCGATGATCTCGTATCCTTCAAAAGCAATGAAGGTCAATCCCATGGCCATGATGATCCCGATGGCTCCTTTCTGGAAAAATCCGCTGAATTGGGACTGCCACGGTTCCGGAGTCTTGCCGGCGAACATGGCATAGATCCCGAATCCTATAAAAAGAGCAATCACGATGATTTTGACGATCGTCACAAAGGATTCTGCCTGGCCTGTTTCTTTCGCGCCCCTGTAATTGATCCAAACAAAAAGTAACGTGACTCCTACAGAAACAGCTTTTGCGGCCAGGATATTCGATTCGCTGTTGGCTAAAGAAAATATTTTTGAAAAATCAACGCCGGCAAGATGGAGAAGGTCGACAGCAAAAGTCCCAAAAGCCACCGCATACAGAGAGCAGGCCACGGCATGCGCAAACCAGCTGATCCATCCCGATAAAAAACCGTTGGGTTGGGGCAGGGCCTCCTTCACCCATAAATATCCTCCCCCGGCCTCTGGAAAACAGGAGCCGAGTTCCGCATACGACATGGCTGTCAATCCTGTAACAAATCCATTGAACGTAAAAACCAAAAGCAAGGCAGGGCCGGAAACCCCAGCAGCCAAGCCGGTGAGGACAAAAATTCCCGCTCCGATCATGGCGCCAACGCCTATCATTGTGACGTGCATCAACCCCATGTCACGGGCAAGTTCTGCGACGGGTCTTTTGGCAGCCGTGGGGCTAGTTTCTGGCACAGGGCAACTGTTGTCTTTCATCGTCATTGACCTTTCAACAGAAGATAGTGCACGAGACTTCTTTGAATATACTTTATTTTGTTTTTTTCCATGATATTCCTTTATATCTCTTAATAAAATTCCATGGATTATTCAAGATATAAATGGATATGTGTGAAATTTTGGATTGATTTCCGCTGTTAAGCTCTTTTCCCCGGCCCTCTGAAGCTATGATCGATCCAAGAAGACCCTGACCCGTACTCTTCTTTGAAGCTTTTGCACACTGGACAAAGGGAAAATTTTGGGTGTTGGTCCTTCTTTATTGGAAATTTCTTTTTGCAACGAAAGCATCTTGCGTGTTTCGCCATATTCGACTCCTGCATACCCACCCACTATGCTCATAACGCTGTTTCTCGTTCATCTGTTGAAGGTTTATGACTGTTGATCGATTGAGTGTCTCCAACAGTTGTTATCGAGTATGTATTGCCTTAATTCAAAATCGTACTCCATGCTATCATTTTTTTGTTATATGTCAATATTTTTTCCTGTATCCGTTTGTTTCAAATCATTAAGAACACATCCGTTGAAAATTCTCCCTTTAAAAAAAGATTGCAGCTAACTGCCTGTTGTCCCGCCGGGTCGGCAAAAGCACTGGCCGATTGACCCTAAAATTGGCCTGTGATATATGTAATGAAGCAGCGTTTTAAATAGGAACTTGATGAGCTTTGTGTATAACTTACTTGGTCTGGGCCTTTTGTTGCTCTTTTCCGCTTTTTTCTCAGGATCAGAAACAGCTCTCTCAGCCTTGAGCAAGATACAAATTCAGAGGATGAAATCAGCAGATGGCCAATGTCGTTCTGCGGTCATCAAATTTTTGGACGAACCGCGCAGGCTTTTCATCACTGTCCTGTTCGGAAACACACTCGTGAATTTAGCCTTTATCAGCATCACAGGCTCACTCATCTATGAAACTCTTTTTCGCGGACAAAATCCCGCTTTTGCCTATGTTGTGGCCATTCTTTTAGAAACAGGTTTACTCTTGATCTTTGGAGAGATCACTCCAAAAACTTTTGCCATTAAGCATGCCGAAAAGCTGTCACAAATCGTAGCTCCCCCGCTTTGGTTGTTCTCTAAACTCATCTATCCTTTCAGAAAAGTTTTGCGCTCGATCACGGATCTCTTACTTCCTCTTTTCGGAGTCCACAGCATGGTTGACGAGACACCGATTACGAGCGAAGAAATTCGATCGATCGTAAGAACAGCCGAAGAGAACGGAGCCCTCGATGAAAAAGAGGAAGAACTCATCCTCAACATCATCGAGCTCCATGACACGAAGGTCAAAGAAATTATGATTCCAAGGGTGCAGATGATGTGCGTCGAGGTGTCTGAATCCATCCTGGATGCATTCATAAAGGCCAAAAATGCAGGTTACTCCAGGCTTCCTATATACAGGAAAGAAATCGACAATATATGCGGAATTTTTTATATCAAAGATCTTCCTCGATGGAAAGACATAAACTTAGAAAAACTTAATAAAAAAAACATCTATGAGTTCACTCTGGACGAGTTTCTCAATCACCAGAATTTTCTCAATTCTCTCAATCCCGAGCATGAGAACACCCTGATCCGAGTCCCTTTTTTTGTTCATTTAACCAGAGACTGCGGGACTTTATTGGGGGAAATGACCCGAAAGAATCAACCCATCGCCATCGTCTTGGACGAATATGGGGGTGTCTCAGGAATGGCCACGGCAGAAGACATTGTTGAGGAGGTCGTCGGAGAGATCGTGGACGAATATGACGCGATCCCGCCCAACTTGATCATCAAAGATCCCTCTGACCCTTCCAGCTTTCTGGCCTCGGGATCTACGAACCTTCGGAACATCAATAAACATCTCAAGCTCGATTTGGATCTTTCTGTTGCGGATACAATCGGTGGATATGTCATCAGTCTTCTGGGTGCAATTCCCATTGTTGGCGAAAAAAAAGCAGATGATCCCCACAATGTGTCGTTTGAAGTCCTCAAGATGAAGGGCAAACGGATAGAGCTCCTAAAAATTCAGCCAAAGAAGAGGAATACGGGAAAAGAGACTTCCTCCTCCTCCTTTATGGTTTCCCTTCTCCTTTTCGGTTTTTGTATAACATTCCTTCATCCATCTTTCGCAGCGGGGGATGTCTCTTCAGGCACACAGCCTGTAGCCGTTTTCGTGCTCCTCCTGATAATATCCCTCGGCCTCCTTGCATTTTATGCGGGTTCTGAAACCGCTGTTGTTTCCGCATCGCGAGCCAAAATCAATGTGCTCGCTCAGTATGGAGATAACCGCGCCAGAATCATTAAGAGACTCCTCCAAGAACCCAATAAAATGCTGGGAATCGTGCTTGTCGGCACGAACTTAATGGCTGTGGCAGCTGGTGTGGCAGGGTTACGTCTGACCCAGCATGCTCTTACAGGCAACGAAAAACTGATAGAAATCGTGAATACCTTAATCATGACATTCATCATTCTTCTTTTCTGTGAGATCCTTCCCAAAACAATATTCAGGGCGAAAGCAGACACTCTTGCCTTAAAAAGCGCTTTTGGATTGCGTGTGTCTTCTGTGTTCCTCTATCCCATCGCTTTGCTAGTCACCAAGATCACCGATCCATTGATCAGGATGGCTAGAGATGAAAACAGGGAGGAAAGATTCCGTAGTATGCGTGAGGAACTCAAACTACTGGCCAAGATGGGAGAAGAAGAAGGAACACTCAAAAAAGCACAACTCCGGATGATCCACAGCATCCTGGATTTGGAAAGCCGGAAGGCCGGAATGATCATGACTCCCCTGGTCGACATTGTTGCCGTCCCTGAGAACTGTGATCATGATTCTTTCCTGAAAACAGTGGCGGCTACAGGCTTTTCTCGCATTCCAGTCTACAAAGACAGGATCGATAACATTGTCGGTCTGGTCAACGTCTTGGATATCTTGCATACAAAAAGTCAGCCACCGACCATTTACCCTCACATCCAAAAAAGTATCCTCCATATCCCCAAATCCAAAAATATTTTCCCTCTATTAAGGCAGCTCATAACAACCAAAAAATTTATGGCCTTTGTTGTGGACGAATATGGAGGCGTGGTCGGGCTAGTGACCATTGAGGATCTGGTCGAAGAGATCATGGGTGATATCCGCGATGAGAAAGACATCGAAGAGGAAAAAGTCATTCGCAAGATCAGCGATCGAGTGATCGACTCTGAGGGAAAGGCCGAAATATATACCTTGAATCACACTTTTGATGTCTCGATCCCGGAAGGCGACTACGAGACAATCGCAGGATATCTTATCGAAAACATGCAAAAAATCCCCAAACAGGGTGAGAATTTTGAGACGGATGACTTCAAGATCCTGATCTTGGAAGCGAATGAGAAAAGAATCAAACGCGTCAGGATCTTAATGAAGTGAGTGAAGGGTTATACCGAAAACATCTCAATAACGACACAACTTTGGCACTGGTCCTTATCAATGTTTTTTTGGGAATTTTTCATAATACAAGAGATGCCAATTAGTCCCATCAATGCAATAACGATATTTTAAATATTTATTTGTTGCTGAGAACAGGGTGAGCATTGAAGAACGCATCATCTAAATGGAATCCGTTCAACTTGAAAGAGACCATGCTTTAAAGGTATGATGATATTGAAATAACTCGCTAAAGATATCAGCTGGTAGGCTCTTTCCATTCAACGATTCTTTCCGAGACAGACCGATGCACGGAGTTCTTCAGACTACTCAAAAGAGAGACAAGAAGCGGAGGAAGCGCGTTCTTTACGGGCTTCTTATTTTCCTGACGATTGCCCTAGTCGGAGGAGTCATTAGTCTCCAAACGACAAAATTCAAGTCGTACGTATTTTCCAGAATCGACCGCCTCCTTCGAACAAATGCCAACCTGTCTATTTCCGCCGGATCTTTTGATCTTAACGTGTTCCGTCTCAGCGCCTCGTTCGAGGAGCTGAAAATTATTCCGTTAGCTCCAGAGGATTCGATCTTACAAAGTTTTGACGCTCAAAAGCTTTCCGTCAATCTTTCACTCATGACATTGCTCGGAAAAAAGGTTCATATTCAGAAATTTCACATCACAGAGCCTAAGGTGCGGCTCAGCGCGAAAAAGAGGATGCCCTCCTCGACGAAAAAAGTCAAACCGCCCAGGAATAAGCCTTTTTCCCTCAGGATTGACGATTTTCAGCTGGACAAAGGTAAAATCGATTATCAGGACAGGGAGTATCCGATCACCGCGTTTATCGACGATATATCCATAAACATTCATTTCGAGGAAAAAAACGAGTTCCACCAAGGGATGCTTACAGCGCGGTCCGGGGAGTTCAAGGTTTTCGAATCCCAATTCTCTCTGGATAAATTCCTGACGGAACTGACATTCGATGACAATTCTATTCAGATCACACGTTTTCTTTTCGAAACAGAGCCATTCGCCGTCAGCGCATCGGGTCACATCCAGGATTATCAGGAAAATCCGCAATACCTTCTTGCGATACAAGGAACTCTGCAGATGGATTTCCTTAAAAAGATATCCCAGATCGGGCATGAGTTCGGGGGGATCCTATCGGTCACGACATCCTTAAAAGGCACGGGGTCCGATCTCACATATGACGGCCATGTGCAAGGACAGGACGTCCTTGTGGCTGACATTCATCTGAAGAAACTGGAAGGGGATTTTCAAGGTGATCAGACTCGTATCGCTTTGCGCAACTTTAAGATCGAGGATTCAGACGGAAATTTGAAGGGAAATCTTATTCTTGACCTTCTCAAAAAAGGAGACTCATCCGCGGACTTTCAATGGAACTCTGTGAAGCTTTCTGCGTTCAAGCACCTGTTGCCCAAACTCGATCCTCTTTTTTCCACCGTGAGCAGCGGACACATCTCCGCAAAATGGAAAGAGCCCGCGCTCGATTCTATCAATGCGGAAGGAGAAATACGCTTTGACTCATTATCGATACCACCCTCCTCCGTTCAGGACCGCATCGATCTCGAAGGAAATATTTCATTCCATGTCACAAACGGAGATATAGAAGTTTTTCCCAGCTCGATGCGCTTGAACCAAACAGCGATTACTCTTTCTGGGAGTCTCAACCGTTCAAACCGGTTCAAGGTGAACTATCGACTGAAATCAGAAAGCCTTCAGGATGTTGAACGACTCCTTAAACGCATGAAAAGGGATTCGTTACTTCCGGCATTAAAGAACCTCCCGCCGATCCAGCTCGATGGACAACTCTTATTGGAGGGGGAAGCTTCCGGCAGCTTTGACAAGCCCAAAGCGGCCTTGACAGTCGCCGGTAGCGATATCTCGCTCAACATGAGCAAATTCCACACATTGAAGGCTGAACTCACGTATGCAGAGAAGAGGATCAATGTCCTGACGCTCACAATCGGGACTGATAAAGGCGAGATAACGCTGGGCGGCCATGTGTCTCTAGATCCATCTGATAAACCCGTCCTCCCTTCAGCCGAACTCAGACTGAGAGCCGCAGATATGGAGATCGCACCTTTCATATCGCTGATCCAGGATCAATACTCTGTTCAAGGACTTTTTTCAGGGGAAGTGGTTCTATCCGGGAAAATGAGTGATCCCTCTGTCCAATTTTCAGGGATATTCAATACTCTCGTTGTGAACAATGAGGGCTTTGACTCTGTGGAACTCAGAGGACAGTTCGCGGGACAAAACCTGGTACTTGAAAGAATCAGTATTGTCAAAGCCGGAGGCATTCTTGAGGGCACAGTGGAACTGGATTTGACAACACGTGCTTTCGAGGTGAACATTGCGGGCAAGGGAATCGATCTCTCTTCTTTTCAAACGTTAAATCCTGAGGAAGGCACTGTCTCGGGCTTAGCCCAGTTCGAGCTCAAGGGGAACGGCACAGTCGAGAATCCGGTTTTTGCCCTCCAATTGTCAATGGAAAATGTCATTGTTCAGAGTGTTCGAGTGGAATCCCTGACTCTGAAAGCGGTATCGGATGGCCGGATGGTCGATATTCGAATGGAGACACCGCTCGGGCAGACTTCTGTGGAAGCAAAACTCATCTTAGAGGAACCTTATCTCATCCAAGGACAACTCAAAACAGAATCGATCGATATTTGGCACACGATCCGGTCAGGGTTGGAACCGCTGCCCTCCCCCATCGCATCTCAAATCTCGGCAGTGGCTGATTTTGTCATCCCTCTGAAAGATTGGACAAATTCCACGCTTTCTTTAAACCTGGAACGGAGTTCGTTCCGGTACAAAGACTTTACAATTCTCAGCCAAATCCCGATTGTTGTAAAAATTCAAAACCACGAGTTGATCATCGAGGAATTCTCGCTCAAGGGTCCCCAAACAGAGTTTTCCGTGTCGGGGAGTCTTCCTCTAAAAGAAGAGCACCGGGGCAATATCAATCTAAATGGATCTATCAATCTCCGGATCTTGGAGGCTCTTTTACCCGGAACAGAAGCCTCAGGTGTGCTCAATATCGAAGGAAGCCTTTCTGGATCTCTATCAGAGCCGGTCCTCAATGCCTCTGTAGAAATGGAAAATGGGCATTTGGCTTCTTCATTCATTCCCCTCAATTTCCACGATATTTCACTGAAATCCGAAATCAAGAAAAACATATTGCACTTGGATCAGTTCTCGATTGGAGTCGGCGGGGGAAATATCTCTGCAACAGGAGAGATTTTTTTGTCCCCGCTATTCCCGGGGGATCTGTCCGGCAAGGACTTGACACAGGTTCAAGCTAAGAACGAGATCATCGTCTCCCTTTCCGAGCTGAACCTCGATAATTTTGCCGAAATTCTTTCGAAAAGACTGGGCATACAATTGGGAGGGAGGATTGATGGCACTGTAAGGCTTCAAGGTGATTTCACATCACTCTTGCGCCTCGAAATGGACGGGGAGCTGACAAGACTGGAATTTTCTCTCGATGAATTCAAGATGTCAAATGAGGAAAAGATCCTGTTCGGCATGAGGGACGGCATATTACATCTCAATAAATTTAGACTTTCAGGCGGGGAATCATTCCTTCAAGCTGACTGTAAGCTGAGCCTACAGCCGGAAGCACAGATAGATGCTCGAGTTTCCGCATCTTTGGACAGCGCGGTTCTGTCCTCTCTCATAGAAGATGCAGTCCTGGGTGGAAATCTGTCATTCGATCTCAATTTGCAGGGAGCTCTAGTAAGCCCGGTGGTCAGCGGGCATGGGAAGATATCGAACGGTTTTTTTCAGCTGGAAGACCCATCGCTTCTTGCCACAAATGTCAACGGAACGTTTGAGTTTCCTGATGCGGAGACGGCCTTACTTTCTCTTGAAGGAATCGTCAACGGGGGTTCCATAAATATTCAAGGGAAAGTTGTTACCCGCTCATTCGAGATCGTATCCACCAGATTCGAATTGAAGGCCGACAGGGTCCAGATGAACTACCCTGAGGGATTTCAAGCGCTTTCTAATGGGACTCTCACTCTGGAAAAAAGAGAGAAGGAGTGGTTTCTTGGGGGGGACGTAAAAATCATCCAGTCCTATTACAATGCCGACATCTACCCAGGAGGCGAACTCATCAACACTCTGCGGAGACAACGCAGAGCGTTACGGACCGATATCCCACCCAGCATCAGATCTCTAAACCTCAACATAGAATTTTCAACCGTCGATGCGTTCATCATCGAAAATAATCTGGCCGATCTGGAACTGGATGCAAATATCCGAGTCAGCGGAACCGTTTTCGATCCCCGGCTCTCAGGCTTTGTCCGGAACAGGGAGAGGGAGACCGGGCAGATCGTCTTTGGAAACCGCGAATATGAGGTTGAACAGGCTGGTTTGGATTTTCAGGACACCGACCCGCTTGAAGGGCAATTATCGATCACTGCACACACCCAGATACGTCATGACTATGATAATGTGATGGTCACCCTGATCATCTCAGGCACTATTACAAACCTGGAATTTGGCCTCAGTTCTTCATCGAACTTATCGGAAATCGAACTGGCTTCTCTCCTCATCACAGGATACGGTATAGAGAAACTGCGGGCCGATGCGGCAAGCGTCATCGGCGACCAGTTGATGCTGTTCTTCTGGAGCCCGTTTGCTTCTCCCTTTACAAACAGAATCAAAAATATTCTCAGAGCCGAAGAGGTCTCCATCGAGCCCATCAACATTGCGTCCGAAGAGGATCCTGGAGCCAGGTTCACATTCCGGAAGGGCTTGATCCGCGCGTTGGACCTTGTCTATTCGATAGATATCAGCGACACGCAGAAACAGACATGGATCCTGGACTACAGCTTCAATAGAAATTTTGCCCTCCAATCTTTCGCCAAGGACGACGGAAGCTACGGGGCGAGCTTCAGCCACCGACTTTTCTTGGAAAACCCTAGTGGAGGGGAAAAAGCTCTCGCGACTCTCCGATACAAACAGTCCAACATCAAAGACATCCGATTCGAAGGAGATCCCGTTTTCCCAAAAAGTGACCTGAGCCGCATGTCCCGGTCGCTCAAGAGAGGGGCTGACTTCAGCTACAGAGATCTACGCAAGACGATCAATACGCTGGAAGCTTTTTACAAGGCCAATGACTATCTCAATGCGGTTATCAAACCCCTGCTCCAACATGACACCAGCGACTCCATCACAATCTCTTTCGATATCTCCCCTAACAGCCCTGCGGCCATTGCTTTTGAGGGGGATCCCCTCAGCAAAAAGCTCAAGAGAGAAGTGATCGAAAAATGGGATGGAAGGCTTCCCGCAGAAATGTCTGTCTCCCATGCAAAAAAACAGATCCTCCATGATCTCAACAGCAAAGGTCACCTTGACGCCAAAGTGTCAGATACAAAAATTGAAGACAACGGAAAATCGGTTTATGTCTTTTCCACAAGCCCTGGGCCCAGATACAAGATCAGAAACTTCGCCATTGATGGGCAGAGTTCATTCTCCCCGAAAGCGATCAAGACGGCCGTATCGGGCATTCCTAAGGCCAAAGGAAAAGGTGTGTGGGCGTTGTTATCTGATTTCAAGCGGGCGAAATTGCGGATTGAAGCTCTTTTCGCAGAATACGGTTATCAGAATGCTACGATCAGCCGTCCTCGAGTTCTCTTTGTCCGTGAAAGGCGGACCATCGACATCACTCTCCCCATCGAACAGGGTTTTCAAAGCCGAATCTCTAGAGTTCAAATCGCCGGAAATTCTGCTTTCCCAGATTTTGATCTCAGGAATGCCATGAGTTTGAAAGAGGGAGTCGTATTTTCTCCCACGAATCTCGCCTCAGACACCAACATGCTCTACAGTTATTACCGGTCGCGAGGCTACCACGATGTCAAGATCGATGTGCAGACGCTCTATGAGCCCGATCAGGTGGCCATAATTCTTGTCTACACTATTCAGGAAGGAGAAATCCACACGATATCCTCCATTGAAGTCCGCGGAAACCAACGCACATCTGAGCACGTCATACGCAGAGAACTTACGTTTAAAGAGGGCGATATTCTGCGAACGGAGGATCTGATCACCAGCCAGAAAAAACTCTATGACCTGATGATCTTCAGAACCGTGAACATACGAAGGGAGAATAACGTGGGCCTGAACAATCGGGCAAAAATTCTAGTCGAAGTTAGAGAGGATCCAAGGTTCTCCGTGAGTTATGGCCTGCGTTATAACTCCGAAGAAAAGCTGGAAGGCTTTGGTCAGTTAGACCTGGTCAACATCGTGGGCAGGGGGATTAACGGCATGTTCTTTTACAGGCAGAACGAGCGCCAAAAGGATTTCCGCTTTTCTCTCCAAGACCCGTACTTGTTCGACAAACGATTCAACACTCTTTATTCTTTCTTCTACAAAGAAGAGATCGAATCCCTCTTCAAATCTGACGAGTTCGGGCTGACGGTCCAGCAGCAGCTGAAAATGCCTCTGGCCTCATCCCTATCTTACCTTTTCCGAATCAATCAGATTCACACCTATGAGCTGGAGTCAATCGGCCCCTTCCCTTTCGACATCAAGCTTTTCCTCCCGGAATTTCAAACTTTTTTAGTGAGAGATACACGAACAAGCATGCTCAATGCCAAGCACGGATCTTTCCTATCACTAAGCTTGACCTATTCTCCTGAGTTTCTAAAGACTGACCTCAATTACATCCGTTTTTTTGGCCAGTATTCCCTTTATCGGCCCATTTCCGCCAAGGTGGTATGGGCCTCCAACTACCGCATCGGGCTGGCAGATGCCTTTGATCAAGTCTTGATACCGAGTCGACGGTTTTTCGCTGGCGGGGCCAACTCCATACGTGGATTTGAAAGGGATATGGTTGGACCCTACAACCCCTTCTTCCAAGCTCCTTTAGGCGGAGAAGCTCTTTTTATTATAAATCAGGAACTGCGATTTCCTCTTTATAAATGGCTGGAGGGAGTGGCTTTTTTTGATTTGGGGAATGTCTATGAAAGACTTACCGATTTTAACCCCTTCGATGTCCGCACCAGTCTCGGGTTAGGATTGCGATTGAACATTCCTGCGATTTTCCTCCGGCTGGACTATGGGATCAACCTTGCCCCCCAGGAATTCGAGAAAAAAGGAGTCTTCTATTTCAGTATCGGTCAAGCATTTTGAGAATCGAAGGAAGTTCCCCTCACCTGCGCAGTGAACTCAAGAGCCTCCTGACTTGCTCTGCTTCAGGAGCTGTGGGCGCAAGTGTGAGGAATCGCTCCAAATGGACGATCGTCAGATCAGGCCTTTTGATCTGATAGTAAGCGAGCCCGATCTGATAGTTTGCATAGGCGTGCTGTGGCTGCACCTCAAGACAACGCTTGAAAGAATCGATGGCCTCTTGAACTTTCTGTTGATAGCCGTAGGCCACTCCTTTCTGATAGAACGCCTCGGCATTCTTTGGTTCGATTTGCTGAGCCTTAGCCAACTGCTCCATGGCCTTAGTAAAGTTTTTGTTCTTGATGTAGACTTGAGCTTTGCCCACATACCCGAGAGCATATTTCGGATCGATCTGGAGAGCTTTGTCGAAGTCAACTTTTGCCGATTCCAGCTGACCAAGCTCTATTCTCGCTGTTCCCCTGTAATAGAATGCTTTTTTATTCTTAGGATTGCTAGCGATCGCCTTGTCAAAACTGGCTTTGGCCTCGCCGTATTTAAACTGCTTGAGTAAGGCCAAGCCCTGCTCATAGGGATCAGGGGATTGTCCCCGGGCTAGAGAAACAGAACTATGACTGGCACATGAGAGAAATAGTGCACTCAGTGCAATCATAACTTTGATTTTTCCTCTTATGAAGGACTTCTGAACATGCATGATGACCACTCCGTATTCAAATTTGATACATCTCTATATTAAATCATTTAATGGAAAATGAAAAGGGGACTCGGCTCTTAATCCAAAAGGACCGATTCCCGCTTGTTCACTCTTTACACAATTATTGAAGTGATCCGACCATCAGTCCTCAAAACCACTTGCGACGCTTGAAGAATGCTAACATAACAAGTGCAATAGATATCATTATCCCCCACACAGCAAAATATCCCCACTTCCATTCAAGCTCCGGCATGAACTTGAAATTCATCCCATATATTCCCGCAATAAAGGTCAGAGGGATAAACAGGGTGGCAATGATCGTCAGGACTTTCATGATCTCGTTCATGCGGTTGCTAATGCTCGTCAGATAGGTGTCGTGCATCCCGGATAACATATCCCGAAAGGTCTCGACCGTATCGATAATCTGAATGGTGTGGTCATAAACATCCCTGAAATATCTTTGCGTTGCTTTCTTTATGAAGGGAGAATCGGATTTTTCCAATCCGTTTATCGATTCTCTCAAAGGCCAGACAGATTTGCGCATATACAGCATCTCTCTCTTCAACCTGTGAATCTCATGCATGGTTTCAGGTCTCGCATTTTGGATGAGCGACTCTTCCAGCTCTTCGACCCTCTCCCCGACTTTTTCCAAAATGACAAAATAGTGATCAACGACCGCATCGATCAGAGAATAAGCAAGATAGTCTGCCCTCATCTTCCGGATACGGCCTTTGCCATTCCTGATCCTTTCCCGGATCAAATCGAAGATATCTCCCTGGTGTTCCTGAAAAGAGAGCATAAAATTTTCAGATAGGATAAGGCTTACTTGTTCACCCAGTATATCTTTGCTCTTTTCATCATAGGTGAGCATCTTGAAAACGAGATACAAATAATCTCCGTAATCTTCCATTTTCGGACGCTGTTCTGTGTGTACGATATCCTCAATAACCAAAGGATGCAAACCGAAGCTCTCACCGATGACATTGATAACATCAACGTCATGGATCCCATCAACATTTATCCAGGTGACAGAGGGGGTATTTTTAAGTCCACAATACTCTTCAATCTTGGAAATCTCTTTTTCTTGGACGTGATCCTCATCATAATCCATGAGAGTGATCCGCATAGCTTCCTCAACTTTCTCGCCTGTATAAACAGGTGTACCAGGAGGCGATCCGATCTTCTCTTTTCGTTTTTTTATAAACTTATCGATTTTAAACATATGGGTTCCCTCCGTTTAAAAGATTCTGGATCAAAAGAGATCTCATGAGGTTAATTATTTTTCACTTACTTGGTAATATCTTTTCCATATTATCACAGCCCCCACAAACAGAGTCAAATTTCTTTTAGATAGTGCAATCAATCCTAAATCCGTGTTGAATAAAATTATGCTGCCCCAATTGGTGATTTCTAAAACAGGCCAATTTTTCCCCACCGAGGAAAAACAGGCTCGGTTTCAGGCCTCGCTCTTCTTTCCCTTTGGTCAAGAAACCATGGCCGCTCAACCTTCAAACGGTTTTCTCCATCACACAATTGGGGCACTCATTAAGGATAGGGAGTATTCATGTCATCACGGATTTAGGGATGCTCTTTAGCAATGCTCCCTTGTGAATTTTCATCTTCCGGTTGGATTTAAGGCCAGACACGAATTTGCTGAACTTCTCACTCTTACTACTCTTATATGTACAATCAAGATAAAATGATAAAATAACGGACAGATTGAGGCTCGTTTAAGATCTTCCGGAATCTTAGAGCGAGAAAGGAGGCTCGAATTTCCCATAAAAGGACTGAAATTTATTGGGTTTGTCACGGGTGAGGACACCTTTGACACGGAACAAAATAAACAAAAAGTCCTAAAAATATTCATTCCCACGACTCCGAATCCCACGTCAGGCTTTTTTTGTTTTGTCACGGAGGATCAAGTCGAAAGATCAGACCTTACCGTGGACGAGGCGTTCAAGCTTATCATCTCCGCGGGGTATGCCAATTTGGATACCGGATGAGTGGAATCCCTAAAAGCGAAACTATCCGCCTAGTTTTGATTTCAGCGCATTAAGAGGGCCATACACAACCAACCTATCGAAACTTTTCAGGATCTCACCGGCCTTTGGGATAGGGATCCATCTCTTTTCACGCTCAAGGCCCAAGACAAGGATTCCCATTTTATTGAGTTTCAACTTGGCTAAAGATTGTCCGATCAACGCCGAATCTTCCGGAACAATTTTCTTGACGAGGCCATAACCCTCCATGAAATGAAGCAGATCTTCTGTCGATGATTCCTCAAATTGAGCTGATTTTATCAACCGCTTCTCGATGTAATTTTCCAATTTTCTGATCAATCCTCGGCTTTTTGCGAGTCTGTAGATCAAAAAGATACCGACCAGCAGCACCACACCATTAATTGGGATCTGGTAGCCGCTACTCATTGTGAAGGAAGAGGTGGCGGTAACGATAACTGTGGCAATCCCGGCATTTCCCGTGATCATTAGATATCGAATGATCTTTCGCCGCCCTGGATGGTTCACGATCACTTCTGACTCTTTGGTCGTGAATCCCGTGCCTGAAAATGCAGATAGGGCCTGAAATCGTGCCTTGTGCTTTTCCAAACCTGTCATCATCAGGGCGATCGAGGCACCTCTAACAACGAGGAACGAGACCAATATGGCAAGCAATGTCGGGAATAGGAAATATAAACTGTTCATCGTATCCTCCCTCTGTCTTACAATTTACCTGAATTATTCATAAAAAATGTCGATATTTATTACAAGTAAATCAATTTCAATAATTTACATTGATCTTCCAAAAAACTAATTTGATAATTATATCTTCAAGGCCTTCATTATTATAATCGACATTTTTACCTTTCAGGCGAGCTTATCTCACTACAAAGTCTCCGTTGCAGCCCATACGCAGTAGTTCACTACAGCTTCGTGGGCCACTGCATTGCCTTTGCAACAACCTAAGCTCGTGAATAATCCAGGCTTATTGAGAGTTTCTGGTGCTATCAAGAGTTTTTTCTCCCTCGCGAAACAAATACAATTATAGAAATTATACCGGCGCAAAACAATACTTGCAGGTCCGATGCACCCTGAGGAAATCAAACGCTTTCCATTATAAGGATACTCCAGTATAATGGAGATACATTTATAAGGAGGGGAGAATGTCTGATTTCTACCAAACCGGAGTGGTCACCACGTTCCACAGATTGGGCAAAACAGACCTCAAACGGATGGATGAGGAACTGATCAAATTCAATCGCCAACGTCCAATCGCCCTTGTTCTTCCTTCCATCTACGCTGAACTTGAAGGGCCTGCCCTGAAACATATCCTCGAAGAGATCAAGAAGGTCCCTTACCTCAATGAAATTGTCGTAACCATGGGAAGAACCGATCAAGAACAATATCAAAAAGCGAAACATTTCTTTTCTGCGTTGCCTCAGAGAACTCGGATCATCTGGAACACAGGCCCTGGGATAGGAAAGCTCTATAAACAGCTCGAAGATAACGGTCTTTTTGTGGGGCAAGATGGAAAAGGCCGGTCTTGCTGGACTGCTTATGGATACATCTTGTCAAGGAACGAAAGCAAAGTGATCGCTCTCCACGACTGCGATATCGTCAACTATACAAGGGAGATTCTGGCACGGCTCTGTTATGCCGTCGCCTCAGCCAATATTGACTATGTCTTCGCCAAGGGTTATTACGCTCGCGTCACAAATCGCATGCACGGTCGAGTGACACGGCTCTTTGTGACGCCCATCATCAGAAGTCTGGAAAAGCTTCTCGGTCCTTTACCTTTGCTCAACTTTCTCGACAGTTTCCGATATCCTCTAGCTGGGGAGTTTTCCATGAGTACTGACCTCGCCCGTATAAACCGCATCCCCAGCGATTGGGGGATTGAAGTGGAAACACTCGCCGAGGTCTTCCGGAATTGTGCCCTAAAAAGAATCTGCCAGGTGGAACTTTGTGAGTCCTATGAACACAAACACCAGCCTGTATCCGCAAACGATCCGCACAAAGGCCTGATGAAGATGACCATCGATATTACCAAAGCCATCTTCCGAAATCTCGCCATAGAAGGGGCACACATGAGCCAAAGTCTGTTCAACACTCTAGTTGTCACTTACCTTCGCACTGCTCAGGATACCATAAAGCGTTACCATGACGATGCGGCCATCAATGGACTTGTGTTTGACCGGCACAGTGAAACACAAATGGTTGAAGCCTTTACGAACGCCATACAGATTGCCGGGAAAGATTTCCTTGAAAATCCGCTCTATTCCCCTCTCATTCCCAACTGGAACCGTGTTACCTCAGCAATTCCAGGTTTTTTAGAGACACTCAACGCCGTTGTGGAGGAAGAAAATCGTTGAGATTCTTCTCTGAAGTCACTTCTTCTAAGAAGAAATTTCTAAATCCGAAAGACCGGAGCTAATAAATAAAACTTTAAGGGCGAGACGTCATTCCTCCTTATCAAAGACTCCTTTCCCCCACCCACAGCTATGGAATTCGGAAGGAGAGCTACATGCATAATTGTTTTCACCACCAAGGATTTCAGACAGAGAGGAACCGCATTCATCATATTATGTATCATGATATATCCTGAATGTAAGATTTGGATTTGGGAGGCATTCAGTTTAAAATAGGATAAATAATCGATTTCAATGAAAAAAAAATTTCTCGGAAATATAAAGGCCATATTTCTAAAATTTCGGGAAAAGGACATCTTTACTCTTTCAGCAGCCGTTGCATTCTATGCCTTTCTCTCCGTTTTCCCGTTTCTCATCATGCTCCTCTATGCTTCATCGTTTTTTCTGAAAGAAGCTGTCACCGTCGAAAGAATCAAAATCTATTTTCGTCTTTTCCCCCATTCTGTTATCGATACCGTTATCGCAAACTTGGAAAACATACTTGAGAGCGGCCAAATTCTTTCCCTGATCAGCTTTCTATTCCTGATTTACTTTGCTTTTAAGGTGTTTCGCCATCTTGAACAAGCTCTTAATAAAATTTTTAGTATAGACAGAAAAATTGAGAGTTGGAAAGCCACACTGAAGGCTTTTTCTTTCTTCCTTCTAACGTCCTTTGTCCTCTTAGTTTCATTCTTCACTGGCAACACCTTCCTCATTCTCGCGACGAAACTCGGGAAAATCCCTCTCGTCAATTCCTATTTTATGGTATTGCTCGGTCATGTGGTCGTTGAGACATTCTTTTTTACCCTTTCCTACAAGCTCCTTTCCCGGAAAAAACTTTCTTTCAAAAGTGTTATGGTTGGAGGCTTTGCTGCCACAATGCTTTGGGAGGTTTTAAAACATATTTTCGGTGTTTATATCGTTCGCATTAAACTTTACTCTATCATCTATGGCTCAATAGGGTCCCTTATCCTGTTGATGATTTGGTTGTATTACAGCATCTTGGTATATCTTATCGGTGCTGAAATCGCTATGGAATTGGAATAAAATGCGAATGATGAAAAAAAGGAAGAAGACAAGGCTTATACTTTATTCATTTTTAGAGGAGGAGCTATGAAAGACCGATTGATGCTTGTTTTGGAGAAATACTGGGAAAATCTTTGGTTATTTTTGCCAAAAATTGTATTGGCAATTGGTGTTTTGATTATAGCTTTCATTGTTGCAAGAAGGATAAAAAAAATTGTGCAGAACAGAACAAGCAAGAGGTTGGATGATCCACTTTTAGCAAAATTTATTTCCAAAGTGTTCCAATGGACCATACTCGTTTTAGGCATTGCCATCGCGATGCAGATAGTTGAACTAGGAGGGATAGCCCGGGGCCTCCTCACCAGTGCCGGGATAACTGGGATCGTCCTTGGTTTTGCTTTCCGTGATATCGGAGAGAATTTTCTTGCAGGAGTTCTTTTGGCCTTTAGTCGGCCTTTCAATGTGGGTGACACTGTCCAATCTGATTCCATCAAAGGCGTGGTCAAAACCCTGGATTTGAGGAACACACATATCCGCTCGTTCGATGGGAAAGATATTTATATTCCCAATGCCATGATATTGAAAAATCCTCTTCTCAACTACACGAGGGATGGATTGTTGAGATTCGATTTTGTTGTGGGGATCGACCAGGGCGATGATGCCAACCAAGCAAGAGCTCTTATTAGCAAAAATTTGGATAATATGGATGGGGTGTTGAACGAGCCTGCTCCTTTCGTTACAGTCGAAGAATTAGCAACAAGCACCGTCAATCTAAGAGTCTATTTCTGGGTGAACCTGTTTGAATACAAGGAATCGGTCCTGGAATTAAAAACAAACATCATCAATCAAACGAAAGAGACTCTGATGGACGAAGGTTTTTCTTTACCGGCAGACATTCAAGAGCTCAAAATTTATAAAGAGGAAAATCCCATTCCACTTAAACTCCAGTCGGATTTGTATTCCAAAAAAAATTGAGGAGGAAATATCAATGAATTTTTCAGATTTTCTAACATCAGTAAAAACTTGGGCTTTCACCACAGGCATTAAGATTATGTTCATTGTGGTCTTTACTTTGATAATAATCAAAGTCATCAAGATGGTTTCTAACAGATTATCGTTGGTATTTCTTAAAAAAGGGGCTGATGAAGAATCTGAAAAAAGAGCAAAAACACTCACTTCCGTTATTCAGAATTTCTTGATCATTTTAGTTCTTGTCATTGCAGCGATCACAATTATTGGACAATTAGGAATTGAAATAGCCCCTTTGCTTGCTACGGCTGGAATCGCAGGTGTCGCTATTGGATTTGCAGGCCAGAGCTTAATAAAGGATATCATAAATGGATTTTTCCTTTTGTTGTGGGATCAGATTAGAGTTGGCGATTTTATCCAGATTTCTGATAAACGCGGTTTAGTTGAAATGATAAATCTAAAAATGACGGTTCTCCGTGACTTGAACGGTAATGTCCATTACATTCCCAACGGAAGTATCGACGTTGTCACGAATATGACTAAGGATTACTCTCGTTATATCTTTGAAATAGGGGTGGCTTATCGGGAAGACGTGGACGAAGTGACAGAGATCATTAAAGAAATAGATGAGGGATTGAGGAAGGACCCTGATTTTAAGGAGGATATCTTGGAACCTATAGAAATATTCGGTTTGGACAAATTTGCCGACTCAGCCTTGATCATAAAAGCCCGCACGACGACAAAGCCGCTCAAGCAATGGCGTATAGCAAGAGAGTTCAATAGAAGACTCAAGAAAAAATTTGACGAAGAAGATATAGAAATTCCTTTCCCACATAGAACTCTTTACATCGGTCAGGATAAAAAGGGCGATGCCACCCCTTTGAGGATTATAATGGACGAAAAGCATAACTTATAGATAAATCTAATAGCCTCAGAGGATGTCAAAGGATATTCTTGAAATTCTGGAGACTGCCGAAAAAAAATTTGTCCATTCCATCCATAAAATCAAGAATCAATATTTCTCTGTAATCGCTGGGGCAGTATCTTTTTGGCTGATTTTTATATTGTTTTGATATATAATTCTTTGCTAAATTAGGCTAAAAGCACCGATATGACAAGTGTAGTCACGATGATCCTCGCAGGCGGTCAAGGGAAGCGCCTTTATCCCCTGACCCAAAAGCGGAGCAAACCTGCAGTCCCGATCGCCGGTAGATTCCGCCTGATCGATATTCCCATCAGCAACTGCATCCACTCAGGTCTGAAAAAGATCTTCATCCTGACTCAATACAGCAGTGAATCGCTCCACCGTCATATTTTTGTCACCTATCGCTTTGACAGCTTTACCAAAGATTTTGTGACCATTCTTTCTGCCCAACAAACTCCTGAAAGCCCGGACTGGTACCAAGGGACTGCGGATGCTGTCCGTCAGAACCTCAGTTTTGTCCGAAGGGAGGGAGACCTCGTGCTTGTCCTTTCGGGTGACCACCTTTATAGGATGGACTACCGGAAGTTTATCGATTTCCACCTGGAAAAAAAGGCCGATATCAGCATCGCTGTCGATCCTGCTTATCCCAGTCAAGCTCCGGATCTTGGAGTAATGAAAGTCAACGATCAAGGCCAAATCATCGCCTTCCTAGAAAAACCAAAAGATCCTATCCAAATCGAAAACATGAAAGCTCCCGAAAATTTATTTCAACAATTTGGCATCGATCCAGCAGGAAGGACCCACCTTGCATCAATGGGAGTGTACCTTTTCAATTGGGAAGTCCTGAAGGAATTGCTCGAAAACGATGAGTATGAAGATTTCGGCAGAGAGGTTATTCCCGCTTCCATCGCGCAGAAGAATGTTTACGGCTACTTTTTTGACGGCTACTGGGAGGACATCGGAACAATCCGCAGCTTTTATAACGTCCACATGGACCTGACACAGCCCCTGCCCCGGTTTAACTTTTATGATGAGCAAAGGCCGATCTTCAGCCGCGCCCGTTTTTTGCCGGGGTCAAAAATTTTGTCTTCAGAAGTTCAAAACTCCATCCTGTGCGAGGGGAGCATCATCAACACTTCGAAGATCGTCTATTCCATCATCGGCCTTCGCTCACGGATCGGCCACAATGCCGTTATCGAGCGCTCTGTGTTGATGGGAGCTGATTATTTTGAATCCAATGAAGAGATCGAGGAGAATCTTAAAAAAGGAATCCCCAGGATCGGAATAGGAAATGACTGCGCCATCCGCAATACGATTATCGATAAAAATGCCCGGATAGGAGACGGAGTCAAACTTGCGAATGAAAGAGGGATCGATGAGGAGACTCACGAAGAGTATGTGATTCGCGATGGAATCATAGTTGTCCCCAAAAATGCGACCATCCCCGATGGAACAGTGATATAAGCGTAAAAGGAGAGATATATGCCAGAGTTGAGATATGATCCGCTGGAACACCGGTGGGTGATCATTGCCACCGAAAGAGCTGCGAGGCCCTCGGATTTAGCGGACACAACCAAATACAACCACGTGAAAGTCTGTCCCTTCTGTGAAGGCCACGAAACATCCACCCCCCCCGAAATATGGGCCTACAGAGACCCAAAAACCCCGCCTAACTCCCCCGGTTGGAAAGTGAGGGTCGTATCCAATAAATATCCGGCTCTTAAGATAGAAGCCGAAGGAAAACGGATCGGGATCGGATATTACGATATGATCGAAGGCGCGGGCGCCCATGAGGTGATCATAGAAACTCCGCAGCATGATCTGAGCCTGTCTGACCTTCCTCCAAACCATATCAAGTGGGTTCTTTACGCCTATCGCGAAAGGATCAAAGACCTCTATAAAGATCCGCGATTCCGGTATGCGTTGGTCTTCAAAAATCACGGAAAGAGGGCGGGCGCCTCACTGGCCCATCCCCATTCCCAACTGATCGCCACTCCTATTGTTCCCCGCAATGTCTCCATAAAACTCGATGCGGCCAGAAGACATTATGAGTCCAAGGAACGGTGCCTGATCTGTGACCTCATTCATCAGGAGATCAACACCGGATCGAGAATAATTTCCCAGGAAAACGGATTTGTCGCTATCGCTCCATATGCATCCCGGTTCCCGTTCGAAGTTTTCATTGCGCCTGTCGAACACAATCACAACTATGCAGACATCAGCGACTGCGACCTGGAAACATTCTCTCATTTCATCAAAAATATCCTTTCCCGGATCAAAAAAGTTCTCAGCGATCCTCCTTATAATTTTGTCTTGAATACATCTCCCAACACGGAAGCAAGGCCCAAACTCCCTGACCAATGGGCGACTCTCAAGTACGACTATCACTGGCACATAGATATCATCCCAAGAGTGGTCAGGATCGCCGGGTTCGAGTGGGGGAGCGGGTTTTACATCAATCCGAGTGTACCTGAAGAAGCGGCAAAATATTTGAGGGAATCAGGCGAAGGAGATTAATTCACGCTCGACCAGAGGCTTCTGTTATCTCTCTGAATCTTTCGGTCAAGGAGGAGGTCAACTGCTCAGGCAAAAGGCGCCAGCGCCAGTTGCCTTTTTTCGTTGCAGGGCGGTTCATCCGCGCATTCTCTCCCAGCCCTAAAACATCCTGTATTGGAACGATGAATGTGTTGGCTGTGGACATCGCCCCCAGCCTTATAAATTCCCAGTGGATTTCCTTTTCCGGGACAAACCGGCCGAGGGTGCGAAACAGCCTATTCTTATCCTCTGGTTTTGCTTCCCTTTTGAACCACCCCTGCACCGTGTTGTTATCGTGCGTCCCTGTATAAACGAGACAATTTTTTTCATACATATGGGGTAAATACGGATGTTTGGGATTATCCTCCCCGAAAGCAAAAAGCAGAACCTTCATTCCAGGAAAGGCAAAAAAGTCCATGATCTCTTTGACGTCAGGGGTGATTATTCCCAGATCTTCAGCAATGATGGGGAAGGGCTGGAATCTTTGCTTCATTGTTTTAAAAAAATCCATCGCAGGGGCTTTGACCCATCTCCCATGTATGGCTGTTTTCTCCTGGGCAGGGATCTCCCAGTAGCCGACAAAACCACGGAAATGGTCGATCCTCACCCAATCGAAAAGTTTAAGATTATGGGCCATCCGTTTGACCCACCAGTCGTATTTTCTCTGCCGTAACACATCCCAGCGGTAGAGAGGATTTCCCCAGAGTTGTCCAGTTTTGCTGAAATAATCGGGGGGGACACCCGCCACGACATCAGGCTTTTTGTCCTTCCCGAGGCTGAACATCTCAGGGTGAGCCCAGACGTCCGCGCTGTTATGAACCACATAGATGGGAATATCTCCGATGACCTGGATCCCCTTCTGATGGCAATAGTTCTTCAGGTTGGTCCATTGTTCGTGAAACACGTACTGGAGGAACTTTTCTCTCTGAATCTCAAGGGTCAAGTCTGCGCGCACGGCATCTATGGCCGTTGGCTGCCTGTCCCTGATCTCTGTGGGCCACTGGTGCCAAGGCTTTCCCCGAAGTCGGGACCTCAAGGCGACAAACACGGAATAATCGTCGAGCCAGAACGCATTCTCAACACAAAATTTTTCATAGCCCTGTTTGTTTTCTCTCGTCTTGAAGCGTTCATGAGCTGAGAACAGAATCTTTCTCTTGAATGGAATAACTGTGCGGAAGTCAACGCAATCTTTAGTGAAGATTGGAGGAGATCCAACGTCTCTCCGATTTAGCAACCCCTCTTCGACAAGCAACTCGGGGCTTATAAGAAGCGGATTAAAGGCAAAGGCAGAAAAGCTGTGGTATGGCGAATTATCACAGGCAAGATCCGTGGGATTTAAGGGGAGGATCTGCCAGTATCTTTGCTTGGACGCAGCCAGAAAGTCCGCAAATGCATAGGCCTCTGGGCCGAAGTCCCCGATGCCAGGATGTGATGGCAAGGAGGTCACATGAAGAAGAACCCCAGCTCCTCTCTGCTGCATTGTTCAGTCGCTCCTCAGTGCAACTCATGATCTGACAGACATTTGACAGAAAGGTGAGAACCGATGTTTTCCATCAATTCCACCCAGCGACCTGCGAGCGGATCTCCGGATTTTTCCCTTTCCTGCATCTCCCTCGCCAGATTTTGACACAGTGTAAAATAGATGTTTTGACTCCTCCAAAGATTCAAGCCTATCGGAAAAGCTTTCAATGTGTTGAGCAGGTCATCCGTTTTTTGAAGCCTGGACAAATCTTCTGGCTCCGCTGAGATGTCGCCCATGATCGTGTTAAGCTTCAAGCTTGCGACATACCCTAAGAGGGATTTATCCGGAGTGAGATCCCATTTCCGGAATTCATCGATCATCCTTTTTATATTTTTGAGGTCCAAAACATCCTCCTCCATCAGCCTCTTAAAATCGGCATTCAGGATAAACTCCATCGAGGCCGCAAACGACTTCGGAAGAGGGATGTTGTTTTCTTTCAAAGCATACATCACAGCGTAATGTTTCTCAAAGATCTGGCGGAGTGATTGCTCGGCCTCTTTGAGCGTGGAGTTGAGGATAAGATTCAAGACCTCCCGTTTTTTATCTCTTAAAAGATGCCATAGGGAATAATTATGATCACCAAAATGCTTATCCATCAACCGGACTACCTGGGGGACATCTCCTCTCAGGAAAGCTTCTTTGATTTCATTCTGCATCGCCGTAAAGGCTGAATCATCGGCAAAATGCCGTGCCCCTCCATTGAGGTTTTGGTCCCCGAAATGCAAAACAGCATAACTTATCGTATCTTCCTCCCAAATCGTATTCGAGCGAATTCTCGCTTTTCCCAGCGCAAGCCTCAACGAAGAAGACTCAATGACTTCGTTAAACTGACTTTGAGCCGTATACTCTCCGATACGAATCGTTTCGGGATACTCCTCAAAGAGAGAAGACACAGCGTAATGCACCCCGATCCTGAGCAGGTCCAACACGGCAGGCTTGACGTATCGGGCATAAATTTGCGCTCCGTTCTCAAAAGCTTTATGATTGCTCGGAGCTCGTTCGATCCTTTCCGTGTAGCCAGACTCAAGATCTTCACCGGACGTCTCTTTGACCAGCTGAAGGACCCTTCCGGCATACATCATCACTTGAACCGCTTCAATCCTTGAGATATCGTCAAAAAACCAGCCGCAGCTGGTGTACATGAGCATGGCGTTCCGTTGCAACTCTAAAAGTTTTAGAACGGTTATTTTGTCTGTCGAGCCGAGATCAGCAATCTTTTGCTTGTGGAAAAAAGACTCAACATTTGTCTCCTCCCTTTCCAGGACAACTTGAATGAAGGCATTTCTCATCGCCCAGGGATCCTTAACAAAATTCACCATCTTCCCGCTATAAAGAGACCTGGCCTGGTCTCTGAGCCAATCCATGGCTTCACGGAGAGGGGCCCTCCATTCCTGGGTCCATGTGGGATGCTTGCCTGTATTACATCCACAATTACTCCTCCACCTTTCCACGCCATGAGGACAACTCCATGAGCTGTTTTCCACGATCTCCACTTCGTATTCCGGTGGATATTTTTCCAGATATTCGCCATAAACAGTCAGATTCGCAATCCCGCTGGATTCGATCTTATCCAGGCAGTACGCCAGAGCCATATCACCGAACCGGTGATGGTGGCCATAGGACTCCCCGTCTGTTGCGATATGAACGATCTGGGCTTTCGTCTGCTCCTGGGAAAACGCTTGAAGCATCCTTTGGGCAAAGACTTCCCCATTATTCAGAAGGTCTCCAAAAGCGATATCGTGGGAAAGAGGTCCATCATAAAAGAAAACAGCAATAGTCTTTCCGGAAGGGAGGCGAACCGTGTAAGGCCTTTTAAGGTCAATTTTCCCCCCAGCAACCTCAGTCCAGTCCCGGTTCCCAATTTTTCGCGCTCGGCTTGCTTGCAGAGGGGAAAGGATCGTGAAGGCGATCCTGTGCTCCGCTAGAATATCCAGGGTTTCAAGGTCTACGGCCGTCTCCGGAAGCCACATTCCCTCGGGCTTCCTTTTGAAACGATGGATAAAATCTTGGATTCCCCAGATGATCTGTGTCTGTTTGTCCCGGGAATCGGCAAGAGGTAAAATCATGTGGCTGTAGGCCTGGGCAATGGCGGCGCCATGTCCGGAGAACGTATTCTTGCTCACTTTATCCGCTTCCAGGATGGCACTGTAAATTTCTAATTCATGCCTTTCCATCCAGGACAAAAGGGTAGGCCCGAAATTGAAGCTCATCTTAGCATAATTATTAACGATATTGATGATGTTTTTTTCGTTATCGAGAATTCGGGCTGCCGAATTCGGCGCATAACATTCCGCAGAGATCCGTTCGTTCCAATCATGATAGGGATAGGCTGCATCTTGGATTTCAACCTCACCCAGCCATGGATTTTCCCGCGGGGGCTGATAGAAATGTCCGTGGATACAGACTTGGGCCTTCATGAAAAACGACTCATGTCAAGAGGGGGAAAAAAGAGGATCTTTCTCTTACTTTCCTTTCTCAATTTCTGTGAGGGAGACAAACGTCTTGGCTGCTTTTGTCTGATACTTAATTTTATCTTCCCGGGCGAGCCATCCGATTGCCTGGTAGACCAGAACTGATTTCTCGTTCACAAGCTTGGGGAGCTGAGCGATATTCACTTCTCCCTTCTTTTTTAAGACTTTCCAGATTATACCTGAGATTTCTCCGATTTTATCTTTCACGGAATTCTCCTTTTTGATCGATTACTTGAACACAATTTAAGTCTTTACATAAATCGCAATGTGTATTTTATCACAAACACGAATATTCTAATAGGTGATTTTTTTGGCCAGTAAGCCTCTCAAAAATCATGATGGCGGGAATCATGTCGCATTTTTGAGAGTTCCAATTGTGTGGTGGAGAAAACCGCAATCTCCAATCGGAACTTTCGGAACGCCATCCATCACGGTTGTGGAGATACTTCCTTTTAACTAGGATTGAGATCGTTTCTGTTTAAAAACAAGGACACTCAAAGGGGGAAGAGTCAGAGACAGGGAATAATCTCTGTGATGAAGAGTCGTCGGACGGGACTCAATTCCTCCCAGGTTGCCCTGGCCGCTCCCGCCATATTCCTTTGCATCGCTGTTCAAGATCTCTCTCCAGAAGCCACTTTCTGGGACACCGATCCTGTAGGCCCCACGCACTTCAGGTGTAAAATTGCAGACGACAAGAATCAGGTCCCCGGATGATTTCCCTCTTCTTATATAGCTGATGATGCTCTTTGCCCAATCGCTAAAGTCGATCCACTCAAACCCGCCCTGCTCGAAGTCTAGCTCATAAAGTGCCGGCTCTCTTCTGTACAACAGGTTGAGGTCCTTCACCCATTTCTGTATGCCTTGATGGAGAGGATGTTTCAGCAGATGCCAATCCAGGCTTTCTTCATGAGTCCACTCCCGCATCTGTCCGAACTCGTCTCCCATAAATAGCAATTTTTTCCCAGGATGGGTGAACATAAATCCCTGGAGGAGCCTTAGATTGGCAAACTTTTGCCATTCATCCCCCGGCATCCTGCTCAACAGAGACCCTTTGCCATGAACGACTTCATCATGAGAGAGAGGGAGGATAAAATTTTCAGAAAACGCATACCATATGCTGAATGTCAACTGGTTGTGATGATGTTTGCGATAAATCGGATCCTTCACAATATATTCGAGAGTGTCATGCATCCAGCCCATGTTCCATTTCATGCCAAAGCCGAGACCGCCCAAATAAACAGGTCGCGTCACCATGGGCCAAGCTGTGGATTCCTCGGCAATGGTCTGGACATCCGGGAAAAACTTATACACAGCTTCATTCAACCTCTTTAAAAACGAGATAGCTTCGATATTCTCCCGGCCGCCGTACTTATTCGGGATCCACTCTCCTTCTTTTCTCGAATAATCCAAGTACAGCATGGAGGCCACCGCATCTATACGGAGACCATCGATATGATACTTGTCGAGCCAGAAGAGGGCGTTGCTGATCAGAAAATTACGCACTTCGCTCCGCCCATAATTAAAGATATGGCTTTTCCAATCCGGGTGGAAACCCTTTCTCGGGTCCTCATGTTCATAGAGATGGGTTCCATCAAAAAAAGCCAGCCCGTGTTCATCCGTAGGAAAATTGGATGGCACCCAATCCAAAATGACACCTACCCCGTTCTGGTGCAGCTTGTCGATGAGAAACATAAAATCTTGTGGAGTCCCATAACGGCTTGTGGGCGCGAAGAATCCCACGACCTGGTATCCCCAAGAGCCATAGAAGGGATGCTCCATAACCGGCAAAAACTCAACGTGTGTGAAACCCATTTCCCTGACATATTCCACCAAATGGGGCGTGATCTCTCTGAAACTCAATAATCGCTCCGGATCTTTAGACGATCTTCGCCAAGAACCCAGATGGACTTCGTACACGGACAGGGGATTATCGAGATCATTGTGTTTTTTTCTGTTTACCATCCAGTCTTTATCTCCCCAATCATAATCGAGGTCCCAGACAACAGTCGCTGTGTGGGGAGATAATTCCCAGAAAAATCCGAATGGATCGCCTTTGTCAACCGAGTATTTGCGCTGCGTTGAAGCGATGTGGAATTTGTACAGATCCCCTTTTTTCAAATGGGGAATGAATCCCTCCCAGATCCCTGACCCATCCCACCTGATCCCCAGAGGGTGTGTTTGGGAATTCCATTCGTTGAAGTCCCCAATCACAGAGACACTTTTTGCATTCGGAGACCACAGAGCCAGATAAACACCCTTCTGTTCATCGACAGACATCTCATGGGCACCGAACTTTGCGTACAATTGAAAGGCATTGCCCTCTTTAAAGAGATGAATATCGTAGTCAGTGAATAGCGTGGGTCCCAGGACAACTTGGCCTGCCTTCGCTACTTTTTTTTGGCCACTCTTCGGATTTTTCGGTATCGCGTTCATGGACAATTCTCCTCTATTCTTCTACCGCCCACAGATAACAAATTTTTCTTGTGGCTTGCAGGCAACCCTGAATCCGTGATGGGACAGACATCAGAAACATCGAGCTATTTCCTTTTGATGGTGGGACCGTTTTCCGAACGGTCCGTTCGGGGAACGGACCCTACATTCAGCCCCACCGCTAGCCCATTATTCGTTTTCGCAATCACCAATTGGGACACTCGAATTTCACTCATCACTGGTCTTGGGATGTCTCTTTATTGCCCGATCATAAATCTCGTCATATTTTTGGGCAGATTTTTTCCAAGAAAAATCCATCGTCATGGCTTTCTGGACCAATGCGGTCCAGGCTTTTTTATCCTGAAAGATGTGGAGAGCCCTCTGTGTCTCTTCAATGAGCGCTTGGGGAGAGTATGCCGAGAACTTGAAACCGTTTCCTCCCCCCGTTTTCGGGTCGAAACTCTGGATGGTGTCGTCTAAACCCCCTGTGGCCCTGACGATAGGAATAGTTCCGTATTTGAGGCTGTACATCTGGTTCAAACCGCATGGTTCGTATTTAGATGGCATGAGGAACATATCTGAACCAGCTTCTATCTTATGGGCGAGGACATTATCAAAGGCAATCCGCACTCCGAGACGACCAGGATACTTCTTTCCCAAAGCCGCAAACTGTCTCTCATACTTCGCTTCACCTGTCCCCAGGATGACCATAAGGAGATCCATTTTCATGAGATCGTCCAGAGCTCCGGCCAGAATATCAAAACCCTTCTGGCCAGCCAGGCGGGAAATTATTCCAATGATAGGAAATTTCTGTGATCCCTTCAGTTTGTAGGCCTTTTTTAGCTCTTCCTTACATTTTTTCTTTCCGGAAAGATTATGCCTGTCGTATTTGGCGGCGATATGAGGATCCGTCCTGGGATTCCACGAAGTGTAGTCAACTCCATTCAAAATCCCGTAGATGTTCCCTCTTCTTTCCCTGAGAACACCGTCCATACCATATCCATACTCCGGAATCTGGATCTCTTGGGCATATTTCTCGCTCACAGTCGTGATGACATCGGAAAAAACGATCCCCCCCTTCATGAAGTTCATCTTGCCATAGTATTCGAGGCCCCTCATCGAAAACAACTCCAAGGGTAATTCACTGACCGCCATCATCTCTTTGGAAAAAACGCCTTGATAGGCCAGATTATGGATGGTAAAAACAGATTTGGCTCGTTTAAGAACAGGGTCGCTTTCATAAAGGCTTTTTAAGAAGACCGGAACTAAACTCGTTTGCCAGTCATGGCAGTGGATGATATCCGGTTGAAAGCCACTCAGTTTATTGAATTCCAGGACGCCCCGGCTGAAGAAGATAAATCTTTCCGCATTGTCGAAATAGTCGCCTTCGGAAGTCCCATAAAGACCCCCTCGGTCAAAAAACTCATCCCGCTGGATGAAATAAAAATGAACATTCCGACTTTTTTTTGTAGAAAAGACTCCCGCTCTCAGCTGTTGTCCTTTAAAAGGAACAGACAAGGCCTTTTCATACGGTTTTATCCCGAATGCCCCATCCTTGACTGATCTGTAAAAGGGCATGACAACACGCACCTGATGCCCTAAAGACGCAAGTGCGGTAGGTAAAGAAGCAGCCACATCAGCCAATCCACCGGTTTTGGCGAATGGGGTGACTTCCGATGCCGCAAAGAGAATACGTTTCGGTTCCATGTGTTCCTCCTGTCACAGATGATCAGACTCTATTCCACATTTCCAGTAGATAGGGCTTGAATTCCTCAAAGATCTTTGCTTGTTCCTCGATGACCTCCTCCGCTTGAGCGGTGGTCATGTCTTTTGTCCTGTTTATGAACGAAGCGACTCTTGCGTAGTAGAGTGCACGCATAATATCGATCAGGTCCTTCCTGTCCTTCTTCCATCGGTGAAAGGTCGCGGCAAAATCAAACACGATCTTGGCCCAATCTTCCGTAGGCATCAAAAAATTCTCTGTTTTTCTCTTTTTAGTCAACCCTTTAAGCATGGCAAAACTTTGTGGATTGATAATGCTCTCCCAAAGCACGGAGATGTTTTTGAATGCCTCATTGAAATTTTCTATCATTCCCGGCAGGTCGACAGAGAAGGCTTCGGGTTCCTTCTGGACAGGATCTCCATAGGTGGGTATGGGTTGGCTCCCTCGGACACTCTCCCATTTCGCGGCATTGTTCTCCATCAATTCAAAGATCGGATATACGACTTGCCTGAACATGGGACCCAAGTTTTCCAAGGGGTCCTTGACATCATGGATCTTCGTTCCCAAATAGGCCTGACAGATAGACTTCCCCTCGACAATGGCGGAGGTGGTCATCCAGATGTCGATCCCGAACCTTGCAATATCGGTCATCCAGACGTCCTCGCCGTATTTGTCAAAGAAATCGATCATTTTTTTAGATAGACCGAAATCTCCGCCGATAGGCTGCCGGACGCGTTTTCCGTAAAGTGCCCGAGTCATGTTATAAGCGATATTATTCGTGATCGTAGCATCGTATTTATACCGGAAATACACAGGAGCAACAAAATCGTGTCTTTGACTGAATACGGGATCCGCCAAGTCCTTTACCCATTCGGGGGTGATGCTCCGCAGATCGGAGTCAAACAGGAGACAGACATCGGCATTGAGGAACGATGCGGCCTCGAATATCATACGCAAAGCCGTTCCCTTACCGGGAATGCCCCGGTAGATGGCCACGAACTTTTCAATAAAGGGTTCAACGGTTTTTTCTTTGGCGACTTCTCTTGTATCGTCTGTGGAGCCTCCATCCGAAATGATGATGATGGCCCTCTTGTCACGGTAATATTTGGCAATCCCTTCGCTCACAGTGTCGATGACATGCGCTATCGTTGAGTCATTGTTGAAACAGGGAATTCCAACGACCAATTCCACATGTTCTATTTTTTCGAGGCGTCTATTGGCCCAGGGACGTAATCCAGTGTGAAATTTCATGTTTCTTCTCCGAGTTGTATCCTGTCAATTTTTTTCTATGACATCAACTTTGTCTTAGGATGAGTTTCCAAAAAAACAACTCCATTATAACAAAACTGAGCCGCCAAGGAACAGAAATCTCAGCATAAGATCATTGCGGAGAACGGAGACCTCTTCCTATGGGTTGCGCTCACTCATCTGGGGATATGGAAGCGGAGGAAGGTACGATATCATGGGCTGAATTTCCGCCTGATTGCTAGCTCTGAATCGCTCGAATGTGGGGGTAAAACTCTAAACGTCATCCATTTCCTTTTTCTTGTGTGTCGCGAGTTTTTCATGGACGCCTTTGCGCAACGCGATAAAGGTCTTTTCAAGAAGGTTCAAGCCAAGAAGAATTGCGACCGTTATTATACTCAGAAGGATCGATGCTATTGCCTTGAAGCAGTTGGTTCACAGTCACAAACACATAAGTCCCGAGACATATGAGGCTATTTGTTCTCCTCTTTTGATCTTCTTTATCACAATTTTTCTTGATTTGCCCAGTGTATTCCTAAAAGAGAACCAGAATTATAACGAGTATTGTTAAAAATATGGTCCAAAAAGCGATCGCTATCCGAGTTGCCTTTCTGGCCCTTTTTGTTTCCCACCAGGTTAAAGGGCGGATCCCCTGAACTATAAAAGTCAATACCCCAGCTAGATTTACACATATCAAATTGACTACGAACAAGAGAAATGCCCCTAAAGCCAACTCCCAATGCCCTGCTCCTGCCAGCATTCCAAGTGCAACAAGAGGGGGTAATAGGGCAACAGCAACCATAACTCCTATCAGTGCAGTAAACAATTCTGATGTAAAGGAAATAGCCGCTGCGCTTCCAGCAATTAAAGCAAGAACAATATCTCCTAAGCCTACTTCAGTCCTTGATATGAGTTCAGGAATACCAATATCAACATTAAAAAATATTCCTATTAGAAATGATGGGAGTAGAGCTGAGATCACCCCCAATGCAATTGCATTTCCTGCCTTACGAGAAAGACGCATATCCCCGAGTGTTGTTGCAAAAGATAAGGCCAGATTGGGACCAAGCATAGGAGCGATCATCATGGCTCCTATGATAAAAACAACATTGTTCCTATGTATTCCTATAGATGCCACAATGGCTGAAAATATGATCATTATTGAATAAACCCACGAAATCCTGACAGTCCTTTCAATGTCTGTATAAAGCTCTTCACGGCTAATCCTAATAAATTTCGAAACATTTTTTCGGGAATCGTCTTCTTTTTCACCGTATACTTTTTGCTTTTCTTCTAATTCAGGCCTTGGAATGGATGCCTCTACAGGGAGAAGGATAATTCTGAAACCTTCGGTATTGGAAAAACGTTTTTCCAAAAAATCCAGAACTGTCTCGGAGTATTCGGTAGGAATTAGAATTTTTAAATGTATACGGCTTTCTTCAATAGTTTCCTGCCAAATATCTATTATTTTTTGCTTTTCTAGGGATTCAACCAGTTCTTTTCTATATCTTTCAGAGAGGACGATTTCTATCAGTCGAAGAGACATTTATTATTTCTTCTTATTCATGGAGATGTTTCTTCATTTTCCAACCTCGACCTTGAATCGTCAACAAGCCATGCCCAAATAAAACGAAAGACGTCAATATGGCTTACAACGTAAGGCAGATAAAAAATATTTCCTATCTTTTAGGTATCTCCTGTCAGCCATAAAGATCTGGACTTGGATATAAGCAAGGTCTTTAAAATGATTATACCAAATAAGCCACATTTTTATTAATATTTCTTTGCATTTTTGTGCTATCGTAGGGATGAATTTTGATTTCAATATGGAATATAAAATGAAAAAAAGCTATGGATGTGCGGATGAATTCATCGGTCATTACACGTGCCATCGAACGGATAAAAAGATAGAGGTGGACGGATATCTCACAAAGGAATGCTGGCTGAAAGCTCCAAAATCCCCACGATTCGTGGATTTAGTGACCGGAGTTCCTGGATTTCTGGACACACGAATGGCCGCTCTCTGGGATGACAGGTGCCTCTACATCGCCTTTTGGATCGAAGAACCCGAAGTCCGGGCCACACTGACCGAGAGGGACTCCCCTGTTTACACAGAGAACGATGTGGAAGTCTTTATCGGTGGGGAAGACTGTTACTACGAATTTCAGATCAATGCTCTGGGCACGATATATGAGGTGTTCTATATCTGGCAGGATGCCTACACAAAAGGAAGTCGATTCGATACTCCAGAATTCGACTTGCGCTCCCGAAAACTTGACGTCCTGGGAGGATTCCAGGATGGGATGCGCTACAAAAAGCATCCTCGAGGACGGAGATGGGCCTTTATGGACTGGGACTTCCCGGGGATGAAAAGTGCGGTTCACGTTGATGGAACGATAAACGATAGCCGAAACATCGACAAGGGTTGGACCGTAGAGCTGGCTTTTCCTTGGGAGGGGATGAAGACTTTAGCCGGCGGACGATGTTTACCACCCAAGAATGAGGATACGTGGAGGTTCGACTTCTCCCGTTTTGAAGCATTAACATGCGGCGGGGTAAAAGTCGAGCCCTCGCCAGGATGGGCATTCAACAAACACGGCGTATACGATTCCCACATTCCCGAATGCTTCACCTACGTCCACTTCTCTAAAGAACAGATATAGATTTCCGATACAAAAGCAAAATCTGCACATAGAATCCTCAAAAATCACGGCAGCGATACATCCAAGGTAGTCCTCCATGTATCTCTTGTATTTCTATCGAACCAGCGCATCTCCACCCGGTTTTTCTTTTCGGTCAGCTCGGGGAGATGACCCTACATCTTTTCGGTCCGTTCTGGGAACGGACCCTACAAAAAAAGGTGACAGTCACCTTTTTTTAGTGAGGATGGAGCCGAGTTTATTGATGCCCTCTCGGATCTTATCCTTTTCGACATAGCTAAAGGCAAGTCGGAGGTGCTGACCCATGGGTCTCTCGGCAAAAAACGAATCACCCGCCATGATCCAGAGGCCGGATTTCCTCGCCTCCTTCACAATATCCTTCGAGCTCAGGCCATTCGGCAGCGTAATCCAGATAAAAAATCCTCCGCCGGGTTCCGTCCACTGGACACCTCTAGGCATGCTAGTCCTGAGGGCATCCAGCATGATGTCCTTCCTGCTTTTGTAGAGCGTCCGGAGGCATTCGATATGCGGTTCCAACAATCCCTCTTTACAGTATATTGAGAGAGCATTGGCGACCATAGGATTGGCGCCGCCTCCCATATGGCGGAATCCGCTGTCGATGAAGGAAGAGATATGTTTTTCAGGACCCACAAGCCATCCGAGCCTTAACCCGGGGGACATGATCTTGGAAAAGCTCCCGATGCTCAAAACGCAACCCCCTCTGTCCAGCGAACACAAGGAGGCCAGATCGATCTTTTCGAAATCGATATCTTTATACACATCATCTTCAACGATCAATAGATCCCATTCATCTGAGACATCGATGAGCTCTTTCCGGCGTTGTGGCGTAAGAGTGACTCCAGTCGGATTCTGGTATGTCGGGATTGTATAGAAAAATCTCACTCCCTCTCCCTTTTTCCCCAGTGACTTCAAAAGGCCATTCAGCTCATCTATTTTCACCCCGTCTTCATCCATGGAAACTTGTTTGATCCGCAATCCGTGGTTCTGGAAAAGCTGCAGGGAATCTCTGTACGTCGGAGCCTCTACCAGCACCAAATCGCCAGACCGAGTGCAGAGAGTGCAAATATGATCCAGGGCCTGGGTGGAGCCGCCTGTCAGGATTATATTGGGGCGCTCAAGGCTGAGCTTTTCTTTACGGTTAATCCACCCAAGAAGGAAATCGATCAGCGGGCCGTAACCCTGCTCTGGCCCGTACTGCAAGGCCAGCTCAGAATTTTCCCGAAACACCTTTTTAAAACACCGTCGCAGCTCCTCCACAGGGAATGTTCTTGGATCAGGGAGACCATAGATAAAAGAGATAGAACCGGGTGGGCCTGCCGCCTGGACAGAGGCAAGAGGGTCATAATCCAATGTCATTTATTTCTCCCAGAATGGGATTTTTGATATCTTTAATTAATGCTCGGATTATATTAGCCAGTACAAGGATATGTCAAACCCATCAAGCTGTAAGCCAGTATTTCCAAATCCTTGTTGATGTTTTTCCGATTGATAAGATTGTCACCACTTCCCATCTTTGAGATATTGGTCAATGGCCCTGGCCGCATTTTTTCCTGCACCCATTGCAAGAATCACCGTTGCTGCACCTGTTACGATATCCCCTCCTGCAAAGACGCCCCTTTTCGAGGTCTTTCCCGTTTCTTCATCCGCCACAATATTGCCCCATTTGTTCAATTCTAAATCTGGCGCGGTCGCCGTCAACAGTGGATTGGGACCCTGACCAATCGCAACCACAATCATATCCACGTCTATCATATGTTCACTGCCCTCGATAGGGACAGGTCTTCGTCTGCCTGATTCATCAGGCTCAGTAAGTTTCATCTTTAGGCATTCAATCCTTTGAACCCAGCCTTTGTCATCCCCATGGATGCGAACAGGATTCGTGAGAAGATGCGGTTGAACGCCCTCTTCAAAGGCATTCTCGATTTCCTCATCACGGGCGGGCATTTCCTCGCGGGACCGGCGATAGACCAAGTGGACATTCTCCGCGCCAAGACGCAGCGCTGTTCTCGCAGAATCCATAGCGACATTACCCCCACCGACGACAGCAATATTCCTGCCCAGATGGATGGGCGTGTTGTACTCAGGAAATAGATAGGCCTTCATCAAATTCACTCGAGTCAGAAATTCATTGGCCGAATAAACACCGTTGAGATTTTCTCCTGGAATATTCAGAAAATATGGTAAACCCGCTCCCGTCCCGATAAAAACCGCATCATATCCATCCTCGAGAAGACCGCCTATAGTCTTTGCTTTGCCAACCACATAGCTAACTTTGATCTCAGCGCCCAACTTCTCAATGTAATCGCTTTCCCGCTGGACGATCCGCTTAGGAAGACGAAACTCGGGAATCCCGTAAGCAAGAACACCTCCAGGCGAATGTAGCGCTTCAAAAACCGTGACCGCATGCCCCAACTTTGACAATTCTCCGGCTACGGTTAATCCTGCAGGGCCCGCGCCGATGACCGCAACTTTTTTCCCGGTCGGCTTGGCTTTTTTGGGAGCTCGAACTTCTCCTTGTTCAAATTCATAGTCAGCCACAAACCGCTCCAACCTGCCGATGGCCACAGGGTCCTTCTTCTTCCCAAGGATACACTTGATCTCACATTGCTCTTCCTGAGGACAGACCCGGCCGCAGACAGCGGGCAGGCTGTTCTTTTCCTTGATCTTATGGATGGCTCCGATAAAATCTCCCTCTTTAATCAGTCCGATAAATGCGGGAATATCAATATCCACAGGGCATCCTTCCATACAGAAAGGCTTCTTGCACTGGAGGCATCGGGATGCCTCTCGCAAAGCTTGTTCTTTGCTGTATCCCAGGGCTACCTCATTAAAATTTTTTATTCTGAGCTTTGGATCCTGCTTGGGCATGGGTTCTCTTTTGTTGGCTCTTTTCAGGTTTTTTTCGGCATCCTGCAGTTTACACGCATGATCCCACATGGCTCGATGTTCTTCCCGGGCGTACATCTCAGATCTCTTCATGAGCTCATCATAATCAACCAAATGGCCATCAAATTCCGGCCCATCCACGCAGACAAATTTTGTCGCCCCTCCGATGTGGATCCGGCATCCACCGCACATTCCGGTGCCATCGACCATCAGTGAATTGAGGCTTACGATGGTCTTTATCTTGCCGGGTCTTGTTGCCTCTGCCAGAGCTCGCATCATGATTGCAGGTCCGATGGCTACAACGAGATTGATCTCCTTTCCCTCATCCATGAGCCTCTTAAGCTCATCCGTCACGAAGCCATGATGTCCAGCGGTCCCGTCATCCGTCGTGATGAGCAGTTCATCGCTGATTGCTCTCATTTTTTCTTCCAGGATGAGCATGTCCTTCGTCCGCGCACCTAAAATGGAGATGATTTTATTTCCAGCCTCCTTAAAAGCTCTTGTGATGGGATAGACCGGCGCAATGCCAACACCACCGCCGATGCTTACCACAGTACCCACTTTTTCGATTTTGGTGGGTGTTCCCAACGGCCCGACGACATCGAGAAAAACATCACCAACTTCCAGGGCATCCATTTTTCGCGTCGCCGTTCCCACAATCTGTACTATCAGTGTGATCGTATGTTCTCTCGGATCACTATCGGCAACAGTCAGGGGTACCCTTTCAGCATAGTCATCCGTCCGCACAACAACAAACTGTCCTGCCTTCACGGCATCGGCCACAATCGGTGTAAATATTTTAAAGCGCACGATAGAATGAGCTATCTGTTCCTTCTCGACAATTTCATTCAATTGATATTTATCCATGGCCGTCATTTTGACATACCTTTTATTTTTCACTTTTCATGCTTTGCTTCTTATTTTTTTTGCTGAGCTTTGGCTCATTATACCTTACTTAAAGGCTTTCACTTTTTACTTTTGGCTATTTTAAAAGGGAAAGTAAACAGAAAAATTGCTCCCCTGTTCCACTTTACTCTCCACTTCAATATGCCCGTGATGAGAGTTCACAATTTTTTTAGCGATTGTAAGGCCCAACCCCGTTCCCGTTATTTTCTTGATTCTGTCATCATCAGCGCGGTAAAAATCATCAAAAATATGGGTCAAGTTCTCTGGAGAGATCCCAATACCTGTATCTTTCACTCGATAACACACAAAACTTGCCTCCACTTTCCCCTCTATTGTGACGGAGCCATTTTCAGTATTGTATTTGATGGCATTCGTGATGAGGTTGGTGAAGAGCTTTTCCATATCCCTTTGATCAGCCTGGATCAAAGGGAGATTTTCGGGCAATTTCACTTCCACGGTGATCTCTTTCTTTCCAGCTTCGGGCTTCAAGAAATCGACTATTTTTTTAATAAGATCTGTCAACTGCACAGGCTCTATTTTTTGAGCGATCTTACCCGCTTCCATTCTGTTGATCTCAAGAAGGTCATTGACCAATGCCAGGAGAGAGTCCGATCGATCACTGGCCCGCTGGAGCCACTGCTTCTGTTGTTCTGCGTCGCCATCCCCTTCACCCGTGATCACTATTTCCAGCCATCCTTTGATCGCCGCGAGTGGTGCGCGCAGCTCATGGGCAACCATGGAGACAAACTGGGATTTGATCTTATCGATCTCTTTGAGCTTGGTGATATCTCTAAGGACAGACACGGCTCCAAGGATACTTCTCATTTCACCCCTGATCGGTGCGATGTTGGCCATTAATACCGTCTTTGGGTCAGTCTCGACCTCAATCTCCCGGCTAATCATCAAAAAGTTCTCATCTCCAGCCGAAAGAACCTCCTTGATCGCATCGACCATTGATTGATTATCTATGTAATATTCCAAAGGCTCGCCAGCCACATCAAAGCCTCTGGATTTGAGCATCTTGACGCTGGCTGCATTCCAGAGAACCAAACGGCCTTCCATGTTTGCTACCAGCACTCCATCAGCCATACAACTAATGATCGTGCGAATGCGGCTGCGCTCGTTGACAAGCTCGAGCAGTCTCTGATCCCTTTCCTCATACAGCTTTTTGGCCTCCTGACGAAGCGTCCTTTTCTCCAGCCCTCGCTTGACAACTGCTGTCAGTGCTTCTGGCGAAAAGGGCTTCGGCAAATAATCATATGCGCCTCTTTTCATTGCTTCGACAGCCGTTTCAATGGTTGCATATCCTGTGATAACGATAAGGATGACCTCCGGATCGATGAGATGGATCTTCTCGATCAGCTCTAAACCGCTGATGCCGGGCATCATCAGGTCCACCAGAAGCAAATCGTAGGCATTTTTCTTTACCTTCTGGAGTCCGATTTTCCCGTCCTCGGCACCATCAACAACATAGCCCTCCGGAGAAAGAGCTCTTTTGCAGCCCTCTCGAATCCCCTGTTCGTCATCGACAACAAGAATACGTGCTTCGGTCTTCAATGTTACTCCTTTCTTTCTGTGAGCAGTTTTTCGACCCTGTTGAGGAGCACGTCTGGCATAACGGGTTTATCGAGAAGGTCATCAGTTTTCATCCAGTACCCGTCCTCTTTTAGAGAAAACCGGTACCCCGTTGCCTCGGCGACAGCTGTCACCATCAGAATGGGGATCTTCTTAAAGAGAGGGTCGGTCTTGATCTCTTTACTGAAGGAAAATCCCGAATCGTATTTTTCCATCATCAAGTCCAGGATGATCAAATCAGGCATCTCTGCCCTCACCTTCTCCAGTCCTTCATGACCGCTGCTTGCTGTCAGGACATCGTAGCCATGATTTTTCAGCACAGCCTTGTGCATTTCAAGAAAATCCATATCGTCATCCACCAATAAGATCTTTGTCTTGGGTTTCATCCTCCCTACCTCCCGGGATTTTTTTCATGTCCACAATCTCTTTTTCGGCTTTCATCCATTCATCCTTGTCCAAAACAGGCAAATGTATAAAGAACGAGGTCCCCTTGCCCAATTCACTTTCGACACGGATCGACCCCTTATGCTTTGAGATAATCCCATAGACAAGAGCGAGACCAAGCCCCGTACCTTTTTCCTTTGTCGTGAAAAAGGGATCAAAGAGTCGGGGCATATGTTCTTTGGAAATCCCCGTGCCTGTATCCTGAATTTGAATGTGTAACTTCTTCCCACCATTCTCCACGCGGCTTCGTATCGTTAGAACGCCCTGGCCCCCCATCGCTTGAGCTCCATTGAGAATGATATTCAGAAAAACCTGCTTTAGGAGGTCCGGGTCAGCAAATGTCATGGGGAGCGAAGAATCCATGTCTCGCTGTACTTTGATATTCTGGAAGAGAGACCGTTTAATCACAAGAGACACAGACTTTTCGATGATATCGGTGATATTCACCAACCCTGGTTTAAGTTTTGTCTCTCGCGAAAAGCTGAGTAAATCCTTAACGATCTTTGCCGCTCTTTCTGCCTCTTGAACAATAAGGCTTATGTCTTTCTCCCAACTCTTATTGGACGCCAGGTCCTTCTGGAGCATCCGGCCAAAAAGAGTAATCGTCCCCAAAGGATTATTCAACTCATGAGCAACACCTGCCGCTAACTGCCCCAGTGAAGCCATCTTTTCCGACTGTACCAGCTGACGCTGTGCATTTTCGAGCTCTACGTGAGAAATCTTGAGCTCTTCATGAGATTTTTCCAATTTTGAATAGAGGCGGTGGGACTGAGTTAAAAGGTAATGCCAGCACATCTCCTTCTCTGCCAATCCCTGCACGACAGCAACCGCCTTTTCTCGGCATGAGTTATAACCACAGCCCCCACAGTCCAGATTTCGATGGGGATACGTTTTCCCTAACTCGGAAAGAACGGCCTGGATCTCATCTTCCTCCGGCTCTGGCAAAGACACATCCTTACTTGAGAAATCCCTCTCGAGCCGGAGAGTTCTCAGCTTGTCAGCTATTCCTTTCTGGTTTTCCCATAGAACCTTATTTTGGGATTTGATAAAATCCACGACAATCTGTTTCCGGCTGGGACCCGAGATGTTCTTATCCACCATGGGACCCGCTATGCATCCTTTACAGAATAGCAAATCAAAAAAATTGGAGCGAATCGTACCGTCCTGCAACTGTTGAATAGTCCGAATCGCTCTGTCAGAACCGGCTTCAACAACATAATCCAGATTCAAGATATTTTGCTCAAAACCGATGCATTGGCTCAACCCGCCCGCCACACTAAGCATTCTTCCAAGTCCAGGTTGAGGCCCGTCAAATTCCGATGGCTCCTGCTCTTCCCGATCGATGCCCTTTTCCTCAAGAATATCTCTGATGTCATGGTAGGTTAGAACACAATCTACCGACCCCTTTGTGTGCAGGCTGATCCGCTCATAAATCCTTGAAATGCAAGAACCGACAAAAACGACTTTTGTATCCTCACCTTTGAGCGCTCTAACTGCCTTTCCTGTAGCAGCCATCGGAGAGACAACAGGAACGAGATTCTCGACAAATTGTGGTGCAAATTTCTCGATATAGAGGACCAATGAAGGACAGAAGGAAGAGATAGAGGACTTGTTACTGTTCTGTGTTAACCATGTTTTGTACTCCTGAGTAATAAGGTCCCCACCTAGGGCAGATTCCCAAACTTCATAAAATCCCAATTTCTTCAGGGCGGTGACCAGCTGGCCTGGAGTTCCTCTGTCCAGAACAGCGGGAAATGTCGGATCCAGACAGGCCACGACTTTTTCGCCCCGATTCAGCTGCTTGAGGACTTTGTTAACACCTGTGTGTGGGATAACAGCATCATGAGGGCAATTTTTAAAGCATGTCCCACATAGAACACACCGGCTCTCAATACGGATGACATCGCCTTTATCGATTTTGATTGCATTTGTCGGACAGTCACGAATACACTTGTAGCACCGCCGGCACTTCTTCCTTGATATGCTTAAGAAGTCCATGGAAACTTATAACCGTTAATCTTTTTCTGGAGTGGTCAGCCTCTCGATCTCATCGATCAAGAATTTGGGACTCACAGGCTTGTCAAGAAGAGCATCGGCTTTGCTGATCTTTAATACTTCCTCGTTGGAGGAAAAATCCAGGCCTGTTTGTGCACCGATGGATGTCAACAGCATCACGGGAAGGTCATTGTACTTTCGCTTGATTTTTTCACTCGCCTTGAATCCAGCATCAAACTGCTCCATCATGACATCGAGTATAACAATATCAGGCTTTGTTTCCTCTAATTTTTCCATGCCCTCTTTCGAGCTCTGAGCCGTTATCACCTCATACCCTCGGTGCGTCAGCACTGCTGTGTGCATCTCCAAAAAATCTGTGTCATCATCAATAAGAAGAACTTTTTTCGCTTTGCTCTCATCCTTTTGTCCCGATTTTTTCGATACAAGACTAAGGATACGCCGAAGACTTTCTTGGTCCTCAATCGTATCCTCGACTTTTGTGACCAATTTGGCTCCATCATAATAGCTGTATTCAATCTTGCAATCACATTGCACATGACAACGAAAGATTTGTTTCATGGCATCTTCCGTGTCAGAAATATCCAGTTTTTGCCCTTCAAAATAAGGACAAGACGCCCATTCTCCAGGACGAATCATTTCCCGGCATTCGGGACAATACACTTGAATAAAAGGACTTTGTTTCTCAGTCATTATTCCGAACTCCTAATATTCTATAAAAGATTACAACTAAAAAATGATTCAGCGGATATCTTTGGAAAGGAATGAGGATATCTGCAGTTTTTATAAATACGCCATTCAAATTAAAAAACCCACCCTTTACTGGGTGGTAAATTATTCTATATCAATTATGCTTCAATTTCAACATACCCGCTATCATTTTCTCAGCGGTTCAACCCACAAAGACCAATGGGAATGTGCTATTTTATTGTCTGATGGACAATCTCATTTAAAGGGTCTTTACAATACCATAGAGATTCCAGCCAAGTCATCTTTTCTGTATAATGGATTCTAATTTATAATGAGTTAAACCAAAATGAAATCGACAATATGTTTCTTTGTATCTGACCTTCATGGATACATGGATCGGTATCAGAAACTCTTCACATTAATTCAGAACGAGAGTCCAAAGGCCGTTTTTTTGGGCGGTGACATCCTTCCTTCTGGACTGTATACTCGCACCTTTTCTGATCAGAATGGCGAAAATTTTATCGAGCATTTTCTCCAGAAAAAATTCGCCATATTGAAAGAGAAGCTCAGAGATACTTACCCGAGGATCTTTCTCATTCTAGGTAATGATGATAGCCGCAGTGAAGAAGCAAAGCTTATCGAAGCAGAAAAACTGGGAATCTGGGAATATATGCATAATGCAAAGAGAGAATTCCAGAGCCATCCAGTTTATGGGTACTCCTTTATCCCCCCTTCTCCATTCCTCCTCAAGGACTGGGAGCGATATGATGTCTCGCGTTTTGTTGACCCTGGTTCTGTCTCCCCTGAGGAGGGAATTCGCTCAGTGAGGGTTTCGGCGGATGAAGCCAAATACTCCACAATATCCAAAGATCTGAACCTTCTCGTGAAAGATGCCGATCTAAGCCAAGCAATTTTCCTCTTTCATGCCCCACCCTATGAGACAAAGCTCGATCGGGCAGCTTTGGACGGGAAAAAGGTCGCCCATGTTCCTTTGGACTTGCATGTCGGGAGTATCGCAATCCAGCGATTTATTAAAGAACATCAGCCTTTGCTCACTCTCCATGGGCACATTCACGAAGCTGCAAGACTGACAGGGGCATGGAAGGATCGAATAGGAAGAACTCATGCGTTTTCAGCAGCGCATGATGGTCCGGAATTGGCCTTGGTTCGGTTTAATCTTGAAGACCTAGATCAAGCAACAAGGCAACTGTTATAGCCAAATCCGGATTATTCACGATCCAACCCGTCCCACCCTAACATGTAAGGTCGCAAAAGCGAGGCAGTGGCTTATGAAGATGTAGTGAACGCCCTCAAGCCGACCCAACCTAGCCCGGGCTAGAACGAAGGCTTTGTGGTGAGATCAGCTCGCCTGTAGGGTAAAAGATGTTGCCAATAAGATATTGAGTGCCTCTAGAGTGTAAATTTGACAGCAGATTTTATGAATAATTCAGATCATGATTTTTTCATCATGGGTAAGGGCCTAGCCGCATCAGTAATCGCTCCGATCTTAAGAGCATATGAGGTCTTATTGGCAATATCCTCATCAGTTATCACATGGATATCCAGCAACCCCTCTGTTCTTTCACCCGTTCTCTGATAATTCATTTCATCCAGGGACAGACTCCATGCTTCGAGCCACAGAGTGAGTTCATTCTTCTGTTCTTTTGTGCCGACAAAATGAACTAAAATATCAATATCGCTTCTGGGTCCGGCTGTGGCGTTCTTTGTGCTCCCAAAAATATAAAATCCTTTCACTCCGAAACGGTCGGGGTCGAGTTTAGAAGCAATGTGCTCGGCCATATGAAAGCGCCAGGCCCAATAATTCTTGGATTGTTTAGTAGCATATTCGTGGACAACGCGTCTCAGATGTTTTTTTTCTGATTCTCTGGATAAAAAACCGAGAGCTTTATCTATCTCTGCATTCATAAGAATCCGCAACAATTGATTATTGGATTCCTTTTTGATATCGATCACCTTGATTGCACTCGAAACATTGGCAAAATCGGGCAGAACATCAGGCAGAATATTTTTGGATTCCTTAAAAAACCGGGAATTAAAAATTATATCTTTATCATCGGGATACAGGGGCAAATAATGAATCTCAGATTCGACCAAGTCTTGAAAAAAGTGAGTGCCGAAAGAGAGATCGGGCAAATAGTTTCCTTTTTTCTTGGCGATTTCGATGATTGCCGCTGTGTTGCTGATATCCGAGTAGGTCACTTTCACTCCCAGTTTGAGGTCTCCTCTACTCCCCCAGCGTCCCGGCCCCATAAGTATGAACCTTCTCTTGGGAAGAATCTTATTGAGATTCCCAACCGCACGGCCTACAGCTATGAGAGATGCCTGATCAGTCAGCTCATCATAGCCCTGAGGGTCTACATACACAACATGAGAGACATCAGAGATCTCTCCATTGGAGATATAGCGATTGGCCGAAAAGATAATCCTGTCCATATCAACATCATCCGGGATCGCAGCCGGAGCATAGCCTTTGGAATAGCTTTGAGCTCTGCACTGGAGAAGGTAAAAGTCCTTCCCATCTGAAGCAAATTCAATATCCACCGGTGTCCCCAGTTTCTTTTCGAATAAACTGAGCAGATTTTGTATCTTCCTGACAAAATCTGTATCTGTAATCAACCCTTCAAAAGTTACGATCAGCTTATCATTTTCAAAATCAATATGTTTTCCCAAAGGCTTGCGGATGTGGAACCCGTCATAGAGAGATACAATCTTTTCAACCAGCGGTAATTCATCACCGCTCTCCCTCAATAAATCGTCAATGCTGACGGTCTCAAATGTGTTGCTCTTTAGATTGACGACATCGATATTTTTGGGCGAATAACGGATAATCTCATCCGCAACCGTATTGACCCGAAGGCCTACCTGGCCGGGAGCGATCAAAACAGGATAATCGTTGCTCACACGATCCACAGCTCGTGTTCCCAAGCCTGCCACGAGGCGCAACAATCCATCCTCATATCTAATCCTTGGAGACCATCTAAATTCATTCCTGCTGAAGGCCACTCCAGCAAAACTGGGGATGAAATAGTCTCCCACTCTGTTACCGACAACTTCCTGGATCATAATTCCCATTTCTTCGCTGAAGTCGAGCAATCCCCTCTCTTCTCTGTAACTGATTGGATCCGGCCCAAAAAGAGAGGCGTAAACCTCTGCGATCGCATCCTTCAGTGCATCCAATCGTTGCTGTTTACTGCCTTGATTTGCCAAAAAAAGGCTTTTGTATTTCCCTGAAAAGGAAGCACCCGCTCTATCCTCGAGAAGGCTGGAACTCCTGACGATGAGAGGCCTTTCTTTGAAATCGTCCAGAATCATAGACAAACCCTGGACAATCTCTGTGGGGAATGAACAGTTTTTGAATGTCTGAACGATATGAGGATATTCTAGACGTATCTGATTGATATCTTTATATTTTTGTTCACTGACTTCTTTGAGATCATTGTGACTCAGAAAACTGAATATAACATCAGAGGCGATATACCAGGTTTTCGGTATTTTGATGTCACCAAGATCACTTGCGGTTTCTTTTGTTTTTTTTATGATCTGGTTGGCCAAAAACAATCCTGTGCTCTTGCCACCCAATCGGCCAGCGCTTCCAGAAGAAAATACAATATGATCAATAATTTCATAAAAATCTCCGATATCGATATAATCTTTGGCCGTGTTGATAAAATCCGTTTGGTCCGAAAGAAAGCGCCTTATCAGAGAAACCTGAACTCCTCTTTTGCTCGCAGCGGGGAGCTCTGCACCCTCACGCTCAAGGTGATGATAGCGCCGGATGGCATCTATGACCTCACCCAATGTGGAGTTCTGCCTCGTTACCTGAACCAAAAAACTCAGCCGATCCTCCTGGATCCACTTCTGGATGTTGGAAAGAATCTGATCACTGGAGAGGTGTCTTGCTGCGATCTTGAATATTTTTTCGCAGAGCAAGTCGTCAAAATCAACACTTTTTACCTGATGAGGTCGATTTTCATCATCCAAAACATTATCCTCTTGAGTTCGAATCTCGAGATCCAAGCTCATGAGCAATTGCTCCGCTTCATGGACACCGGTCCAGCTGAGATAATTCAGCATCCTCCTGCACATGCTCATGAACAGATTTTTTTCCGTCTGTTTGAGAAAGTTTAAAGCGACCTGCCATTCCTCGGTTTTCGCCTCAGAAAGGTCTTTTCTGGCGCTTTGATAATCGTGAAAAACCTGTTTCATTCGATTGTACATAATGAAATGACTCAATCGGTCCACAATGGTAGCCAAGAGCTTTGTTTCTTCTTTCAAGAAAGGCCCATCATCCGCCTTTGGCATATCCTCTGTATAGTACACGCTGATTTCACCCACTCTTTTATCCTGGACCTGAATGTCCGCTCTCTGTAGCCAGGATGTTTCTCTAAAATGCGGAGAGTTGTAAACATTCGCTTCTAGAGTCACTTTAGCCACACAGATATCCGGGTACTGCCAGCCTGGAGGAATAGCTTCGACGATTCCCTTACAGACTTCCTCAATATCCGCATCGGGTTTGTTCATCACCTCTTCGATTTTGTACAAACAATTGAGTTCCTTGGCTCTCTCTTGGAGGCCCCAGATAAGGTCATCTATGGTTTTTTTTGGCTCACTCATGGTGAATGACTCCTCGGCTCGTTTGGCCATCTATTTTAATCCTCAATGGAGAGGAAAGTTTAACATGCCTGAGAAATTCGGTGTCCGAAACGATTTTTTGTTTGTTCAGCCACTCCCAATCTATCCTATATTTCTCCCAATGCCCCAGAGATATATAGAAGACCTGAAAACTGGTTATGTTATGGAAGAAATGGGAGCCCTGGCTGAGCATAAAATTCATGTCGGGGAGAGTGGCTTCCACAATCACTTTCGCCCCCGAGATTTGAGCAAAATTCACAGGGATGCCGCCTGAAGGGTCGGATGACCCCCAGCGGCCGAAACCGATAAGAACATACGGATCTTTTGATTCCACAAGCTGATGGTTCATTCGTTCGAGCTCTTTGGCAATCGATTGAGTGTGTTTCACATCAAATTTCTCAGGTTTCACATATATGACATCTTGAATCGTGTCGATCGCTCCATTCCCAAGCGCTGATTCACTCGCAACAAGCACACTTTTGCCCACCAATTCTTCGGGACGGACCTCAATAATATCTGTGGAGACAACCATGGGTCTCACTTGTAAGAATCCAAATCGCGCTGGCGTTCCGCGGCGCTGATCCAGAGTCACCGCGAACTCGACCTCCACCAGACAGTCAAGCGCATCCTCACAACTCTCGAGCAGCGTTTTGATCAAAGTGTTGAGAGGGATATCATTCAGTTTAAGTATGGGTGCAAAGTCCAAAAGCCTGGGTCCCCTCTCCCAAATCCCGATCACGATCTTATCATCCTGCGGCTTATATGTTGAGGCAATGTGTGCCAAGCTTCCATCCTCCTCGGCAACTTGGAGGTCATATTTGCGCATGAATTCTACTTCTTTGATGGGATCGTACATGAAGGGCTCACCCATGTATATGCCCCAAAATTCAGACTGGCTCAGCTTGAGAAGCTCCCCTATAGAATTGTATGGAGGATTTGCCTGGGGGTACTCGGGGGAGTAGGTCCAAGCGACTCCTTCATCCACAACCATTTTCCCCAGTCCAAGAGCCAAATCAACCACGCCATCTTCGGGTTTAGCAAGTCCAGTCGGATAGAAGTTGTGGGAACGCGCAACACCGGAGATGTGCGGATAAAAGCGGTCTTTGTGACGTTTCCCGACAACTTCTTGAATGATAACAGCCATTTTTTCATCTGCGGTTGAGTGTTTTGTGATCTGGATATATTTTTTGGCGTCCCTGAAAAAAGTCGATGCATAAATATACTTGATGGCCTCCACAAGTTTTTTAAAGCGGGTATCTGTATCCAGATGGTTATTGGGGATCATCTTCGTCTTGTACACGCTTGCAAAAGGCTCGAACATGGCATCCTCGAGCATGCTTGAAGACCTGATAGCCAAAGGAGTATGAACTTGGGAGATGAGCGCCCGCAGGTCACCGACGAGCTGGGCCGGTAGATCAGCCTTCTGAAACGCCCGCGCTAACTGGTCGTCACGCATTTCTGATAAGGCCAATTCATACAGGTCATTCTGTTCCATGAAAAGGTCAAAATAGTCTGTTGCAATAACCGTCAGCGTGGGGATGTCGGTTTCGATTTCTGGTCTGGACTGATTGCCGACCTTTTCAATCTCACCTCTGATATTGAACAGACCCTGGGCCTTTCCCCCAATTGATCCCTCGCCAATTCGGGTGAATTTTTCCGTGCCGGTGAAGAACTTCCGGTCAAAAGGAACTAATCCCATCTCAAATGAATGACTTTTTATCCCCTGAATAAGGGAATTCTGCGTCCATTATTTTTTTGGATAATCCCAAATATTTCATACCCATCCTCTGTCTTTGCAAGCCTGGGCGACACGGACAACAGCAATGGAATACGCCGCATCTCTCATGTACAGGTTCTTTTTCTTCGCCATGTTCAAAACGGATTCGAAAGCAGCCGTCATCTTGACATCCAGTTTTCCGAGGACTTCATCCCTTTCCCAGTAATAGTTCATGTTGCTTTGAACCTGTTCGAAATAACTGCAGATGACGCCTCCCGCGTTTGCCAGCAGATCAGGGATCAGAAAAATGCCTTTATCTTTGATAACCACATCCGCCTCTGGAGCTGTGGGTCCATGGGCTCCCTCTGCAATGATTTTAACTTTCTCACTCATCCTATTCACATTCTCAGCGGTTATCTGATTTTCGACTGCCGCGGGGATCAGGATATCCACTTCCTGCTCAAGCCAGGCATCACCGGGCAAAATTTCATAACCCATCTCACTCGCTTTCTCTTTATGGATCCCCCCAAAGGCATCCGTGATGTTTTGCAATGCTTGAAAATCGACCCCTTCCTCTTTTCTGAAACAGTATGAGGTTTGATCGCCTTGATCCCAGGAGGCAACACATGCGACTCTTCCTCCGATTTGTTGAAAGAGCTGGATAGCACTGCTTGCGACAGTCCCGAATCCCTGGACAGATGCTGTTGTGTCTTCCGGCTTCATTCCCAATTCTCTGAGCGCTTCTCGGAGAGCAAACACCAAGCCGTATCCTGGCGATTCTATTCTGGCCAGAGAACCTCCCATCTGCACAGGCTTCCCAGTCATAGAACCCGGCAGTTTTTCTCCCCTGATGACTTCATATTCATCGAGCATCCAGAGCATATGCTGTGCACTGGTCATGATATCCGGTTCAGGGATATCGATTTGAGGCCCCAGATTCCTGGACATTTGCCGCACCCAACTTCGACAAATGGACTCTTGCTCTCTAATGCTTAGATTGTGTGGATCACAAACTACTCCCCCGTGACTTCCGCCGAGCGGTATATCAACAACAGCGCATTTCCAGGTCATCCACATCGCGAGGGCCCGAATAGTATCGATAGTTTCCTGAGGATGGAAACGAATACCTCCTTTGGCTGGCCCCATTGCATCATTATGAACGACGCGGAATCCACGGAAGATACTTTTTCTCCCATCGTCCATCTGTACGGGAATACTGAATTGGTATTCTTTCAGCGGATAGCCCAGGAGATCCCGTGTTGGCTCATCCAGCTCAAGCACATCGGCAGCCTTATAAAACTGGGTCTGGGCCATGACAAATGGATTGAATGATGTCTTATTCATGCCTCTTTCCTTTGTCCAATACTTCTCCAATCCCTTTACCGCGGCGTAAGGACGTGTTAAAGGGTTATATTGGACATTCCATTTTACTTAAGTTACAGTCACAGATCCTTAAAAGGACGCTCAATGAAAAGCACCGCAATGATTATATCAAAAAACACCCAAGAGTTCTCGCAACATAAGGAATTAAATGCCGTCCTTTGATAAATTGTAGCGGCAACTTTGTATTCTCTGCCCCCCATTAAATTTGATATAATCAAGTTGAGGCGTTGATCGACATCGGAGGGTGTCATTGACTCATTAGGGAGAATTAAAGCCCTCAGGATATATGCCTCCATATCATTCGATGAGCGAAAAAGTTTTTGAAAAAACCGGAGATATTAAGATCTACGGCAAAGGGGCCCTTGGAGGAAAGGGCGCCGGGTTGGTTAAAATCAACGAGAATCCTATCCCCCATTCCCATAGATTGCGGACCCAAATTCTCACGACAACCTATTACGATAGCTTTGTGGAGAATGGCGAAAAACTGGAAAAGAACAAATTTGAGATCCTCTCTTCGATTTTGAATGAGCTGGGCGATATCCCCATCAGCGTCCGCTCATCTGCCACAGATGAGGCAGGCATATCTTCCAAAGGGATCGGACCGATCCACGCAGGAGAGAACACGTCTTTCATGCTGCCTAACAATCACCCTGATTTTTCGACTCGACTTAAACAGTTAACACAAGCTATTTGTTATATTTACAAAGACTTTATTGCCAAACAACCCCCGGATAGCCGAGAGAAAATGGCCATCGTCATCAATCCTATACCCGGACTCTATGACGACACCCTTGCAGGACCGTTTTATTACCCATACATTTCGGGCGTTGCCAATTCATTTTTTCCTTATGCCTTAAAAACCCAGGATCCCAGCGAGGGTTTTGCACGTATCGCTTTTGGGCATGGATATGCCACAGTCCTCGATGATTTTCCAGTCATTTCTGTGGTTACGATTAAAAATCCGATCCCATTGAAATACTTGAGTGTGGGACAGGGGCAACAATACTTCTATGCTTTGGATATGACAAAAAACAAAAGTCTCGTAGGCGACGAACTGGAAACCATGAAAACACTCCATGTCCGGTTTGCCAACTACCATAAAATAAAGAAACTCGGTATTCAAAACAATTTGATCACAATCGAGGAATTGGTCCAAAATAATCATTTCGGTTTCCAGACCGGCTTGAGAGAAATCATGGAAATGATCTCAGCAAGAATCTCCTCCCAATTCCAGATAGAATTCGTGTTTAATATCGATTTTCAAAGAAAGGATAAAGAGGTCGGTCAGTTCCATGTTGTTCAGCTCACCCAATTGCCTCCGATGCGCTTTGAGGCCATCCAAATCCCAGAGCGCGTGAGCCAAACATATTTGTCCATCAGCAGCCTTCAAGGCCACGGAATAAAAAAAGACATCCAGCAGGCTCTCGTTGTCTCGCCGTTCATCTATACTAAAAATATGCATGATGAAGTTAGAAAAAAAATTATCGAATTCAACACATTGATGCATGAGCAAAACAAACACTATGTCATGATTGTGCCCGGCCGATTGGGAAGTACGAACAGAGATTGGGGTATTCAGGTGGACTACAGGGATGTCAATCGAGCTGCAGCTATATTTGAATATGGAGTGGACATTGCAGGCCGGTCAGAACCTCTCCCCGACGACAGCAGTCTGAGCGGAGGTGTCTACGGCAGTCATTTTCTCTATATGTTGCAAGGGGGTTATGACGAAGAACAGAAAAGACTCCAGACCAGAATTTATGGAACTCAGGGGACACATTTTTTAACTAATTTGATCGGTAACAATGTTATCTACGGATACATTGCGCCCACAAAAGACATGATCGATCCTTGGCTATTCAGCAGATCTAAAGAAAGTGATGCCATATCCATTTTGACATTTCCTAAAAGTGTTACCATCTATGCAGATTCAAAAAAACAGCGGTGCATCGTTGCTGTATAGAGAGGAAAAAATCCATGCCTTCTAAAGGTTCGACAATTGAGAAACAGAACAAGGAGCATGTGTTCACACCCAGGATCATCAATCCCGTAAAGATTCAGAATGTCGTCATCTTTTCTGCTGATGAACAAATACGCGAAACGAAAAGTGTGATCGAAAAGAACATGCCCTGGATAAAAGTCGAGGTGCTCTATGATCCCATCTCAGTGGGAGGGTACAAATCTGAGGGAGCGACGGTCCTGATATTGGATGATGTGGCCTTGAACCTGGTCCGCACAGAGAATATCAAACAAAAAAACGAGGATGTCATCATCGCTCTCCTCTCGGCAAATGAGCTTGTCCATTGCGCTCCCCCATCCATAGCTTCAGAAAAACACCCCTATACAACTAAAGCGGACTTGGTATTCGCTTTCAACAAAACGGATTGTGCTCCAAAGAAAGTCATTCAATCTATCGTGAGATCAGCTGAAGACCTTCTAAACATCACTAAGTACTCAAAAGTTAGGCGCTATATTTTCCTCATCGTGGATGACGAGCCAAGGTGGTTCTCGCAGTTTTTTCCCATCCTCTACAGCATCATCGGTCAGAGAGCCGACGTCATGATCGTTCGAACCTATGAGGAATCCTTGAAGTTCATATTCGGTGTAGAGAAAGAATCCGAAATCGATGACACTCAATACAAGTCATTTGGCCACGGGGATGATGTTGTTTGTCTCATAACAGACATTTTTTTTCCAAAAGGGAGCAACGTTAATAGCGATGCAGGAAAAGATCTTATTAAACTTATCCAAAAATATTATCCAAGAATCCCCATCATCATCGCCTCCAAAACTAAGGAAGCGGATGCCTTCAAAGACTCCGCTTTTATCCTCCCAAAAGGTGATCCTGGAAGCCTCATAACGCTCAGAGAACATATCCGAGATTATACGGGAATCGGGGATTTTCTCATTCAAAGCCAAGATGGAAACGTGTTTTACAGGATTAAAAATATACAGGAGATGATCAATGTCTTGGAGGAGGCTGACAAAAATACACCGCAGGCAAAAAACCTTAGAGAGATACTGGAAGTCTTCGGTCAAAAGGATAGTATCTCCACATGGCTCTATATGCACAGTTTCAGGGAGCTGGGGGATGTCCTCAGACCCATGCGGGTTCAAGGACGAAGAATGATCACCTTACTCAAAAGGCACTTACTGAGAGAGGTCTTGCGGATGAATTCAACGCCGCTGATCATCAATAACATAAAGGCCAGGAATCTAAAGGAACTCCGGCATCTTTTTGAAATTGCCGAGCAGAGTGAAATACAGAAACTTTCTGATAAGGATGTCTTTTCGTCCTGGTTGGATCGCAAGGGATATTCCGAGCTTGCAGAGGAGTTACGCCCTATTCACGGAACTGGATCTGCCCTTATAAAGTCACTCTCTAACGCCGTGGAGAAGTGGATCCCTATTTACGAAAGCAGCAATCACGCTAAACGGAAATCTTAAGTATAAGTAATCCCCAAGAACAAAGAAGTTATACACAGGAGAGATAACAGCTTCTTGGCCAAATTTAACAAGACACTGTTCGGCTGTTAGAATACTTGACAGAGTTCATTAAGTTCTGATATAAAAAGCTCTATTTTAATAATCCATGCCATCATATAGAGAATAGATATTTATTGTGAGGGCAGGAAATTTATTCGGTGAAGGAGTGTATTTATGCCTGATTATGTATCTGATTTAATGTCTAATGTCAAAGCTAAAAATCCTGACCAACCAGAGTTCCTCCAAGCGGTCGAAGAAGTAGTTGAATCCCTCGCATTAGTTATGGAACGTCATCCAGAATATCGTAAAGCGAAAATACTCGAAAGGATCATTGAGCCCGAAAGGCTCATCATCTTTCGGGTACCCTGGATGGATGACAATGGAGGAGTGCATGTCAACCGCGGATTCAGGATTGAAATGAACAGTGCTATCGGCCCGTACAAAGGGGGATTGCGCTTCCACCCCACGGTGAATCTAGGTATCCTCAAGTTTCTGGCCTTCGAGCAGGTTTTCAAGAACAGCCTGACAACTCTTCCCATGGGAGGAGGAAAAGGCGGCGCCGACTTCGATCCTAAGGGGAAGAGTGACAATGAAGTGATGCGGTTCTGTCAAGCCTTTATGAGTGAACTCTTCAGGCATATCGGGCCGGATACAGATGTTCCCGCAGGAGACATCGGTGTCGGAGGTCGGGAGATCGGTTTCTTGTTCGGCCAGTACAGAAAATTGAGAAACGAATTCACGGGTGTCTTGACGGGCAAAGGATTGAACTGGGGCGGCTCATTGATCCGTCCAGAAGCCACTGGATATGGTGCTGTCTATTTTGCATCTGAGATGCTCGGAACGAGGTCAGAAACACTCGAAGGAAAGACATGCCTCGTTTCGGGTAGCGGAAATGTCGCTCAGTATACCGTGGAAAAACTCAATCAGTTCGGAGGCAAATGCGTCACTCTGTCCGATTCGAGCGGATATGTCTTTGATCCTGAGGGAATTCATGCTGATAAATTGACCTACGTCATGGATTTGAAGAATGTTCGCAGGGGAAGAATCAAAGAATACGCCGAAAAGTACAAGGGTGTCACTTATACACCTTTTGATCCCAGTCTGGATCACAACCCCCTGTGGAATCACAAAGCAGACTGTGCATTTCCCAGCGCCACTCAGAACGAGATCAATGCCAAGGACGCTCAGAATCTCCTCGATAATGGCGTCTATGTCGTATCCGAAGGCGCCAACATGCCCACCACACCGGAGGGCGTTAACCTGTTCATTGATGCAAAAATCCTTTACGGACCGGGAAAAGCCGCAAATGCGGGGGGAGTCGCTGTGTCAGGTCTCGAGATGTCCCAGAACAGCCTCCGTCTCAACTGGACCAGAGAAGAAGTGGATGAGCGGCTTCACGGGATCATGAAGAGCATCCATAAAACTTGTGTGGAAGCGGCTGAAACTTATGGAACTCCCGGCAATTATGTCAATGGAGCCAACATCGGCGGCTTTCTCAAGGTTGCAGACGCGATGTTGGATCAGGGCCTGGTTTAACATCGGTACGCATACAAAGCTCCACTCGAATCTTTAGAGCTGTTCAAACTGAAAAGTCCGACCAGCTGTTCGAATGAAAAGTTGCGATTCGCTTCGGGACAGATGGATACTCTGTCTGTCCCGTTTTTTTTGATTTAAAAAATTGGTACCAACGCAAATGGGAATGCATTCTCTCTCTTGTTAAAAAATCCAAAAATAACTAGCAATAATAAAGCAAAATCCCTTGAATACGAAACTTCTCAATAAAAAGAGCATACAATTTAGGAGCGATTTCAGCTTTTTGCCTAAAGTTGCAGAATTATTTTTTTCTTGTGTTATTCCTTGACAGAGTGACAACGCATCTGCTATAAATCAAGGTCATATTTTTACTTTATAATAATAACTGAATCGATTAATAAATTCTCCAAAGGAGCAATCATAATTCGCTAAATCCACAAGCTTTCTGCTCTAAAGGGAATGTAACCCTTAGCCCGAAAATTTCTATGGGAACTCGAAATACATTGAAATTATAAATTTGGAGATCATCATGCTTCATGATCAAACAGAATTCGAAGATATCATCCTAAAACATCCCCAGGAAAAACGATCTCTGATCCCCATCCTTCAAGATTTCCAGTCCAAATACAATTACCTTCCACCCGTAGCTCTCAACATGGTCTCTCAGGCCTTGGATGTTCCCCTGATAGACATCATCTCCGTGGCATCGTTCTACAATGCATTCAGCCTGGAACCAAAGGGCGAACATCAAATCACTGTTTGTATGGGGACAGCTTGTCATGTAAGAGGTGCCCCGAAAATTCTTGAAGAGTTCGAGCGGAACCTCAAAATCCAAACAGGCCACACACGGGAGGACGGCAAATACAGTTTGGACTCCGTCGCCTGCCTCGGGTGTTGCGCCATAGGTCCGGTGGTCGTGGTCGACGGTGAATACCACGCCCAGACCAGCATACGAAATGCGGGAAAGATCGTGAAGATGCTTGAAAAAAAAGAGAAGATCAATGACTGATATAAAATTGAAATCTTTCGAAGATCTGAAACAAAAAATAAAACAAGAGTCCTTAAGAAAAGAAAAAGAGAAGCACACCGTCCTTACAGTCTCTGCCGGGACGTGCGGTCAAGCCCGGGGTTCCCTGAAGGTCGTCGAAGCCCTGGAGAGAACGATTAAGGATAAAAAACTGGAAGACAGGGTCATCGTAAAGGTCACCGGCTGCCATGGTTTCTGTGAGGCTGAGCCGAACATCATCATCCACCCGAACAATTTGTTTTATCAGAATGTTCAGCCCAAGGATGCAGAGGACATTATTCAGCAAACTGTGATCAATGATACGGTCATCGATAGGCTGCTCTACAAAGAACACGACACAGGAGAACTCAAATCGACTGGCCCGGAGATCGGATTCTATAAAAAGCAGATGAGGAACGTGCTCGGGGATAACGAATACATCGAACCCCTCAACATCGATGATTATTTTGCTGTGGGAGGATATAGCGCTCTCGTAAAAACACTTCAAGAGATGTCTCCGGAAGAAGTGATCGACGAAGTCAAAAGATCCGGACTTCGCGGCAGAGGCGGGGCAGGCTTCCTCACAGGGAATAAATGGGCCTTTTCCAGGAAGGCGAAGGGTGATAAAAAATACATCATCTGCAATGCGGATGAAGGAGACCCGGGCGCTTATATGGACCGAAGCCTGATGGAGGGAAATCCCCATCGGGTTCTGGAAGGAATGATGATCGGAGCCTATGCCATCGGAGCTGACGAAGGATACATCTACATCCGAGACGAGTACCCCGTAGCGCTCAAGCACATCAATGTTGCCATCCAAGAGGCAGAAGCTCACGGTCTCCTGGGTGAGAACATCCTGGGGTCTGGATTCAACTTCAAGGTCCGGATTTCCAGAGGAGCTGGCGCTTTTGTCTGCGGAGAGGAAACAGCCATGATCGCTTCGATCGAGGGGGGTGTGGGTATTCCCCGTCAACGTCCGCCCTTTCCTGCAGTAAAAGGATTGTGGAAAAAGCCCACGAACATCAACAATGTGGAGACATGGGGCAATGTTCCCCTCATCATCAATAGAGGAGCTGATTGGTACTCAAAAATCGGGACCAACGGCAGCAAGGGAACAAAGATCTTTTCTCTTGTGGGCAAGATCAACAACACCGGACTCGTCGAAGTCCCGATGGGGATCACTTTGCGGGAAGTGATCTTTGACATAGGAGGCGGCATTCCAGAGGGGAAAGACTTTAAAGCCGTCCAGACCGGCGGACCCAGCGGAGGATGCCTCCCCAAAGAGAAGCTTGATCTGCCCATCGACTATGAGAGCCTTACTCAGGCTGGTTCTATCATGGGCTCTGGCGGCATGATCGTCATGGACGAAAATACCTGTATGGTGGATGTCGCCAAATATTTTTTGAATTTCCTCCGTGATGAAAGCTGCGGCAAGTGCATATCTTGCCGGGAAGGTACGCAGAGAATGTGGGAGATCGTCAACAAAATCAGTGGGGGTCGCGGAAAGATGGCTGACTTAGACCTTCTCGAAGAACTGGCGGAAGCTGTGAAAGATGCATCCCTGTGCGGACTGGGTCAGACTGCGGCCAATCCGGTCCTGTCCACACTGCGTTACTTCAGGGATGAATACATCAGCCATATCCGTGACAAAAAATGTCCAGCGGGTGTGTGTAAAGAGCTCATCACATACAGCGTCATCCCCGAAAACTGCACGGGGTGTCTGGCCTGCAAGAAAGTCTGTCCGAGCGATGCAGTCAGCGGTGAGCTGAAAGAGGTCCATATCATCAATAAAGAGAAATGCATCAAGTGTGGGGCCTGTTTTGAGGCCTGTAACTTCGATGCCATCAAAGTGGAGTGAGGGAACTATGATCAAAATGTTCATAAACAACTTGGAGGTTCAAGCCGAAGAGGGCTGGACCATTCGCGATGCCTGTGAATTTTATGGCCTCGAGATTCCGACGCTTTGCTACAACCCCGGTCTCAGCAATTTCGGTGGCTGTCGTCTGTGTTTGGTCGAGGTCGGGCATGCTCCAAACACAAGGCTCGTCAGTTCCTGCACCTATCCTTGTGAAGAGGGTCTCAATGTCCATACCGATACCAAAAGAGCCATCAAAGCTCGAAAAATGATGATCGAGCTGATGCTGTCTGTCGCTCCAGGCTCGAAGGTGATCCAGGACCTGGCTTCAAAATTTAACGTCACACAGATGCGTTTCGACGTCCGCAACGAGGAATGCATCCTCTGCGGACTGTGTGTCCGGATGTGTGCCGAACAGATGGACGGAAAGGCCATCGGTTTCCAAAATCGCGGCTACAAACGCAAGATCTCAACGCCTTTTGATGCCAAATCCAAAGTCTGCCGGGAATGCGGCGGGTGCATGTATATCTGCCCGGCGTGTCAGGCCAGATGTCAAGGCCCTAACGCCGAGGACCCCGTTTGCAACGCCTGCCTGCAGCTGGAACCCACCTGTGTGGACGTTTATGATGAAGCAACATGCTGGATGTATGATGTTGGCCGATGTGGCACATGTGTCAGGCCCTCTGAGGAGGAATCCACTGAGCAGGAAGCAGGATCAAAATAAACCGATGAAAGTAAGAAAACAGGATGATCTTACTTATTTTCATACAAAACCAAATGTGTCCATAAGGAGGTTATTTTAATGTCTTATACAAAACTCAACAGAAGTGCTGCTACTCTAACCAAAAACAGAACAGAAGGTTCAGTCAGCCCTTTCAGCGGGATGTGCGTGACCTGCGTGGATGGCTGTATCGGGATGTGCGAGATCGGCAAATCTGCCTATCGCGGACCTGAAGTTCTTTATCCTCAGCCATTCGGGATCATAACCGCTGCATCCGAAAAAGAATATCCTGTCGATCTGTCCCATTTCACGATCTTAGGAACAGCTGCAGGGGCAGTTGGCGTTGCTGCGGATTCCGACGTGGCCACTTTCGAAAAGGTGAATGTGGAAACCGCTCTCGGCGTCGACAAGAGCATCAAGTTGAAAGTTCCCTTTGTTATCCCCGGAATGGGCTCCACCAACGTGGCCAAGCAGAACTGGGAAGGTCTGGCAATCGGCGCTGCCATCTCGGGTGTCATCTCCACCATCGGAGAGAACGTTTGCGCCATGGACGAAGAATCTGAAATCAAAAACGGACGAATCTTCCGTTCTCCCGACATGGAAAGACGTGTCAAGCTCTTTCAAGATTGGCAGGATGGATATGGGACTATTGCTGTTCAGGCTAATGTAGAAGACACGCGGCTGGGCGTGCAGGAGTATGTCATCGAAAAATTAGGAGTTGAAGCCGTTGAGCTTAAGTGGGGGCAGGGCGCCAAGGACATCGGAGGAGAAGTTAAGATCAAAAACCTCAAAAAAGCCCAGGAGCTCTACAAACGTGGCTATATCGTACTTCCCAATCCAGAAGATCCAAATGTTATCAAAGCATTCGAACATGGCAGCTTTAAAGAATTCGAAAGACATTCAAGACTGGGCATGGTCGAAGAAGAGTCGTTCATGGGCAGAGTGGAAGAGCTCAGGAAAGCGGGAGCCAAGTATGTCTTTCTGAAGACGGGTGCCTACAGGCCCGTAGACCTTGCCCGTGCCGTGAAATATGCCTCAAAGGCCAAGCTTGACCTGCTGACTGTTGACGGAGCTGGCGGAGGAACAGGAATGAGCCCGTGGCGGATGATGAACGAATGGGGAATCCCAAGCGTTGAGTTATGGTCCCTGCTCTATGAATATCTCCGCAAGCTTGATGAAAAGGGAGAGTTCATTCCCGATGTCTGCGCTGCCGGAGGCATAACCTTCGAAGACCAGATATACAAAGCTCTCGCACTAGGATCTCCTTATTTCAAGGCCGTCGGTATGGCACGGTCTCCCCTTGCTGCGGCTATGGTTGGAAAAACCATTGGCAAGAGAATTAAAGAGGATCAGATTCCTGTCTATGTGGAACGCTTTGGAAACAAGGTCGAAGAGATCTTTGTCACGGCTTCCGAGCTAAAGAACAAATATGGAGAAAAATTTGACGAACTTCCGACAGGCGCCCTCGGCGTTTACAGTTATTTCAAACGGCTTAACCAAGGACTGCGCCAGCTCATGGCAGGAAACAGGAAATTCGCGTTGGAGTACATCACACGAGATGATATCGCATCTTTAACTCAGGATGCTACTCGAATCAGCGGAATCCCCTATATCACGGACGTTGATAAAGAAGAAGTGGAGGCTATCCTCAACAGCTGATTATGATCAACGCTCCGATCAATCAGGTTATTGACCTTAGGTTCAGGATTTCAAGCCGCGGGTTGGATAATCGCTCTATTAGCGGAAATCCAACCCGCTTTTTTTTATCGAAGCTTTTAGGCTTTTTCAAATAGATAATTTAACTGCCCGTTGGGTAGCGTGTTTGCCATGGTTTTCATAGCCATACCCAATTCGAGCTCTTCTTCCGGCAAATCCCCGGCGATCCTGCCGAAGACTTTATAGTCCCCATAATCTAAAACAGCAATATAATAAGGGAGATCGTTGTCGAACCCGATGGGGGCATATTTCAATTTGCTGTACGTGATGAGCTTACCCGTTCCAGCAACCTCAAACCATTCCATATTGCTGGAAAGACACTTGTAGCATTGAGCCCTTGGAGGGAAAAACATCAAGCCACAATCCGAACAGCGGGTTCCCATCACCTTCCCTTCTTCTAGGTAGGTGATGAAATCATTGACTTTCGTGACAGAAGTGTAGCTCACGGTTCCGAACTTTTTGAACCTATCATCGATCTCTTTTTTCTTTGTCTCACTCATTGGTTTACCTCCCCAGGATTGTGACAACACCGTAAAGGCCCACACCGCCGATGTTGTGAACCAGGCCAATCTCTGGATCCTTGACCTGCATCTCGCCGGCCTTCCCCCTAAGCTCCAGGACGATCGTCCGGATCTGCGATCCTCCTGTGGCGCCGATCGGATGGCCTTTGGAGAGCAAACCGCCGTCCACGTTGACAGGAATACGGCCCTCTTTGTATGTTTCCTTGCTTCTTATCAAGTCTTTACCTTCACCGGATTCGGCAAAACCGAGATCCTCATATGCCAAAATTTCCGATATCGTGAAACAATCATGAACTTCGGCCACATCGATGTCTTTGGGCGTCACACCCGCCATTTTGTAAGCCTGTTCTGAGGCCTGTTGTGCCACAGCCAATCCAGTGAACTGGTCTCTTCCGGACATATTGACACTGGCTGAAGCAGCACCCAGACCTAAGATCCAAACAGGCTTCTTGCTGAACGCTTTAGCTTTTGCCTCACTGGCCACTATGAGGCACGAACTTCCATCAGCGTTGGCACAGCAATCGCCAACGCGGAGTGGGCTTGAAACAGGACCGGACATGAAATGCTCCGGGTCTGTGAACATCTCTGCAGCCACCGGCTTGCGGAACAGGGCTTTGTCATTCACCTGACCGTATGTGGCGGATTTCACACGGACCAGAGCCAGGTCCTCGAGGGTCGTCCCATATTTTTCCATGTGGGCCTGGGCAAACATGGCGTAATACGCGGGCATCATCGTGCCGAATGGACTCTCCCACTGGATGTCCGCTCCCCGGCCCATCCTCTCTTGAGACTCTGCTGAAGAGATCTCGGACATCTTCTGGAATCCGAGTACAGCCACCACATCATGAAGCCCGGATTTGACCAGGGAATAGGCCATCCGCAACCCCATGCTGGTCGATGAGCACAAGCTCTCCAGATAGAAGGTGGGCTGGGGGATGAGACCGAGATATTCGGCAAACACACCCGAGGGCGAGCGTTGTTTGTCGTACTCCGGTGCAGAACAGATTATGGATGCGTCGATATCAGCCACAGAGATCTGCGCATCTTCCATGGCCTCCTTGAATCCTTCGAAGGCCAATTCTCTTATCGAACCAGGGTATCCTCTGATAAAACCGCTCTGCCCCACTCCGATGATCCCTACTTTACTCATAGAATCTTCTCCTTAGATGTACTGTCCGCCGTCCACCTTGATGACCTCACCGGTGATGTGACGGGATTTTTCGCTACAGAGGAAAGTTACCAAATAGGCCACATCCTCGGGCTTTCCCAAAGCATTAAAAACGGTCTCTGCCTTTGACCTATCCTTAAAATCTTCTGGCATACTGGCAATCATATCCGTTTCTATCAGGCCGGGAGCCACGGCATTGACGTTCACTCTTGATCGCCCCAGTTCTTTGGCTACAGTTTTGGTTAAAGCGATGGCTCCTGCTTTAGCAGCTGCATAATTGGACTGTCCAAACCTTCCTCTCATTCCGTTAATAGAAGTGATATTCACAATTTTTCCCGATTTCATCTCCCTAAAAACGGGAGAAACCGCCCTTATAAAATTGAAGGTCCCTTTCAGGTCAACGCTCATCACCGTATCCCACTGCTCTTCAGTCATCTTCCAGATGACACCATCCCAGTTCATACCTGCATTGTTCACAAGGATATCCAGATGTCCGAATTCATCGATCACATCACTCACCAGCTTCTGAGCGGCCTCAAAATCAGAGACATCCACTTTGTATGCCACCGCCTTCCGGCCCATGCCTCTGATCTGTTCGGCAATAGCTTCGGCCTCATCGCCATGTTTGCGGTACGTCAAGGCCACATCTGCCCCATTCCGGGCTAAATCCAGACAAATGGATGTGCCGATGCCCATGCTTCCACCGCTGACCAGGGCAACCTTTCCCTCTAAATCCATCGTTTCCTCCTAAAATCTGGGTGTTTCATGGTGGTGCCATCCAAAATCTTTGTTGACAAAAAAACGGAATGCTCAAAAACGGGACAACACCATGCACCATACGCGACTCTCTATTCACTAAAAAACTTGGCTTTTCGATTGTGTTTTATGCCTACTCGGTCGGTTTTGGCAGAACGGCTTCCATAAAAGCATCATCAATGGTTTTGCCCTCAGCGATCAACTGCCTGTACTTCACGAAGTCGATCACATCTTTGCCCGTTGCTTTTTTCATATTAAAGGCGTTGAATCCCAGAAAAGCTTCCGTGGCCATATTAACAGCCAACCAGTGACGATTGTAGTTCTTCGCCATATCCCAGAAAAATTTCTTCTTGGCTCGCACACTGTCTAGAGATTTGATAAGACATCCGGGAAACAGGTTGGTGAATTTCCAGACGATTTCGTTGACGGCTTTATCCAACAGCTCAAAATCGATGGTTGCAGCCTTGAGGAACTCCCTCGCCTTCTTCCCCTCTTCGCCCCTGACAAACTCCCCGTAGACAATCTCACCGTCGTCGATGTATTTATCGACAATCACTGCAGGGTTCCGGATGAATTGATCCTTCTCTTTAATGACCGGGGTGACCTTGGTGATCAAACCCAGCCTCTTCATCTTGTAGGCGCTCCACAACTCACAGGAGACACAATTCCAAATGGCATCCTCGATGCTTAAAAACCAGGGAAGGAAATCCGAAGACCCCCCATCGGGAGCCGATCCATGCCGCGGCCCCGCCTGGCCGAAGATCGCGGTATCTGCAGAAACCGCGATATCACAGGCCATGCCGATCTCCTGTCCTCCAGCCACCCGCATCCCATTCACCCGGCATATTGTAGGTTTTTTGCACATCAAGATGGAATCCACCATTCCGTTGAAAAGATCCATATATTCTCCGTACTCGTTGGGCCTTCCGGAGTAATACTCCGCATACTCTTTGGTGTTCCCGCCCGTACAGAACGCCCGGTCGCCCACAGCGGTAAAAACGACAGCAACAACACTCCGGTCCAGGGATGCGTTCTGGAATCCTGCGATAACACCTTTCACCATTTCTGTGCTGTAAGAGTTGTACTGTTCCGGATTATTGAGGGTGACCCAGGCAGTGTAAAGGCCATCAACAGCACCGCCCTTCGCATCAAGAACAGGCTTCTTCTCATACATCGTGCAGGGTGGCTCTGTGCCCCAATGTTCGTCATGCCACAATAAATGGTCTTTGATTTCGTTGTCTTTTTTCAGCCAGTCTATTCCCATAGCTCCTCCTTATGTGTTCAAATTCAGAAGTCAGAATACAGAATTCATAAAATTATTTCAATCGTACTGAGGGAAAAACAGACAGCCAGGGAGTGCGAGGCCTTAGCGTCTTCCTCGCAAAACATCAACCGCTCGACAGGGCATTGAGTTTCTGACTTAGAGCCTCTCTGAACTCTGCCTCGACTGTTTTTGCTTTGGCCCTCATGATCCTATCGCCGAAAATGGCCAGTTTTCCAACGATGTTGGCATTGCAGGAATAGGCGATCTCCACTTCGCCGCCTTCTTTTTCTATGAGATCTATACGGGTCCTCTGGGTGAATCGCCCGGCTTTGCCGATGTCCTCTCCCTCCCCTTCCATCTCCACATGTGTGGGAGGTTGGATATTCACAAGTTTATTCTTGAATTTGAACCGGACCTTGATCGGGCCCACCTTCTGTTTGACCACGCAGTCATACGTATTGGCGTCGATGAGTTCGATCTTCTCTGCGCCAGGCACACATTCACGCAGAGTTTCCGGCTCCATCAGCGTATCCCACAGGTCCTGTATTGGAGCCTTCACCGTAAACGTTCCTTCGATAATCACAATGTCCTCCGTCTTTCTATAAAGTCCAAAAAATCCCTACTCACTTTTCATACAAGATTATCAAGACCTCAACCGGCTTTTTACCATCGGACCGGAAATTTCTAATCGACTTTTTCCGCTTCCTTTTCCAGCAGGTCTGCCAGAGTTTTATAGCCTTTGTTTCCAGGTTCCATGGTTTGGATGAGTAAGAGCTCAATGAAGTTATAACCTTTGGAATTCACCCAATCTTTGTGGGCTTGATCTCCGGTTCCAAATATATGGCGCGCCAGCTCTAAAGTATCGGGCCACATCTTTCCGCATGTCGGACATTTATAGGGCACTTTGTTCACTCCTTAATTTTTCCTGAATCATTCATCTAAAATGTCGATACTTGTTACAACAAAAACAATATCAATAATTCACTTTATTCATCCTATAAAAAACCTGACCATCCCCTTTTCATAGACTTCATTTTATAATCGATATTTTTTCTCTTTGGGCGCTGATCCGACCTACCATTCAACTCGTGAATAATCCAGGCTGCCTCTTCTATTTTTCATTTTTTTGTTTTATCTTTCTCTCTGAGGGCATTGAGAACTTTCTCCGGTGTGATGGGAAGTTCCTTAATACTGGCACCGGTCGCCTGGAACACGGCATTCCCCAATGCTCCTGCTGTGGGATTTGTAAGCCCCTCCCCTGCTTCTTTGGCTCCAAAAGGACCTTCCGGCTCGTAAGTCTCTACTTCCACCACCGTTGTTTCCGGCATTTCCGTTGTCCTGAGGATCTTGTAATCCACCAGATTCGGGTTCAGTATCTTTCCTTCATCCATAGGCAAGTCTTCGGTAAATCCGTACCCTGCAGCCATGGCAATGGCGCCTTCGAGCTGGCCCTGAACGCCGAGCGGATTGATGACCTGTCCGCAATCATGCGCGGTCACACAGTTCTTGAGCGACACTTTTCCAGTCTCCGGGTCAACAGCGGCTTCTACAGCCTGCACACCGAAGCTGTATGCGGGAGAGATCATGCCTTTTCGGTGGGGCGTATAGTGCCCTCTGGCCACGATGGGCTGGCCATCCTTGCCACGGATGGCCTCCTTGACCATATCAAAATAGGAAAGCCCCCGCTCAGGCCGCGCGATCAGATGAATCCACCGGTCCTTGATATCCAGGTCATAGACAATGTTCGGCGACATCTTGGCTGCCGCATACTCGAGGATTTGTCTCTTGGCATCAGCGGCTGCCATCTTGACAGCATTCCCCTGCATGAGCGTCTCTCGGCTGCCCCAAGCTCCCAGGTCCACCGGACACTTATCGGTGTCACCCATGTGGAGCCGGATATCCTCGACGCGAACACCCAGCTCTTCCGCACAAATCATGGACATGGTGGTGTTAGACCCCTGCCCCATATCCTGTGATCCGATGAAGAGGTCCACTTTTCCATCTACGTTCACCTGGATAACTGATGAGGAAAACGCATAAGGGGTGTTGAACCAGTTGAAGATTCCTCCTGACATAAAACCATAGGCAGCAATGCCTATGCCATGATAGGGAGGCAGTGTACCTCTGTCTTTGATCCAATCCTCTACCCTGTCGAGACATTCAATAAGGCCACAGCTCTGGATCGTGGCCTGTCCGGGAACTTCATAGCCCGCATACATCGCATTCTTGCGACGGATGTCGATCCGGTCGACACCGACCTCTCTGGCTATCAGCTCGATCTGCATTTCTGCACAGAAGGTAGCCTGAGGCGCTCCAAATCCCCTCATCGCCGAGGTGGGAGGCGTATTTGTGTAGACTCTGTATCCATCATACCTATAACTCGGCCACACATAGGGAAAGGCCTGAAAAAATCCGGTCAGATAAAGGGCGGTGGCTCCCATGGCTGTGTAGGCCCCTCCTTCTGTGAAAACCCTGCATTCCTTCGCTAAAAAAGTCCCATCCTTTTTGACACCGCTTCGCAAATAATAGAACATGGGCGTGCGGCGTTTCGTGGCCATAAATTCCTCTTCGCGGCTGAGAACGATCTTGACCGGCTTGCAGAGTTTCATAGAAAGGACAGAGCTGCAAAACTGTGCAGAATCCAGCTCAAACTTGCTTCCGAATCCGCCGCCTGTGTATCGGGAAATCACGCGGATATCATTTTCTTTTAGTCCCAGCACATCAGACAACAAAACTTTTATGTAATAGTGGGATTGCGTGGATGTCCACACAGTAAGCTTTCCTTCAGGAGTATAACTGGCCACAGCACAGTGTGTCTCCATGCACACATGAGCCTGGGATGAACACCGAAACCAATCTTCACGCACATAATCCGCTTGTTTGAATGCCTCATCCATATCTCCCCATTCTATGTGCCGTGTCACATTGATGTTGCGTTCCGCATTCTCATGGAGCAGAGGAGCACCTTCTTTTATGGCTTCAAGCGGCTCAAAGACTGCTGGGAGAGGTTCGTATTCCACCTCTATCATGTCAAGCGCTTCCTCTGCCGTGTCTTCATCGACGGCGGCTACGGCAGCCACTGGCTCCCCGATATATCGGACTCTGTCCCTGGCAAGGATCTCCTCATCACAGAGCTCTTTATAGCGCCGCCAGATCCCCTGTTTCACTCCCAGGGTGTCCTTGCCCGTAACCACAGCCTTCACGCCAGGCAGAGCTTCTGCCTGGGTCGTGTCGATATTGAGGATCTTGGCATGGGGATAGGGGCTCCTCAAGATCTTCCCATGAAGCATTTGGGGCAAACGGACATCAAAAGTGTATTCAGCCCTTCCAGTGACCTTGGCGATCCCATCAACATTGTGAACAGGAGTATTGATGACATTAAATTTTGTCATTTGCTGCCCTCCTCGTACTTGTCTTCCCCAACAGCTCGGACGGCGCGGATGATGCTGTTGTATCCCGTACATCGACAGAGATTGCCATGGAGTCCCTCTTTGATCTGATCTAATGTCGGCGTTGGATTTTCTGAGAGAAGAGCTGTTGCCGAGATCAACATTCCGGAGGTGCAAAACCCACACTGATACGCCCCGTGGTCGAGGAAAGATCTCTGGAGAGGCGTGAGCTCGGCTCCACTTGCCAAACCCTCAACCGTTCTTATCTCACAACCATCTGCCTGTATGGCCAGGACCGAACAGGACTTGACGGTTTTTCCGTTGAGGAGCACGGTACAGGCACAGCATGCACCGGTGTTGCAGCCTCTTTTTGTGCCCGTAAGACCCAGTTCATCCCGCAAGACTTCAACGAGCAGCTTCTTGGGCTTGATGTATAGCTCATGGTGTTCGTTGTTTACGGTTATTCGCAGCAATTGCTTTTCCATACCCTGTATCCTCCTTATTTCGCCAGAGTTTTCGCTTCTTCCCAGGCCTTATTCACCATCTTTTTGGTCAACGACCTCACCAAATGCCTTCTGTATTCTTCACTGGCGTGTACGTCAGCCACAGGGTCAGCTTCCTCGGATGCTTTTTCTCCGGCTTTCTCGAGCAGGCTTTTGCTGAGCTTCTTCCCGATCAACAGTCTTTCGGCTTCCCTGATCCGCATTGGAGTCGGAGCGGCAGCGCCTAATACGATCCGCGCATCCTTGCAGACGAGCCCATCGTTTTCCAGAGTGATCGCCGCTGCGAGCGAAACAAATCCCTGGTCATTTTTGATGATGTTGAATTTCTCATACGCAAGTGCCGTTCGGGGAGGGATGGGGGGCAGATGGACCTCGAGCAGGAGCTCTCCCTCTTCAAGAGCTGTCTCGAAGTAATCGACAAAAAAGTCCTCAAGGAACAGGGTTCGCGTTTTCCCTTTGCTCCCTATCTTGACGGATCCATTCAGAGCTATGAAAACGGGACCAGGATCTCCTGCAGGATCCCCATGACAGAGATTTCCTCCTATGGTGCCCCAGTTGCGGGTTTGGATGGAGGCCAGATTCTCTTCCATGTTAACAAGAACGGGGTAGGCCTCCAAAACAAGGGGTGATGATTCGACAGCCCGGTGAGTGGTTGTGGCGCCAATCCTAAGCCCGTCCTTTTTATCAAACCGGATATAGTTCAGCTCATTCACATTTTTTATATCGATAAGATACTCTGGGGCGACCAAACCTTGGCGCATAAGGATGAGCAGGGATTGGCCTCCACAAATGACCTTATAGTCTTCTTTGTGTTTGTCGATGAGATCGAGCGCTTCACCTGCTGTATTGGCTTTAAGATAGATAAAGTCCCTGATCATTTGTTCGTCCTTTCCGGAAAATCACTGAATACAAGCCATGTTGGGCTAGGTTTGAGTGGAGGTGGTATCGGTAATCGATAGGAATCTGTGACCTTATGTGCGTCTTTAGGTCCCAGATGACGCTTCTCTTGAGTAGCCGTGTCTTCTGTGTCTCCCAAATATCCTCTGTATTTTTTTGCAAAGCAGAGATAATAATGCCGTCCTCGGTACTGCGGACACTCTTTGCACAATTTTCCCGAAAAGGGACAAATCATCTTCGTCTTAGCCATGCTTCACTCTCCCCAAAAAGTTAAAACGGACACCTGGACATACACGCTCGAAACATCAGCAACCATCGGTGTTTGCCACAATAATCAGAATCCAGAATTTTGTCAAGGTTTCCTTGTCTATAGGCATAATCAAAGCCGTAATGAATGACGATCTGAATAATCGGATTGTATGGTTTCGAAAACACGCTCAGTTTCCCCAGCGAGGAAACTTCGCTCGGATCCGGGCTTCCCTCACATCCCCACTAGGGAGATGTACTATGCCCGTCCAGCCCTTCTCACGGTTTTCTCCACCACACAATCTGATCAATTAATTCCTTAATAAGCATTAGTGCCATTACGGCTTTGAATATGCTTTCTTAGTTTATAATTCCTCCGCCATTTTTATCTTGCGCTTATCCAAAACAGCAACCAGGAAAAATGTCGCTAAGCTCACGATCCAGCAAAAAAAGATGGGATGGGGAAGGTTTATGGTCTGGAAAAAAGAAGGGATCTGCGGGAAGATCAACCAAAGAGCCAGGGCAGTCATAGCAACGATTAAAGTGCTCGTGGCATGGGAGCGTCTGCAAATCTGGGGCCAGAAAAGGGTCATCAAAGTGACCAACGTGTAGGCGGTTGTCAACGTCAATCCGATGAGCAGCGTCCGCACAATACCTGAAACCGAAACAGCCAGAAGATATGTAAAGGCACTCAAAACCAAAATCGATATACGGGAAAATAATCTCTCCTTTTTTTCCCCTAGGTCAGGGGCTAAGAACCGTTTGACAAAGTCTCCCACTACGAGAGTGGCACTTCCCACAAGGAGTGCTGACGCGGTGGAAACGTCAGCTGCCCACAAGCCGGCCAGGACAAGGCCGGCCACAAAGGGGCTCAGGCTCAAGACTGTGCGGGGCAAGGCTTCAGTGGGAATGATCCCCGGTTGAAGCACGGCAGCGGCCAACCCGATGATCGCGCTGACGAACCCTACGGGAAGGATGATCAGACCCCCGAGAAGAAATCCCTTTTTTGCGGAAAGGGGGTCTTTGGCGGCGAAACTGATCTGGACCACGGATTGGACAGAGAAGGTCATTGTGCACATGACTAAAAACCATGCAACAACCAGACTCCAACCTATGGCTCCCAGGTCAAAACCGGGATGGCTGCTGGGGAGTTTGGCCATCATCTCGCCGAATCCTCCCACTTTGTCCACAGCCAGGAATGCCCCCAGGAGGACTCCCACATAGATCAAAGTCACATTGATGATGTTGGTTATGCCCGCTGCCCAGAATCCTCCGATGAGAGTGATCCCCACAAAGACCACGGCAGTGACAAGCATTCCCGCCTGAAAGGAGAATACACCCGGGAGAAGAGACGAAAGGATGGCTCCGCCCGCCACGTACTGGAGAGAGGTAATGACGATTTGGAGGAGGAGCTGGCCGATCACACCGACAATGCGGCCGGACACATTGTAGTGACGTTCAAAAAATTCAGGAAGAGTGGTGATCTCCAAACTCCGGTAGCGTCGGGCTGCGACAAGCCCCACAAAGACCGCCCCTGCCGCCCAGGCCGCGTTGTACCATCCCGCTGCAATCCCCGAGCTGTAGGCTCGCTCAGCTACGCCGATTGTTGAAGCGCCGCCAATGGCCAAACCTGTAAGAAGTGGTGCCACGACCCAATAAGGAAGACCACGCCCGGCCAACAGATAGGCGATCATCCCTCCCCTGCTCAGGCGCCTGGTCAACCATGTGATGACAAAGAGAAGGACAATGTACAGAATAACGATCGCTAGCGGGATCCAGTTCATTTCCGTCTTCTTTTTTCTAGGAGTTATCCGAATCAGGGTTTGAGCTTTATCCGGGCATCAACGACCGTGGCCCCCTTGCCTTTGGGGAAAACAAAAACAGGATTCAGGTCAATTTCATCGAGTCGTGGAAAATCCGTGCCAAGCTCTGAGAGACGGAGCAGAATGTCGACCACAGCATCCGTATCAGCGGGTTTATCCCCTCGCGTCCCTTCCAGGAGGGGATACCCCTTGATCGACTGGATCATGGCTATGGCGTCTTCCCGAGAGAGAGGGGCCAGTCTGAACTCGACATCCTTGAGCACCTCGACAAAAACACCGCCGAGTCCGAACATGACCGTGGGCGCCAGGCCTTCATTCCCCTTGGATCCCAGGATGAGCTCTTTCCCGCCTGTTAGGTGTTCCTGAAGAATAAAACTGGGCTTGTATTTGGCAAATTTCTTGGCCATTTTTTTATAGGCAAACAGAAGTGCAGGCTCATCCTTGATCCCGAGCACTACTCCGCCCACATCCGATTTGTGGACAATGCGTTCTGCATCCACCTTTAAAACGAGCGGATATCCGATCCCCTCAGCTGCTTTTCCCAGGCCCTTTTCTCTCTTGACGTTAATGGTTTTAACGGCCGGAATCCCATAGCTCTTCAAGATATCAAAAACATCCTCCTGCGGAATGAATCTATCCTTGTCCTTATGTTTGTTTAAGAGAACTTCTACTTTTTTCTTTTGTTTTCTGAATGTTACATGTGTTGGCAGCGGTCTCCGCTGGATCTGTCCATATCGAGTCATCGAGGCAAGAGCTCTGGCCGCAGTTTCGGCAAAATCGTAGACAGGTATATCGCTGGCTCTGATCAAGCGGATGACCTCCTGCCATTTTTCTATGGTCATTACCTGGCACATGATCGGCTTTTTTGAAGTTTTTCCCAGCTCCCCGAGTTTCCTCGCAATCCCTTCACAATCGACGAAGGGTGCTGTGACAAAAACAAGCAGAATGGAATCGATGTTCGGGTCTTTGAGAAGTGCCTCTACTGTTCCGCCATATTGTTCGGTACCTGCGGTGGCCACAACATCCACAGGATTGGAAACGATAGCCTCCTGGAATACAAGTTTTTTCAAAGTTGATTTTGTTTTTGCGCTCAGTTTGGCCAGCTTAAGCCCTGCGGAAATGCACTCATCCACGGCAATAATCGCCGGTCCCCCAGTGTTGGTCACGATGACGACCCTGTCTCCAGGGGGAACGGGCTGGTTCGAAAATGCAATCGCGGCATTGATCATATCCTCTTGGGAGTGGAAACGGAGAACTCCAGCTTTTTTGAAGATCACGTCGGTGAGAGTGTCCTGTTCCATCAAAGATCCCGTGTGAGACGCCACGGCGACCGCGCCTTCGCTTGTTTTCCCCGTTTTAAGGGCAAGAATAGGCTTTTTGGGAGTCACGCGACTGGCTACCTCGAGAAATCCGGCAGGATCCTTGAGGGTTTCGATGTGGGTCATAATGACTTTTGTGTCCTCGTCCTGGCCGTAATAATCCATGATCTCATTCATGCTCACATCGGCCTCGTTCCCGAAGCTCGCGTACATCCTGATCCCCTTGCCGATGCGGTAAAGATGGATCTTGAGAGTCTCTCCAACACCTCCGCTTTGAGCCACTATAGAGATGTTTCCTGGGAACATGGGCACAAAGGTGAAATTGGCATAGACAGAGACCTCAGGGTCAGAATTCTGGATCCCCTGGGAGTTGGGCCCATAGATGCGCATGCCATATTTATGAGCGATCTCAACGATCTGTCTTTCGAGCTGCCGCCCTTCCTCCCCAACTTCCTTGAAGCCTGCTGTGTGGACAATGGCAAATTTCACTCCTTTTTTCCCACAGTCCTCAAGCACATAAGGAACGAGAGTGTTCTTGATGGAAATGTTCACCAGATCGACCTCATCGGGGATCTCACTGACAGAGGCGTAGGCTTTGAAGCTTTTTATGTATTTCGACTTTGGATTGATGGGGTAGATGGGACCCTTAAAATTGTGGTCCAGCAGGTTTTGCATAACTATATGGCCTATGCTCAAAGGATTGTTCGAGGCTCCGACAATAGCCACCGACCTGGGTTTAAACAACGCATCAAGCATTTTGACCTCCTCTTGGTTCGAATGCTAACGCAAATAAGGCTGCCCCAAAGGCACCCGTCAATTGGGAAAGGGGCGGAATAAAAATGTCCTTCCCTATCCTCCTGGTAAACATTTTGACAAAATAAGGATTATGGGCTACCACTCCCCCGCTCATCACGATGTTCCCGTCCAAGGGGTCCATCTCCATGGCTCTTTTGATCACGGAGGTGAATATCCCTTTGACGATATCTTCGACAGGGACATTCTCCCGGATCTTCGTCAGTATTTCAGTAGCGGAAAACACGGTGCAGTAACTCCCGATCTCGACATCGTTCTTCGCTGCTTCAGCCAAACCGTTGAGCCTTCCTATCTTGATCCGCAGGCGATTGGCCATCTCCTCGAGAAAAGCACCCGTACCGGCAGCGCACTTGCGGTTCATCTTGAAACCGGTCCTCTTCCCAGACTCGTTGACTTTTATGATCTTGCTGTCCTGGCCGCCGATATCGATGAGTGTGTGGGCATAGGGGAAGTGAAAAAAACTGCCTTTGGCGTGACAGCTAATCTCCGTCTTTGTGGTATCGGCAAAAGGCACATTCCTCCTTCCGTATCCTGTGCTCACCACGACACAGGTGTTCGGAGATGCTCCTTTTATCTTATCCAAGGATCTCCGGAAGGTTTTCTCAGCAGCCCCTTGAAAGTCCGCACCAGATTCCGTGACCGAATAACCGAGGACCACAGCGTTCAGGTCTAGAATGATGGTCTTTGTCGTGGACGCTCCCACATCGATGCCCGCATAAAGCCTATTTGCGTTTGTCACTGTTGTTCCGCTTATAACATTCTATCTGTGCGCAGATGCGCCTCAAACTATACAAAAAAGAAATCTACCAAAACACAATAAACTTGGCTGTTTATTTCGATTCCAGTTGTTCGATAAAGGCTTCGATATTGGTCTTTGCCTGCTCCTCAGAATAGCAGCGCAGGTCGTTCAGATCGCCGTTGATCGTCAGCGTGGGGATGTTCAGATCCTCTTCGAGCCGCTGGGGCATTCCGTAGCGGTTGTTGGAATTGTTGGGGCATGTTTTGGCATCATGAAAAAGAACCCCGTTAATGTCATATTTCCGGACCATGTCTTCCATATATTGTTGTTTGAAGTTTTCATCCCGGACAATGAATATCTCTGTGTAGGCACGAGCCATGCTCAAGAAGGGATTCTTGGGATCGAAGGAGTCAAATATCCAGCTATTGCAGTACGTCGAGGCGATGACAGCTGTTTTGAGCTCGATAAAAAACTCCGCCAGGCTCCGCAACTTTCCCCAGATGGGCATGCCCTCCCAATAGATGCGGAATTTTTCATCCTCGATAGCTCCATCTTTGTTCGCCACTCTTTCCTCCAGCTCTTTGAGGAGCACTTTGTAATACTCGACTGCTGTCTCGGTGCCTCTGAGGACAACAGCAGGGCCCATATGGATCGTCTCATCAAAAAAGCTGATCGGTGCGGGTTTGGCCATATTTGTCTCCAGGACCTGTTTCCACAATTGAGTGCAATCATAGGAGAGGCCCAGGACATGCCGGAATTTATCGATATCGAATGCATTTCCCGAGATCTTTTCCAGCTCGGGAATCAACTCTTTGATCTGCTTTTCAATACTTCTGAGGTTATCTTCCGTGATCCTGGCGATGTTTCGATAGGTGGAAATCCCCAGCGCCGGGACGTCCAGTTCTCGGGCATACCAGGAGAACCAGTCCTGGACATCCCGGCATTGGTTCGTGTTGTAGACTAAAACATCCGGCTTGGGAACACCTTCGATCCCTTCGTAGGCGCGTGAGAGAGGGGTCTCCTTTTTTATAAAAGCGCCGATATCACTGGTAAGATAGGAACAGATATCGGGCGAATAGCCCACGGAATTGGCTACGGGGATGTAATCCATGGCTTGACGTGTGGATCCCAGCATCGCCCCATGATTCTCTGGATAATACACTAAAAATCCCAAACTCAGGAGGAGCTCGGCAGGACCGACGCTGGTGCACCAGGCTATTTTGGGCGAACCTTCCTTTGAAGCGCGGTCCATTTCATAAAAATAATCGGCCATGATCTTCCTCATGTGGCCTGTGGCTTGGATTTTTTTGATGGTCACCTTTTTTTCCTCGCTCATTTTTCCTCCTCAGGTATTCAGACAAAGAATTTCACAGCGTTTATGATGTGTTTTCGGTGAGATAAAGACAAGACCCATACTTTCCAAGGTATCCAAAATATCAGCATTGGTTAGCCAAGTCAAGAAACATTGCCGCGGACGGATCACCATTTATGTAGGGAGCGCTTCCCAAGTGGTCCGTTAGGGGAACGGACCAACACTGAGGACGATTCAGCTTGCCTGAACGTTCCTTTTTTGTTGACAGAGCACCACCTAGATGATAATAAATTGCCGTTGAGCCTGATGTTTCCGTCAGATTTGTTTTTTCTGTTTCTTATTGAATAACGGAGCGGGCTATCTGATGGGAGTGTTCGATATTCAACGCTCGATCCGAAGAGGAAAAATGAACCAAAAAAAGTACAACAACATCATTTTCCAAAGAGAGGGAGAAACGGCATTCCTCACCATCAACCGGCCGCCGGTGAATATCCTCGATATCGCCACCATGGAAGAGATGAATGATGCCCTGGATACTCTGATCGGCAACACAGAGCTCAAAGTTCTGGTGATATCCGGCACCGGAGAAAAAGCCTTTTCTGCAGGTGTAGATGTATCTGATCATACCGAAGATAAGGTCGACACGATGCTTCAGGTATTCCACGACATCTTCCGCAAAATGTCTCAACTGGACCAAGTGACTGTCGCCGCCATCAAAGGCTTAACTCTGGGAGGGGGATGTGAGGTAGCCATCTTTTGCGACACGATCATCGCCGCGGAAAATGCGAAAATCGGTCAACCGGAAATAAAGCTGGCGGTCTTCCCCCCGATCGCACTTCTTGTTCTCCCCCGTCTCGTGGGCCTGAAAAAAGCCTCAGAACTTCTTTTGAGCGGAAAGATCATCGACGCCAAAGAAGCAGAGCGTATCGGACTGGTCAACAAAGTGGTCCCCCTCGAATCATTCGAATCCGATGTCAAAGACTTTATTCAGCCTTTCTTGGAATTGAGCATTATCGGGATCAAATATACGAAAAAAGGGATCAAACTGGGACTGGAAACACATTTTGCGGAAGGTCTGGAAAAGATCGAAAAGATCTATCGTGACGAGCTGATGGCTTCTGAAGATGCCCATGAAGGGCTGACATCCTTCCTGGAAAAACGGAAACCGGTCTGGAAAAACAAATAACCTAAATTATTCATAAAAAATGTCGATACTTATGACAATTAAACCAATTTTCATAATTTACTTTGCTCTTCCGATAAACCAATCTGACAATTCTATATCCAGGCCAGCATTTTTTTTCCGACATTTTTTATACCTATTCTAGAAGGAGGATAATATTATGAAAGCTGCCGTATTCCACGGACCCAATCAGCCTTTAAAAATTGAAGAGGTCGACACGCCAAAAATCGAGCCCAACGAGATCCTGGTGAAAATTGCAGCCTGCGGTGTCTGCAATACG
>CAYOSH010000017.1:0-7048 GCA_964406575.1 uncultured Eubacteriales bacterium | reverse complement strand
AATCGAGCCCAACGAGATCCTGGTGAAAATTGCAGCCTGCGGTGTCTGCAATACGGATCTTCACTACATCGACCATGGGGTGCCGACATTCAAACAACCGCCTATGATCCTCGGGCATGAACCCTCAGGAATTGTGGAAGAAGTGGGCGGTGAAGTGAAAAATTTCAAAGTGGGTGACCGGGTTTTGATCCCTCCTGTCTTTTCCTGCGGGTACTGTGACAACTGCCGGCTGGGGAGGGAGAACATCTGTTTCAACATGCTCATGCTCGGCAATCATATTGATGGAGCCTACGCCGAATACACAAAAGCACCCGCCAAGGATTGCCAACACCTTCCTGAAGATCTCCCCCTAGAGGAATCCAGCATAATCGCAGATGCCATTTCCACTCCCTATCACGCGGTGAAGAACAGAGCGCAAGTTAGACCCGGCGATTCTGTGGTCGTTTTTGGATGCGGAGGTGTGGGGATTAATGTTGTCCAAATGGCTGCGGCAGCCGGGGGCTCGGTTATCGCTGTCGATATCATCGACAAAAAGCTGGAAGTGGCCAAAAAACTGGGCGCCAAACACACGATCAACGCCATCGGGAAGGAGGATAAGGCCCTTCTCAAAGAAATCAGGACTCTGACTGGAGGAGGTGCAGATATCGCCATTGAAGCCATCGGAAATCCCAAGACCATCGAGCTCGGCCCAGCCGCGGTCAAAGCGGGAGGATTGCATTGCCAGGTGGGTTATACTCATCATAACATCCCGGTGAATATGGGACGATTGATGTTCAGAGAGATTGCGATCAAGGGTTCCTTGGGGTGTCGTCCTGTGGATTACCCCAAGATCATCGAGATGGTGCGCACGGGCAAAATACAACTGGAGCCCGTCGTGACACATAAATTCAAGCTGGATGAGATCAACGATGCCTTTGATGTGATGCGGAAGGGGGAATCTCTGCGGTCGATCATAGTCCTTTGACAGAGAGAGAAATCCCCTTTTCAACGGACTAAGATGCGCTGGGTAGAAATAACTTGGGATAACGCAAGCTGATCCAGCTCAACAAAGATCACTCTACGATGAGGCGATGATATTTCTTTTTCCCCGCTCGAAGGAGGATACCATCGGGAGTTAGGTCGTCCTCATTTAGAATATCTTCGAGGCTGTCCACTCTCTGATCATTCACATACAGCCCTCCCTGCTTGATCAGCCGACGCGCTTCTCCCCTGGAGCTGGCGAGTCCGACCTCTGCGAAGATCTCCATGGGGCTTACGCCCTTAACGAGGCGGGCAAGGGAGATGACCGTGGTGGGCATGGCCTCTATGTTCTCTTTTGTTTTGTCTTTATCACTGCTAAAAGCAGCTTTTGCGGCCGCTTGCACGTCTTTGGCTTCTTTCTCTCCATGAGTGATGGACGTGGCTTCATAAGCCAAGACTTGCTTCGCCTGCCGAATGTCGCTTCCTTCCAGGGACTCCAGCCGTTCGATCTTATCCATGGGAAGAAACGTAAAAAGCCTGAGAAAACGGCCAACGTCACGGTCGTCGCAGTTGACCCAATACTGATAAAATTCGTATGGACTGAGCAAATCCGCATCAAGCCATACGGCACCGGTCGCTGTCTTTCCCATCTTGGCCCCAGACGCAGTGGTTAAAAGTGGGAAGGTTAAAGCCTCTGCCTTGGCTCCTTCAACACGGCGGATGAGGTCCACTCCTGCCAGGATGTTGCCCCACTGGTCATCCCCTCCCATCTGGAGGGTGCAGCCGTAGTTCTGGAAGAGGTAGAGATAGTCGTAAGCCTGGAGAAGCTGGTAGTTGAACTCGATAAAGGAAAGCCCTTTTTCCAGGCGTTGTTTATAGGCCTCAGCGGCCAGCATACGGTTGACACTGAAATGTCTGCCGATCTCACGGAGAAAGCGGACATAATTCAGAGGAAGGAGCCAATCGGCATTGTCCAAGGCGAGCGAATCTTTCCCGTCAAAATGGAGATAGCAGTCAAGCTGAGCATGGATCTCCCGGCCATTCGAGCGGATAGCCTCCTCAGTCAGCATCTTCCGCATCTCGGTTCTTCCGCTTGGATCACCCACCATGGTTGTCCCTCCGCCAACGATGGCAATGGGCCGATGCCCGGCCCGCTGCAAATGCATCATCGCCATAATGGGGACGAGACTGCCGGCATGGAGAGAGGTCGCAGAGCTGTCGTATCCGATGTAATAAGTGATCGAATCCCCGTCCAACATCCTGCGCACATCATCCTCATCAGATGATTGGGCAATAAAGCCGCGTTCTTTCAAAATGTCATACACATTTGCGCTCATGACTTTGACTCCTCGCTTCGTTTCAACAGTTTGATCCAGCCCATCATTTTTATTTCTATCGTTCAACTGCCTCTAATGTTTATAGCACATTCCAAATGAGCGCTCAACCTGATAAATCTGAGAAAAGACGCTTACAATTCCGTGATAACGAAAGCATATACGCTGTCAGATGGAGTCTAAAACGAGCCTGTATCCGTCCGAGCCGCATAGTGGTGGGGGGGGCTCCGGCGAGGATAGATTTGGGCTCGTGTAAATTGTCCAATCTATCCTGGATAATGGTAAAGTTATTTCCCCTTGAACTTGCCCTTCCGTTTCTCCAAAAAAGCAGAGACTCCTTCCTTTTTATCTTCGGTCGTACAGGCAAGGGCGTGGAGGTAGGATTCCAATGCATAACCGGAAGCTGTATCTCCTTCCTGGCTGCGATTCACCGCTTCCTTGGCATATTTTACGGCTAAGGGTGGTCGTGAAGCGATCTTTTGAGCCAGCGTCATCACACTCTCCATGAGCTCCTCATGGGGGACGATCCTATTCACGAGGCCGATGCGAAAAGCTTCTTGGGCATCGATAAAATCTCCGGTAAGGACCATTTCCATGGCCCGTCCCAGGCCGACCAAGCGGGGAAGCCGTTGCGTGCCTCCATCTCCTGGGATGATGCCCAGCTTGACTTCTGGGGCGCCAAATTGGGCCTTCTCGGAAGCGACCCTTATGTTACAGGCAACGGCCAGCTCCAATCCTCCGCCCAGAGCATACCCGTTCACGGCTGCGATGACAGGAACGGGAAGATTCTCTATGCGGGCGAAAAGAGCCTGTCTGAAACGAGAGACATCCCTTCCCATCGAGGCATCCCGTTCAACGAGCTCGTTAATATCAGCGCCAGCCACAAAAGCCTTATCGCCAGCCCCTGTGATGACCAATACACGCAGCTCAGGGTCGTTTTCGATCTCATCCAGGAGCTGTTCGAGTTCTTTCGTCAATTCATTGGAGATTGCATTCAGCTTACCGGGCCGGTTAACGGTCAAAATACCGATCGTGTCTTTTTTTTCATAGAAAAGTGTGTTGTACATGCCATCCTCCTCTTAAAGATTTCCTGAATCATATCAACATAAATTGCCCTGCGATATCGATATTTTTTATGGATAATCCAGGTTAAGTAAAGGCGCGGACACCGAGCTCGATAGCTCCGATAATGAGCTGCTGGATCTGAGAGGTTCCCTCGTAGAGGGTGTTGATCCGTGCATCCCGGTAAAAGCGCTCCACAGGGTACTCCCCGGAAAACCCGTATCCTCCGTGAATCTGGATGGCTTTGTAGGCCACACGGTTGACCATCTCGCTGCAATAGTATTTGGCGATCGAGGTTTCACGAGTGTTGGGCACACCTTTATTTTTGAGATGCCCGGCACGGTAGACAAGCAAACGCCCCGCCTCACATTCCACGACCATATCTGCGATCATCTGTTGGATCAACTGGAAGCTGGCAATGGGTTTTCCGAATTGAACTCTCTGTTTGGCATGCTCTTTGCAGATGTCTATGCAGCCTTGAGCCGCTCCCACACACCCGGCAGCCACAGTGTATCGCCCAAAATCCAAGGTTCCGAGCGCCACCTTGAATCCCTTGTTCAGTTCTCCCATGATATTTTCTTTGGGGACACGGCAGTCCTCGAGAAAGATCTCACCCGTATTAGACGCGCGGAGACCCAGCTTATCGTGAAGGTCTCGCGTAGAAAAACCTTCGAATCCTCTCTCCACTAAAAAGGCCGTGATTCCTCTGGCGCCGGCATCCGGGTCTGTTTTTGCGTAGACGATGGCCAAGTCAGCGATCCCGGCATTGGTGATCCAGGTTTTCTGGCCGTTGAGCACATAATGGCCGCCATCCTCTTTGGCTGTGGCCACCATGCTGGCGGGGTCACTTCCAGCATCGGGTTCAGTAAGTCCGAAACAGCCGATCCATTGCCCGCTGGTCAATTTCGGGAGGTATTTTTTCTTCTGCTCTTCGTTGGCAAATTTTAAAATCGGGAGCTCCACCAAAGACACTTGGACGGAATATGTGCCACGCATAGAGGAGTCTGCCCGGCCGATCTCTTCGGCCACGATCGCATGGCTTATATAATTGAACCCTGCTCCCCCATACTCCTCGGGGATTGGGGTTCCCATGAAGCCCAGACCCGCCAATTTATTAAAAATTTCGCGAGGGAACTCGCCCTTTTTATCATAATCCGCAGCAACCGGAGCGATCTCCTCATCGGCAAACTTGCGGATCGTGTCCTGTATCATTTTTTGCTCTTCGGTCAGATCAAAATCCATCTCTCACTCCTTTTCAATGCGATATCATCGTTGAATCCCTTTTGTTTAAGATAGATGCAAAGACATGGTTTATCCGGACTATCCAAAACAAACAGACTAAACGGGCCAAAAAGAATCAGTACTTATAAAAACCTTCTCCCGTTTTCCTGCCCAGCTTACCTTCATCAACCATCCGCCTGATGATTGCGGGAGGTTTGTAGCGCTCATCTTTCAGCTTCCCATACAATGTCTCCATCTTGGCCAGATGGATATCTAGCCCGATCATGTCGATGAGAGCCAGCGGCCCGATGGGATGGCCGGCCCCCAACTTCATGGCCTCGTCAATATCTTCGGCAGAGGCTATGCCATCGGCATATACAGTCGCGGCCTCATTAAGCAGGCTGGCCAAAACCCGGCTCACGATTCCTGCCGGCGCTTCCTTGAACGTCACAACAGGAACCTTGCCCAAAACTTCAGCAAAAGCTTTGGTTGCCGCAACAGTCGCATCAGATGTGTCGTTGCCTCTTATGATCTCCACAAGCTTCATGATGACAGCTGGATTAAAAAAATGCATGCCGATGACCTTATCCGGACGCTGGGTCGCAGAGGCGATCTCACTCACAGAGAGGGCTGTTGTGTTTGTGGCCAAGACAGTCTCTGGAGAGCAGAGGACATCCAGGTTTTTAAAGATGTCCTTTTTGAGATCGATATTTTCGTAAACGGCTTCGATCACAAAATCGCTTTGCCGGGTTAGATCCATGTCCGTCGACCATCTCATTCGAGAAAGGATGGAATCCATGTCTGTCTGGGTTATTTTCCCCTTTTCGATTCGTCCCTGAAGGCCTTTGACGATCTTATCTCTGGCTTTATCGATGACACTATCAGAAACATCTGTCACGATCACATCAAATCCCTTTTGAGCGCAGAGCTGGCCGATGCCCGCTCCCATAATCCCCGCCCCGATAACAAAAGGCTTCGTGATATCCATGAGTCCTCCTCCTTAATAGCTTATTCCATTCACAAAATTTAATCCGCTCATCCCAAACTCGCGTTCATTCGTTTTATCCCGTTCGATTCTTTTGTGAAATACCAAGATTCACAATTCAAACAGAACGCCTGAGTTCAGGTTTTCGACAATGATGGCGACACCCTGTCCACCACCGATGCATAAACTGACCAAACCTAATTTCTTATTCCGGTTCTTCAAGGCATAGAGGAGCGTGGTCAGGATCTTTATACCTGTAGCACCGACAGGATGACCGAGCGCAATGGCTCCACCATTGACATTGACTTTCGAGCGATCCCATTTGAGCTCCCGTTCCACAGCCAGGATCTGGGCAGCGAATGCCTCATTGAGCTCGATGATGTCGATGTCATCAAGCTTGAGCCCGGCTTTATCCAATGCTTTGTGAACAGCGGGCACAGGACCGATCCCCATGATGGCTGGGTCCACTCCCGCATGGGCATAAGAGACGATCCGAGCCATGGGCTTCACACCGAGCTCTTCAGCCTTTTTCGCAGTCAAAACCACGGCAGCCGCTGCCGCATCACACAGAGCGCAACTATTGCCTGCGGTGACAGTTCCATCTTTTTTAAAGACAGGTGGAAGTTTTGCCAGTTTTTCGGCAGTTACGCCCTCTCTCGGAATTTCCTCTGTCTCGAAAATCTCAGTTTGCCCTTTTTTCAGGGGTATCTCTACGGGAAGGATCTCATCTTTGAACCGCCCTTCTTTCACGGCAGTGACAGTTTTTTGCTGGCAATCTGCAGCATAAGCATCCTGTTCCTCCCGGCTGATGTTGTATTTTTCGACAAGAGTCTCTGCCGTCATCCCCATGAGGTGGCCGGCGAGCGGACACATAAATCCATCCTTGTGGAGAATATCGACCATTTTGCCATCTCCCATACGGTATCCCCATCGCGCTTTATCAGCGATGTAGGGGACCTGGGAGCTATTCTCTGAGCCTCCAACAAGCACCACATCTGCATCTCCCGCCTTGATCAACTGCGCTGCAAGAGATGTTGCTCTCAGTGATGAACCACACCGTTTGTTCACAGTGAACGCGGGCACTTCGACAGGCATTCCTCCTTTGACGGTGGCCAAGCGCCCAATATTGGGCCCTATACCGGCTTGCCAACCTGTGCCGAAAACAACTTCGTCCACGTGCTGGGGTTCGATGCCGGATCTTTGCACGGCTTCTTTCAAAACAAGAGCGCCCAGCTCAACCGCAGAAACATTCTTGAACGAGCCTCCGAAACTGCCCCCGGCTGTCCTGACCGCGCCGGCGATAACAATATCACTCATATGTTGCCTCCTCCTTGCTTGAATTATTTTGCGAAAGCATCAAGACGCTTCATCCTGACAGATAAATGACTTATTTAGGTTTGTATTATAGTGATGCAATCTTCAAGGTGTCAATAACTAGCTGTTTTTGTTGAAATATCCCGTAATTTTGTTTATGGTTTGAGAAGAA
>CAYOSH010000016.1:0-102933 GCA_964406575.1 uncultured Eubacteriales bacterium | reverse complement strand
TCACAATACACTTAACAAATGCCGGTAGTGAGACCATGTTGGGTATATACGATATATATAGTATTGACAGATTGGCATCAAAAAAAACCTCGATTTTTATCCCAGTTCTACCCTCAGTGGTCAAAGGACTGCGCTCAAGAACTGGCCAAGCGGTTTAACCTTCCTTTAGATAAAAGAGCCAAAGATCTGTCCACAGGCAACCGAGTAAAACTGTCATTGGTTGCTGCTTGCGCCCATTCTCCCAGATTGTTACTGCTCGACGAGGCCACTTCTGCTATTGATCCTGTTGTGCGAATAGAGGTGCTGGATGTTCTTTTTTGCTTTTGAGAACCGGAAGGCGTACACGGAATGATGCTTATTCCTCTTTTTTGCAAAGTTGAATAAAGCCAAAAAAAGGAGTGAGGACAATAGGTTAACGGACGAGCGGAAAATAATTTTTTAAAGCCAAATCCACAGCCTGTTCGGCTGTTTCCGCGGGAATCACGCCTTCGATATCCCAGGTGCCGATGCCGATGATCTTTTTTTCTTGGACACAGCCATAGGCGATCTCGCTGAGAGTTCCGTATTTACCGTCGATGGCGATTAGGACGTCGGAGTTCATGACAACAAGAGAGTTCCGCGAATATCCAAGCCCTGTGGCGATAGGTATATCGATGTAGGCATTGGCATCTTTGGGAGAATCCCCCGGGAGTATGCCCACACTTACACCTCCTGCTTTTTTTACTCCTCTGGCTGCAGCTTCCATAACTCCGCTGAGACCTCCGCATACGAGGATGGCGCCTTTTTCCGCAATGAGTTGCCCCACTTCGAAAGCGATCTTGCGGAACCTGTCTTCGGGTTTTGCTCCCCCGATGACTCCGATCCTGATTTTTTTTCTCAATTCCATCAGCCTGAGTCCCTCGTTTTGAGTTTCGGATAATATAACAGAAAAGCGAAGAATTATAAACAACCTGTGAGCCCTTGTGGGGATTTCGATTTCCAAGATGGTCTGAATGCTTTGTGCGTTATTGAGTGCCCCAATTGCGTGATTGAGAAAACCGTATTTTAATCACCGATCTGATCATTCGGATGTCAGCATCGCCACCTCGGAAATGCTTCTCAGTTGAATCAAAATGTTAATTCGATTACAATTGCGCATGGAGTTCGGCACCTGCACATGAGAAAGATCACCTCTTTTCACCCGATTCTAAAACTCAATCATTTCCCTGCTCTTATCTTTATCCCTATTCTTATTCTGATCTTGCTTACTATGGATTGCAGACAGGCTCGACACTCTGAATTTGAGGTCTTTAGGCTAATCGACCATCTGAAGACAGAAAATATCATCCAATCACCCTATAGAGATTCTTCCACGCAGTCTGGAGGATCAGAAGCCGCATTCCCCGCCAAGTCGCACCCCCTTCAAGACTTCGGTGTGGGAGAGAATCCTTTCAACCTCAAACGGAAGCTGAAGCTGGGCGGTAGAGACATAAATGCGATCATCTCACCACCGAGAAGCCTCTATGGATTCGATCTCGATCTGGTCGAAGGCTCTGTTCTGGATTTTGGTATCGGCATTATCAGAGAGCCCAGCCATGCTAAAAAAGTGGATCAAGCCAGTGATAAAAGGGGCGTCAATTTTGTGGTTGTGCTGGAAGCAGAGGGCAGAAAACGAACCATCTTCCAACAGTATTTAACCTGTCCCCCACGCGCAGATGAAGAAACCGTTTCCTTTTCAAGATACAGCGTGGACATGCCACATGCTAAAAATATTCGATTATCCCTTATCACTGAGGGGGACAGGGGCAGTACCGCCTTCTGGTATAATCCTGTTCTCTTTCAAAAAGGGAAAAACAGCTGCAATGTCCTTCTCATCTCTGTGGATACCCTCAGAGCGGACCATTTGGGGTGTTATGGCTACGCCAGACAGACAAGCCCGAATATCGATTCTCTGGCTGAAAACAGCGTCATGTTTTCGAATGTTTATGCCTCTTCCCCATGGACCCTCCCTTCACATGTATCGATGTTGACATCTCTGCATTGTGTCCATCATCAGGTGTATCAGGATAATGAGAAAATGGACCCGACAATCCTTACGCTCGCCGACCTCTTAAGACAGAACCACTTTTTCTGCACCGCCTTTACAGGCGGCGGATTCGTGAGCTCGGTCTATGGATTCTCCAAGGGATTTGACATGTATCAGGAGGGAGGAGGAGGTGTCTATCGCCAGGATGCGGCCGAGTATTTGAACGGACTTGTTGCCGAGTGGCTGGATACACACAGCAAAAATAAGAATTTCTTTCTATTCGCCCACACCTACCAGCTTCATGATCCCTATGCCTGCCCGGAACCGTACAAAGATATGTTCTTGTCGGAAAATGCGCAATGGAGGCATGTCAACCTGATGGGGTATCTCGGCGGAAGGGCCAACCTGTTCAAGCCGTTATCGGAGGACGAGCGACGCAATGTCGTTGACCTCTACGATGGTGAAGTGAGGTACACGGATGAGACGCTCGTCGGTCCTCTTATAACCAAACTCAAACAGCTGGATCTTTACGACAGCACACTGATCATTTTTACCAGCGATCATGGGGAGGAGTTCTACGACCACAGAAGCTGGGAACACGGGCACCAACTCTATGATGAATCCTTGAAGGTCCCTCTTTTGATCAAATTCCCAGGCTCTAGGTTCAGAGGTAAACAGATCTCCACAATCGTCTCTCTCGTGGATGTGATGCCCACGATCTTGGAGGAACTCCAGATCGAAACTTCAGAGCTCTCGCTCGATGGGAAAAGCCTCATTCCTGTCGTGGAAGGGAAGGAAGACGCAAATAGATCTTTTTTAGCAGACATCGGAGACAATGTCCTCAATTCTCATGTCCCCCAAAAGATCGCCACGAACAATGGGACAGAAAAATTCATCCTCAATAAAAAATTCACGGAGGACGATCTGTCCTTCTTCCAGTATCCTCCGCCCATGACTGGGCCTGTTGAGCTTTATGAATTGACAAGTGATCCAGAGGAAAAACTCAACGTTGCTGATGAGAAGGCCGCATTGGTCAACCGATTGATCCGCACCATCGATAACCTGTACAGCCAGGCCAAGAAGAGGCGATCTCTAAAGCCGGAGATCGACGACGACTTAAAGGAACAACTGAGAGCTTTGGGCTATATCAAGTGATGAAAGGATCGACAGATATAACCTTATCTCCCTTGATTTCCTACCAATGGAATAGAGGGGATTACAGCAATGAGGGAAGCATCCTTATTCCCGTGATGCTCTCAAGTCAAAAGATAATAGCAGGAGCTTGTCACAGTCCATATTCGTCGAAGCCCCGCCCACCCACCACCATCCGACTCATAAGGACAGTGACTCGTTTTTTTTGCGTCTAATGCCCTTACCACGGAAATAAAGATGCTTACGGAAATGAGATAGAAGTATCATAATCCCTTCGGGATTTGATAAAATAGAGTGAATTTTCACCCCGATCGAGAGAGGGAAAGACCATGTCTGATTTTTTAGAGATCAAAAGCATGAAGGCAGAGGACCAGAAAAAGATCATCGCAGAGATCATGAAAAGGATCGAGGAAAAGAAAAGGGAGGGAGTATTCACAGAAAAGGAAATCCGTGAGATCGAAAAGATGGAACTCCATCCTCTGCCGGATATTCTGGATGTCCAGAGTGTATACGAGAGTTTTATGTATAGAGAAGACAGCAATGAAAAATAGAGATGCCACAGAGATTCCAAGAATAACGAAGGAGAACCACATGACTGAAACCAAATTAAAGGGAAAAAAGATTGAAGATGAAATGAGTATACGGATCGATTATGAAGACATCGATGTGGCGGACATCATGGATCAGATCAAAAAAAAGATCGCTGTCCAGCCGAGGAAAGAGCCCGACATACAACCCATCCAAACAGATTATCTACCCTATGCCGGAGCGCCTCCGGAACTGCCTCCAGAAGCTCAGGGAGCAAGATCGAAGATAAAAGCACTATTGCTCAAGATCATGAGACCCTTCTCTCCCTTCATCAAACTTATGGTTCTTCCTGTTTCTCATGAGCTTGCTGAGACGGTCAAGACACTCGACCTGACGAACAAAAGGCTGGACTATCTGAGTGAAAAATTGTTTCACGATATCTTTCAGTTGAATGAATCCTTAAACAGCAGGATCGAAGTTGTGGATAAGGCTGTTAACAAGAGGATCGATCTGGCCTTCGATGATATCGGAAGAATCAAGGAATACACCAAACTTCTGCACAGCCTGTCACACAACCTTGTTGTGGAATTGACCAAGCTCAAGGTCGAGGAAGAGAACCTCAAGATCAAAGCGCGAATTTTGGAAAAAGATTTTGAGTTTATAGGGAGAAGAGAGAAAGCACTGGAGGATCAGGTTCTCAAATGAAAGTTGCTTTTGTCGTCCAGAGATACGGTTTGGAAATAAACGGAGGAGCTGAGCTTCACTGCCGTTGGGTGGCCGAACACATGCAGAAATACTGGGATGTGCAGGTTTTAACAACCCGGGCCTTTGACTACATCACCTGGAAGGATCATTATCACAAAGGCGATGAGATTATCAATAATATTCCGGTCAAGAGGTTCTCAGTGGCAAAACCCAGGAATCCGGAGAGATTCGGTCGCCTTCAACACAATATCCTCCAAAATGAGCATCGCAAAGAGGATGAGCTCAAATGGATGGAAGAAGAGGGCCCCTTTTCACCATCACTCATCCGGCACATCGACGAACACAAAAACGATTTTGATTATTTTTTCTTCTTTAGCTACCGCTACTACCATTCCTATTGGGGGATCAACTCAGTCCCGGAAAAGAGCATCCTGGTTCCCACCGCAGAACACGACCCCATCGTTCATCTCAGAATTTTTAAAGACCTGTTTAAAAAACCCCAAGCGTTCATATATAACTCTTTAGAGGAACGGAAGATGATAAATCGCGTGTCCCAGAACGGCCATGTCCTGGGAGAAGTTGTGGGAGTGGGCACAGAGGTCCCGTCCGAATTCTTCGTGGAGAATTTCCGTCAGAAATATGACATCAGGGGTGATTATCTCATCTACCTCGGGAGGATCGACGAAAACAAGGGATGCGACGAGCTCTTCGATTTTTTCCTCCGCTTTAAGAGAGAAACGGGCTCAGACGTCCAATTGGTTCTTGTGGGGAGCACACTTTTTAAGATCCCTTCCCATCCCGATATCCGATACCTGGGCTTTTTATCCGAAGAAGACAAATTTTCGGCTCTGGCAGGCGCTCTGGTCTTGATCATGCCTTCTTTCTTCGAGAGTTTGTCCATGGTCACTCTCGAAGCCTGGGCGATGCAAAAACCCGTCTTAGCGAACGCGCGCTGTGAGGTTCTCAAAGGCCAGTGTTTGCGGAGCCACGCAGGGCTTTTTTACGAAGATCAAAATGAGTTCAGAGAGGCCTTGACCCTTCTTCTCTCCTCTTCACAACTCAGGGCTGCCTTGGGAAAAAACGGGCAGCTCTATTTCAACCATAATTACGCGTGGGAAGTGATCGAGAACAAGTATTTATCAGTTGTCGACCAGCTGGAAAAACGAAAGAAATGAATATCCATCAGTTCGCCACATCTTTAAGCTACGGGGATGCCATCTCCGATGAGATGCTGGAGATTCAGAGCGCTCTCCGTGAGAAAGGGCACACATCCGAGATTTTCATCCGGTTTTACGAACCACGCATGGCCAAACACATCCATGATTTTAGGGAGTATGTGAACTTCAGCTCACAGGATAATGTTGTGATCTTCCATTTTTCCATCGGATCGCCGGTTTCCAAGATGTTCTTCCGTATCCCCGATAAAAAGATCATGATCTACCACAACATCACACCTTACACCTATTTCTTGGATTATCACCGGATATTGACAAGGGAATGTTATAAAGGGCGTTTGGAAATTAAGCTATTTGTGGATAAGGTGGACCTGGCCCTGGGTGATTCTGAATACAATCGTTCAGAACTCGAACAACTCGGCTATAGGAACACGGGAGTGCTCCCACTGCTTCTCAATCTCGAGAAGTTTAATACAGCCGGAGATACTGTCGTCCGTCACATTTATGATAATGGCAAGTGGACCATCCTTTTTGTCGGGAGGGTCATCCCCAACAAAAAATTTGAGGACGTTATCAAGGTCTTTGGCTTCTACAAGAGGTTTTTCAATCCCAATTCCCAGCTCATTTTGGCGGGCGATTACAGAGGGATGGAACGTTATGCCTTCGCCCTCCAGGACTTGATCGATAGGTTGGCGTTGCAGGATGTCCATTTCACGGGCCATGTAGAGTTTCATGAGCTTGTGTCCTTTTTCAAGCTTGCTGATGTCTATCTCAGCATGAGTGAGCATGAGGGTTTCGGCGTTCCACTCCTTGAGGCATTCCACAACAGGATTCCTGTTGTGGCCTTTAACGCGGGTGCCGTGGAAGAAACCATGAATGGAGGCGGAGTCCTGTTAATGAAAAAAGCTCATTTGCGAACAGCTGTTCTCCTGGATAAGATGCAAAGAGAGTCGGATTTCAAGAACGGTATTGTTGCCCATCAGCTCAAAGCACTTAAAAAGTACAGTCGGGAAAATGTGTCTCGGATTCTGATGGGTCACGTGGACAAGGTGATCCATTCATGAGAATTGACCAGCTCGTTCCCGCGTTCCACAAAGGTGATGCCATCGGTGACACCGCCTATCATTTGAGACAGTTTTTTTTGTCCCAGGGTTTTAACTCCGATATCTATTGTTTGACAAAGGATCCTGTTCTTGCGGAAGAATCCCAGCTGTTTGCCTCTTTCCCTGAACCTGCCCCTGAAGATATCACGATCTTGCACTTTGCCTTGCCCTCACCTCTAACTCAGGCTTTTATAGATTTGCCAAACAGAAAAGTGATGATCTACCACAACATCACGCCGCAGGCGTATTTTGAGGGATTCAGCCCGGAAATGGCGCGCATCTCTCATCTGGGGCGTGAGGAACTTAAATCCTTATCCCCCCATGTAGAATTGTCTTTGGCTGATTCCGAGTATAACCGCCAGGAGCTAGAGGCTCTGGGTTTCCACAGAACAGAGGTCTTTCCTCTTTTTATCGATTACACGAAATATGATAAGCCTGCGAGTGCTTTTGTGCTCGATCTCTTCAAAGATGACCGCGTCAACATTCTTTTTGTGGGGCGAATCGTTCCGAACAAAAGGATCGATGCTCTCATCAAAGTGCTCTTTTACTACAAGAAATATATTTCCCCTCTTGTGAGGTTGATCGTGGTGGGAAAAACGGCCTCGCTTCCCAAGTACTATGAAAGCTTGATCCGTCTCGCCGATGAATTCTATCTCAAACCGGAAGAAATATGTTTTACCGGCCACATCCCCGATGAGGAGATGTTCGCTCTCTACAAAGCTTCGCATGTGTTTATTTCCCTGAGCGAGCACGAGGGATTTGGATTACCCTTTGTGGAAAGCATGATTTTTGATTGTCCGATAATCGCTTTCAACTGTACGGCAGTTCCCTATACTCTCTGCGATTCTGGGATCCTCATCAGTGATAATCAGAGCGTGGATAAAATCGGTGAACTCGTCCATCTTGTGGCACACGATAAAGCGCTTCGCAAGACAATAATCGAAAGCCAACGCCAGCAACTGCATAAATACAGATCAGCGGATCTGAGAAAATTCCTGCTGGAGAGATTCGGAGACTTGAAGAGATGAAGATCGGTTTTGTTGTTCAACGTTATGGGAAGGAGGTCATGGGAGGCTCTGAGCTCCACTGTCGCCAGATCGCGGAGGTGTTGGCGGACAATGGATTTGATTGCACAGTCTACACAACCACAGCCAAAGATTATATCACCTGGAAAAACGAGTATTCTCCTGGTGAGACGGTGTTGAACAGCGTCCTCGTCAAACGCTACAGAGTCGACAAAGAAAGGAATATCAATACGTTCAATGACTATTCCGATTGGATATTCGCTAACTCCCACACACATGAGGATGAGATCGAATGGATGGAGCAGCAGGGGCCTGTGTGTCCCTCCCTCTTGGATGCCTTGCAAAAAGAGGAAAACGATCACGATGTGTTTGTGTTCTTCACCTACCTCTACTACAACACATACTGGGGCCTTCAGAGGGTGGCGAAACCAAAGGTTCTGGTTTCTACTGCGCACGATGAGCCCGCTCTGTACCTCGATATCATGAATCAGGTTTTTGCACTGCCCGATGCCTTTATGTTCAACACAGAAGCCGAGCGAGATATGCTCGACAACCTGTTCCCCCTCGAAAATAAATACCAGGATATCGTTGGAGTAGGAGTGGAGATTCCCGAGAACGTGCAAGGCACCCTCTTTTCGCAGAGACATGGAATCCTTTCTCCCTTCATCCTGTATGCAGGCCGTATAGAGCCGGGTAAGGGATGCCAAGAGCTTATCGATTTTTTCCTCCGTTTCAATCGAAAAAATCCGGATTTGACGCTTGCCCTTATCGGAAAACTCCTGATGGATATTCCCCATCACCCCAAGCTCAGGTATCTCGGCTTCCTCAGCCCTGATGATAAAAATTCTGCTATGGCTGGGGCACTGGTCACAATCAATCCCTCTAGACTTGAGAGCCTCTGTATGGCTGCTCTCGAATCCATGGCCGTGAAAACACCCATTCTCGTCCAGGAGCAGACAGCACCCCTTAATCAACACTGCCTCAAAGGCCGAGGCGGCCTGTTTTACTCCAACTATCAAGAGTTTGAGGAAGTGTTGACTCTCTTTTTGACGGATGCTCAATTACGAAATCGAATGGGAGAGAACGGCCTGGCATATGTGAGAGAAAACTACTCCTGGCCTAAAATCGTTGCAAAGTATAAAAAGTTGTTCGCTTTTTTGACCTGATTTCTCTAGTCGGGAACGTTCGAATCTGTTGGAAATCAGTACGTCTGTAATTTTGTTCATATTCCTCGAGTCCAAATCGACTAAATTTTTCTCAACGGACAGGTCCTGTAAAGAGTTTTGGGATCTGTGGATGTTTGGTTGTTATTATGCTCTGAAGAGGCGCCAAGGGAAAAGGAGAAAGTCGGGATTAAATTGACTCCATATAGCAATTGTGCTAAGAATTGACTCTGATAATTGAGATAAATGGCCTTCATTAACTACGCGACAAAAAGCCTGGCCATCAAGATCGTCTATTACGGTCCCGGCCTGAGCGGAAAAACCACCAATATTCGGTACATCTACAGCAAAATGGACCCGAGTTCCCGGGGAGATCTGATCTGTTTGGAAACTCCGATCGAACGAACGCTCTTCTTTGACCTGCTTCCCATCAAAGCAGGCTTGATCAATGAATTCAACACACATTTTCAGCTCATGACGGTCCCGGGACAGGTGTTCTACGAAGCCTCCAGAAAAAGTGTGCTCAAAGGAGTGGATGGGATTGTTTTTGTAGCTGATTCACAAATCCCCCTGATCGATGCCAATCTGGAAAACTTCGATAATTTGAGAAGAAACCTTTTGGACCACGACATCGACTTGAACTTGATCCCTTTTGTGTTCCAGTATAACAAGCGGGACCTGGAAAACCTTGTTCCTGTAGAAACATTCAACAACCTCCTCAACCCACAGAGACGCCCCTATGTGGGGTGCTCTGCCATAAACGGAGATGGAGTGCTGGAAACATTGAAGGAGATCGCTAAAATCACCGTTCCATGGGTCCGTGAAAAATTGTTCGGAGAGAAGAGAGCCGCCGGGGATAAAGAAGAGCAGTTGAAAAGAATCAAAGAGGCAGAGGCAAATAGAGCAGAGGTCAAAACAGAGATCGAATTTGTTCCTGAAAAAAAAGCGGCTCCCATTAGAATGACAAAAATCAAGTTTAAAAGCCAGACGGACGTCGAGGAAGAACTGGAAAACTTGGCGAAGGAATTTACGTCTAAAAGATAACCCTCTCCCCTAAAAATAATCCCAGTTTTCTCCATCAGGATACCTTATGGGTCAGAATCTAAATTTCAAGTCAGGTTTTTTTCAGGGACTGAGATAAGGCAGACAATTGATTCGTCTGTAAATACAGACGGCCATGTTGTTCAAGATCTTTAGCGCTTCTCTGTATGGGATTGAAGCGTATCTCGTGGAGGTCGAAGTTGATATAGCTTTGGGCATTCCAGACTTTGTGATCGTTGGGCTTCCAGATGCGGCGGTGAGAGAGAGCCGGGAAAGAGTCAGGGCTGCCCTGAAGAACTGCGGTTACAAGTTCCCTTCCCGGAAGGTCATCATCAACCTGGCTCCAGCGGACAGGCGGAAAGAGGGTTCGTCCTTTGACCTCCCCATCGCTCTGGGTCTCCTGGCTCATCTTGACATTTTCCCCCTAGAAAGGCTCAAGGACTATCTTTTTCTGGGAGAGCTAGCCCTGGACGGCAGGATCAAAAGGGGAAAGGGAATATTGTCCTCGACCGTATTGGCCAAGAATTTGGCTTTTAAAGGAATTGTTGTCCCAAAGGAAAATGAAAAGGAAGCCGCTTTGGTGCAGGGCATAAATATCTTCAGTTTGGAGAATTTAGTGAAAGTTGTCCAGTTGATGGCCTATCCTGAGACTGTGATTCCTTCCAGGTTCCACCTGAAGGATCTCTTGCCTTCCCCGAGGTATGATGTAGACTTTCAGGAAATTCGGGGCCAGCAGCATGTCAAACGCGCACTTGAAGTGGCCTCTGCTGGAGGTCATAATGCCCTTCTCATTGGCCCTCCTGGTGCGGGGAAAACCATGCTGGCGAGACGGTTGCCGACGATTTTGCCGCCCATGAGCTTTGAGGAGATCATCCAAGTCACTCAATTATACAGTGCTTCGGGATTGTTGAAGTCAAAAGGTGTGCTTGGAGAGCGGCCATTTCGTGCTCCTCATCACACCACGTCTGTGGCCGGACTCATCGGAGGTGGCCTGTACCCAAAACCCGGTGAAGTCAGTCTCGCTCATCTTGGCGTTCTGTTCCTGGATGAGCTCCCCGAGTTTCGCAAGAGCGCCCTAGAAGGGCTGCGTCAACCTCTGGAAGATGGAGAGGTCACTGTATCCAGAACGTCCATGAGCGTGTCCTATCCCTCATCGTTCATGCTGATTGCCGCCATGAATCCCTGTGAAGATGCTGTGGCCGGATTTTCTTCTGGTGATGTCGAGTGTACGGATTCCCAGAGATTTCGTTACTATTCCAAAATCTCTCGGCCTCTTCTCGACCGTATCGATATCCAGATCGAAGTGCCGCGGGTCGAGTTCAAGGATATCATATCGAAGTATAAGAGTGAGAGTTCTTCGGAAATCAGGAAAAGGGTGATCGCAGCGAGAAAAATCCAACTCAAGCGGTACCAGAAAAAAAGGATCTTCTGTAATGCCCAGATGGGAACCCGAGAGCTGAATAAGTACTGCCATGTTTCCGCTGAGGGGAGAGCGCTCTTAGAAATGGCTGTTAACAAACTCGGCTTCAGTGCTCGTGCCTACACGAGAGCGCTAAAAGTGGCGAGGACGATCGCCGATTTGGAGGGGATGGAGGATATCAGTCCTGCCCACATCTCAGAGGCCATTCAGTACCGGATGATGGACAAATACTTCTGATTCCGCAGTGGAGAGTCTTTATTTTCCTTTTGTCCCGTAGCTGTTATCCAGAATCAATGGAGCGATTGAAGGGGAGGAGCGGGGAGAAATTTTACTTGACATATAAAGAAAACATAATATAATATTATTCTAATATACTAAAAAGGTAATATACAGATGAAAAGAAGGAGTTACACAAAAAAACACGAAGAGCTTTCAATCAAATTTAAAGCACTATCGCATCCTGCAAGACTGAAGCTCGTGGAAGACCTTACGGAGAAGGAGTGTTGTGTGGGGGAGATCCAGCGATGTCTTTCCCTCTCACAACCAAATGTGTCGCAGCACCTGAAAGTGTTGAAAGAAGCAGGCATCATAAAAGGGAGACGACAGGGAGTGAACATCTGTTACAGTATCTCGGATAATCACTTTAAAAAAGCTGTGTTACTTTTTTTAAAAGGAGATGAATAAAATGAGCAAGATCTATGAAGTCACATCCAGCACTTTCAAAAGCGAAGTCCTGGAATCCGATATTCCCGTGGTTGTGGATTTTTGGGCACCCTGGTGCGGTCCTTGCCGCATGGTGGCCCCCGTTTTAGAAGAGATCTCCCAAAAAATGAATGGCAAGATCAAGTTTGTCAAGCTCAACACAGACGAAAATCAGAAAACCGCCATGGATTATCAGATCATGGCCATCCCATCGTTATTGATATTCAATGATGGTCAAGAAGTAGACAGGATTGTCGGGTTTGTCCCTCAAGAACAATTAGAAACCGATCTCAATAGGTTTATATCTTAAGCTTATCACCAGAGAAACAGCGTTTTTACTCCAATTTTTTTGAGCGGGGCATTTTGTCTTTTGGAGCTTGACATCGGCGCAATATTTCCTTTTATATATCTGTGAGCGGTTCGGTAAGGGAGTTAACCCACAGAAGACCGTTGACACAGTCTTAAAGAAGACACTTGGCAAAGCCGAAATTTTGGTGAAAAAGGAGGAGCAATGGCAGAGAAGAGCCGACTGGATATCCCGAGACGGATTTTTATGACATCCATCCCAAGCTTCGTATTGGGAACAGGATTTTTATCCAGCTCTTTATATCCACATGGTTTTTTCCAAGAGATGCCAGACCTCAAGGAGGAATTGACTCCAGACGAGCTGAGATGGGTGGAGAGTTCGATAATGGCCAGAGACCTCAAGAATTATTTTGGGGAAGGTTACAGCTGTGCCGAATCTCTCTTCATGGTCTCGCTCAGGTTACTCAAAAAATCCGAAGAGCTTGTCTGGGCGGCTGCTGGCTTTGGAGGGGGGCTGTACCACAAAGATCTCTGTGGTTTTTTAACGGCCGGAATCATGGCGATCGGTCTTTCGTCAGGTATGCTCAACAAGGAGAGAAGAGAAGCCAAGGATCACTGCGGTCAACAGGTTAAAGACTATTGGAAATGGTGGCAGTCCGTGGCGCCCCTCCGGTGTGCGGACATCCGGACTGAGGGAACGAGTTCAAGTGTGTGCCGCCGACTCGGACAGATGGCTGCTGCAAAAACAGAGGCGCTCATCAAAGCCGTCAAAACTCATCCCTAGTTTTTTTTGATTGATTTTTGTTTTTTTCTCTCTCTGGATGTTTTTTTCTATTTGGCATGGGCCGAGATGAGTGTGATTTTAGGTGTGGCCCGGTTGTTCCTCTTGAAATCCTTTTTATTTTTTTGGATATGGGATAATATAATCAACCGGCTGAATAGGAATAAAAAATGGAGGAGGAATAGATGTCCCTTGTCATTAAAGGTTATGGCTTAACGATAGAAGATCTGGTGGACGTTTCCAGGAATGGGAAGAGGGTCGATCTGCACCCGGATTCTTTGAAGAAAATCAAGAGATGCCGTGCCATGCTCGAAGACAAAATCCAGGCGCATGAGATTATGTATGGTGTCAACACGGGGATCGGTGAACTCTCTGAGATCGTGCTCGATAATGGCCAGATGAAGGACTTCCAGAAATATTTGGTTTACAACCATGCGGCCGGGATCGGAGACCCCGTACCTGTAGAACAAGTCCGAGCGGCTATGCTCAGCCGAATAAACGTCCATGCGCACGGCAATTCCGGTTGCAGACCGGAGATAACGTTAACTCTGGTGGAAATGCTGAATAGAGGGGTGACGCCCCATGTCTGTCAAAAAGGATCGGTGGGTGCTTGCGGGGATCTGGCTCCGATGTCACAGATCGCTCTGTTATTGATGGGGGAGGGCCAGGCCTATTATAAAGGGGAATTGCTCGATGGAAGGGACGCAATGGAAAGGGCTGGTATCCCGATTCCCGGTTTGTTGGCTCGGGATGGATTGGCGACGATCAACGGATCCAACCTTCTGACCGGTATGAGTGCACTCTTGCTCTTTGACGTGAATAAGTGGCTGAAACAGGCTGAGATCGCTGCGGCCATGTCTTTGGAAGCGCTTAAAGCCAATATGAAACCCTATACGCCTAAACTGCATGAAGCGAGGGGGTTCCCTGGTGCAGTGCGGACCGCAAAAGCGATACAGAAAGTGATTATGGGTGGAGACCTGGCTGAGGGAAAACTGAAGGTTAAAGTTCAGGATTCATACTCGATGCGCTCCACACCCCAGGTTGTAGGCGCAGCCCATGATGCGATCGCATGGGCGAGGGAACAGGTGGAAATCGAGTTGAACGGAGTGGGTGACAACCCCGTCTTTTTCCCCGAAGAAAACCTTCAGCTTTCGGGTGCCAATTTTCAGGGATCTCCAGTCTCCTTGCCGATGGATATGGTGGGTGCGGCCATCACCATGGTGAGTGTCATGTCAGAGAGACGGATGAACAGGCTCAACCACCCCGCTCTGAGTGTGGGATTGCCACCTTTCTTGACAAGGGGTGCAGGGATGTTTTCCGGACTGATGCTGAGCCAGTATACGGCAGATATGATGATCGTGGAGCAAAGGATCCTCTGCATGCCCGCCTCCATCCAATCCATCCCTGCTGCTGCAGACCAGGAAGATTTTGTTTCCATGGGCATGAACACGGCACTCAAAAATTGCCAAATACTGGATAATGCCTATGGAATTCTCGGCATCGAGTTTATGGCAGCAGCTCAGGCTCTGGACATGCGCGAGAGGATAGAGGAAACACCGTACACATTTGGAAATGGAACGAACAAAGCCAGAGAGGTCATTCGGAAGTACGTCGATTTTCTGGATGAGGACAGGCCCCTCTACTCGGATCACAATGCGATGAAAGAATTGGTGAAATCCTGCGAGATTCTCGATGAAGTTGAGGCAGAGGTGGGAAGTCTTGAAGAATGACCCTATGAGAAAATCCGTATGGGCGTGTTTGGTGATACTCCTTTCTCTTTTCCCCAGTTTTTGCTCAAAGAGTACCCCCCCCGAGAGAAATTCCTCTCTTGAAGGTTATTCCTCCATTTTTGATGGAAGGACACTCTCGGGGTGGAGGATACTGAAAGAGTCCACAGAAAACTCCGGGATCTGGGAGGTGGTCGATGGAACAATCGTCGCCAGACAGACTCCTGAAGGACAAGGGGGACTCCTCGTAACCTTAAAGACATACGGTGATTTCGATGTCTATGCCGAAGTTAAGGCCGATTATCCAATTGACTCTGGACTGTTCCTGCGTGTACAGCCAAATGTAATCTCTTACCAACTGACCATCGATTACCGGCCCGAAGGAGAAGTGGGGGCGATCTACTGCCCCGGAGGCGGCGATTTTCTCGTCCATAATACCGAAGGTCAAAACCTGTGGAAAAGCGATGTGTTCAATACCGTCCGAGCACGGATCCAAGGTCAGCCACCCCGGATACAGGCATGGATCAACGGCGCGAAGACCGTTGACTATACTGATACACCCATTGAAAGTGGATACCGGGTTCCTGAAGAAGGTTTTTTCGGGATCCAGGTTCATGGCGGGCTTAGCTGGGGAAAGGGCAATAAGGTCACCTTCCGCAATCTTCGCATCAAAGAACTCGACTTTCAGTAACATCCCGCTAATATCTGAAGTTGTTTATCTGAATCTCTAAAGTGAAGGCTCCACATATCAACCCTCAAAGACAGTCTTTAAGCATTCATATTTCTATGATGACATGAATACGTAGTCCACCACGATTTTGAAGAGGCTTCAAGCAGTATTTGGGAATGCCGCCGCCTTCAGATGAATGGTGGGATCGAAATTTTAGAGGAACTGCTATATAAAGGGAAGGCGTAAACCGTAAGGCGTGAGGAGGTAAACACCAAATGGATGGATAGATTGGAAAACCCCTTTCGCCTCACGCCCAACGTTTTACGCCTCCCTTTGACCATTGTATTTTAAGATCCCGTCTTTGAGGACGACCTGTCCATCTTTGATCACGTGCTTGATTGGGTTGATGCCAAAGTGATAGACGAGGTGAAGGTAATTGGGGCATGAACAGAGGACAAGGTCCATCTTTTTTCCAATTTCCAGGCTCCCGATCTCCCGTTCTCTAGTCAAGGCGTAGGAGGCATTGGCTGTGATTGCGTTTATGGCTTCTTCAATGCTCATTTTGAGTGTGAAAACGGCCAGTTGCATGATAAAGAACAGAGATTCGGTCATAGAGCTTCCGGGATTAAAGTCCGTGGCCAGAGCCACAATAGCGCCCTTTTCGATGAGTTTTCGTGCCGGAGCCTTTTTCTCCTGCATGAGAAAGTACGATACTCCTGGCAGGAGCGTGGCAACTGTTTGGCTCCGCGCAAGCGTGTCTATGCCCTCGTCTGTTATGGCAATCAAATGATCCGCGGAAACGGCCCCCTCCTCAGCGGCGAGAATGGCACCGCCTAGAGGAGAGAATTCATCAGCATGAAGCTTGACCTTGAATCCTTCGGCTTTGGCCGCGCGGATCAAATGCCTTGTCTCTTTGAGCGAATACACGCCCTCTTCGCAGAAAACATCAAAAAATTCTGCCAGATGATTTTCTTTAACTCGCGGAAGAATTTCTTGAGTTAAAAGTTCTATATACTCTTCTTTCCTGGATTTGTATTCCCTGGGGACTTCATGCGCTCCCATAAATGTGGAAACAATGTCGATGGGATGCATCTTGTTGGCCTGACGGATTGCATACAGTTGTTTGAGCTCATCCTCTATGTTAAGCCCATATCCGCTTTTTGCTTCGACTGTGGTTGTCCCATGGGTGAGCATGCTGTCAAGACGTTCGAGAGAGAGACGTACAAGGTCATCTCTGGAGGCCTCTCGTGTGGCGTTCACGGTTGTCTGTATCCCCAATCCCTTTTCTGCCAGTTGTTGATAGGTATATCCGTCCAAACGAAGTTTAAATTCCTCTTCCCTGCTTCCGGCAAAGGGGAGGTGAGTGTGACTGTCGACAAAGCCGGGCAGACCAATGAGTCCGCTGCCATCAATGTGTTCCCCTCCGTCAACCAAATGAACGCTCGTTTTCAGCTCCTCATCTCTGCCCACAAAGACGATACGACCCTCTGACGAAGCGATGCTTCCGTTATTTATGACACCGATGTCCTTGAGGTCTTCTCTCCGTTTGGGAATCGGACTTCTGCATGTCAAGATTTGGTTGCAGCGGGAAACAACACAATCAGCTAAAATCATCCAGGCTTTTCCTCACCGAAGCACGCTTGTTTCTCCGAATGAACGAGGGTGTTTCATAAGGCTCCCATTTCTTTTCCCAGGCCGGTCTCTGCCAGAGAGTCTCACTTCCCTTGGGTTCGAATATGTAGGGAGGTGTTTCCTGCTGGACCTGGAATGGCGGGGGAGTTTTTTCTCTGCGAGGTACAAAATCTTGAGGTGTCACCGCGTCCATTGTCGGTTTGGGATCAAATCCTGTTGCGATCACCGTCACTTTGACCATCTCTTTCATGCTTTCTTCGATCACTGTGCCGAATATGATGTTAGCCTCGGGGTGGGCCATGCCATGGATCAGCTGTGATGCCTTGGACACTTCATGCAGGGTAATATCTTTGCCGCCTGTGATGTTGATGAGAACTCCATGTGCCCCTTCAATAGACGTATCGATGAGAAGCGGGCTGGATATGGCTTTGTGTGCAGCATCGACAGCCCTGCTCTCGCCGGAGGCGATGCCCGTTCCCATGAATGCCATTCCCATGCCTTTCATGATGGATTTGACGTCTGCAAAGTCGAGATTGATGACTCCCGGTCTTGTGATCAGATCCGAAATGCCCTGGACCGCTTGCCGCAGGATGTCATCTGCCATCTTGAAGGCGTCCTGGATGGATGTGTCCAGATTCACAGTCTCGAGCAGGCGTTCGTTGGGAATGGAGATCACGGTATCGACGGCTGTCTTGAGCTCGGCCAGCCCTTCCTGAGCTTGCCGTGCTCTGATTTTTCCCTCGAACTCAAAGGGAAACGTGACAATCGCGATCGCTAAGATATCCAGTTCCGAGGCAATGTTCGCCAGGATGGGCGTCGCTCCCGTCCCGGTGCCTCCCCCCAAACCTGTGGTGAGAAAGACCATGTCTGCCCCTTCCATAAGCTCCACAAGCTTCTCGGTGTCCTCAAGGGCAGCCTGTTTGCCGATGTCAGGCCTTCCTCCCGATCCCAGACCCTTGGTCAGTTGACTCCCGATCTGGAATTTTGTTCCGGCACTGTTGTTGTTGAGCGCTTGAAGGTCGGTGTTGACAGCGATGAACTCAACGCCTTCGATCCTTGCCTCGATCATTCTATTGACTGCATTTCCTCCTCCACCTCCAATCCCGATGACCTTGATGTTGGCTCCTTCCCGCTCATCCACCAAATGAAATTTGAGTTTGCTTTTAAAATCATTCTCCATGCTTACCTCCTATGCCTCTTTAAGCCAGTCTTTCATTTTGGCCCAAAAGCCTTTTTTTCGATCTTTAGAGAAACCTCTATCCTTCCACCGGTTATAACCGTACAGGATGAGGCCGACAGATGTTGCATAATCCGGAGTGCTGACGCGGTCCACAAGTCCTCCGATGCCGCTGGGATCACCCCGCCGTACGGGCAAGTCAAAAATGCTCTCCGCAACTTCTTCCAGTCCATCCAGCAGCGCTGTCCCGCCTGTGAGCACGATGCCCGAATTCAAGGACTTTTCGTATCCCATTCTGCGGATATCGTTGTCCACCAATCGGAATATTTCTTCAGCCCTGGGTTGAATGATATCTGCCAGAAGCTGCCTGGAAAGCACCCGTGGCTTCTTCCCGCGGCCTACGGAGGGAACCTCGATGGTTTCCTGCTCTTCCACCAGCGGACTGGAGACACATCCAAATTTTTTCTTTATTTTTTCTGCATCAGGGATGGGTGTGCGTAAGCCAACTGCGATATCGTTGGTGAAGTTGTCTCCACCTATAGGAATGACGGATGTGTACCAAAGACTCCCGCGCTCGAATATGGCCACTTCGGTTGTTCCTCCACCTATGTCGATCAGGCCAGCACCGAGTTCCATCTCATCATGGGTCAGGATAGAAAAACTGGTAGCGATCTGGTTGAGGACCAATTGCTCTGTCTCGATGCCAGCTCGTGTGATACAAGTCTTGAGGTTTTGAACCGATGTGATGGCGCCCGTGATGATATGGACGTTGACTTCCAACTTGATGCCGCTCATACCTAGAGGGTCTTTGATGCCGTCCTGATCATCAACAACAAACTCTTGTGGAATGATGTGGATGATCTCTCTATCGGGAGGGATAGAGACAGCTTTGGATTGATCGATCACGCGTCTGATATCTTCTCGACTGATCTCTTTGTTTTTCCCTGAAACAGCGATAACACCTCTGCTGTTGAAACTCTTGATGTGAGCTCCTGAAATACCCACAAAAGCTGAATCGATCGCTACGCCTGCCATGAGCTCAGCCTCTTCTTGCGCTTTCTTTATGGCATCCACAGTGGTCTCAAGATTGACCACAACTCCCTTTCTCAGGCCTCTCGAATCGGTCGTTCCGATACCGATGATCTCGATCTTTCTGTCTTCAGTGACTTCACCAATAATGGCAGTGATTTTTTTTGTGCCGATGTCGACTCCGACAATATAGCCATTCTTTGGCATTATTTTGCCTCCTTCGTGATGCTTGAAGAGAAATCTTTCGCGAATAAATTTTGAGGCTTTATATAGATGCGCTCCTCGAAACGCAGGTCCACGTATTCCAGGGGACCGAATTGATTCAAAAAAGATGTTTGGGCAAAGTACAGCTTCATTTTTTCATAAAATTGATCTTCCCCCAGTACGAGCCACGTCTGCGACTCTTTGAACCGGACTTTCACATTTTCATATTCCGTGAGGTCCACTGTGTCCACAGATTCTCTCATTGATGGATCCAGGCTTTGCAGAAATGCCCATGCGAGAGCGATCTTTCCCTCGCTATCCTGCTTGAAATCATTGGCATCCACGAGTAGAGGAAGGCTCCAGTTGTCCACAGAATCGATCTCCTGGAGCTTGATGCCTTCCCCGTCGATGAGGAAGAGGGGATCCCCATTCATAACAGCGAAGGGCTGTCTTTCCAAAATGGCGATTTTAAGAGTTGAAGGAAAAGCCTTGCGGACGCGAACCTCTTTGATCCATGGATGGATGGCTAGCTCTTCTTTGAATGCGTGGATATCAAGGGTCATAAGATTTCCCAAATGTTTCCCCTTAAGAAATTGGCGTATGTCTTCAGCAATTCTATCTCGCTTGCAGGATAACTCGATGTGATTCACGGTGAGTTTTTCCCAGGATATCAGGAACAGATAGACCTTTTGTATTGAGAGAAAGAGGCCAAAGATAAGAATGAAACTTCCCAGGATGTGCCTGAATTTCAGCTTGATCCTTCTCTGAACTTTATTGGGTTTTGACTTTTTTACTTTCCGTTTGAAGTACTGTGGTTCGGAAAGGAATACGTTTGCTCGGTATCTGAGCGGAGGATTCGCGTGAGAGGCCATGTTTTATTGCACTCCAATTTTTTTGATGATTTCAGGGATCGTTGTGTTTATGTTTCCTGCTCCCAAAATGAAAATCATATCGTTTGGCTCTGCCAATTGAGCGACGAGAGCGGGTATTTTTGATAGCTCAGACTCAAAATAGATGTTCTTGTGTCCAAACTGATGCGTTTCCTCATAGAGCCTTTGACCAGATACGGCCACGATCGGTTTTTCCCCCGCTGGATAGACTTCTGTGATGATGAGAACATCTGCTTGGTTGAATGAAGTGGCAAATCTTCTCATTAGAGAGGCGAGGCGAGTGTAACGATGAGGCTGAAAAACAGCGACAATCCGGCGTGACCAGCCCCTTTTGGCAGCCTCAAGTGTGGCTATGATCTCTGTGGGATGATGCGCATAATCTTCGAGAATCATGATGTCATTCACCGTCTGTTTCAGTTCAAAACGCCGTCCTATTCCCGTGTACTCCTCAAGCGCCTTTAGGATTGTTGGGATAGGGATTTCCAGGTCTACCCCCACGGCTACAGCTGCCATCGCATTGTAAATACTGTGTTTTCCCGGGACGCTCAGCTTCAGGATTCCGAGCCTTTCGTTTCTGTAGTAGATAGTGGATTTGCTGGTGAATTGGTCGAACGATTGTTCTCGGGAGTAGATATCAGCCTGGGCGGAGAATCCGTAGGTGATGACCCTACGCTCCAATCCCGGCATGAGGCTCTGCAGGTTAGGGTCATCCAGGCAGAGGATGATGGGGCAATAAAAGGGGACCTTGTTCGCAAAGCGGATAAAGGTCTTTTTGATCTCATCCAGAGTCTTGTATTGGTCCAGGTGTTCTTCGTCGAGGTTCGTTAACACAGCCATAAAGGGAGAAAGATAGAGGAAGGAACGATCGCTCTCATCGGCTTCGGCCACGATAAAATCTCCCTCTCCCAGCTTAGCATGTGCCCCGATGGTGTTGAGCCTGCCGCCGACAATGATCGTCGGATCGAACCCTCCTGCCTCGAGCATCTGAGCGATCATGGATGTGGTGGATGTTTTTCCGTGAGAGCCGGCCACAGCGATACCGTGTTTCATGCGCATCAATTCTGCCAGCATCTCAGCCCGAGGAATCACAGGAATTTTTTGGCGTCTCGCCTCTTGAACCTCAACGTTTTCTTTCGTGATCGCAGATGAGATCACCACCACATCTGCCCCATTGATCTGTGCCGCTTTGTGCCCGATGTGAATCTCAGCTCCGATCCTGGCCAAGCGTTGCGTTGCTTCATTCTCCTGGATGTCTGACCCTGTGACTTTATAGCTTAGGTTGAGGAGAACTTCAGCTATGCCGTTCATCCCGGTGCCTCCGATTCCTATCATGTGGATGTGTTTGAGCTTGTGATATTTTTTATTGACCACCCGAGCCCTCCTCTGTGTGCTCTCCCATGAGTTTGAAGCAGATGTCAGAGATTTTCTCTGCGGCATTTTCCTTTTTGAGCTGTTTGAGATTATTTTCCATGCGGTCTATTTTGTCTTTATGGGCTATAAAATCCCGGATTTTTTCCGTAAAAGCCTCGGGGGTGAATTCCTCCTCGGGAAGAATCTCAGCGCCTTTGGCCGCTTCCAGCTCTTTGGCGTTGAAGACTTGATGGTTGTCCGTTGCTTTAGCAAAGGGGACCAGAAGCGATGCTTTTTGAGCCGCAATCAACTCAGCGATCGTGGTGGCACCCGCCCGGCACACGATGAGGTCTGAACTCTGGAAATAGCTGGGCATATCGAAAAAATAGGGAGACACGGTCACATCTGTGTACCCCAGTTCAGCATATCGATCCTTGACCCATTCGTAATCGGTCTCTCCGGTTTGGTGGACGAAACGCAAAGCCTTTTTTTTCTGCGTAAGAAGGGGCAAGGATTCTGTGACACCCTTGTTGAGGAAGTGTGAGCCTTGACTCCCTCCGAAAATCAGGATGGCCAGACGATGATTCCGATTTTTTTTTGGAAGAGAGGCAAAATCTTCTCGCGTGGGATTCCCCGTGAGGTCGGCCTTCCCCTTGAAATAGGGGACGGACCCTTCAAAAGCGACGACGGCCTTGCGGACCCATGGAAGCAGAAGTCTGTTTGTCAGACCAGGTCGGAGGTTTTGCTCCATGATGAGAGTCGGGGTCCTGAACAATGACGCAAGAAGCACGATCGGGCCCGAACTGTAGCCTCCGACACCGATCACCAAATCCGGCCGCATCCGCAGGAGGATAAATAGAGATTTGAGAAAGCTAAAGGGCAGCAGAGCGAGAGACTTACATGTGCTCAGTCCCTTTCCCTTTAATCCTTCTATTTTCAGCGGTATAAAATTGGCTTGATAACGCTCCATTATGCTTTTTTCCAATTGCCGGCTACTGCCAACGAACGTGATTTCGACACTCGGGTTTTTCTTCTTCAGTTTTTCGCCGACCGCAAGCGCAGGATAGAGATGTCCGCCTGTTCCGCCTCCGCTTATGATGACTCGTTTGGCTTTCATGCCTTGCCTCGACTCCCTTCTTTTCTCTGGGAAATATGGAGGAGGATCCCTATGCTGAACAGCGTGCAGATGAGGGCCGATCTGCCGAAGCTCAACAGAGGAAGGGGGAGTCCTGTAGGAGGACCCAACCCCAACACGATGCTGATATTGAGTAAAGCTTGGGCAAATATCGCCAGCGTAAGTCCCCCTGCAATGATTCGCGAAAATGTGGTTGGCGCTCTCCATGAAATGAGCAGGCCTCGCCACAGGATGATCACAAAGAGCAACAGTGTTGCCAGAGTCCCAATAAGGCCGAGTTCTTCCCCGATGATCGCATATATGTAATCCGTATGGGCGCAGGGCAAAAAAAAGAGCTTTTGTGTACTTTCGCCTATGCTGACACCGAAGAGTCCGCCACAACCCACCGCCAGTTTGGATTGGATGATTTGGAATCCCTTTCCAAGCGGATCGCTGTTCGGAGAGAGGAAAGCTGTGATCCTGTTCATCCGGTAGGTCGCCTGGAAGAGATACAGAGCAAAAAGCCCTGATGAAAAGATCCCCAAAAACAGAAAATACGCTATCTTCACACCGCCGATGAAGAACACCATGGTGCATATCACAAAAATGAGGATAGCTGTACCATAATCGGGTTCTACAATGGTTAGAAAGATCCCAAGGAATACGACAGCTAGAGGAAAAAGGAGCGAAAAGACCCTGTCCAGTTGGTCTCTTTTCTTTTCCAGTTGAAGGGCGAGGAAGAGAACCAAACTGATTTTGGCCAATTCTGACGGCTGAAACCGGATACCGTAGAAGTGGATCCATCTATGGGTTGCTCCCAATGAGGGCATTACCAAACAGAGGCCTAGAAGACTGAATGTCAAAATCAGCAATCCATAGATAAAATATTGGTTCTCGTAGAACGGTTTGTGTATGAAGAGCATAACCATGATGATGGCCAGCCCAAAACCGGCTCCGATCAACTGATGGATGAAAAAATGGAAGGGCTGTTGGTATTGGTCGCTCGCCAGGATGGCGGATGCGCTGAAGACCATGACTAAGCCAAAAGACAGGAGGACTAATGTCACAAGGAATAAGGGCTTGTCGAAACCGTACGGTCTGAAAATTTCCATCGTCTTATGTCTCTTGTGCTTGTATCCTTTCCTTGAGCGCAAAAACCTCATGTTTGAAAACCCGGCCTCTTTCTTCGAAGTTCTGGAACATATCAAAGCTCGTGCATGCGGGGGCGAGAAGAACGATCTCCCCGGGAGAGGCTGCTGCAAAACTCCGTTCCACCGCTTCTGCCAGTGTGGAAACCGGCGCCATGGATGCTCCATTCCCATTTTTGAGGGCGCGGGCAATTTTTTCTTTTGCTTCACCCAGTAAAAAGACTTTCTTGACTTGTGCGGCAATCGGTATCTTCAGGGCTTCGAAATCGCCTCCTTTGTCCCTGCCCCCCAAGATGAGGATGATCTTCTGGCCGAAACTCTGGAGGGATCTTAGGGTCGCACCTACATTTGTTGCTTTGGAGTCGTTGTAGAACGTCACACCCTGGAGAGTGAGGACTTTTTCCAATCTGTGCTCCAAACCCTTGAATGTTCTGATGGTTTCCCTCAATCCTGAATTAGGGATTCCGAAGAGAAAACCGATGAGTATAGAACTCATCACGTTTTCTTGATTATGAATGCCAAGGAGAGGAATATCAGAGGTTCGGATTACCCTCTCTTCCTCTTCGTTCGAATACACGATCCATTGCCTTTCGATAAAACAACCGGGGGAGATCTTATGGTTTCGAGAAAATCCGAAGACTTTGGGTTGGATTTTTCCACACAAGTCCCAGACGAGGGGGTCATCTCGGTTGAGTATGGCAATGCCCTTTTCGTCCTGGTGAGAGAGAAGCTTTATTTTGGCCTCGAAATAATCGGCAAAGCTGCCATGCCAGTCCAGATGGTCCGGGGAGACGTTGAGCAGGACAGATATGAAGGCTCTGAAGTGTTTGATATACTCCAGCTGGAAGCTGGAAAGCTCCGTGACATAGATGTGATCGTCTTCGCTTCCTTCGGCATAACTTATGAGGGGAGTGCCTATGTTCCCGGCCAGAAAGGATTTTATTCCCGCCTTCTTTAGGATCATGTGGGACAGCGTTGCTGTTGTGGATTTTCCGTTGGTTCCTGTGATCCCGACGATTCGGCCTTTGATGTATTGGAAAGCGAGTTCGACTTCAGAAATGACTTCCACATCCTTTGTCATGGCTTCCTCGATTTCGGGAATCTTTGGCACGCCCGGGCTGGGAATTATCAAATGGGCATCCAAAAAAGTCTTTCTAACGTGTCCGCCTGTCTCAAAAATAACTCCTCTCTCCTGCCAGGGCTCGATTTTTTCAGAGAGTTGTTCAGCAGTCCTCTTGTCGCTGACCGTGACATGCGCTCCCTGATTCAGCAGAAAACGGCAGAGTTCCTCTCCTGTTTTTCCAAAACCCACAATGAGAATTTTTCTGCCTTCGAGTTCCATTTCACCTCAGTTTTAGCGTGGTGAGGCTGAACAGGGCGAATATGATGCCCAATATCCAGAACCGGACCACAACCTTTTGCTCTGACCATCCCTTAAGCTCAAAATGATGGTGGAGTGGTGCCATGAGGAAGATACGTCTTCCTCCCGAAATCTTAAAGTAAAACACCTGGATGAGCACAGACAGTGCTTCGAGGACAAAAACGCCCGCGACCATCAACAGGAGAAATTCCTGCTTGATCATTATGGCCACTGCCCCGACAGTCCCACCCAAGGAAAGTGCGCCGACGTCGCCCATAAACATTTCGGCCGGGTGACAGTTATACCAGAGGAAGCCCAAACATGCGCCAGCCATAGCGCCCAAGAGAACCGTAAGTTCTGAAGAGAGCGGCACTCGTGTGATGTTCAGGTATTGCGACCAGAGGGCGTGACCTGCAACATAAGACAGCGCCGTAAAAGCCGTAGCGCTGATAAAAGTCAAACCTATAGCCAGGCCATCCAGCCCATCGGCGAGATTGACACCGTTGGAGGCTCCCACTAGGATAAACATGATCCAAGGAAGATAGAGGAACCCCAAATAGGGGGTCCATTGCTTGAAAAAGGGGAAGCTCATGTTCAGGCTGAAATTCCCTTTCAATCCAAGATATATCAGGGCGAGACCGATGACGCCCGAAAGCAAAATCTGTAAGATCATCTTTCGCCTGGCCAACATTCCCGAGGATTTTTTCTCGATAATCTTCAGATAGTCATCCCAGAATCCGATGAGCCCAAACGAGATCATCGTGAATATGGCGAGCCAGACATATGTGTTCTTTAGATCGCACCAGAGCAGTGCAGGAAAGACCGTGCAGCTGATAATGAGAATTCCTCCCATAGCAGGAGTTCCTTTTTTTTCGTTGTGCGATTTGGGGCCATCAGCTCTGATCTCTTCACCGATCTGGCACTTCTTGAGGAACTTGATCATGCACGGGCCCAGCAGCAAGCTGAGGAGGAGCGCGGTGATTCCTGCCATTGCCGTTCTCACCGTGATGTACCGGAAGACATTGAAGAATATCCAATAATCCTTCATCGGCACCAGAAGCCAATACAGCATGCGTTTACCCTTCCTCTCTCAATTGTTCGATGATCCGTTCCATGTGGATGCCTCGAGATCCTTTGACCAGGATGAGGTCTCCGGGATCCAAAAAACTGCGAAGGTTCGCCGCTGCCTCTTGCGAGTCTTCGAAAGTCTGTATGCGATCTGTAGACATCCCTGTTTCCCTTGCTGCCTGGGCCATATGCTTGCTCATCGGTCCGACTGTGACCAGAATGTCAAAACTGTTATTCGCGACTTGTTTCCCCGCTGCGATGTGATACTTGACAGAATCCTCTCCGAGTTCCAGCATATCCCCCAAGACAGCAATCTTTCTTTTGGCCGGAAGTTTGGCCACACTCCTCAGCGTGAACTCCAAGGCTGTGGGATTCGAGTTGTAGGAATCGTCGATAAGTCTTATATCTTTTTGGAGAAGGAACACCGTTCCTCGCTTCGCAAAAGGCCTCAACTGTGAGGCCAGTTCGCGGATATCTTCGATAGGAAGAGAGAATGTGTGGGCGACAGCCACAGCCGCAAGAAAATTGGGAAGGGTGCATTCGTAGAAATTGGGAAGAGTGATTTTTTTGCTCTGCCCTCCATAATTCAGTTCGAAACACATCCCATCGAAACCTTTTTTTTGGACATCATAGGCTGAAATATCCCATCTCTTCGACGTGCCGAAGAATATTTTTTCTCCCTCCCAATCTTCAGCGATTTTTCTGATCCAAGGGTCATCCCCGTTGAGTATGGCTATTCCGTCAGGTTTCATCCCTTCGAGGATTTCTTTTTTTGCTGCGGCAATGTTGGCCATGTTTTTCAGAAACTCCAGATGAACCGGTTGCACATTGGTGATGACGGCCACATCCGGCGGAGCGATCTGCGTGAGCGTCTTGATCTCCCCCGGGTGGCTCATTCCCATCTCCAACACCGCGATCTCATGATCCTCTTGCAACTTGAGGATGGAAAGGGGAAGTCCCAGATGATTGTTGAAATTGCCCTCTGACTTAAGGACTTTGTGCCGTCGCTCAAGAAGAGCCGCGGTGAACTCTTTGGTCGTTGTTTTTCCGATACTGCCAGTAATACCCACAACTTTGACGGGGTGCTCAGAGAGGGTACTTTGGGCCAATTTTTGGAGCGCTTGGAGGGTGTCGGGAACCTTGATCAAGGCGAAGTCATTAAAAGGAGGGATTATTTTTTGTGAGATGACTGCGCCCGCGGCTCCTTTCCCAGCAGCGAGTGGTACAAAATCGTGCCCGTTCCTTTCGGCCGTTAATGCAAAAAAGAGTTCACCCGGCTCAGTTAATCGCGAATCGATATTAAATTTATGAAAAGAAAGAGATGGAGGGCCCTGGAGGATTTCACCTTTCATTCTTTCTTTTAGCTGATACAATCTAAACTCAACCAATTTTAAATATCCTCCATCTCTTTCAAAAAGCTCCTAATAACATTTGTATCCTTAAAGGGGATAGCCTTGTCTTTGAGTATTTGATAATCCTCATGTCCCTTTCCCGCGACCAGAACACAGTCCCCTTTTTTGGCACGCAAAAGGGCTTTGCGAATGGCAGACCTGCGGTCGGATTCAATTTCATATCTCTCAGGGCCAGTCTTTTTTATTCCGTTTTCAATGTCTTCGAGTATGCCCATGGGATCTTCAGTTCGGGGATTGTCCGAAGTGAGGATCGTCCAGTCAGCATACTTTCCTGCGACCTCTCCCATTCTCGGCCTTTTCAGTCTGTCGCGGTCACCCCCTGCGCCAAAGACCAGGATGATCTCCCCAAAGTCGAGTTCCTGTGCTGTTTCCAGCAGATTTTTAAGGGCATCATCTGTGTGGGCGTAGTCAACGAAGATGCTGTACCCGAGCGTGTTTTGTATCTTCTCGAAGCGGCCTGGGACGCCGTCGAGCCCAGCGATTCCGGCTTTGATACTGCGTATGGGCACTCTCAAGGTCAGGGCGCAGGCGATAGATGCGAGGATGTTGTACAGATTTGGCTTTCCCAAGAGCGGTGAAAACACAGGTATCTTTCCCGACGGATACTTGACGGTCATCTCTATTCCCTTGTGAGAGAATGTGAAGGCCTCTGCTCGGATCATGCCTGTGGATTCTGTCCCGTATGTTATCCCCCCCGTCGAGAGCTGAGTTAACAGTTTTTTCCCCCAGGGATCGTCACTATTGATCACTGCCGTTCTTTTTTGTGAAGGAGAAAGAAAAAGCTTTTTTTTGGCCTTGAAATACTGCTCCATGGAGTGATGATAGTCCATGTGCTCGCCACTCAAGTTGGTGAATACGGTCACATCAAAATCAATGCCCGTCACCCGGTTGAGCTCCAGGGAGTGGGAGGACACTTCCATCAAACAATGCGTGGCGCCGTGATCGACCATCTCTTTCAGCATTTTTTGGAGGTCGGGAGCCTCGGGCGTGGTTCGTCCTGCGGAAGCGTTGACTCCCGGCCCTCGATAGCTGATTGTTCCGATCACTCCGGGGAGAAAGTTTGCTCTTTTTAAGATCTCCTCCAGGATGTAGGTGACGGTTGTTTTTCCTTTTGTTCCTGTGATCCCCACGACTTTGAGTTTTTGCGAGGGGTGGGAATAGAAGTTCGCTGCACAGAGTGCGAGCGCTTTCCGGGCATTGCACACCTGGACCCATGTTTTTGGGAAATTAAGCGGTTTTTCCCTTTCGGAGAGAACAGCCACAGCCCCTCTGTCGATAGCCTCACCGATGAAGTCGAAGCCATCCGCTTTTTCTCCTTTTAGGGCAGCGAAGAGGTCCTCGGACTGAACGGTGCCCGAAGAGTAAGAGATACCTCGGATGTCTACGTCCGAGCCGTTTTGGATGATGGCTTTGGGGACTCCTTCAATAACATCCGAAAGCTTCATTGTCCGTTCATGCTCCTTGCTCTTGCTGCGATCATTTTTTTGGTGTACGCTTCTTCCCTGGGGACTTGGAGATAACGGAGTGTTTGGGCCGCGATCTCCCGGAACACTGGGGCTGCAACGTCCCCACCGTAAAATTCCCCGACCGGCTCATCGATGACAACCACAATCGAGAGAACGGGATCCTCAACGGGGACAAAACCGACAAACAATGCGGTGTGCATTTGATTAGAATATCGACCAATGGCGGGGTCAAATTTTTGCGCGGTTCCCGTTTTACCGGCAACACTGTAGCCGTCGATCTGAGCCTTTATTCCCGTTCCCCTCGAGACGACTTGTTGCAGAATTCGGGTTAGGGTTTTTGCTGTCTCTTCTGAGGTGACTCTCCGGAATTGACTAGGAGCGACTTGCTTTTCCCCTGAGGAGGTCAGGATGTTCCTTACAATTCTTGGCGGTGTGACTATTCCTTTGTTGGCGACTGTGTTTATAGCCTGCAGTATCTGGATAGCTGTTATTGAGATCTCATAACCGATGGAGAGGGAATAGAGAGAGATGTCTGTCCAGTTTTCTATGGGTCTAAAAATGCCCTTCTCTTCAGCAGGAAGGTCGATCCCTGTTTTTTGGCCGAAGCCGTAGGCCTTGATCATCGCGTACATATTCTCTTTTCCGATGCGTTCACCGACCTGAATGGTCCCCACATTGGAGGAGTAGATGATGACATCCGGAAAAGTCAGAACACCCATCTTTTTATGATCCCAGACAGTTTTGCCAGGAACATTGATCTTACCGAGTGTGCAGTCAAAGACATCTCGAAGCTTCACACTGTTGTTCTCCAAAGCCGCGGATGCTGTGACGATTTTGAAAGTGGATCCGGGGTCGAATGTGTGATGGATAGCCTCATTCCTCTCTGTCCTGGACACCTTAGCGGGAGGATCGTTCAGATTGAAAGTGGGATAGTTGGCCATTGCCAGTATCTCCCCAGTGGCGGGGTGGGATACTATCACTGTTCCCCAGAGGGCCCGCGTCTTTCGCAGGGCTTTTTCCAGTTCTTTTTCAGCGATATACTGGATGGTTTCATCGAGTGTCAGGACGAGGTCTTTTCCGGGTTCGGGATTCTTGAGGATTTCGAACCTGTATTTCCTCTTTTTGGCATCCCTCAAGATCAAACGCTTTCCCTTTTCACCTTCGAGGGTGTCATTGTATTTATACTCGATCCCGCTCTGTCCTCGCTCATCGATGTTGACGCGTCCCAACAGATGGGCAGCCCGTCTTCCTTGAGGATAAAACCTCTTGTTTTCCTCATCAAAATGAATCCCGCTCAGGTTGAGGGCTTTCACCTGCTCGGCTATTTCTGGCTCGATTTTTCGTTTGATCCAGACAAAAGAATTCCCCTTTTTTATCCGGCTGCAGATAGAAGATAGATTTTTGGACGACAGGCCCAGGATCTTCCTGAGTTTTTGGATTTTTGCCTTTTGGTGTTCATAGGACTCATCTTTGGAAGGGATGTAAAAGACCGAAGGTCTTGGTAGGCTTCTTGCCAGAATAATCCCTGAACGGTCGAAGATGTTTCCTCTTTTTGGGATGATCGCTTCAACATCATGATTTTGATTGAGAACTTCTGCTTTGAGTTTTGTGTGATGGATGACTTGAAGTTCAACCAGACGGAAAACGATGATTCCCAACCAGAGAACAAGGACAAAGAGCAGGAACAGGGTTCTGTTCTTTATTTTTTTTTGGTTTGAATTCTTCATCGTCTATTGTTTCTTCGTCCCCTCTGCGGATTCATGGTAAGCGATCTGTTCCTCGTCAGGTGGTCTCATTTTGAGTTTTTGCGTAGCGATTTTCTCCACTCTCTCGAGTGAGAGGAGGGATGATTTTTCTGCTTCCAGCTGTTCAAGATTCTTTTTGATGGATAATATATCTTCTTCCAATGCGCGGGTCTGGTAGCCCAGTCGAATGGATTCGGCCTGTTGCCAGATGTAGAACGTCAGGAGAGCAATGACAAAGATCATGCACAAGATCCCTATTGCGATCTGTTTTTTGGTAAATTTCTTGCTGACCATTCAGGTTCGCTCCGCTGCCCTCAATTTGGCTGACCTCGCCCTGAAGTTTTTCAGGATCTCTTTTTCAGAGGGGGTAACAGGCTTTTTTGTCAGAACTTGGAGTAAAGGGGTTCGACCGTTTGCAGATGAAGCCAGTTCCAGAAATGTGTGTTTGACGATCCTGTCTTCAAGTGAATGGAATGAGATGGCGATAATCCGAGTTTTTGCCTTGATCTTTGCCACAACCCTCTTAAAAAAGTCGGACAGGCCTTCGAGCTCTTGGTTGATCTCGATCCGCAGCGCCTGAAACACTCGGGCTGCCGGGTGTGTTTTTCCTCTCTGCGGTCTCCAGTGGCAGACCTCTTCGACAATTTTTAAAAGCTCGATCGTGGTCTCAATTTTTTTCATTTTTCTACGTGAGACAATTTCCTTGGCCAATCGTCTTGCCTGTCTGAGTTCACCGAAATCGTAGAAAATCTGGGCCAGCCGGCTTTCGGAATATTTATTCACGATCTTGGCTGCTGTGGTTTTATTCCTAAGGTCCATCCTCATGTCGAGAGGGCCTTGCTTGTTGTAACTGAATCCTCTTTCGGGTGAATCGAGATGGAGGGAGGACAGGCCCAAATCGAGAAGTATGCCTCTGACCTGAGAGAAATCCAGCCCTAGGTCAGGCAGATATCTGAAATCCGAATGATAGAGCTCGACCCTGTCTATATAGGGTTTAAGCCTTTTTTTGGCTTGGAGGAGGGATTGTTCATCGATGTCGAATCCTATTATTTTTGCCTTGGGATTTCGTTCGAGCAATTCGAGAGAGTGCCCGGCGAGTCCGATCGTGCAATCCACATAGGTGCCCTCTCTATTCACTCCCAGAAAATACATCGTCTCTTCCAGAAGAACAGGAACATGGAGACTGCTCCTCATTCAGTTTTATCCTCTGGTGCGAGTTCAGAGATGCGCTCGAACTCTTCATTTGTCAGAGGATTTTGTTCGAGCATTTCATTGAGCAGGTTTGTGTTCCAAACCTCCAGATGGTTGTTAAGGCCGATAACTGTGACTTCTTCTTCAAGATTTGCCTTTTCTCTGAGCGATTGGCTGATCAGAACGCGCCCTTTGGAATCGATCTGGTACTGCGTCCCCGTCCTGTTGACGCGCAGGAGAAACTTTCTGAGATCGGGTTTGAATTGGAGTAATCCGACGTTTGAAATCCCGGACAGCTTGTGCCATACTAAAAGAGGATAGATCTGAATGGCTTCATCGGTCAGGGATGTGATGAATAGATCCTTTCCGTACTCTTCCTCGATTGCGGTGCGGAATTTTTCCGGTATTTTGATTCTTCCGCTTTTATCGAGCTTTGCAGTGGTGCTTCCGATTAATAAATTTCCCATTTTGTCCCGTTCTGTCCCATTTTTCCTATAAAATATAGTAATATATATTGTAATGTCAAGGGAAAATTCCATTTATGTGTTCATTTTTCAACAATTTTCTGAAGATTGCCCGCATATTGTGGCTTCGAAGAACACCCTACTACATAGGGAGCACTTAATGAGGAAACGTTTTTACTGAAAAAAGAGTGATGAGATGGAGAAGATTGAGACTTTAGGATATATTCAGAAAGCCTGAAGGGCCGGATTGGCAAAGGTGTTCCATATATGAAAAATGCCGGTTAGGGTCGAACATTATCCTTGAAATGTTTTGTTTGTTCCAAATGAAGAGGAATAGCCGATTTGGAATACTCGACTAAGGAGTCACAAAGTTAAGGCGTAACTTTCTCTGAAATGAGTTTTCTGGCGGAGTCGTAGTCTTTTTCCATTACAAAGATCTTGATTTCTCCCAGTCCATCAGCGGAGAAAGGGTGGACCGACTGGACGACCAACCCTTTGAGGAGACATCGGATCCCATTACTTTCCAGAAAACTTTTTATGACTTCAGCTTCGGCCGGACCCCATACGCTGTAGACTTCTTTAAGCTTGGACTCCGGATCTAACTTGCGGCTTTTGTTGTTGTTATTGTTGTTGTTATTTTCCATGAGTCGTAAATTTTTCCTTTAAGATACCCGCGATCTATGCATAACTCCGGTTTTTACGGTTTGCACGTTAAACACACGCCCCTAAAATTCTTCGTGCGTGTAGGTCAGGTCGTGTTCACCAGTCGTTTTGAAAAATTCCCTGGAACACAACGCACAGAGTGTCGCGTGCAGTGAACAGAGTTATTCGTCTTCTTCGATCTCTGTGATTTTCTTCTCTTTGAACAGGTATGTTTTGAGCTCTTCGGCAAATGCCTCGTCGTTCCTTCGGATCCATTCGAGAACCATGGCTGCATGTTCTTTTTCTTCGTCTCGGTTGTGTGCAAGGATTTCTTTCAGCTCTTCGTCCTCGGTCACATCCACGCGCTGCTGGTACCAGTTGACCGCTTCGAGTTCTTCGATGAGGGAGTTGAGAGCACGATGGAGTTCTTTTGTTTTTTTTGTCAGTTTATCCGGAGATTCATGAAAAGCTCCTCCGCCCATAATGGCCTCCTTTTTCTGAATGCAGATTTCTGAGTACAGAAAATAGAATCACAAAATCGTGCTTCTGACCTCTGTCCCAGTTCTTGCACTTTGCTTCTGGATTCTGTATTTTGGGTTATAAATCTAATTTTCAATTTTTCGTTCTCTATGACCTGCCCTTCGTCTTCTGAACTTCTGCGGATTTGTTGCCCTGAAAGTAATCGTCTAAGATCTTCCGGTGGTCGAAGGCAAGGGGAAAGGTGATCTCTTCCTTTGTGAAGATTCCGATTTTTTTGGCATCGTCCTGGGCTGTGGGCTTTCCTTTCGCTGTGGCCACAAAAACTGTGGAAATGGTGTGTTTTCTGGGATCTCGACCCGGGTCCGAGTAGGTTTGCATCTGATATTTCAGGCATACGTCCAAGGCTGTTTCCTCTTTGGCTTCGCGGACAGCTGCCTGCTCAAGGGATTCGCCATAATCCACAAAGCCTCCTGGTATAGCCCAGCCAAAAGGCGGATTTTTGCGATCGATGAGGATGATCCCTTCCCTGCCATCATGCCGTGTGATTTCAATGATAATATCTGTGGTGGGAATCGGGTTTTTATATTTTTGCATTTTTTGTTTTAACGACCGGATGTCTCGGTCAAACAATATAAGGCTTAAGAGAGTCTTTGTATCTCAGCTTCTTAAATTTTGTGATTTATTCCCTATGCAACATATTGAATCAGTCTAGGAGCTTGAACTTTTTTTCCAGTTTGGTCAGCTTTTCGACAATACCTCCGTATTCCAGCTCGCTGTAGGGGAGCATGGCGGCTCCTGAGAATCCCTGTCTGCGGATGTCCGTCGCTTTTTCGGATATCTTCGTTCGCACCCAGTCCCAGTAGGGATGATCGAATACATCGGCCGGTTCGGTGAGTTTTCCATCTTTGACACAGAACGCAGCCCCCGTGACGACAGGAGGCCCGTCGAAGTACGAGATGGTGCAGTTCAGTTTACAAGGCATGAGCGGGCCTACGTGGCTGCCTCTCATGAAACCCGCTACGAAATGACCGATCTGGAAGGGGGCCAGGATCTCGCCCGTTGCAGGAAACTCTCCCTGGACGCGAACGATGGCTACGGGATCGTCTTTTCCCGTGTATTTTCCTGCAATATTGTGCAGCCGTGTGGTGGATACGGCTAGAGCTTGATTCCCTGAACTCCTCGCATAGATGCTTTCGATCACGTAACGCTCATTGTCTCTCAACAAGGCTGCGACGTCATAGAGCTCTTCTGGCACATTGAGGTCGACGACCTTGTCTTTTTTGGTGTATTCCACGTCGATGATGCGGAAAGTGAATCCTTCACCCATCTTTGGGCTAAGGATGAGGCCTGCACAATACATGGGATCGGCAAAACCCAAGTAAAATGGCAGATTGTAAGCCCCGGGATCAGTCTTATCTGCGGCGAAGAAGACGAAGGGTTCATTCGGCCTCTCTTCAAACTCCATCTCTGCAACCGCAGGGCCCATGCCCTTGATGTTTCCGCTGAATGCATCTTTCAAGAGATCCTGACCGGCTCCGTAGAGGCCCTGTTTTTTGGCCGTCTCTGTACCTGCCAGAAACGCATCCCAGGCCATTTTGTGGATTTTTGCATCTCCGACGCCTCTGTCATGAGTGCACAGAATAGCCACATCATCACCTGTATGGCTGACATATGAATCGATGATGAGGTCTTTACTGTCTTCCTGAACGAATTTTTTGACTGTTTCTATGAGAGCTTTGCTGGGAACGATGTGGCCGCCTATGCTGCCGACATCTGCTTTTAAAACACTCAGAGTGACTTTCATACAATCCTCCTCTATTAAAACTGAAAACTGACTGAAACATTCTATGTGTTTTTATTAACCGATGTCAACTCCTCTGAAGGAATGGGAGCAAAATAACGCTAATGTCTTAAAAAGATACACTTGCCCACAATATAAGACAGTCCAAGGAGGAAAATATTTTGTGTATCCCTGGGTTTATTTGGCATAAAGTTTGCTGTATAATAAGTGTGAAGGATTGAAGGAAGGAGAAAGGACAATGAAAAAACTCATCATCCTGATTTCAGCATTAGCTTTTGTCGTGAGCTGTACGACAATCCATCCGAGCTTAACGGGGAAGCGGGCGGTTGTTCCAGCCGAGGAGTATTATGACGCTCCTTACACCAGCTATGATCCTTTCTATTATCCCAGTCCATACATTTCAGTGGGAATGGGTTGGTGGTGGAATCCATTCTTTTACTGGGGATTCTCATACGGCCCTTGTTATTATGGTTACCCCTATTACTATGCTTCTCCTTACTACTGGTATTCTCCATGGTATGGCTATTATCCAGGTTATTACTCAGGTTATTACCCAGGTTACTATCAGGGATACGGGTATCCCGCCTACAGGTACGGGAGAACCAGCATCACAAAAAGAGAGCTGAGGAGTGGGTCTACGAGTGCTACTGGAACACGGCGGACCATCAATCGGGGAAGCTCTGGCCGGAGCAGCGGGACGAGTTCCGGCCGTTCGCGGGTTTCCAAATCTGGTTCCTCAGGCTCAAGAGGCTCGTCGGGCAGAACTGTCAGTAAAGGTTCCAGCGGTGGGGGCTCAAAGGGATCATCCAGCGGCGGATCCAAAGTCAAGAAAAATTAAATCAGCCAACACCTTGTTGATTGAAATTTGATACCTTAGAGGAAGGGGGAAGATTTCAAGGGGAGGTTTTGATTTATCTAACTCTTCTTTCGAACCCGGTTTTTCACGTCAGGGTCATCCGGCGGTTTTGCATTCAGTTCTGATTCGAGTTCAAGCAGCTCCAGTTCCTCTACGGGAGGATCTCGCGTCACAGGGAGTGGCGCAAAAAAGAAGAACTGAATAACCCGTTCTTTTGGGAAAAGGATTGAGTTAAGTTTTTTGATAAACTAAAGAAACGCGAAGTTCCCTGTCAAGGTGTGACAGATGATGAGACAGAGGTCACGATGACCTGGGGTGCGTCAAAGGAGATGAGATACTGTTCTGCTTGCTTTTGGAAGGCCTCCAGAAATTCCGGCACGAGCGGCTCGACTGGCCTGAATCTGTAGGCGAGTGGATTGATGTAATGGCCTCTGTGTTTGATCCTGTAATCCAGATGAGGGCCAGTGACTTCGCCCGATGCACCCACATAGCCGATGATCTGCCCGCTAGCGACTTTGACCCCTTTGCTTATGCCTTGTCCGTACTGTCTCAAGTGGAGGTAAAACGTCTCATACCCATTCTTGTGACGGATCCGCACCATGCGGCCATTGGCGCCGTCTCGTCCGGCGTAACCCACGGTACCGTCAGCTGTGGCTCGGACCGGGGTGCCTACCGGTGCGGCATAGTCCACTCCATAATGGGGCCGCCAAACTTTGCGCACAGGATGAAGCCGGCTGTGCGTGAACCGCGATGTGATGCGGGCACCGGAGATGGGAGATTTGAGGAATTCCTTCCTAAGCGAGTTGCCCGCAAAATCAAAGTAGTCTGACTTTTCCGTATCTGGATATGTGTAATAAAAGGCCCTGAAGACCTCTCCCTGGTTTGTGAATTCTGCGGCGATGATTCGCCCGTAGCCCACGAATTCACCCTCGAAATATTTCTTCTCAAAAATGATCTTGAATGAGTCACCTTGGCGGATGTCTGCATAAAAATCGATATCCCAAGCAAAAATCTCTTCGAGGAGAATGGCCAGTTGTCCGCCCTCGTTCTCTTTTGCGATCGCATTATTGGGATTGTCCTCGATCGCACCCCAGATCATCTCTGTCCTGACGACATAAGGGATTTTTTTGATCTCGGCGGCGAAGGATCCTCCGTTTTTTTCGATGCAAAGGTAATTCTCTCTATTGAGCGTATATTCGATGCAAACAACCTCATCTTCCGGTGATGTGAGGATCTTGAGTTTGTTTCCCGCTCTCACTTTGGCCAGGTCATATACAGGTTTGACATCTTCTCGCATTTTGTGGATATCTGCCGGCGAGAGATTGTACCGTCCTAAGATGTCTGAGATGGTTTCCCCTTGTCTTATCGTCTCTTTGTTCTCTTTTGTCTGAATTGAAGATTGTTCTTGCTGGGGCTCAGGTTTAGGCGTTGGTTCCTCTTCTGCGCTCTTGTCTGGCGTGGCAGTGCTTGTCTTAGGCTGGAAACTCAAGATGAGAAAAACAACCAGGGCGAGAACAATAAAGAGCAGGAGGGAAATACGAGACGGTTCATTTTTATTTTTGTGGACTTTCAGCTTAACACGCATCTTTTTCTGACTTTTTATGCTACCAATTTTGCAAAATAATTGATTATTGAGATTGTGTCAACCTCTCTCATTCTAACAGAAAAATAAAAAAGGCGATAGTCACCTTTCTACAGATGTCGAGTCCAATCCCTGAGCGGATCGTTTGGGAAACGGTTCCTACATCTTTCTCCCGGGAACGGACCGTTTGGGAAACAGGCTAAGCCTCTTCTTGAAAATGTGGCTAGCCTTTTCAGATACCCGAATCGCACAAGATACAAAAGTGCTTTAGGCTAGCTATTTATGGTGAAAAATGCGTACAAGAGGGTTCACATTTTGCGATGAGGAGAAGTATATTACTATGGATGAAGAATGAAGAAGAACTCATCGATGCTGCACTCCGAGGGGATGAAGACGCCTTTGCACTCCTTCTTCGGCCATACAGGAACAATATGTTGAATCTGAGTTATCGGATGGTTGGGAATCTTGAAGACGCCAAGGAAGTTTGTCAAGAGGGGATTTTTAAGATTTTTCGGTATTTGAATAAATTTAAAAAGGGGAAAAGCTTCAAGAATTGGATGTATAAAATTGTGGTGAACGCATCCAATGATTTTTTGAGGAAAAAGAGGAGACTTGAGGACATCTATGCGATGAAAAAAGCATTGGCCGATAATTCCTCGCTAGACCCTGAGGTTCAATTCCTGAACAGAGAAGTGAAGGCGACGCTCGCCTATTGTCTTGAAGACCTGAGCCCCAAGGAGCGGGCGGTTTTTCTTTTGAGAGACGGAGAGGGATTGTCTGTAAAAGAGGCGGCGGCAGTCCTGGGCACAACATCGATGAGCGTCCGGACCCATCTCTCAAGGGCAAGACAGAAATTAAGGATCCGACTCGAAAAGATATTGATTTCGGATGGTTTGGAGAGGATGTGATGAATTGTAAAAAGATCAGGAAGCATCTTCCTCTTTATCAAGGAGGAGAGCTTTCCCCAAAAAAAACCGACGCTGTGAGAGTCCATCTTGAAACTTGTGTCGAGTGTCAACGGGAACATGGGTCATATGTCCGGTCCATGAAAGCAGTTAGAGAATGGTTGAGCGATGATACAGTGAATTGGAAAGAAGCGGAATGGAAACGGCAGATCCAACATGCAACAGCTGGAGAAGAAAAATCCCCACCGGGATTTGCACCCTGGCCTTTTAAGAAGAGATGGGCGTTTCTGATGATGGCGGCATTTCTAGTCGTGTTTATCTTTTTTATCACGCGACCTTCGTTTGTGAATGTCAGAGATTTTCGGACCCCGACGGACTTATCGAAACGTCGAGCGCAACATGATCAAGTTGTTCTGAGCCGGTCCCCGCAGGATGTTGTTTCCATGACCATGGTCTCGAAGGAGACCGGCCTTAAAATCGTCTGGATTCTCAACAAAAATTTTAATCTGGAGGAATACGAATGAAAAAAATTGGAATACTCTCCATGCTTTTTTTTCTATTGTGCGGATCGGTCTTGGGATTTCAAAGATCACAGGAAAGAGGGGAGACAAAAACGGAAATCGTCACTATTAAATACATCGATGTGAAATGGGCAGAAGACCTTTTGAATCCCTACACAAGCCGACTTGGGAGAATCAGGCGTCTTCATGACGGAAATAAGCTGGTGATCGAAGACACCCCAGAGAATGTGGAAAAAATCCTCGCAATTCTTAAAGAGATCGATATCAAGCCGCTTGATCTACAGTTCCATGTCGATCTGATTTTGGGCTCGACCTCATCTCAATCTGAAGAAGGATTCGATAGAGAATTGAAATCTGACCCTTTAATGAAAGAACTCAGTCAATTGCTCCAATACAGGTCATTTAAACGCTTGGATACCGCTCTCATAAAAGTCCAGGATAATCAGTGGTCCTTACAGAGATTGGGGGGTGACCATCTGATGTTCCAATTGCAGTTACGGCCTCGGTATGTCAAAGAGGACAAAGCCGACTCCATTTGGGTCGGGATGACCCTCTCACAGGACATGGGACTGAACGCTGAAGGAAAGCAGAGATCTATCAGACTTATCGAGACTTCCCTGAGCGTCAAGAGCGGTGAAAGGACCGTGGTGGGCGTCTCCAAACTGAATGGCGGCGACAAAGCTCTGATCCTCATCCTTTCAGGTTCTGTCGTAAAATAAATAAATGGGGGCTGTCCTTTTTTCCAGGCTTCGAGGAAAAAGGGACAGTCCCCTTTTTAGATCACATCTTTATTTTTCGCTGGTCTAAATCATTCAAATAGGTTTTGATCGCTGAGATGGCGATCCCGGTCAATCCCAGTAATCCGATGAGGTTGGAGAGGGTCATCATCCCGTTAAAGACGTCTCCGATGGACCATGCCACTTCCACTTTCAGCACTGCTCCCACAAATATAATGCCGCAGAATACCCAGCGATAGGGGATTTTGATCCGGATACCCCATAAGTAGCTGAAGGCAATCTCTCCGTAGTAGGTCACTGCAATGAGGCTGGAATATCCGAAGAGGAAAGAGCTGGCCATAACGAGCAGCCCGCCAAATTGAGGAAGGGCCATGTTGAATGCGTTGGCTGTCATTTCGGTGCTGGTCCCCTCGGTCCAAGCGCCTGTAACCAGAACAGTGATTGCGGTCAAAGAGCAGATCACAAGCGTGTCGATGAAGACATCCAGAGCAGCGATCAACCCCTGCCGCACAGGCTCGCTTGTTTTGGCAGACGCATGATAGACCCCTGCCGTTCCTGTCCCCGCTTCGTTGGAATAGGAACCCCTGGACAATCCGTAACGGATAGCCCTGGCTACAGTCGCCCCCGCGACACCACCCGTAATGGCAGAAGGCGTAAAAGCGCCCATAAAAATGAGAGATAGCGCGTGAGGGATCTGATCGTAGAAAACGATGATCGTGAACATCGCCCCGAAGACATAGAGAAGAACCATGACAGGACTTAAAAATTCCGTGACTTTCCCAATGACTTTGATCCCCTTGATGACGACCAGCCATGTCAGAACAGCAAGCCCCAACCCCGATATCCAGGGATTGATACCGAGCTCTGACTTCATGACGAGGGCGATGGAATTGGATTGGATGGTGCTTGTCGAAAACAGCGGTTTACACCCCATAAAAAAAGCATATATCGCTGCCAGCCAGGGAAGGCCCAAACCCTCTCTGATGTAATACATCGGTCCCCCGGCTACAGACCCATCAGGCATGATCTTCTTGAATTTCTGTCCCAGGACAGCTTCCACCAGTTTGGTCGCCATCCCGAGCGTAGCTGAAAGCCACATCCAGAACACCGCTCCCGGACCACCCATGGCGATGGCGGTGCATACTCCCCCGATGTTTCCATTCCCGATGACACCGGCCAAAGACGTGGTTAATGCCTGAAAAGGTGAGATGTCCCCTTTCCGCTCTGTATCGCTTTCTCCATAATCCCTGCGTCCGAACCCGAATCGAAAAGAGAGGCCCAATCGTCTGACCTGCACAAATTTTAAACGAATGGTGAGGTAAAGCCCAACTCCTAAAAGAAGTATTGCGGTCTGAGGGCCCCAGACGATCGAACCCAACAATCGAATAAATCGTTCGAATATTTCCATGTCCGGCCTCTAGTCCTTTTTAACTTGTGTCCCCTCTATTTCTTCTCCTCTCGTCTCCTCTGTATTTCTTTCTTGACGGGTTTGTGCAGCACAAGGAAGTAGTAGGCGATGAGGAAGGCGATGATCAGTCCAAACCGGAAAGTGTTTCCTTGAGCGAGTGAATATAAGGCATAGGCTGTGATCCCGATGAGCAGGAAGAGGTGGAAAAAGGCGAATATCCAGTCGACCATACCAGCCAGCGTTGAGGGAATTCTATATCCTAAATCATTGGATTATAGACCCTATTTTAAATTCTAGTCCTTGACTTTCGTGATCGAAATGATCTCTATCGCCTCGCGCGGAACGTTTTGCATGCCACTTCTGGTCATGACCTTTACATTGGCGATGGCATCCACAACATCCATCCCGGAAATGACCATGCCAAAGGCGCAGTAACCGTAACCTTGATCGCTTTTATCTCTGTGATCGAGTCCAGGATTGTCCGCATGGTTGATGAAAAACTGCGCCGTGGCACTGTGAGGGTCGGGCATCCGGGCCATAGCGATTGTCCCTCTCTTATTACTCAATCCGTTGTCGGCCTCGTTCTTGATCGGACCTTTAGTGGGTTTTTTGCTCAAGTCTGCTGTGTGACCTCCACCCTGGATCATGAAACCCTTGATCACGCGGTGAAAGATTGTGCCATCATAGAATTTATCATCCACATAACCGAGGAAGTTTTTCACGGTGATTGGGGCTTTATCCATGTAGAGCTCGAGCGTGATATCACCCATAGTTGTTTTTATGGTCACTTCGGGGTTTTTGTCTGCGGCTGTATTGCTCAATGGAAAAGCCAGCAGATAAACTACGCCTATGATGCTTAACAGAAGCTTAATCGACATTCTGACCTCCTATTAAGGGATTCTCTGATCCTGAAAAAGCCAAGATATCAGAATAATCTTGCTAAATCAAATGAAGAAGACAAAGTAAGCACCCTTAAATCCGTGATGAATGACAATCATATGTCCCAATTGGTGATTGCTCTGTTGAAATGTAGGGACCGTATCGTAGCGACATTGGCATTTCCCACAAAATTCACGGTGGGCGGAACGATCGTCTGAATGGCCAGTTCTCCTTGGGATTTCAGTAGAAAAGGAGTACAACCCAGTATTTTTGCGAAGATGCTTCGCTCTTTTCCTCAGGAACAATCCCGATTCCGATTTTTCGGTGCCGTATGAAATTCAATTTGACTTTCACGGAGGCTGGGATGCGCAGTGGATTGGTTGTGTTGTAGGGAATTACTTGATAATCGTTCAACTGAGGTGAGAGGGCAATGGCCTTACCTTTAAAGATATTCACTTTTTCGGCCATGTGTGAATTGATCTCATCCGCGAGTCTTAGTCGGATCTCATCCGGGCTCATGTCCGGAGATGCGCTTTTGCGTAACAGGAGGAAAGAGATGAAGTATGTTCCTCCTGGATTTTTCTCCTCACGGTCAAAATAAATGCCGATCCCCGCATGCGTGGTAGAGGGATGAATGATCCTCTCCATATCCGTATCATCGATCATTAACAGGGGTGTCGTAATAATCATATAGAGGATCTCACCGTATCGATCGGGGAGATCGGGCAGAGTCTCTCCTTTGGCCTTCTTCCAAGAAAACTCATGAGCCAGGGTGTTAAGCTCTTCGAGAAAGGGGACTGGAAGCAGTCCCTTCTGGATCCTTCTGGCATTGATCTGTTTTTCGAGCATTTCTCTAAATTCTTCTTCCGGCTTGGCCACGAGTGAGGCGATAAAATCCTGGGTGATATAGTAGCCCTTATTTTCCTTGAAGAATACGCCGATACCAATCGCATCGAATCGCGGATCCAGGATATTTTCTCGGTGCCCATTGCTTCTCATGAATGAATGGTGGATGGCCTCAGGGAGGAACGATTCGCTGAAGGCTACGTTTTCTCCTGTCTCCTTGAAATACATGCCAGCTTCTTGAAGGCGTTGGGAGAAGGATTTCCCATCGTGGGAATCATGAGTAAGTTCGGGCTGCACTGCCATATCCTGACTGTGGTTCCGGGCTAAAATTTTCAAACGCTGAGAGAGCTCTAAAGGATGGATGCCTCGCTTCGTTCGTTCTCGATTGATCAGGTCGTAGAGTTCCTGTTCGATCTCGCTCGTTTTTAATCGATCGGTCGGTATTTGAATTCCATAGCTGAACTGCCAGAGCAGGGCAATCACAGTGAAGACGAATGAGAAGGAGAACTTTCGCATGGAATTTTAATTTTTTCTTTACTTTTCGACCAGTTATTTTACCATATAAGGTTGAATGGGAGGAGGCCGTGATGACAAAGAGAAAATTTTTACTCGTCACTATTATTCTTTTGTTTTTTCAAGTGTCCTTATTTGTCAATGCTCAGGAGAGAGACGAGAAGTTAACAGATGAACAGAAGCTTCTCCAAGTTTTACACTCGATCTCCAGTCAGAGGCTCTTCGATTATGTTAAAGAACTGGCATCGGATGAGTATGAAGGCCGGCTCACAGGGACAAAAGGATACAACGACAGTGCCGCTTGGGTGGCCGAACATTTCAAATCGTGGGGGATAAAATCCGCGGGTGATAACGACAAGTATCTTCAGGCATTTCCCAATCCGTATACCCTGGTCTTTGAAGACTGTGAAGTTTCTCTTCATATTCCAGTCAAAGACTCTTTCATAACAAAAAATTACATATACGAAGATGAGTTCATCCCCGGTTCCACATCCGGCTCTGGAGAGGTGACGGCTGAAGTTGTTTATACGGGATACGGCATCACAGCGCCTGAACTAAACTTTGACGAATACGAGGGCATGGACGTCAAAGGAAAGGTCGTTCTCATGGAAAGAGAGGCTCCTGTGTCTCCCAATGGAGACGCAGAGCTCTTCAAAAAGTGGAGGCCTTATTCCTTTCATCAATACAAGCTCGAAAATGCGGTCGCTCACGGGGCTAAAGGTATGCTCTATAACTATGGGCCGATATCCAATCCCAACAACGCCTACGACAAGGATTTCATTTACTCTCATGTGGGTGATGCGGTTGTCGCAGATGTGTTCTCGGGAACGGGGAGGGATCATGAGGAGGTTGTGCAAAAGATTAAAAAAGAGCTGCAACCGCAATCATTTTCAACAGGGAAAGTGTTCACGGTCAAGAACAGCACTGAGCACCATCCGGAGGGTATCGGGTATAATGTGATCGGAATTCTCGAAGGGACAGATCCGAAACTTAAAGATGAAGTGATCATCATCGGAGGTCATCTCGACCATCTCGGTCGTTGCTATAAGATCATGCCCGGCGCCAATGACAATGCCTCTGCGGTTGCTGTGATCCTGGGATTGGCTGAAGCAATGAGTAAATGTGATATTCAGCCGCGCCGTTCCATTATGTTCATCTGTTTTGGTGCTGAAGAGCAGGCCGTTGCCGGTTCCAAATATTATGTCAAACATCCTGTAGTGCCTCTCGAAAAGACAGTTGCGTTCATCAACATGGACGGAGTGGGCTGCGGGGACAAAATCAGCGCCCTTGCCGCCGGAAATTATCCCGAGTTCTGGGAATATATCAAAAAAGCCAATGATCAGTACATCCACCGAGAGATTTCTCCCCGATATTTTGCCAACCTTGCCCGTCCACGATTGGATGCCGCACGATTCATGTGGGAGGGTGTGCCCACCATTTCCTTTAGTGTGAGTGGCGCGCCCTCGTTCTATCACATCACCAAAGATAATATCGATACCATAACTCCTGAGATCCTGGAGGATATGACACAGCTTTTGTTCATAGCTGTTCTGGACATGGCCAGCCAGGACACGTTGAACTTCAGGAAATAGGGGAGAACCATGCAATTCCAAAGTCCCACGCTCGTAGTTTTCGGTTCTGGTTCACTGTCAGAATTGGGGAGGATCATTCATGAAGATCTCAGGGCAAGAAGACCTTTTCTCGTTACAGATAAAGGAGTCGAGGAGGTCGGTATCCCTGCAAAGGCAATTTCCCAGCTCCCTGGAATTCAGGTTTTTGACGATGTTGAACAGAATCCCAAACACCTGACTGTAAACCGAGGGGGAGAGATTGTGCGCCAGTACCAGCCAGACCTCATAATCGGATTGGGCGGAGGCAGTGTCCTGGACGCTGCCAAAGCGATCGCTCTGTTGGCAATGAATTCGGGCAAGATCGAAGACTATGAAGGGCGGAGCAAATACATAATGCCGCCGCTGCCGGTCGTGGCCATCCCGACAACCTGTGGTACGGCCAGCGAAGTGACATGGGTTTCTGTGATCACACACACCGAACGAAAGTTCAAGATGAGCATCAAAGGTCCCCTTATGTTTCCAGTTGTCGCTCTTGTGGACCCTGACTTGCTACTAACGCTCCCTCGAGCGCTCGTTGCCTCCACTGGAATGGATGCGCTCACCCATGCTGTCGAAGCTTACACCGTAAAGCCTGCAAACTTCATGACGGATATATTCGCCCGGGAATCCCTGTTTCATATTTTTGCTTCGATCGAGGATGCCTACAAAGACATCAAAGCGAACAGTGAAGCCAGAGAGGGCCTGATGAAGGGGAGCATGATTGCCGGTTTTGCCTTCGGGAACAGCGATGTGGGAGCCGTACACTGCTTGGCCGAATCCATCGGTGCACTCTATGATGTCGCACACGGAGTTGCCAATGCGGTTCTACTCCCATATGTCATGGAGTATAATCTTCCAGTCTCGGAAAAAAAGTATGCCGAAATCGCCAGGATCGCGGGAATCGACGATGAGGACGACGGACAGGCGGCACAATCACTTATCCAGAAAGTGAAAGATCTATCGCAAGCGCTAAATATTCCTTCTTTCAAAGAACTGGGCATTAAGGAGGCTGATTTTCCGGAGATCGCCCAAAAATCCTTCGAGAACAATTCCAACGCCTCCAATCCGCGTGAGGTTTCCCCAAAGGATTATATGGACATTTTATCTCGTGCTCATCAAGACACACAGAATTTGAGCAAACAGAATCCTATATAGGCCTAATGAAGGGATCTGAAGACATGCCGTTTGCACAAAATTCGCGAATTTTTCAGATACTTTGCGTGTGCTTCATGTTGTCCGGTGTTCGATGAGGACCTGGAGGATCTCCATCTCGTCCGAATCGAACCAGATCTTGTGACAAGAAAGGCACTTGTCCACGGGGATCACATAGTAATAGTTGTAGGCTCTGAGGAGCATCTTCGATCCACAGTTGGGGCAATAGATCTTGGGAGACACATCCGGGTTTATTTTTTTTGTTTGAGTGGGATTCAGCATGTATTCATCCCTGAATTTTAGGGCTTTTTGAACGAGTTTCTCGGAGAAGTCGATCTCTTTCCTGGCGACGATCCTGTCCACCAGTGCAGAATCGATCAGTTTTCCGCGGCACTCCGGACACATCATCAGGGAAACTCCTTCGTAATAGGTTTCTCTTAATGGGATTCGGCATCTGGGACACTGGTTTTGTCTTGTGGGGTCTATCGGCTTTTTCTTCAAGATCTTGCGGCGTGCATCACGGATTTGGGGGAATTCCCGGGCTTGCGCCACGATGCCCTCCTGCTGGTTTTTGACCGGGATCAGAGGGGTAAAAAAAGGCAAGAACAGAAGCTCCTCGAGGGAATACGGCCCCTGCCATGCTCCTTTTTTACCTTTAATAGACCAGAGTTTACTCTCCTGGGACTGACGCTCGGATTGCTGCGGTTTCCCGGATTCCCCATCCGCCCGGATTTCTTCCTGTGCGGGGAGAACATCTCGAGCTTTGTCCCTGCTTCTCTGGATCTGCCAGACCTCTTCGATGATCTTAGCCGGTTTTGTGGGGACCATGTCTGCGAGTAGCCGAATCCTTTTCATGAGGGGTGGATGAGAATTGAAGGCCCTTCCAAAAAAACTCTCATAATCCCCCTTAGAGCGCGGAGGAACTATGAAAAGGGGGCTGTAGGTCAAGTTGAAATCTCCCACAAAAGAATTTTTTAGATGAGCCTTGTAGATGGCTCGTGCTAAAGTTTTGGGATTTCGGCTGAACTCTACGGCCGCGGCATCGGCCAGAACCTCTCTTTGCCGGCTGATCAGAGTACTGAGAAGATGCATGATGAAGGAGGATATGGTGAGGGCGATATAAACGGGCACAATACCCCCACCTGACTGACTGTGTTGGCCTGGGGGGCCGGCCTGTTCTGTCTCGGGCTCTGCGGATTGTCTCAAGCGCTCAAAGAAGTTTGCCAGAGAACAGACCAGAGTGATGTAGAAGGTGTCGCCGCGGAGGACGTGCGCCAGCTCATGGGCGACAACTGCCTGGATCTCGTCTCGCGTGAATTCTGCCAGCAGGCCTTCGGTGACCATGATGCTGGGGGTATTGTTCGACTCCATCAGGGCCATGGAGTTTATGGCAAAAGAGGGAATGATGTAGGGCCTCACCTCGGGAAGACCGGTGGCTAGCCTTATCTCCTCGACGGTGTTGGCAAACTGTTTGTGATAGCGATCAGTGAGATCAGGAGGGGTTGCTTGCATCCTCTTCCGGATGAATTTGGCACCAAACATTTTGGCATCATAGAAATGGAAGGCCGCGATCAGGATGGCTATGCCTGCCAGAATTGGAAGGATCGTCATCAGAGTTTTGGATGTGGGGAAGAGCGTTCCTGCAAAAAATACACCAAAGCTCAAAAGAAAGACAAAAGTGATAAAACCTATCGCACAAAAATAGAACACAAAAAGGACGATCAGCAGAAAAAGGCTTTTCTTCCACTGCTGGCGCTGAGTCTCATAAAAATCCGGACGTTGTGTGCGTTTCATGGTTTCTCTATTTTGGTCGCTTGACTCCAGAGTATACACCAAAAAAAATTCGACACATATCAAATAATTCCATGGCACCACCTATCTCAGGACTCCCAGCGATCATTCCATAAACTTAAAAATAGCGTGTTTCGAACACCCTGCACTATTCAATATACCTTTGACCCTAACTAGATATTCAAAAAAAAGCCGACGGCCTTTCGGATTACGAAAATGGCGGATTCGTCTTCTGAACGGTCCGTTCGGGGAATAGAACCTACATAAGGACGACATTCAAATAGTTCTTTCGGGGAATAGACCCTACATAAAAAGGAACGACTCCCATTTTCATAATGGGACACGCATAGGGGGGTATCCTTGTGCTTCAGGATTGAAAGTGATATAAGCTTTCCTTTAGAAAGCATTCATGTCCAGTGATACGAACATCTTTCACGATCTCTCTTTCGGTGTCTTTTTTAAAATGTAAGCCTGATAGAAGTTTATGAGGGAGGCAAAGATATGCCTATAAAAAAACAAAGTCGAATGGTGCTCCCAATCGTTTTATGTGTTTGCCTTTTTTCCTTGGGTTTGAACAGTGCGGACACCCCTAAAAAAGCGTTGACTTACAGAGATATGATGCAGTTCAAGCACATCCAGAATCCAGTGATTTCAGAGGACGGTGTATCTCTGGCTTATGGTCTCCAACCTGATAGAGGAGACGGTGAAGCGCTGGTTCACCGGATCAGGGATGGCAAAGTATTTACTGTCGATCGCGGGAGTAAACCCGTTTTCTCAAAAAATTCCAGGTGGGTGGCCATGGTTGTAAATCCCAAGGCCGTTGAGATAGAAAAGGCTAAAGAGAAAAAGCCGCAACAGGGAATGGTGCTCTTGGATACACAAACAGGAGAGACGATCCCATACGAAAAAGTCCAAAAGTTCAGTTTTTCCGATGACTCCCGTTGGTTGGCCGTTCATTTTTTTAAGGAGGACAAAAAGACCGGGGAGGAAGAGGACAAAGAAACCAGACCAGATCCTAATACAGCCGCCAAACAGGGATCGCAAACAGGATCTGAAACGAAACCGGGAGCTAAGAGTGGACAAAAACCGGAAGAATCGCCCATTCAGGAGTCGGGAAAAAATAATGAGATAAAAAAAGAGGACATAACGCTGGGAAGCCCATTGATCCTTCGAAACTTGGATTCAGGCAATGACCTTCAACTTTTCTATGTCTTATCCTATGCGTTTGACAGCGTTTCCGAACACTTGGCCTTTGCTGTAGCCGGGCCAGAGGGGAAAGACAATGGGCTCTATGCTATTAATCTTAAAGACGATGATTTTTCCCAAAAGCCAATCCGAAAACAAGAAAAAGCGCTTTATTCAAACCTCACCTGGACAAAAGAGGGAAGTTGGTTGGCATTCCTGGAAGGAAAAGACGTTGTCCCCGTGAAGGGATTGGCCCAATCGCTTTGGATCTGGGATGGAACAGATCTAAATTTAGAACATGCCATCGCACCCGAGGATATTCCGGTGAGCTGGTTGCTCCCTGAAAAAAACTGCCTGTCCTGGAGTGAGGATGGCCAGCGCCTGTTTTTTGGCTTCAAGCCCGAGGAATTCCATCAAGGAAAAGAAGAAGGATCAGAAAAGGAGGGAGATCTAAAAGAAAGTGAGATCGAAGTGGATCTTTTTGATTATGAAGAGACCCTGAAGAAGAGGGAGGTGGATGTTTGGCATTGGAATGATCCTTTGATCGTGACGAACCAGAAGAAGATGTGGCCGCATGTCAAGGATGAAACATACCTCGCTGTCTACCATTTAAAAGCCAAGCATTTGTCCCAGCTTGCGGATCGGGATGTACCGGAAGTCCTCCAATCGAAAAACCCGGATTTTGCTCTCGGCCTGTCCAATGTGCCCTACAGAAAAGAGATCACCTGGTATGGAGAACTTCAGGATGTCTATACAGTCAGCTTAGAGGATGGTTCCCGCAAGAAAGTTGTTAAGAGGCTCGAGGGCCATGTGTCCCTCTCGCCAAAAGGCCGCTATGTCCTTTATTACAAAGACAAACACTGGCACCTCTATGATGGGATGACAAACTCTGTACGAAATCTCACCAAGGATCTGGACGTTCCATTTTTTGATGAGGATCATGACTACCCGAGCCCGGCTCCCGGATATGGAACAGCCGGATGGATTAAGGATGAAAAGGCCGTTTTGATCTATGACAAGTATGACATCTGGGCGTTTGCCACAGAGTCCGGAGAGGTATCGAACATCACCGGTGGACAGGGTAGAGAGACCCATATGACCTTCCGGATCATCCGCCTTGATCCCGAGGAGCGATTTCTGTCAGAGACACAGCCGCTCCTTCTTTCGGCATATCACAACCTCGACAAACACTATGGTTTCTACACATGCCGTTTAGGGAAACCGGGCGTAAGCAAACTTCTCGATGAGCCAAAAAAATTCACGTTTAAAGCCAAAGCCAAGAATGCGAACGCCATCCTTTACACAAGGGAGAGCTACACCGAATATCCAGACCTATGGGTCAGCGATTTCAGCTTCCGGTCCCCAAAAAAGATTACGGATGCCAATCCTCAGACCAAAGATTTTGCTTGGGGGACTGCAGAACTCGTGGAATGGAGGAGTGCGGATGGATTGCCTCTCCAGGGCGTTCTCATCAAACCGGGGAATTATGAGCCCGGAAAGAGATATCCCGTGGTCGTGTATTTTTATCGGTTCTTCTCCCAACGACTTCATGAATTCAACGAAGTTGTGGTCAACCACCGTCCCTGCTTTCCGCTCTATGCAAGCAATGGGTATGCTGTCTTCCTTCCCGACATCCGGTTTGATATCGGCCACCCCGGATATTCGGCAACAAAATGTCTCGTTCCGGGTGTCCAGAAGCTCGTGGATATGGGAATTGCCGACCCGGATGCCATCGGCCTGCATGGCCACTCCTGGAGCGGATATCAGACAGCCTTTGTGATCACGCAGACAGATATCTTTGCTTGTGCCATAGCTGGAGCACCCGTGTCCAACATGACCAGCGCTTACAGCGGGATCCGCTGGCAGACAGGCCTCGCCCGGCAGATGCAGTATGAGCAGCAGCAGAGTCGCATCGGCGGTAGTCTCTGGGAGTATCCGGAGCGCTACATCGAAAACTCTCCTGTCTTCTTTGCCGACAGGATAAACACCCCACTTCTCATCCAATTCGGGGATGAAGACGGAGCAGTGCCCTGGTATCAAGGTATTGAGCTTTACCTGGCCATGCGGCGTCTCGAGAAGGACTGTGTTTTCCTCCAGTACCGCGGGGAGCCCCACCACCTGAGAAAATACGCCAACAAGCTGGATTACACGATCAAGATGATGGAGTACTTCGACCATTACCTTAAGGGTAGGCCGGCCCCGGATTGGATCATCAAGGGTATTCCTTACCGAGGAAAGTGATCATGATTTGAACCGATAAAATGAGTTAAGGTTGATGGAGGATGGAATGCAAAAGCAAAAAGTCTTGGTGTTTGTATTGTCTCTTTTGCTTGCTGTAAGCAGTGCGCTGTCGCAAGTTCCAAAGCCCGAAGATGTACTGGGGTTTAGGGTAGGAACGGATCGAAAACTCGCTGACATGTTTGAGATCATCGATTACTTTCATCAATTGGATAACACAAGCGATAGAGTTTTGGTCAGAGAAGTTGGGAAAACAACAGAAGGACATCCCTTCATTGTGGCGATTATCACCTCAGAGGACAATCATAAAGATCTGGAGAAGTACCGCAGGTATCAACAATTGCTTGCCGACCCGAGGACAATTTCAGAGGATGATGCGCAAAAAATGATCGCTGAGGGCAAGGCTGTTGTTATGATCAACTGCTCGATCCACGCCTCAGAGATTGGCGCAGCCCAGATGTCCACGCAGTTGGCATATGACCTCGCGACTGCAAGCGATCCTGATACACAGCGGATCCTGGATAATGTCATCCTCCTGCTTGTGCCCATGCACAATCCGGATGGGATCCAGATGGTCGTGGATTGGTACAGAAGAAATCTGGGGACAAAATATGAAGGGGGGCAGATGCCCTGGCTCTACCACAAGTATGTGGGTCACGACAACAACAGAGATTGGTACATGTTCACTCAGGTCGAATCCCGGCTGACGCTAAAGATTCACAATGCCTGGCATCCCCAGGTCATCGTCGATATGCACCAGATGGGGAGCACAGGACCGAGGCTGTTTGTCCCCCCATATGTGGACCCTTATGAACCCAATGTCGATCCCATCCTACAACAGGAGGTAGCCATGATGGGCACGTTCATCGCCACAGAATTGACTGCCCAGGGCAAAGCGGGCGTGGCTCACAGTATCGGTTATGATGCATGGACGCCTGCGCGGGCTTACCATCATTATCATGGCGGGATCCGGATATTGACAGAGGCGGCCAGTGTCAAAATTGCCACACCCATCATGGTGAAACCCGAAGAGCTGAGACCTGAAATGACAGAATCGTCAGTCAAGATGCCTTTGCCGTGGATGGGTGGCCAGTGGAGGCTGAAGGACATCGTAGACTATGACTATTCCGCGGCCATGGCAACTCTGACGAATGCGGCCGGGTTGCGAGAAAACTGGCTGAGAAATTTCTACAGGATCCACAAAAAAGCCGTTGATCCGCATAAAACGCCTTATGCCTTTCTCATCCCAAAGGAGCAGCGGGATCTGTCAACAGCACTCAAAATGATAGAAGTCCTGAAGCTTGGCGGCGTTGAGCTTCACCGTGCAGCAGAACCTTTTACCGCTGATAGTCACTTATATCCTGCAGGCACTTTGATCGTATACCTGGCCCAACCCTACGGCTGTTTTGCTAAAGCACTCCTTGAAATACAGAAATATCCTGAGATCAGAGAAACTCCTGGGGGACCTTTGAAGACACCCTACGACGTTGTCGCTCACACCCTCCCCCTGCTGATGGGTATTGATGTGATCACTGCGGAGAAGCCTTTTGATGCACAAGCCAAACTTGTGGAGAAGTTCGAAAAACCGGAAGGAAGTATCACAAAAATGTCTAATAACATCGGTTATGCTTGGGGGCATGCGACCAATGATGATTTTATCGCCCTGAATAGGTTGATGACAAAGGGCCACACAGTATTTTGGAATGCCGAGCCTTTTGTGGTTGCTGAAAAGGCCTATCCTGTGGGGACGATGATGGTTCTTCAGAAGGAAGAATTGAATCATGACCTGGAGAGTATCGCCAAAGACCTCTATGTGCAGTTCGAAGCTCTGGGGCTCAAGCCCGGAGTCAAAGCCTACCGATTGAAACCTATCCGGTTGGGCCTTTACAAAAGTTGGACAGCTTCCTCAGATGAGGGATGGACACGGTGGGTGCTGGAACAGTATGAGTTTCCTTATACGAGCATATATGACCAGGACATCAGGGAAGGGCGTTTGGAGGCAAAGTGTGATGTTTGTATTATCCCTAACCTAAGTGTGCCCGCCATCGTTAAGGGGCTTTCAGAAAAGGATGTTCCTCCTGACTATGCTGGAGGAATCGGAGAAGTGGGAGTGAAAAACATCAAAGAATTTGTCCGGGATGGGGGGGTACTCATCACTCTGAATTCAGCCGCTCATTTTGCTATCAAACATCTCCATTTGGGTGTTCAAGATACTGTGGCCCAGAAGAGCCGTAAGGATTTTTATGTTCCTGGTTCGATCCTCAAAGTGCTGAACAGATCCGATCATCCGATAGGGTATGGATTCCAGAGGGATTCAGCCATATTCTTCCGCAGAAGTCCTGTTTTTGCGGCGAATGAAGGCGTGAGTGTCGCCAGGTATCCCGCGTTGCCCTTTTTGAGCGGATGGATAAACGGAGAAGAACTCCTGGTCGATAAGTCGGTCATCGTGGATGTTCCTTATGAGAAGGGGAGAGTCATTCTTTTAGGTTTCCCAGTTCTTTACCGGGGCCAATCCCATGGGTCTTTCAGGTATCTTTTTAACGCGATCTATTATGGGGGTGCAGTGCCTGTGGAGCTTGGGTTGGAATATAGCGGCAATAAATGAAAAAAAACATACGTATCACAATCCATAAATCAGATAAAGAATAAAAATTTTACCTGTTCACGGTTGTTCAAGAGCTTGAATTCTTTTCCTCTGCATTTTTATCAACATGGGTGTTTTTAGCACTTTGGTCAAAACATATTATTTATCAAACTGCTTAAAGAAATGCGCCTTGTGATCTCTTAGGCTAAAGAATGACGTTTCTTTGATTTTTCTATGAATTCGACTAAAATATCAACGATACAGAATGAATAACTCCCAGTTATAAAATGCATCCTTTCACTGTTGGAATGGTCTAAAATGACAATATTCATGATTTTATCCATACTCGTTTCATCATTGGCTATAAATCCCCAGGTAAGAACAGGCCTGGAGAATCTCTTGGAAAGTCATTTGGATATGATCCAGGGAAAAAGGCTCGGTGTCTTTGCCAATCAGACGTCTGTGGATCCCAAAGGACGTCACCTCGTAGAGCTTCTCTCCGAGCATTCGCAGATCGTCACGGTTCTTTTCGGCCCCGAACATGGCTTTATGGGAAATGTGGAAGATGGCGCTTTGATCGGCGAGACGGTTTATAAGAATATCCAGCTGTACAGCCTTTATGGAGAGTATCTGACACCCACTCCGAGAATGCTCAAGGATGTGGATGTGTTGGTGTACGACATCCAGGATGTCGGTGTGAAGTTCTACACGTTCATATCCAACCTCTTTCTTGCGATGCACGCTGCCAAGCGTGAGAGTATTCCGATTATCGTATTAGACCGACCCAATCCTATAAACGCTGAGATCGTTAGCGGAGCGATCACGAATCCTGCCTTTTCAAGTTTTGTTGGAGTCATTCCTCTGCCCATCCGCTATGGGATGACCGTCGGTGAGATCGCTCAACTTTTCAACAACGAGGCCTACGGAGGATTCTCCCTCAGTATCGATCTTACGGTGATCCCGATGACATGCTACAGGCGAGACATGTGGTACGATGAAACGGACATTCCCTGGGTAGCCACTTCACCAAACATGCCGACATTGGAGACAGCGGTGGTCTATCCAGGGATGTGCCTTATGGAAGGAACCAACCTGTCAGAAGGCCGAGGCACAGATGCTCCTTTTCTCACCATAGGGGCACCCTATATCGATTCCAAAGCTTGGCTTGATGCCATCCCGAAGGAAGCCCTGACAGGTGTGAAGGTAGAACCTGTCGTCTTTCATCCCGAGTCCATTCCAGGAGTTGTGTCCGATCCCAAGTATCAGGATGAAAAATGCCATGGCTTTCATTTTACAGTCTTGGACCGGGATAAACTTGAACCGATCGCTCTGGCTGTTTCGCTATTGTGTGCAGCGCAGAAACTTTATCCCAAAGAGTTCAAAATGACGAAGTACCTGGACAAGCTCTGGGGAAATGAAGATCTGCGAGCTATGATATCCGAAGGCAAAGACTATCGCTCGATTTTGCAGACATGCGAGCAAGGTCTTGTCCGGTTCAAAGAAGTGAGGAAAAAGTACTTACGTTATGATTAAAGCCGTAACATTTGACTGCTGGGATACTCTCATCATAGATGATGAGGGGCGGAACGGGAAAATGTTGAATTATCTGGAGTTTGTGTGTCAGGAAAACTGCATCTCCTTAGCTGATAAAAATATTGTAAATGTCTTCGCTCTTGAAGACAAACTGCGTGAGGAGTATGTCGTCGCCCACCATAAGACAAAAAATGCCATGCAGAGAACTGAGACTTTGCTCGAACTTCTAGATGTGCAACTGCCACTTTCCGAAGTCATCAGGATTGCCTATTATTTCGACAAGGTCGCACTGGAAGTCCGGCCGCCGCGAGTGCCCCTGGTGGATGAAGTGCTCAAAGTGTTGTCTCGAGTGTACACGTTAGGTGTTATTTGCAATGGCGGGTACCACTCAGGGGATACTGTGAGACAAATCCTTGATGCCCATAAACTGCTGGAGCCTTTTGCGTGGTTATCCTTTTCGGATGAGATTGGTGTGGCCAAGCCGCATAGGCACATATTCGAGATCACAGTCGAAAAATTGGGCTGTGAAATGGAAGAAGCCATTCATATCGGAGACTCGGAATATTCAGACATCTTCGGGGCAAAAAACGCAGGTATGAAGGCCATTCTGTTTACCGGGATCAATAAAAAATACAAGGATAACACTACCGCTGATTTTGTGATCGACAGCTATTCTAACCCCTTCGGTCTACTGGAGAAACTGTAATGAAAAAGAAGTTAAGTTGGGGGGTGATATCCTGCTCCTCTTGATGTTTTTATTGCCAGCGTGTGGAAATTCGACCGATTCTTGATTTTTATTCGTATCTCAGCGCCTCAACGGGATTGGATGTGGCTGCTTTGAGAGAATGATAAGAGATAACGAAAACAGCAATGCTGGCAATCAGCAACAAGGGGATTATGAAAAACCACCAGCCGATAACGATCCGGTATGGATATTTCCCAAGCCAATTGTTCAAATAGAGATAAAAAAGAGGCAGAGCAAATAGATTGGCCAGAACAATAAGCTTAAAAAAATCTTTGGTCAGCATAAAGATAATGTGGGAGAAGGATGCTCCCAGGACTTTCCGAATGCCGATCTCTTTTGTGTGCTGGATTGTATTGAAGAGCGATAATCCAAAGAGGCCCAGGCAGGCGACAAAAATGGCCAGCACGGAGAAGACTCCGAACATCTTCAAGAATTGCCAGTCCGACCCGTACTGCCGGTTATAGTGATCATCCAGAAAAAAATATTCGAAAGGATTCCCGGGGAAAAACTTTACCCAAAGCTCTTCAACGGCGGAAATAATGCCCATAGGATTGTCTGTTTTGATCTTGATGGACGTGTGTCCTGCATTTGCAGGCCAATAGAGGAACACAAGCGGCTCGAAATTTTGTTTGAGGGACTCCTGGTGATAATCTGCCACAACACCGACAACTGAAAACGGGATTTTTGTTTGGTAGATGAATTTCTGATTGATGGCGCTTTCCGGGCTCTCCCATCCCAATAGCTTCCGTGCTGTGTCATTCAGGATGATCCCCGTGCTGTCGGTGCTGAATTCCCTGGAAAAATTTCTCCCCGCCAGCAGTTTCAGTTTGTACATTTCGATAAAATTTTCGTCAATTTGGATCTCATAGACATCAATAGTGGCCTCTATGGGCTCGTCGGCTTTTTGTCCTTCGTTGATCATGAACACATCATCGCCGGGGACATACGTTGACTGCGATATTTTTCCCATTCCCGAGATTTTCTCCAGTTCCTTTTTGAATGTTTCGGTGCGGGCTGCGAACTCTTTGGGACTCGTGTCGATAAAGACTCTGGGACGCTGCAGGACAAGCGTCTGGGCGATATCCATTCCCAGGTCGCTGTTTATCATGTGAGTTATCTGTTTGTAAACGGTTAGAGTCCCCGAGATCAAAGCCGCAGAGACCATAAACTGGAAAACGACCAGACCCTTCCGTAAGATCACTCCTCTGGATGCCCTTCCCGTGATTCCCTTAAACACAGAGACAGGCTGGTAGGACGACAGGATTAGGGCTGGATACAGACCGGAAAGGAGAATGCCAAGGACAAGAACTCCAAGCAAGAACATCCAAAACCGAACATTCTGATAGAGATAATAAACCGCCGGCGTTCCGGAAAATCGGCTGAAAGAAGGAAGAGCCAGTTCCAGAAAGACGAAGGCCAATCCGGCACCAAGAATGTTCAGGACCAATGATTCAAACAAAAATTGTCGGATCAACTGTCTTCGGCTGGCACCCACAACTTTTCTCACGCCCACTTCCTTGGCTCTTTCCAGCGACCGGGCTGTAGAGAGATTGATATAGTTGCACCAGGCGATAATGATGATCAAAAAAGCGATGATCAGCAAAAATTTAACGGCTGTGCCACTGCCGTTCTCTTCCACCTCACTCACATAGGACGAATAGAGATGAATGTCTTTGAGGGGCATCACATGGTATATTTCCCAAAAGCTCTCCGGGCGGTTGACCTCCTTCTGTTTTCTCTTGCTGAACTCCTGGACCTTCTGTTCTAGTAACGATGGGTTTGTTCCCTGTTCGACCAGGATATACGTATAAAATCCCCAAATGATCCAGGAATTATCGATATCCCCCCCATGTCTCTGCCGGAGGGTCTCGATCGATGCCAGGAGGTCGAATTTCAGGTGGGAGTTCTTCGGAACATCCTCCATGATACCGACAACCTTGTAGTCAGTGCGGCCGTTGTACTTGAGAACCTTTCCCAGCGGATCCTCGTCTCCAAAGTACTTCTTTGCTGTGGACTCGGTGAGCACGACAGAATTGGGTTCCGTCAGCACAGATTCCCGATCTCCTCGTATTAACTTGAAAGAAAAAATCCTGAAGAGGGCATTTGATGTGCTGAAGGTTCTTTCTTCCCGGAAGAGTTTGTCCTTGTAAGAATAGATGCCCCAAGAGCCAGCCCTGAGCAGTCGGACATAATCCAAAACTTCGGGGAACTCCTCTGTTAAGGCCTGTCCTGCGGCTGCTGCGATATCTGCCCGGTCGCCTCCTCTAAATCTGTAGATGTTGTCCAGGTTTTCATGGAACTTATCATAACTCAGTTCAAAAGCCGCATAGTGGAGGATCAATAAGCATGCCATCATCCCCACGGCAAGCCCCAGGATGTTTATTAGAGAGATCGTCTTTCTCTTTAAGATGATACGGATAGCACTCTTGAAATAGTTCTTCAGCATGGCTATGCTCCCAAGACCGTTGTTCTATATATCAGGATTCAATCTCTTCCGTCAAAATACACTACGAATGTTTACTCATCAGGTTATAAATATATTGGAATTTTGAAACCTTTTCACGTATTTCTTCGTATTACCCAATATACTGATATTCAGTAAAAAAATGGAACAAAGATGAAAGAGCTCACAAAGATCGAAGAGATCCTCCTCCTGGCTATCTGGAAGCTGAAGGATGACGCTTATGGTGTAAAGATCCGAAAATATGTCTCACAGATTGTCGGCAAAGATTTTACCTACGGCAATCTCTACAGCGCACTCAGCCAGCTGTCCAAAAAAAAGTATGTCCAAAAAACCTTGGGCGAACCGACTCCGGATAGGCGTGGTCGAAGGAAAATCTACTACACGCTGTCGCCGGCAGGCGTCAAAGCCCTAAAAACCGCTCGGGATATGAATCAGAAAATGTGGGAGGGCGTCTCCGATTATGCGTTTGATTGATGGCTTTGTGCCTGATTGCAGATGTGAACAATGAATCGACGTCACCCCCATCCACCACGTATCGCAGGATGGATCCTTAAAAGAACCGCCAGGTATGAAGAGAACTTCGCCATCATCGGCGATTTTGATGAGGAGTTTCAAGAAGTTGCCCGCGAGAGGGGCGCCCTGTTTGCCCGGTTCTGGTATTTGCGCCACTGCTTGCGTTCTTCACCGGTATTTATCAAAGATTCTGTCTATTGGAGTTTTATCATGCTGAAAAGCTATCTCAAAATTGCTTTCCGAAGCCTTAAAAAACACAAAGGGTACTCTTTTATCAACATCTTTGGTCTGGCCATCGGGATGGCCGTCTGTATCCTGATTTTGATGTGGGTGCTGAATGAGTTGAGTTTTGACCGATACCATGAAAAGGCGGACCATATCTGCCGGGTCACGATGGATATTGAACTTGGCTCCACGCTCCACACACCTGTCACTCTTACGGCGGTAGGGCCGGCCCTTGTCCGTGATTTTCCGGAAGTTGTCACAGCGACACGGATAGACCCTCCGAACAGAGCCTCAGTGAAATACGGCGATAAGCTTTTCCAGGAAGCGCGGGTTGGCTACGCCGAGAACGCGATATTCGACATCTTTACTTTCCCTTTTGTGAGCGGTGATCCCAGGACAGCGCTTGAAGCTCCCTATTCGGCGGTGATCACAGAAAGCATGGCCAAGAAGTATTTCGGTGATGAAGATCCGCTGGGAAAAATACTCCGGATCAATAATGAGAGGGATTTCAGTGTCACTGGTGTCGTCAAAGATGTCCCCCCCAATTCCCATTTCGTTTTTAACATGCTCTGTTCCTTCCAGACCTATCTCAAGGAAGGAGATGTTCGCGATGACCAGTGGTTCGACGTGAGATTCTACACCTATCTCCTCCTAGATGAAAATATCGACATCAAAAACCTGGAGCAAAAACTTCCCGCTTTTATCGATAAGTACCTGGGAGAAGCGATGAAGGCCTCAGGAGGGTCGATTAAGCTTTCCCTCCAGCCTCTCAAACGCATCCACCTCTACTCGGATTTTGAGCGCGACATGTCGGCAAACAGTGACATCACGTATGTGTATCTTTTTTCGGGAATAGCCATTTTCGTTCTTTGTATCGCTGCGATCAACTTCATCAATCTCTCCACAGCCCGTTCCTCGACACGCGCTCAGGAGGTGGGGATGAGAAAAACTCTAGGCGCGGTCAGAAGCCGATTGATCGGGCAGTTTCTCGGGGAATCATTGATCTACAGCATTTGTTCCATGGTTTTGGCCATGGTCCTTCTCAAGTTGTCTCTTCCTTTTTTCAACTCGATCATCGGTTACGGTCTGCGTTTGAACTTTGTTCAAGCTCCATGGCTTATTATGGCGTTTCTTGCATTGGCCGTGATCGTCGGTGTGTTTGCAGGGAGTTATCCTGCTTTTTTTCTCTCCTCATTCCAACCGGTACGTGTGTTGAAGGGTTTTTTGAAGGTGGGAACGTCGAATTCCCATTTTAGGAGAGTCCTTGTTGTTTTTCAGTTCGCCATTTCTATTGCTTTGATCACCGGGACATTGATCATTACCAGACAGATCATGTTTATGAAAAATACAAATCTTGGATTTGACAAGGAGCATGTGGTTGTTATTCCTGGGATGAATGAAGGCCTGCGGAAATCCTACCTATCGATAAGAGGAGAACTGTTGAGTCTCCCGGGAGTGATCGATGTCGGTGCATCCGACCTAGTACCGAGCAGGGGACACCTCGTGGGTTCTTTTCTTCCTGAGGGATTCGCAGATAACCAACGGCAGACCCTGGATTATATGGACGTGGATGCCCACTACATCCCCGCAATGGGCATGGCATTCGTTGCAGGAAGGAATTTTTCCGAGGAACTCTCCACCGACCAGGACGAGTCTGTTCTCATCAACGAGACAGCGGCGAAAAAATTCGGTTGGGACAATGCTGTGGGCAAACGTTTTGTTTTTCGGCCCCCTCCGGGCCAAGAAGGCGAAACAACATACGTATCCGTCATCGGTGTGGTGAAAGACTTCCACATGCAGTCGCTTCGAAAAAAAATTGAACCTCTCATCATCTTTTATGATTCCAACAATCTTTTCTCCGTGTCTCTTCGTTTGGCTCCTGAAAACATCACGCACACCATGGATCTCTTGAAAAAGAAATGGGGTGAGCTCGACCCCAACAGGCCCTTCAATTATTTTTTCTTGGACGATGCCTATGACAGTCAGTACAGAGGAGAAGAAAGGCTCAAAAATATCACGTTTTCTTTCAGCTTTTTGGCGATTTTTATCGGGTGCCTGGGCCTCTTCGGGATGGCTTCGTTCACGGCTGAACAGAGGACTAAGGAAATCGGTATCCGCAAAGTGTTGGGCGCGTCCGTTACGGGAATCGTCCGTCTCCTGGCAAAAGAATTTCTACTTCTAGTGATCGTAGCCAACTTGATCGCCTGGCCCTTGGCCTATTGGGCTATGAACCGCTGGCTGCAGAGTTTTGCCTACCGTACGGGCATCAGCCCTTTGTTATTCGGGTTTTCTGCTGTCCTCGCCATATCCATAGCTCTGTTCACCGTGAGCTACCAGGCTATCCGGGCCGCGCTCTCCAATCCGGTGGATGCCCTCCGTTACGAATAAGTTGGCTCTTACGGTTTTTGGTTTTATCTGCGGCCAGTGTGTTCCCTTTGGAATTTCCTCCAAAGATGTGTCTGTATGAACACAAATTGCGTTTTCGCGGGCACCAATTAGGGCAATCATTTGCGGCATTTGCCTGGATGCCACAACAGTTTACGAAATCACAGACAGTATCCCTTGACTGGTCATCCCTTATGGTTTTGGGATTCATGGTTTTCGGTTGGAAGCATCCTTATTTCCGTGATGCTCTCAAGTCAAATGATATTAGCAGGAGTTCGTCACAGTCCATATTCGTCGAAGACCCCCCCACCCACCGCCATCCGACTCATAAGGACAGTGACTCGCTCTTTTTTATGTCTAATGCCCTTATCACGGAAATAAGGATGCTTACAAGGTCGTTCCTTCGTTTGAAATAAACGGTTTTCTATAATATACTTCACTGTTACCGGCCTGGGAATGGCAATGGCGATAAGATCAACAGCTTTTGTTCCCAGCCGACACAATCTATGCGGATCATTTTCATAAGGAATTGTTTTTGTGGCTAAACAGACCTTCAAACTCGATGTCAACGGCAGAAATTACACTGTCCAGGTGGAACCGGATGAGCCTCTTCTATGGGTCCTTCGCGACGACCTCAAGCTCACCGGCAGTAAATTCGGCTGCGGTGTAGGGGTCTGCGGTGCCTGCTCGGTGCTCATCGATGGGGTCGCGCGTCGCTCGTGTTGCGTTCATGTCGCCAATGTTACTCAAGGACAAGAGATCATCACCATTGAAGGTCTCGGGACACTCGACAATCTCTCCCCTTTACAACAAGCCTTTGTCGCTCACACGGCATTCTGCTGTGGCTTTTGCACTCCCGGGATGATTATCACGGCAACGGCCTTGCTCGCCAGAAATCCAAGTCCGTCCAAGGAAGAGATCGTCGAAGCTATGGATCACAACCTTTGCCGCTGCGGGTCCTACATCAACATCATTGAAGCCATTGAATCATTCATTAAAGAACGAGCGGGTGGGAGTGCAGAATGAGTGTCTCCCGCCGCCAATTTCTCAAAGCCATGGGGGGCGCGGGTCTCGTGTATGCCTTCCGGTTTGCTCCCGCTGCAAGCTCTCAAGAAAAAAACTATGACACCTTGCCTCTTGATATCGGTGATGTGGAGTGTGTGGAGACGATCCTCGATCTTGATTATACGGAGTGGATCGCTTTTGGGCCGGATGGCAAGGTCACTGTGTTTACAGGCCGCACAGAGCTCGGTCAGGGTTTAAAGACAGTCATCACGGCCGTTGTCACGCAAGGGCTTGACATTCTTCAGGGAAAACTTACAGTCGTTCAGGGCGATACAGAACTCTGTCCTGACGATGGGCCGACCACAGGCAGCAGTGCGACCAAGTATGTGTGCTGGGGTTTTTGGCTTGCCTGTACCAGGATCAGAGAGGATTTGATCACGCGCGCTTCCCGCTCCCTGGGAATACCGCTAAGGGATCTTGAGTACAGCGATGGGGGAGTGGGTCTTAAGGGCGACAGAAGTCAACGAAAAAGTGCATACGAGTTGGGAGATGGTAAAGCAGTGTTGATGCGCATTGATCCAAACACATCCCGCGCAAATGACATGCCATACGTCGATCTTGGAATACTAAACGTCAATGGCAGAAAGATCGTTACGGGAAAACTCAAGTATGTCGGAGATCTGTCTGTTCCTGGGATGCTTTATGCAGGGTGGCTTACGCAACCCTACCATCCAGATTTGACGAGGCTCAGAACAGCTGAGCTGAGTGCGGCCTGGGCTGTTCCCGATGTCAAAATGGTTGAGGTGGTCAGAGGGACTGTCGCAGTGGTCGCGGAACGGTATAACCAGGTTCTCAAAGCACTCGATGCCGTCAAAGCGGAGTGGTCGGTTCCCGAACGCCCTGAACATCTGGATCTTGAGGAGGAATCCCGTGCCCGGGCCAGGCTCTATGAGGTGAAGGAACAGGAAGGAAATGTCGAGGCGGGTCTTGCATCGAGTGATCTTGTCGTCTCAGAAACTTACACCACACAATACACAACTCAGGCCCCGATGGAAACGGACACGGCTCTCGCTCGGATGGAAAATGGTGGGACGAGAGCAACTGTTTGGGTGAGTAGTCAGCACCCGTTCATGGCAAGAACGATCATCTCTCGATACACTCACATCCCGGATTCAAATATTCACGTCATAGCTATGCCGTTAGGGGGAGGTTTTGGTGGCAAGACGTCGAATCCTGTCACGGGTGAAGCCGCGATGCTGGCCCGGATAACTAGGATGCCGGTGAAATTGGTCTACAGCCGCAAGGATCAGTTCAAGTTACGGGGCAGAGTAAAAGCTGCCTGTGTCATCGATCTTAAGACCGGAGTTAGTGTCAACGGCAGAATTATCGCCCGTAAGATCGATATTATTCATGATATGGGATTCGGCACCACGAACACATACACCATACCCCACGTTTCAACCAAACTCTATCATGCCGAATGGCCCTTCGGTCGTGCTGTGAGCCGCGGCACGAGCTTCGTTCAAACCTGTTTTGCTGTGGAAAGCCATGTGGACATGATCGCGGCGGCTCTGGGAATCGATCCCCTTGAATTCAGAAGGAACAATGTCCAATTCCAGGCCTTCATCACGCTGCTCGATGCCTGTGCTGAGATGATTGGATATCACAACGCGTTGCCGAGTCCAAATACAGGAATCGGCATGGCGATAGTGAATCATGGGGGGAGCCAGCTCGGCGCTGTTGCGGCAGAGGTCGAAGTTATTCGATCGACAGGAAAAGTGAACCTCAAGAGAATATGTGGCGCCTTTGATATCGGCACTGTCATCAACAGGAACACCACGACTGTGGGCATACGTGGAGCCATAACCTGGGGCATAGGCTATGCTCTCCATGAGGAGATCAAACTGGATGGCCATAAAATTGAAACCGTAGATTTGATGGATTATCACATTCCTCGATTCTCGGATATGCCCCCTGTTGAGATCGCCTTTTTTGATAACTATCAACCCGGTTCTCCCCGGGGATGCGGGGAAATGCCGGTTATTCCTACGATCGGCGCCATTGCCAATGCTGTATACAGGGCGATCGGAGTGCGGTTCTATTCTACCCCCATCACGCCGCAAAAAATAAAAAAGGCCCTCCAGGGTTTTTGAGGACAGCACGGTCATAAAAATGTGCAACAAGAAAGAAACATATCCAGTTGGTATGAATGCAAGATGCGTTATTAAATGCCTCAATTATGTGGTGGAGAAAACCGTGCGAAGGGCTGGACGGGCATGGCTCATCTCCCAAAAGGAAATTTTAGGGGAGACCGGAACTGAGGCCCTGTCCGTCTGAGCCATATGGTGGTGGGTGCGTGGGGGTTGGCGAAGATGGATTGGGACTCGGAGCAGAAAGTCAAATTTAATGGGTTCACAGCAGTTTGAGAAACGGTCCCTGCATTTCAAAAGAGCAAAAACCAATTGCGGCAATCAGAAGTCATCCATCATGGATTTAAAAGTGTTCCCGAGCTTGTTTTAATTTTTTGACCAAATTTCTTTTATATGGTATAACACTTCTAATTTTTTTCCCTGTACGTGCGTATGTGGATTGAAGTTAAAAATCTGAGACATGAACAGAGATTTAAAAATCTTATCGTTTTTCGAAAAGACATTGCGATTTAAGAGCGTTCAATGAGGATGAACACAAATATGCTTTTCCGGTTCCGGCCTGCTCTCTTGCTCATTTTCACTCTTTTTGTTTGGTCTCAGCAACAGTATACTGTGGATGATGCCCCCGGCCCGTTAAGTGCTGTACACAAAGACACGCCGGGGCTCAAAAACTGCACACAATGCCATTCCGATGAGCTGGAAGTTGTCCCCCAAAAGTGCTTAACCTGTCATCAGGAGATCGCTACTCGAATATCTGCCGACCGGGGATTCCACCGTGATAAAAATGAGGACTGTGCTGTCTGCCACACGGAACACGGGGGCGAAGAGGCGAAATTAGTGGATTGGGATGTTCAAGACTTCGACCATGAGGAAACAGGCTACGCTCTTTCTGGGAGGCACGAAACAATCACAGATTGTCTCAAATGCCACAGCAAGGCAAATTCCTTTCCCCGAAAAATGACGTTTTCTTACCTCATGAATGACTCCCGTTGCCTCGCCTGTCATGAATCGCCTCATCCCGGACACCAGGATAACTGTTATGTCTGCCACAGTCAGGATAGCTGGCGGGTTGAGATTTGGAAAAGGGAGGCCAGGTGAACAGAAAACTCTGGCCTTGTGTCTCTCTTTCTCTTCTGCTCATTCTAGTATTGGGGTCTTCCGGACAAGATACTCAAAAAGACTTTTACCTGAGAGGAGCGCTCTACTTCGATTGGTTTGGCGCAAGGTATGAAAATAGCCCCTTTTTCCACCAGCTCAGCACCCGGCTTCGACTGGAAATGGTCAACCGCCGCGGCGAAGGATGGACGTTCCTCCTGGATACGCGGGACCGGTTAAGGCTGAACAACAACAAGAGAAATCAAGTCATTCTTTATGATGCCCGAGTCCTCTTCGACAAGCCGGAAAGCCCGTTCTATCTGTCTCTCGGCCAGATGAATCTGTATGATACTGCGGGTATCGGACAGGTTTTGGGAGGTCTTGTGGGGTTCAAGATCGGACGGGACTTGCTCGTGGGAGGGTATGGAGGCCTGGAGTCGAGTGTCTACGTCGATCGTCTGGAAAATGATTATCAGAAATATGGTGTGTTCGCCCGTTATCAGGGGAGCTATGGGAGGCGGTTCTCTCTCAGTTTCAACCAGCTCAGGTTTTCAGGGTCCGCGGAGCGTCAGTACATCTATGCAAGCACAATGTTTCCTTTTGTTAAAGTTTTAACCCTTTACGGCAATCTGGAGTATGAGCTGGCTTCCAACGTGAGGAGTGAAGACCGGTTGTCCCGCGTGTTCGTGAATGCCCGCTGGGATCCCGCTCAGACCGTTGATATAACAGCATTCTACAGTTCTGGCCGGGGGCTCGACTATCATCGCGCCATTCTCGAAAAATCACAGGATCCCACTCTCAACGATACCGAACTTGAGCGCTTCTACTATTCTAGCCAGTATGGTTTGCGTTTGGGAGTGAAACCCGGGCGAAACCTGCGCTTCACCATCTCCCGCTTGGAAAGTGAACAGAAAGACTTGGAAGTTCGCAACCATACATGGCGTCTTGGGGGATCTGCAGGAAATATATTCAATTCAGGCATTACCGTTTATGGGGACTATGCCTGGAATCGTGGAGACATGTCAGAATCTGATTCCTACCATGCCGCTCTGAGCAGAGATTTTGGAAGAGTCTCCTGGCATGTCAGTTTCGCCAACACGTTCAATGGAGTGCGCTATGATCACAGGAATGAGACTCCTGAGGCTATCCGTTTGAATGATTATAAGACACTGACAACTCAATTTTTCATCCCCATGAGCCGTATGCTCGCGGTTTCTTTGGAGTATGAATATTTTCTACAGGAAGATTCGAACCAAAACCTGTTTTTTGTCAGGTTGATTTTAAGGAATTGAGACTGGAGCTGAAAAAAGGATGAATGGTCGAAGGTGGATTACAATAACCAAACATTTTCTTGGGAACGCCACAAGTTCTGTAAATAAAATCCTTCCCGTCGTGGTTATCATTCTCCTTTTGGGGTGGTTTTTTGGAGAGCGGCAGGGATTGGGTGGAAAACAAGAGGTGGTGCAATGGAGTGTTGAGAGTCATGACCGGACGAATTTCCCCCTTGTCGGAAAACATAGGACAGTAACTTGCCGCGAGTGCCATCTGGACGGCGTGTTTGAAGGAACTCCCACCGAATGCGAGGCCTGTCACTGGGAACGCCGGCAGGACGACCGTTATGCACTCAAGTTGGGGATACATTGTGCCGATTGCCACGAGCCATTCACATGGAAACATGTGCTGCCGAATAAATGGAATCATGAAATGGCGAACGGGTATCCTCTGCAAGGTATCCACAGGACGCTGGATTGTGTGGAGTGCCATGGAGAAGGTGGTTTTTGGGGGGGGGCGGTCGACTGCTTCGGGTGTCACGAAAATGAATACCGTGGATCTACCAATCCAAATCATGCGGCTGCCGGATTTTCAACGGAATGCCAGGAGTGTCATTTCAACAACAGCAGTTGGCGCGGTGCTCGGTTTTCTCATGACCTTTATCCTTTGACAGGACAACACGCAGCCGCTGATTGTTCCGAGTGTCACAGCAGCGGCCAGTATGCGGGGTTGCCCTCAGAATGTGCATTCTGCCATCAAGCAGACTATGACAACACTCAAGATCCCAACCATCGGGGCTCTGGCTTCCCTACGGCCTGCGATCTCTGTCACGGCACGGATGCGGTCACCTGGGAAGACGCAGTCTTTGCTCATACCACATTCCCTCTGAGGGGAAAGCATCGTTTGGCTGATTGTTCCGAGTGTCACAGCAGCGGCCAGTATCAGGGATTGCCCTCGGAGTGTTTGTTCTGCCACAGAGACGACTACAACAGCACCCGGGATCCGGACCACAGACGCTCGAACTTTCCGGTCGACTGTGAAGCCTGCCATGGAACACAGGCCATTACTTGGGAAGGCGCGGAATTCAACCATGATTCATTTCCTTTAAAAGGTCAGCATGCCGTGATCGACTGTTCCGAGTGTCACAGCAGCGGCCAGTATAAAGGACTTCCGTCTGTGTGTGTATTCTGCCACCTGGAGGATTATCTCAGTGCCAAAGATCCCGATCACAAACAGCTGGGTTTTCACACCGACTGTGAAGTGTGTCATGGGACGGACGCCGTCACTTGGAATGATGTTGATCTATCTCACAGCCAGTACTGGCTTTTAGAGGGTGCTCACACCAGTCTTGACTGTTCAGCCTGCCATGTGAAAAGCCTGGATCTGCCCAGAGATTGTTTCAGTTGTCATAAAGCAGACTATGATTCGACAACGGATCCCAACCACAAAAATGCCGGTTTTCCTACGGACTGTGAATTCTGTCACTATCCCTCCCATGTCTTCTGGTCGCAGGCGAAATTCAATCACTCTTTCCCCATAGAATCCGGAAAACACTCGCAGTGGGATTGTTCAGACTGCCACATTTCCTCCAATTACCGGGATTTCTCATGCATCAATTGCCACGCCCATGATAAAACGCGAATGGATAACAAGCACAGAGAAGTTCCCGGCTACGCCTACACCAGTCAATCCTGTTATGCCTGTCATCCCCAAGGACGGGAGTGATCCTCGTCTTTAGGGATTTTGTAAAACTAGTCCTTGTGGCAAATCTCTGTGCCTGGCCGGTTGCCTGGCTGGTCATGCATAACTGGATCCAGAAATTTCCCTACCATGTGAACCTGAGCTGGAGCCCCTTTGCCCTTGCTGGGCTGCTTGCTCTCATCGCGACTTTGGCGGCCGTGGCTTTTCAGACGCTTCGAGCTTCTCTCACGGATCCTGTCCATTCATTGAGGCATGAATAAAACGCTATTGCGGATCCTCTATGGAATTCTCTCGATTAAGGTCAAGATAGTCAGACAATCATTGAAAGAGAGTCCCATAGGCATTTAATGCCTGTGTTTCCCCCGGTTAATATTTTCCACTTTAATCTGCTATAGGCCCGAAATGTATTAAGCTATTATTAATGCTTGACATTTATCAACCTCGACACTACATTAAGAGTGTTATAAGAGTGCTATTAGAGTGTCAGGCTAAAATAAGAGTGTTGAAAAACTAAAGATCCAGGAGGTGAATCATGAAAAAAATGTGGATCATTCTGTGCATTCTCGTCTTCGTCTTGATATTCTGCAAAGGTGAGAAGGTGACCGAGGAATCAGGGGAAGTCACAATTACCCTCGGAGCTTACACCGTCCCCAAGGAGGCCTATGAAAAAGAGGTCATTCCCGCTTTCAAGAAATTCTGGCTGGATAAGACAGGTCAGTCCGTACGGTTCGAAGAGTCCTACATCGCATCCGGAGCTCAATCTAGGGCCATCGCATCCGGATTTGAAGCGGACATCGCTGCTCTCTCCCTGGAACAAGATGTGGAACGACTAAGAGATATCGGTCTTATCACCCATGATTGGAAGAGCAGGAAATACAATGGATTTGTCACTCGCTCTGTCGTTGTGATCGCATACCGTGTCGGCAATCCTAAAAACATTCGTAACTGGCAGGACTTGACCCGAGAAGGTGTTGAGGTTCTTTACCCAAATCCCAAAACATCCGGAGGAGCGATGTGGGATGTCAATGCTATCTACGGGGCGGGGTTGAAATTGAGCTTGGGCGAAAAAGGAATTCAGGACAAAGATTTTGCCTTCCAGCTCCTCAAATCCGTGCAGAGAAATGTCAAAGTCATGGACAGATCGGGCCGGGCCTCTGTCACGACATTCGAAAACGGCATTGGTGATGTCCTCATAACGTACGAGAATGAGGTGCTCCTGCGGCGGAAAGAGGGGCGTAATATGGAATACGTCATTCCCGAAGCTACCATTCTGATTGAGAATCCGATTGCCGTCATCGATCAGAACGTGGACAAACACGGAAACAGGCCGGCGGTGGAAGCCTTTGTGGATTATGTATTGTCCGTGGATTCTCAGAGGAACTTCGCCAGATACGGCTTCAGGCCTGTCAACGCGGAAGTGGCGGCTGAGTTTCAAGAGCAATTTCCAACGCCCATGCTTCTGTTCGACATCGCCTTCCTTGGTGGATGGGATCGTGTGCAAAACGAGATATTCGGGACCGAAGGGGTATGGGCAAAAATCATAGAAGAACTGGTATATGAATAAACCCGGCTTTTTAAAGTCTCTTTCCTGGGGAGGTGATTTGACTCTGCGGTCTCTCTCCTTTTTTTACGTGGGACTGTTGATCATCCTTCCCATCGCCGCCATCACATTGGAAGCGCTGAGAGGAGGACTTGGATCTCTCTGGAGGAATATCCTTACGCCTCAAGCTATTTATGCTATAAAACTCACTTTCCTAACAGCTTTTTTCATGGTCGTTTTGAACGTGATCACGGGGACGGCCACGGCCTGGGTGCTAGTACGCTATCGTTTTCCTCTAAAGAACTTGATGAACGCTCTCATCGACCTGCCCTTTGCAATACCTACTGTGGTCACGGGTATCATGCTGGTAGCCCTCTACGGTCCGAAGAGTATCCTTGGCGGTTTCCTGAATAAACAGGGTATCGAGGTCGTGTTCGATAAACCGGGAATCATACTTGCTTTGATGTACGTCTCTTTCCCCTTCGTTGTGAGGGCGGTCCAGCCGGTTCTCCAGGAAATGGATCTGGATATGGAGGAAGCGGCCAAAACACTTGGAGCAAGTTCCTTTACGATTTTCAGGCGTATTGTCGTGCCTACCATAATACCCGCAATCTTAACCGGAGCCGCACTATCCTTTAGCCGGGCTATTGGTGAGTTCGGGTCCATCGCTATTATCTCAGGCAACATCCCTTTCAAGACACAGGTGGCCTCTGTCTATATCTACGGGGAGCTCGAAAGCTACAACCAGCAGGGGGCTCTGGGGCTGTCGGTGGCCCTGCTCTTCTGTTCTTTCCTCATACTTGTATTTTTGAATCGTCTACAGGTGTGGAGTCGAAAACATGAACAGATCCAATGAAATGGTCAAGGTCATACGCCAACAGCGTCGCCTCGGGAAAAACATCCTTGTCGCAGCTGTTGTGATTTGGTTTTTCTTCATGATCCTCATGCCTGTTTTCGGCATCATACGCGAGGCATTTCGTGAAGGCCTTGATGTTTTTATCGCCGCACTCACTGCTCCCGAATCAATCCATTCCTTTGTGTTGACACTCTGGATAACCATGGCCACTGTCGTCATCAACACAGTTTTCGGGATAATCCTGGCTATAACTCTTGTGAAGCAACGATTTCGCGGAAAACTCTTCGTGGAAGGAATTGTCGACCTTCCTTTTGCTGTCTCTCCAGTCGTCGCCGGATTTATGTTCATCCTACTCTTCGGCCCCAGGGGATGGCTCGGGAGCTGGTTCGAAGCCGGGGGGATCAAAATCGTGTATGCGCTTCCGGGAATGCTCATTGCAACGCTCTTTGTCACTCTGCCTTTTGTAGCCAGGGAGATAATTCCCGTCCTGAAGGAATTCGGACTGCAGCAGGAGGAATCGGCATATGTGTTGGGCGCCTCGAAGTGGCAGACCTTCTGGAAAGTGACCTTGCCTTCCGTGAAGTGGGGGCTCGCCTATGGGATTACCCTCACTATTGCCCGTTCCATCGGCGAATTCGGGGCGGTTTTGGTCGTGAGCGGAAGCATTATCAACAAGACTCAGACAGCGACACTGCATATTCATCAGCAGTTCACAGATTACAACTATGTGGGCGCTTTTTCCGCGGCCATCATTCTAGCCGTGGCCTCGTTCATTATTTTGACGACTATGCAGCGCATCTACAGACAAAAAGGAGTTGATTGAGATGGGAATTGTGGTCGGCGATATTTCGAAAAAATTTGGTGATTTTGTGGCGGTTGACAATGTGAGCTTCGAGGTCAAGGCGGGTGAGCTTGTCGCCTTGCTCGGGCCCAGCGGATCCGGAAAAAGCACAATCCTCAGGATTATCGCGGGCCTGGAAACTCCCGATAGCGGAGAGATTTACCTGACGGGGAATGATGTCACCTCTCTGGCCACTCAGAAGAGAAGGGTGGGATTTGTTTTCCAGCACTATGCCCTGTTCAAACACATGAATGTGGAAAAAAATATCGCTTTCGGGCTGGAGATACAGAAACAGAAAAAGCCGGTCATCCAGAAGAGAGTCGCCGAACTCATAAGTCTGGTCAAGCTCAACGGGTACGAAAATCACTATCCGGATCAACTCTCAGGAGGGCAGAGACAACGCGTGGCGCTGGCACGGGCGCTGGCTACCGAACCCAGAGTGTTGCTGCTCGATGAGCCCTTCGGCGCACTGGATGCCAAAGTGCGCAGCAATCTGGCCCACTGGCTGAGAGAATTCCACGACAATTTCAACATCACTAGCGTATTCGTGACGCACGATCAGAACGAGGCTATCGAAATTTCAGATAAGATCGTCTTGATCAACCGGGGACGAGTGGAGCAGTACGGAAGCGCCCGAGATGTTTACGAACATCCAGAGAGCAAATTTGTGGCCAGTTTCATAGGCCAGGTGAATGTGCTGGAAGCCGTTGTGAGAGACGGCCGTATAAACATCAAAGGAGCAGATGCGACCTTCGAGCCGAGGGACGGAGAAAAGCTTCAGACAGGAGATGTTGTGCTGCTCGTCCGGCCCGAGGACATCGAGCTCGTGGCCACACCGGTTAGCAACTCCCTCCCATTTACGATCAAAACCATCCACTACCGTGGGAGTCACTACGAGATTAACTGTGAAGTCGGAGACATTCTAGTGAATGTGATCGAAAACAAGAACAATTTTATCAGGCAACAGTGGAGTGTCGCACAGAATGTGTTTTTGTCCTTTAAGGATTACCGTATTTTTACAGCGGAGGGAGGACACGAAAAGGTAAGAGAAAAGCTCAAAGAACTGGGCTATATTGAATAAAATCGAAATTCAAAGTGTTGCTTCCCGCATGAATAGAGTTATTAGGATTCGGGTATTGCTGTTAACTGCAGAAGAAATACCTGTTAGGTGACTTTTTCTCCTGTTACATCCATCCCCATGGTCTCGTTGAGAAGGTGACATTTGGTGAATTTACCCGCATCATCCTTCAAGAACTTGATCTGATATGTGCCTTCGTCGGGATCTTCGATGGTGAACTCGAACTCCTTGCCTGCCACAGGCTCCATTCGTCCAGGATTGCTCGAGACTTCGGTGATGGCAAGCAGTTCATTGTTTTCCACATAAAAAGTTACTTTGAGCACGCCGTACCCATGGCTCGTCATGTCAAAGGAGTAGTCTCCCAAAATTGGGGCATACTTTTTTTCAAGATCTTCTGCGGTATCGGCTTCCACAAATGACACAAAGACAAAAACCAGAAGAGACAGCATAATCGTGGACATGCATAATGATTTTCTTAAAATGTTCGTCAATATGATCTCCTTTTGTTTTATTATCTCTATTTAGTATTTACGGATTTTTGTGAGAATTCGTTCGGCTTCGAATAATTTTACCCGTCCATCCTTTGGATGTATATCGAAAGTTTTTGGTTTCTTTTTGAATAGGAAACGTTTTTCCTTTTTAATTAACTTGGAGAAGCGATAAGGAGAAAATTTCTATTTTTGTTTGTTTTTTATTCAGCACGCAGAGTTTCAGCCGGATTCGCGAGGGCGGCTTTGATGGACTGGTAGCTGACTGTGAACAAGGCGATAAGAAGAGATACAGTGCTTGCGATTAAAAAAGTAAATATGCTGGGATCGATCCGATATGGGAAGGTGGAGAGCCAATATTTTTTCATCACATAAAAAGTCAATGGCCATGCTATGAGGTTGGCAATCACGACCCACTTGAGAAAATTTCTGGAGAGCTGGAAAATAATATTTTGGATGGTTGCACCCATAACTTTTCGAATCCCGATCTCTTTTCTGCTCTGTTCTGCAGTGAAAGAGGCGAGGCCGAAAAGACCGAGACAGGCGATGAATATAGCGATAGCCGCAAAATAGCTGATGACCTGGCTCAAACGCTTCTCAGAGTAATAGAGGGAGTCAAAATTCTCATCGACGAAAAAGTATTCGAAAGTCCTGTCCTTTTCAAAGGATTGCCAGGTTTTTTTGATGAAGTCGATGGTCCCGGAAATATTCTCTGTGTTCATTTTGACCGATAGCAGAGAAAAATGATCCAGTCTTAACAGAATCGCCAGTGGCCCGACCGTTTCCTTAATGGACTTGTAATGGAAGTCTTTGACGATGCCCACGATCGGCCACATAGTCTCATCAGAGAATCCGATTTTCTTCCCCACAGTCGCTTTGCCCCATCCCAATTTTGTTTGTGCTGTTTCATTGATGAGAAAGGCTCCATCGGCGTCCGCTGCGAATTCTCTCGAAAAATCCCTGCCTTCGATTAATTCAATGCCATACGTTTCTATGTAATCATAATCTGAGACTATGACATCAAATGTATGGGACTCATTCTCGGTTTTTCCTTCCTGGAAGAGGGTGAGCACAGCGTCCAAATATCCTGGAATCCCATGTGAGGCGGATGTGCTCAAAATATGTGGATTTTTCATCAGTTCTGTCTTAATTGGCTCTATAGAATTCCACTTGGATTTATCTTTGAGGCGAACGGCCAGGACCTGTTCTTTATCGAAGCCGAGCTTTTGATTCTTCATGTATTTCAGTTGGTCGAGAACAATGAATGTGCTGATGATCAGAACCACAGAAATTGCGAATTGGAGAGTCACCAAGACATTTCTCAAACGTGATTTCTGAGAGGTCCTGTGCAGTTTGTTCCGGATGACATCCACAGGTTGAAACGATGAGAGGGAAAAAGCGGGATAGATTCCTGAAACCAAACCTGTTATGACGACCAATCCAAGGAAACCTCCGATAATGACTCCATTGTTCAATTGGCCAAGACCGATCTCCTTTCCCGTGAGGTTGCTGAAAAAGGGAAGCAGAAACCAAACGAGGAACAGGGCGGAGAACAGTCCGAGGAATGCCAGGACTGTCGACTCAGCAATAAACTGGTTGATAAGCCTAATCTTGTGCGCCCCAAACACTTTGCGCATCCCCACTTCTTTTCCACGGTTGGCCGATCGGGCTGTCGACAGATTCATGAAATTGATACAGGCAATGAGCAATATGAAGAAAGCAATAAGGGAGAAGACATACACATAGTGGATGTTTCCATTCCCCTCAATCTCTGCTTGAAGGTGCGATTTGAGATGGATATCTGTCAGCTTCTGTAAAAAATAGTCCGCCCTCACCCCAAATTTTCTGTATTCTTCGCCGGCGTGCCTCTCAACGATGGCCGCCATTTTTTTCTCCACATCATTCGGGCGGGCACCTTCGGCCAGTAAAATATAGGACCATCCCACGATGGTCTGCCATTGCTGGAGGTGTTCGGCCCGCTGCCCTTGAATCGTATTGATGGATATGAGATAGCTAAATCTGAAATGGGAATTCTTCGGAGCGTTCTTTATCACCCCTGTGACAAGAAGGTCTCCATCTCCATTGAGGTTTAAAGTTTGGCCTACAGGATTGTTCTCCCGAAATATTTTATGGGCGGATTCCTCAGTGAGGACGATCGAGCCAGGGTTGTTGAGTGCTGTATCCGGATCGCCCTCTATTATATCGTAGGTGAAGATCTTAAAGAAGTCAGGGTCGACATAAAAGATATCGTGCACTTCAAATGTTCTCTCATTGTGTGTAATAAGACCGTTACGGTTCCATAGCCTTGTGAAAGCCTCAACTTCGCTCAACTCTTCAGTGAAGACTGATGCTGAAGCAAAAGGCGCGAGTGCCTAATGGTCATAGGCACCACCGATTTCTTCAGCATAGGTGATTCTGTAAATTCGATCGGAATTTTCATGATATCGGTCATAGCTCAATTCATCATACACCCATAGGACTATAAGGATGCAACAGGCCATGCCCACAGCTAGGCCGGATAAATTGATGAGTGAATAGACTTTTTGCTTCTGAAAATGTCGGATGGCGATTTTAAGATAGTTCTTAAGCATGATAATGTTCCATTTCGCTTTTTCCGCAAAAAAGGAAGAAAGAGCAATCAAAATTTGGAAGCAATACCAGCTCTTTGCCTTGAATGCTCCCTTAGCCTCGGCTTTAAAATGATAGAGCTCTTCATAATCACCCAATCCTTCGGCTCCGATGTGATGGGGGAGGAGGTGCCTCAAGAGCCATGAAGCGATTTTTGGAGGCTTTATATTCTTAGTCACAAGAGGTCTTCCAGAGATGCTTCCGGCAATCCTTTCCACATCGATTTTTCAATGGTTTTGACCTCTTTCAAGGCCTTAAATCCCGCAGGAGTAAGCCTGTAGAAGCGTTTTCTTTTTCCACCCCGCTCAGGAGTTGGTTCTCCAAAATAAGATTCCACATACCCTTTTTTCTCTAATCTTCCTAGCGGGATGTATATCCCGCTCAAGGTCCACTTTTTACCCGTGTGTATCTGGGCTTCCTGAAGAATTGGGACACAGTAGGCATCTTTTTGAAGCTTCCAGATGGACAGCATGATGAGCTCTTCTGCTCTGGATAAGATCTTCATTTTTTCATCTCCATATAGTAATACTATAAAAATAAGAAAAATGTTGACTTAAATCAACCATTATTTTTCTTATTTTTATAAAAAAATAGGATTTTAAAGATGGTGTGAGATTTTTATGGATATTCTAAACGGATTTTACGTACTTTATAATGGTTACCGTGCCTATTGCAGTAACCACCACAAATAGACAAGCTGATAAGAGTGGGTTTGTGTGGATGAAATGGAAGAGAGTCTCTTTGAGCCGCAGCAGATTCGCTTTAGTGAGCTTAAGAGTCATAATAATGATCCAATCCAATTCCATAAGCTGTATATATCAAGAGGGGGCTTAAATTTCAACCCTCCCTCGTGTGTCTCTCATGATGTGTGTTCTGAATTTTCGTATTCGGATTTGACTCCTCCGACTCTGGATGATCTTACCTAAACTATACTGGGGGAATCTGAAGCAGGGCAAGTCGCATATCGGAAAATCGAGATCGTGCCGGTTTATCACGATGTGGCCGATGAGAATGGATTTTCCAAGCGTGTTGTCCATATCGTAAAGGAAAATTTTGTGAGTTGCAAAGCTGTTTATTTTGACCGCGACGGCGAGCTCCACAAAGAGCTGAATCTGAAAGACGAATACTTCACCACACGTTATCTGGAGAGGTTTTAAGTGCCGCTGCTATGCTTTCTTTATCGGAGTGACCACCATCACGAAGGTCAAGAACAAGAGGATGAGGGTCATCAAAGGAAAGACGAACCAGGCGATGCGGCTTAGGGCTTGTGGTTTTTGAACTCCATCGGCTTTCACTGATTGATCTAATAGAGAATTCCCCACCAGCATCATACCCAGAAGTGCAACGAAACAGGACGAGAGGATAAAAGTTATAGCAGAGGCTACCTCCTGAATGCTTTTCGAAGAAAAGCCCATCATTGCCTGGATAAATCCCATATGAATTGCGAAGACTCCGGTCAAGGCGAAGCCCAGCGTAAAGGCCTGGCCGGATATAGCTTTTCCCACGAATAATACGATGGCTATTGTCCCGCCCAGCACGACAAGAAGGGAGGGCCAATAGAGAAACAATTCCAGAGGATTGAGCGGGCCTTCAAATGCTTTTCCCGATAATGGAGCAAAAATAGCCCACCCCAAAATAGCGATATAGAGCACGTACCCGATGATATTTTCTAATTTTAAATTCGATATAGCCTTGTCCTCTGGGCTTTCGATCACTCGTTGTATCCCTTCCTTCAATTGTGTATTCAAACTCCCTGTGATCTTTAAAGCAGGAACAATGCAGATCACTGCGAGTGCCATTCCATAAACTGCGGATAAATAGGATGCCGACATCCGGGAAGCAATGCCAAACATACCTCCCTCTGAGTTGCCCAATGCGATGACAAAGCTGATAACACTTCCTAGCACACCCATCATCCAAAAATTCCGGGCAGCTGTTTCCCAAAAGTAGCTGGATTTTTGCTGTTCTTCTGCTGTGCCTTTTTGACCTGAAGCATTCTTAAAGGCCATTCCAATTTCCTTCTTGGAAAAACTCATTAGAGCAAGGGCTGTTCCTCCCAGAAATACAAAAACAAAGCCTGGGCCGTTCAAAAGGTTTGTAAACTTACTGGAAAGTCCAACTGCAAGTACGATGCTACAGAGGATGAATATTTTTCCGATCACACTCAGAATTTTTTTTGAATCCATGGAATTTGTCATAGCGATTTCTCCTTTTTTAGGGTGGTTCGCCTTTTTCATGCGTCCTTATGAGCATCTGATATTTTGGGAGACAATATCTCTTCGGATATTGGTCCATTCCAAGAATATTGGACATTCATGATCAATTCTCCACCGACTCTCTCTTTGGTAGGGTGAATTTTCTTGATGTTGATGGGGAGGTATGTGCACAGGTCCACTGTTACTTCCAGGATGGCATTCTCTTCAGGCAAGGAGACAGTGAATGTTCCCCATTGGCATTCATCGCGCTGTTCATAGTTTTTAAGCTGCCACACTCCGAACATTTCTTCTTTAAGCTCCGCTGGTGAAAGATATCCGATGATTGGCTGAATCAGAGGATCCATTAGCTGCGGCGGGTGTTTCTCTGTGTGTAGAGTATTTTTTATATGATCGGCAATGACGATCTCTTCCTCTGCAATCCAGATGGTTTTGAGAGGTTTGTGATCATCGTCTGATACTTTAATTTTAGATAGGTTAGGGGAGAGCCATTCAATGGAATACCTGAGCGGATTCTCCGTTTCTTCGGACATCTGGATAGAGCAAACCATTGATTGTGCCTGGTTTATTTGACTGGATACGGCAACTGAAGTTCCAAGAATGGATAAGTTCTTTTTAAGACTGTTTGAGAATCCCGAAGATTGAAGAAAACCGCCAAGCACGATCATCAGGAGCGAAGCCGCAATGAGAACTTCTTTTTTCAGAAAAAATTGTCCCCATTGGATCCCTCTGAATTGAGCGAGTGTATGAAAGCCCTTGTGGTCTGTGCGGCTTTTCTCTTGTGTTACTTGCTCCATCTTCATCCGCATTTCATTGAGTTGTTTTTTCATGCTCCCTTCGACATCTGGAGGCAGATCATCTTTGAATGTCTGTTTGAGAAGGTCATCTAGCGGAATGTCTTTTTGTTTTCCTTTGAGCGGTCTATTCGGTGGATCGACCCTATTTCGTTTACTCATTAGAGTTCTCCTTAGACGATTTCGGATTGAGGTGTGAAAGCCATCGGCTCAGCTTGGCTCGTCCCTTGAAAACATGAGCTCTCACTGTCACTTCACTACATTCCATTACTTGAGCAACTGTGTCATAAGGCAGATCCTGGACGATCCGCATCAGAACGGCTAGAGCCTGTTTTCTTGGGAGCTTGCGGATCGCATCCATGATCTCGGTTTCGACATCCTTTTTCTCCAACCGCTCAAGTCCGTTGTAATCAGATCCCGTGGGAAATTCTTGGACCTTGGTGGATTTTTCACGCTGTCTGACTCGTCTCTGTCTCCTCAGCATGTCGTAAGCCGCATTCACACAGATCTTCAGGATGAATGCATGTGGATTGGGATGCTGGCAGATGCGGTCCTGTTTTTTCCAGATGATGGTGAGAGCGTTCTGCATCGTATCTTCTGCTGCGTCCTGGTTGCGTACAATCCGCCATATGGACCGCATCATCTGGGATTCGATGGGTGCGATCAACTTTTCATAGGACAATGTTTCTTTCTGCTTCAATGTGGCCTCAGAGCATGCAATAAGGCTCTCCAAATCCGGACCATCGTGTTTCTGAGCCGGGACAACAATGTCCATGTTTTGTCCACATGAATAACCGTATAGATGGATGAGGGTGTTTACTACTTCGAATAAATTTATTCAATTCCTTGCTTAATCGTTTTCAGCCAGAAAGGAGAGATTTCATAGAGAAATCCACTCCTTTGAGATGTTCTTACTTTCCAACTGTGTGTGCCTCACAGAGCCAGGATCGGATTCCTCGTCTGGTTCCATAAACTAATTGATTCTGAAGTGGTGGACATATGTATTCAATTTTTCCCTTAAGAAATTTAGTGGCAGAATAGGAACCGCAGGAAGGGAATTGATTGCGGTTAGCGAATTGTCGTTCGCAGTTAGGGCATTGCCACATTGTTCAGGATAAGGTCATTTTAAATGACACCTATCCTGTTAGCAACTATTATAGAATTTTCCCAGATATAGGAGCCTAATTCGCCTCATCTTGGGGGGTAGGGAGCCTCTCTGAGACAGCGGAATTGTTTCGCAACATCCCATATAAGTGCTGGCCTCTCAAATGGCTGTGAATCGGGGTGTCGAATGTCAATAGTCGAGATGTATCTCCTCTTTTGATCTGACCACATTAACGAAGTTATCGTCTGTGTTCTTATCGATCAAGAAGTAGTGCGGGTCAATGCCTGCTTTTTTGGGAGATTTGTCGACCACAAAAGTCAATTCGTTCTCTCCAGAGTGGACCCACTGTTTATTTCTATAGAGGACCTCATCTTCAGGGCCATAAATCCCAAATAAGATGGAGTCGTTCATCTCTATGGGGGTCTCGCGACCCGTTCCGTCTGCCCTGAATTTTTGGGCTTCAAACTTCAGCTTGACCAGGTATTTGCCATTTTCCATCTCTTGATAAGTAGCCTGTAAAGCTCTGTTCTCATACAGAGTGATCGTCTCGAACATATCCGTGATGATATATTGCAGATCATTGGGTGTGGCCTCTCTCAGATAGCGGAGAAATTCATCGGCCGTGACATAGGGAGGCCCTTGGAACGCATATTTTTGGATGAATGTTTGAAGCGCCCTGTTCAGATTGTCTTCACCGATGTAGTCCTGGAGGGCATTCATCACAACGATCGATTTTTCATAATTGACGTAGGGCACATCGAGGTTCGAGCGGATCAGAGGAACTTCCTCCTCCCTTTCTCTGGCCCTTCCCCTGAGATACTCGTCCATTTTGATCTTTATGTAGTCATCGATCTTTTTCTGATCATATTCTTTTTTAATAACCATCAAGGCCGAATACTGAGCCATTGTCTCCGTGAGAATAAACTGTCCTTCGACATATGCGCCAATGACTTGATGCGCCCACCACTGGTGGCCCACTTCATGCGCTGTGACTCTGAAGACATACTCTACCTTTGAATCGTCAAATTTGGCAATGAACCCATACCCTTCCGAAAAAGGGATGAGATTGGGAAAAGCCTCTGCATACAATTCATATCTGGGGAACTCAACAATTTTGACCGTCTGATATTGATAGGGGCTGAAATTCTTGGTGAAATATTCCAGGGATTTTTTGACTCCTTTGATCATCATGTCGATATTATACTCGTGTCCCGGGTGGTAGTAGATCTCGATCCCTGTGTCCTGCCATCTGTCCTTTTTCACATGATATCGCGCGGATAAACACGCGAAATACTTCAGGATCTTATCCTGTGTTTTGTAGTGAAAATAACGTCTTTCACCTTCTACCCACTCATTGATGAGCTCGCCCGGGCTCAACGCGATCTGGTCCTTACTCGTGCTCACAACGGCCTCAAAATTAATCCAGTCGGCGTCCTTGGCAAATGTGTTCATTTTGGCTTTCTCGTCGTCGATGCTTGCAATTCTTTTTCTGGGGGGCAATCCGTATTTCTTCCTTTTGTCGTTGTCATCGAGCTCAGAGAGAGAGTAGGGGTCATAACTTATTGCCGGAGAAAGATCGAATAGATAGATGAACGTTCCGTTCTTCACTAAATTCCTGTTTGCTCTGTTGTTTTTGAAGCCCTTTTCGGAAAGTTCAAAATCAAAATCCAGCACCATTTCCTGGCCTGGCCGTAAGGGAGTATTAAGTGTGTAAATACAGACACCATGTTCCTCCGCAGATTCTTTGAGAACAAATGGCACATCTAAATTGAGTAGTTTTATTTGTGCTTTAATTGGGATTTGGATGAATACCTCGGTGATTTTTAGACCTGTTTTGTTTTTTAAGACCATCCTTCCCTGTGAGTGTAGTTTTCTTTTATAGGGGAATATATCCACGCTCATGTTGATGTCCGTCACCCGCGGCTGAGGGATGCTTTCATATCTCTTGAACCTCATCTCATATTCGACCTTCATTTTTTCAACATGCTTTGTGGATTCAAAAGTGTTGAGTATATTTGTGTTGTAGATGATAAAACTCCCAAACAACAGACATCCCAGCACTCCGGCCGTGGCTGTTCGCATCTTGGCTTTGGTCGTTCGGGCTCTGAACGCTTTGATCCTGTCTCTGAACCGTGTGTCATTTCCTCTAACCCATAAAAGAAGTGATATGACCACCAGGACAACAGCAAAAACGATCCAGTAGAGGTTGTAAAAGAGAATCGCCTTGAGGTAGGGGCCGTATTTGTTCATCTCCGAGTAAATGTATTCGGGTGTTTTTCCCATCCGCCACAAATGATGCTCCAATCCGATAGAGGGGAAAAAGTCATCGACGAAGAGCATCATAAGTACATAGCCAAGAAATTTTTTATTGACAATCACTTGGAAAAACATCGCCACCACGGAAAGGATGAGGGTGTATACCAACCGGATGCCGAACAGTTCCTGCATATAGAGACCTAGCTCCAAATGTGTGTAACCATGCATGAGTTGAATAGCTATCCCACTCACAAAAACCAAAAATGCTATAAGGACTTGCACATACATGATGGCGCCCAGCTTTCCCATAAAAGGCACCCATTCGGGGATCGGCAAAACATCATAGATTTCCTGCACGCGTTTTTTCCTTTCCCGCCAGACAAGTTCACCCGAACAGAAAAGGATGATGATAAGACTGAAAAGGTAGAGCGTGTTTTTCGTTGTATCCAACACTTGAAAGGTCACAGAAAGAGTTTGTGTGCCTCTTACCAAACCCACATTCCTGAATCCCAGAAGAAAAATGAACCCCGTTCCAAGTAGACAAATGATCAGAAAATACACGTTTTTGACTAAGCCTCTGAACTCAATGAGGGATGTCGCGAACATTTGACGGAGATAGCTCTTGAAATGGAAGAGTTGTCTCACCTTTGGATTTTTTCCCGCAAGACTGAATGTTTCTGAACCATCTCGAGCTTTTTGTTCCCGAGGTCCCTGTTTTTGTTTTTTCGATTCGATGATGTGTGAAAAGCGAAATTTGTGATGGACAAAAACCAACAGACCAACGGCCAGGGCTACCCACAACAATCGGTTGAAGAGAAAATTGCCCGCAAGCGGGATCATAAATGTGTTTTTCTGTGCCGCTGTCCAGTAATCGGAGAAACCTCGAGCAGCCAGCTGTCCGAAGGGATCTATGAGGGAGGCCAGAAGACGGCCTTGCGTTCGCGCCAGACTTGTCCCCACGCCAAACCAGACCACCAGTCCGATCATTCCTGTATACACTGGAAAGAACTTCCTTGTCAGCAGGGCCAGGGTGAAAAAGAGGGCGCCGGCAAAAAGGACATTTGGGAAGACGCCTGTTAGATAAGGTTGAATGTAGGCAAACAGATTGATAGGGCCAATTTTTTCGGGATTCACCACAGGAGACAAGCTTGTCAGGAACGCGCCGATGCCTATTCCAGAAAACACGAACATTGTGCTGACAGCTGCCGCAATGAACTTGCTGGAAAGATATTCTGCCTTAGTGATGGGATACGAGAAGTTCAGGACGTACGTATTCTCTTTAAAATCTCTGTAGGCAGCATTCCCGAAAAATGCGATTGTGACCAGAAGGCCAAAATGAGACATCACAGTTATGAGATAGTAGAGTGCATAAGGTGAGTTGATGTTGATATTTCCCACACCGGCAGTGGCGATGAATTTCATGGGTCCGCCGCCAAATGAGCCTCTGTATATCGCTCCGAAGCCGAGAAGAAAAAATATTCCAAAATAAATGTAGGTGGAGACTCTTTTAAACCGGTACCTCAATTCAAAGAAAAATAAATGTTTAAACATCGTTTTTTCCTTTTTATGGAGTAGGGAGCAGATCACGCTGGATTGTCGTGAAATAAACGTCTTCAAGATCAGGCGTGATCTTTGAAAATTCATGTGGCTGATTGTCGCTCCGGACATGTATCACCATGTCGCCCGCAAAAAGACGAGTCAGAACAATCTGGTATTGATTGCGGTAGTTATCGTATTCCTGCTTTTTGATGATCTTCTCCCAGACTTGACCTTCAAGATTTTGTATGGCCTCCTCTGGTTTGCTTGTCAGTAAAATCTCACCCTTGTTGATGATAGCCATTTGGCTGCAGAGTTGCTCGACATCGTCGACGATATGAGTCGAGAGGATCACGATGATGTTCTCGCTGATATCGCTCAGGAGGTTATGAAACCTCCGTCTGCCCTCTGGGTCTAATCCGGCTGTCGGCTCGTCGACGATGATGAGTTTCGGATTGCCGATTAACGCCTGCGCAATGCCGAATCTCTGTCTCATACCACCGGAGTAACCTCCTAATTTTCTTTTGCGTGCTTCGTAAAGATTTGTTTGTTTAAGGACGTATTTTACAGTTTCTCCGCGTTCTTTCTTGTCGGCTATGCCCTTCAAGAGCGCAAGGTGATTGAGCATCTGTTCTGCCGTTACTTCCGGGTAAACGCCAAAATCTTGAGGGAGATAACCCAGAATCTGCCTTACTGTGTTCTTATCTTTCAGGACATCGATGCCGTTCAGATGAATGGATCCTTCGTCCGCTTCCTGGAGGGTGGCGATCGTTCGCATCAAGGTCGATTTTCCGGCACCGTTGGGACCCAGCAAGCCGAACATTCCTTTCTGAATATTGAGATTCACCTTTTTTAGAGCTTGAATGCCATTGGGATATGTTTTGGAGAGTTTTTTGATTTTGAGTTCCATTTTACCTCCTTGTAATACTCCGGTCGTTGGGGTAGAATTATCCCCCTTATAATGACTGGAATTTTAAATTTTAAATCAAATTAACCTGGATCATTCACATGTCGACGTTTCCTGCGAACTGAATTTTTACCGACATTTTTTTATGAATAGTCCGGTTGTTTTCTAACAAGCATAGATTTTGCATATCGTCCGTGTATCATTCCGATAAGTTTTGCCAGGTGTAATATGAGTATTATTGAGAGAATCCCTGCAAGAGAAACAATTGGCAGCATCCCCACGGGAGTGAACGCGTCAGTTCCGTACAGTTCCAAGGGCAGGTGAAAGATCAATTCCAGAGCAGGAGCAAAAATAAAGGAAAGAGCCAGCGCAAAACCAAATCCGCTCAATCCGAAATAGATCCAACCTAAAGGAAAAAGAAGAATCAAGTAAGTAAGAGATTTCCATGTGTAGGGATCCTTGATGAGTGACTTGAATTTTTCTATAGGCCCAAGGCCTTTTTGAAAAAAAAGAGGTTTCCTGGGCATCCGGATTCCGAGCAGTGCTTCGACGATCCGGCCTTCAATAATAGCAAATCCCCTTAATGAGAGGAAGAAAAGTCCAGTTATGGGAATGCCGATGACCAATATCAACGAAAACAAGGAAAATATTCCACCGAAGAGGGCCCACAATCCAAACACGCATCCTGTGATGGCTGAAAGAAGCATATACACAAAGGAGCTCCATGCCCGAGGATCGGCAACGATTCCAAAGAATCTGGCGAGAAAGGATCGTGTGTCGGGCTCTCTCAGAGTGGGAAGAATAGGCCTGAGATGTGTTTCTATCCTTTTATAAGCGGATGCCACTTCAGCGGGCGTTCCGTATTTTTCAAAAATAGGCTCGAGCGCTTCGTCTTCGGGAATGCCGGGATTATCTTTTTTTGCATTCTCCAGCGCGGTTCTCAAGTGCTCTTCGGCGTCGGAAAGAGCATCCTGGATGAGAGCGGGGTCACTGTATTTGAGCTCTTTTTTCAGCTGGACTAAGTATTCATCCACGTTGTTGACCATGATTGTTCCTTTTTCGTGCATTTTCCAATGGCGTTTTGTGTATACTCATTTTTTATCCTTTTCTCACCAGCATGGCTTTGGCGTATCTGCCATGTGTCTTTCCCAATATCTTTGCCAGGTGCAAGGTGAGTGTGAGCGATAAAAAGCCTGCCAGTGAAACAAATGGGTAGAGAAGAACGGAGGCATAATATTTTTGTCCCCCCAGCGTGATCAGACCCTGATCGAAAACAGGACCGAGGACTGGATAGGTCATGAATTTGATGGAAAAAGCGAATAGAGTCAAGAGGCCGAATGTATACAAAAGGCCCAGAGGAAACCGAGTGATCAGGTAAACAAATATCTTCCAAGTCTGGGATTCTGTAAAAAGCACTTTGAGTTTTTCGGTGAGGCTTAAATCTTTTTGGACAAATATGGATTTTCGCGGCATACGTACACCGAGGAGGGCTTCGACCATTCGGCCTTCGATCAGCGCGATTCCTCTGAGTGAGAGAAGATACAGCCCCAATAACGGAAGTCCGATGATAAAAATGAGAGTGACCAACGATAGCCCAGCTCCAAAGAGAGTCCAGAGGCCAAAAATACAGCCGGTTACAGCAGAAAAGATCAAGTAGAGAGACGTAGCCCAAGCTTGAGAATCACCGAATATGCCAAAAAATCTTGCAAAGTGAGAGCGTGTTTTTTGAGAAACATCAGAGCTCAGAGAGGGAGAGATGCGGGATTCGATCTCTCTGTAAGCCGATGCGATTTCTATAGGTTCGCCATATTTTTCAATAATGGATTGGAGAGCTTTGTCTTCAGATATGTCGGAATTTTCCTTCTGGGCACCTTCTAGCGCATTTCTCAAGTGCTCTTCGGCATCAGAGAGGGCGTCCTGGATGAGCGCGGGATCGCTGTGTTTGAGCTGTTTTTTCAGCTGAATCAAGTATTCATCGACATCTTTAAACATGGTTGTTTTCCTCTAGAAGAGTATCGACAAATGCTTTTGTCTGATTCCATATCCTGGCCCAAGCTTCGAGTGTTTCTTGGCCGGCCTTGGTGATCGTATAGTACCGCCGAGGGGGGCCAGAGACTGATGGGTCGACATGGCTTTCCAGCAGTCCGCTATTTTCCAGAGACCGCAAGACAGGATACAGGGCCCCCTGTTTCATCATTTGAACACTCTCATCATAAGCTTCGATGAGTTTAGCGATTTGATATCCATACATAGGTTCCTTTGCGCGGTCGAGCACACTCAATAAGACGAGTGAGGCTGTGCCCGAGTTCAATTCCTTCTGAAACTTTTTATTGGCCTCGCTGATTAGATTCAATGGGATGACCTCCTCCCGAAAAAATTTTTTACTTTTTTGGTCTGTATGTCTTTTTGCAAGTAATAACAGTTTAATATTAATGAAAATTTAATTATATTCACATATTAATAATAGTATTAAGTTATTAATATGTCAAGTTTTTTTTTATGTTTTTTTAAAAGCAAGTTTTCTTGAGGGAAAAAATATATTTTTTAGAATAAAAGCATCTTTTTGTGAATTTTGACTTCATTTCAAACATATAAACCTTTATCATATAGATTCTTTAAAAAAGGAGACCGGTTTGAAGAAATATGTGTTTTGGAGCGTGCTCAATCAGCATAACAATATTGCTTTGAATGAGGATCTGTCTAAATATGCACCTGGAGAAACGTTCTGGAAGGCCATGAAGAACTTGTGTGAAACGCTTATTGAGTGGACTCCCTCTGACAATACAGAGGAGAGCGATCTCAACTCACGCTTAAGGATGTTTCAGGAAACAGGCATAAACAAGGTCGAAATATTTGTCGAAAAAGAGGACGAAAAGTATGCCATCCAATGCTCGAATACACGGAGTTTCATCAAAGCCGACTCTGAAAGGAATGCTTTGTTGAAGTATGTCGCCGCAAAAGCGGAGACATCTGTCGTCAACACAGGGGAACCACTGAATTCGGTGTGAAGAGAGCGGTCGATTGAGGAATATTTTATTTTTGCTTTTTGATAGATCGTGCAAACTTTAGATAGGGGCCTTGGAGAGCTCTGGGGATTCTCACCATAAACAAAGGATCGGTTCTCCTGTCTATAGGCTGCACCAGGACTGTCTCAATTCCCATATTGTTTGCACCTAGAATGTCGGTGAGGAGTCTGTCTCCGACCATAATTGTGTTTTGAGGCTCGGATTTCAACTCGTCCAGAGCTAAACGGAATGCGTCCGGTGAGGGCTTTCGCCTTTGCGAAAAGATCGCCTTGATCCCGGCTTGTTCTTCGATGGAACGGATCCTTTGGATCCGGTCTTCTCTGTGAGGGAAATTCGATAGAAAACACATGCGGTATTTTGGTTGAAGACCGTGAATAAAATCACAGATGTCTTTTGGGATGATTATTTTCCCGAAAGGAACAACGGTTTGATCGATGTCGAGGATCAGGGCCTCGATGTCTGTTTTTTCCAAAATTCCCTGGATGTCTTGGAGGCGATTGACCTCATGATCCGGAATGATGCTTTTCATTTGGAAAAGAAGGTGCAGATTCAGGAAGAAATCCAGATTGAAGGTGCTCTTATTGGACATGTCCTCTATAACCTTTTAATTATATATATCCATATTTTATATATAAGCTTATGAATTTCCTGTTGTTTTATCAGGTTCAGCAAGCGAGCACCCATAGATTTGTTTAAGATTCCTATGATAGTGAATTGAGCGCTCTCAAGCAAAAGAATTCCAGGTGGAATTTTGAGCGATTTTTGTTTGGTTGTACTATGATCATTCATTATGGGGACAGCATACTTAATTAGAGGATCGGCATTTGTTCAACGAACAGAATTAAGTATACTGTCCCTCTAACTCAATATCCAATTTTTTGTAAACCAAACGAAGAAAAAGCTCGTCTAATAGGGAGAAAAATGAAATGGCGATCGAAGACAATGAGAAGAATATCATCGAGCTCGTATGTGCGGGAGACATGTATGCCTTCGAGAGCATTGTGGAACGTTACAAAAAGAAGGTCTATTATATCGCCTACGATATCGTCGGCAATCACCACGATGCTGAGGATATCTCACAGGAGGTATTCATAAAGATGTACCGGACTCTCAGTCGTTTCCGAAAAGATGCCAAGATGAGTTCATGGCTCTATCAGATCGCCGTGAACACTTCGATCGATGTCCTCCGCAAGAGAAAGTCAAAACCTCTTTTAAATGCTTTAGACCTTGAGGAAGCTGAAACTCATGAGAATCCCCCAGGGAGCACAGGCGGAAAGGACGACCCTGAACGCAGGGCGGTGGCGTCCCTCATGCAGGAGCACATTCAAAAAGCGCTATGTAAAATCACTCCACAGGAACGTACAGTTTTTGTGATGCGTCACTATAATGAGTTCAAGATCAGAGAAATCGCCGATGTCCTGGAAGTCTCTTCCGGAACTGTTAAGAGCTTGCTTTTTCGGGCCTTGAAAAAATTGAGGAAAGAACTCGCCACTTCTCAGGGAAAACGCCGATGGGAGGTCAACTATGAATGATTGCAAGAAATGCCGGGACGTGTTTGTGGATGCTCTTTATGGAGATCTTTCCCCCGACGCAAAAAAGATCTTTGAGAGTCATCTCCGAGAATGTGCAAAATGTCGGCTGGATTTTGAGGGGATGTCCTCCACACGAGACACGATGTCCGCGAGGATCCGGCCTGAACCTGCAGCCGATTTCTGGGATGGTTACTGGAACCGGTTGGCCAAACGTATGGAGAGGGAGCAAGTGGCCCTCCCGACAAAAGAAAACTGGTGGCAATCGGTATTCCAGAAGAGATTAAGCCACACCCCTAGATGGGCCTACCAAGCTGCGGCATCGGTCCTTCTGGTTGCTGTCGGAATCTTTTTAGGACGGATGTTTTTTACGCCGAGTCCAGTATCCCTTCAAACACCGGAGATATCTCAAGTAGCGATCCAACCCGGATCACAGATAAATGTGACTCAGCGGGCGTTTGATTATATCGAGCGGTCTAAGTTAATCATGCTGGCGATCTCTAATTTTGATACAAAAAACCAGGACCCGTACGCCCTGGACCTTCCCTATCAACAGCAGATTTCCAGGGAGTTAGTCCAAGAAGCCAGCGTGTTGAAGCAGGAGCTCGCCGATTCTCACCAGCGCAGGCTTCAGGAGCTCATCTCCGACCTTGAAGTCATCCTGCTTCAGATCGCCAATTTGGAGTCCGGATTAGACATGTCCGCGATCGAGCTCGTGAAAGACGGTGTTAAAAGCCGAGGAATTTTGTTCAAGATCCACTTGTCAGACACGGCCCAGCTTAAAGATAACCCGAACGCCCATCCAGGGGCAAATCGGGTAAAGAATAAATCCAAGCGTTTTTAAAGGAGAATCCAATGGAACGAAAACCTTATATGTTTATTTTAGCGACAATCAGTGTTCTCTTCCTTGGGCTGTCTTCTCACGCATGGCCGGAGGAGGCCTTGCAAGAAAAGGATACCAAGGCTTATAAGGATGCCTATAAATTGGTCATGGAAGAAGACTGGGGAAAAGCAGCCCAAGCTTTGGATGTTTTTGTCCGCACCTATCCTCAAAGCACTTATGTGGATGATGCCCAGTTCTGGCGCTGTTATGTCAAAGAAAAATCAGAAGAATCATTGGAAGAGGTCTTTAGCTGCTTCCAGGATTTCTTGAAGGCCTATCCGGAGAGCACGTGGGTGGATGACGCGAAGAAAAAGCTCATCATGCTCGCCTCTCAGCTGGCCAAACAAGGAAATCCTCGTTATGAGAAAATCGTCCAGCAGTTTTATGAAGAAACGGCTGAGGTTGAGATTAAACTGGCAGCTCTGCATGCTTTGGAAGAAATGGGCGACGAAAGAGCCTTTGCTTCGATCATCAAACTGTATGATGAGTCTCCCAAAGACAGAAGGCTCCGCCAACGAATTGTCAATGTCCTGGAAGATTATGAATCCCCCCAAGCCTATGAAAAGTTGAAGCAGATTGCCATGAACGATCCAGACGCTGATCTGCGCCGGCGCGCTGTATATGCCATTGAAGAGAGAGAAGAGGATGATGTGATCGATGTGTTGATGAAAGTCGTCAGGGAGGATGAGGACATCAGAGTAAAAAGAGCCGCATTGAATGCTCTCGGGGAAACAGACAATCCGGCTGTGATTCCGGTCCTTGCCAAGGTGGCTGTGGAAGAACCAGACGAAAAACTGGCCAGGGCTGCCGTAAATGCGCTGGAAGAGATTGACCACCCCGATGTTATTCCGGCGCTTCAGAAGATAATCAGAGAAGCCAAATCTCTCGAGGTCAGGAAAGCCGCTGTGTATGTCGTTGAAGATATCGAAGATGAGGTGGCGCTACCCTTATTGAGAGAGATTGCGCTCAAAGAGAGTGATATGGAATTGCGCAAAGCTGCGATCTACGCCCTGGAAGATATCGAGTGTAAAGAATCTCTGGGAATTTTGAAGGAGGTTTTAGAGTCGAATGCTGATGTGGAGCTCAAAAAAGTTGCACTGTATGCTCTCGAAGATTATGAGGATACAGAGAGCACAGACGTTCTTTACAGGATAGCTTTAAGTTCCAAGGATGAAGAACTGGCTAAAGCGGCGGTGTATGCCCTTGAGGACAGAGTCGAAGACTTGGAGGGTGGCGATCCTGCAATGCTTTTGGAGATCTACAAAAATTCGAAGTTTCCCTCCGTCCGTAAAGCAGCTCTTAACAGGATAGAAGATATTGAGGGACCAGCCGCTATAGAGATGTTCGCAGCGATATTAAAGACCGAACAAGATCCAGATATAAAACGCACAATTATTTATGCTCTCGCAGATACCGAAAGCGATGACGCTGTGCCGATCCTTACAGATATCGCCATGAATGATAAAGATATCAGGATTCGTGCAGATGCTGTCTCTGCTCTAGGTGAGATCGGGACTCCCAAGGCCCGTGAAGCTTTGATGAAGGTGATCGAGAAAAAGAAGTGAGAGTGGTATGCAATCATCCCTACCTGGCTGTAAAAAGCGCGATTTATTCTTTATGAGATTTGGATGATCTGCGTGCTTTTGAAGCGTTGATCGTGATCATCAGCAAAAATGAATAAAAGATAGATCTAGTATAAATAGAGGGACAGCATAATTAATTAGAGGATCGGTATCTGTTCCACGAACAGAATTAAGTATACTGTCCCTCTATTTATGAGCCATTTAAATACCCGCATTCTTTAAACCAGTTCAGAGTGTCCTGGAGAGTCTCCTCAAGAGGCCGGGGTGAATAATCCAGCTCTCTGCGCGCTTTTTCATGCGAAATGGAGCGATGGCCAGTGCACAGTGTATGGATGGAGTCTTTTGTGTAAAGAGGGTCAGTGTCCTTGAGGCGGCAGTAGAGACTGACAAAAGGGAGTCCTAATTGAGCAATTCTGTGAGGACAGGTGATCCTCTTCCGGGTGCAGTCACTGAGGATGGAAACTAATGTCGCAATGGCCCTGATTTCCTGCCAGTGTCCGGAAAGGAGATAGCTTTCTCCCTTTCGACCCTTAAGCATGGCGATGGCTGCAGCTTGAGCCACATCACGGACATCCACCCAGTCATATCCTCCTGGGACCAGGATAGGGAGTTTTCCCAGGCTCATCAGGATCAAAGCCCTCCCCATCAAAGACGGCTCATGGTCTTCAGGTCCGATAACAGCGGTTGGATTCAGGATAACGGCATCCAGCCCTTGCGCGACAGACTTCAGCACTTCCTTTTCGGCATAGGCCTTGGAACGGCTATACGCCATCCTATCGTTGAGAGCGAGCGGCCGGGTTTCATCCAAAACTTTATCGTGGGGATCGTGAGTGAGCGCGTGAATGGAGCTGAAATGGATAAATCTTTTGACTGAAGCCTTCTTGGATGCTTCGATTATGTTTCGAGTTCCCTCGAAATTTTTTTCAAAAATGTCTTTGGCCCCTTTACTCTGGATGGATATCACACCAGCCAGATGAAAGACCATATGTGCATCCTGAACAAGCTCGGAAAGAGACGGCAGGTCCATCAGATCTCCTTGAACTGTTTCCAGAAGAATACCATCCAGACTGGCGCTGTTCTTATGGATGAGGGCGCGCACGGAGTGCCCCTCTTTAACGAGCAGACGGCAGAGGTTGACTCCGATATGGCCGCTGGCTCCGGTGACGGCGATGTTCATTAAGCAAATTTGTTTATAACATAGGGGGCCAGTCCGGTCAATTTAAGGGAGGGTCTTTGAGCATCCTTAATTCCCTGTTGAGTAAAATTAGAGTGTCCCAATTGGTGATTGTGGTTATCTCCAGCACACAATTGGGACACTCAATAACTTAACTTGTGTGCGTACGATCACGGATTTAATATGCTTCCGGTGATTGTTTAGAAGGAACCTCGATTTTTCAGGGGAATACATACATATTATCCCATGAGCTTGCCTGATTGTAACGATGTTCTAAACTAGAGCATCAAATTTATTGATCGGAATTTCTTTCCTTCTTAATAATTTTTTGATATACAGATATAAAGGAGGCAAGATGAGGAATTATGGAGTTATCGCGCTTATTTTTCTTTTGCTGGTCTTTATGATAGCCTGTGCGCCAGGCCCGAATGATCTCGAGAAAACACCCAACAATGAGGGGAAAGTCGCCGGATTCTGGAAAGGATTATGGCATGGGCTCATTGCGCCCATAACATTTATTATCTCCATATTCAGCAAAAGTGTCCGTTTATATGAGGTTCATAACAATGGGACCTGGTACAATTTTGGATTTGTTTTGGGGGCCGGACTTTTCTTGCAAGGGGGGATCCTCGGATCAAAAAAAGCAAGGAAAAAGCGATAAATTCAGACATTTCCCCGTTTTCTAAATAAAGTCTTCTTGATTGGATTTGCAACATTTTAGCGTTGTTTTTATGAATTGGATGAAAATGAAAGAAGAGGAAAATTGTCTTAAAGAGGGAGGACACTATGAGCCAGGAAAAATTTGGATTGCCCCATAACGATCCGTTTTTGACCCTAGATCTAGAAGTCGGTCGAGTCCAATCCCTTCTTGAAAGTCTGAAACCCGAAGAATGGACAAAACCCACCTGTTGTGAAGGCTGGAGCGTAAGAGATATTGTGGCGCATCTTGACAGTGATGAAGAGTACAATGAGGCCTGTTTAGAAGACCGTGTCAAAGAGCATATCGCCGGATTCAAGGATCTAGACACATTCAATGATCAGCAGATAGCAAAGCGGGCGCATCTCTCCAATGAAGCGATTTTTGAACAATGGGTCAAGAGACAGACCCGTGTGAGAGAGGAATGGGGAAAATTGGGCCTTGGGGCCACAATCCAAACATTCGTAGGGCCCTATCCACTCCACGCACAGATCTGGCACATCACTTCTGAGTACGCCACCCATGGCGATGACATGGGTGTTTTTGTCGGCGAGGAGGAGGCGGAGTTTCGGTTGATGTGGAGAGTGCAGTTCTCACTCCATGCGGTGCAGGAGAAGGAGAATCCACCCGGCCTTGAACGAACGGATGAACACATCATTGTCACTCTCAAGGATCATCAAATGTCTTTGTCTCATGAGGATTTTGTTGCGGCCGTGAGCGTGCGCCTTCCGCTTCCTGAGAATCCGGATGACAGACGTGTTGTCGAGGCTTTGCGGTCCCTCGCTTAATCCAAAAACTGTGATTACTTAATAACCTTCCCCTTGACGTCCCGGATGCGGAGGCTCCCGCTTCCGTCATCCTTGATGTGGACATCGCCTCCAACGCCTTCTATCCGGATCGACCCGGAACCGTCATCCACAACAACGTTCCCGGTGACATCTTGCACATCGATTGTTCCTGAGCTGTCATCTACGGACACATTTCCTTTGACATTATTCACGTCAATCCTCCCTGATCCGTCATCGATCGTGACATCTCCTTGGATCTCTTCGACGGTGAGATCGCCAGAACCATCATCCACGTAAATCCCCCCACTGATATTTTGTATGGTCATGAATCCGGAACCGTCATCCACGTCGATGTTTATATTTTTCGGCACTTCGACAGTGAGGTCGATGACTCGACTTCCGGTGAAAATGCTGTTTTTGAATTGACTGACCAAGACGGCATTACTGCCTTTTTTTTCGAGAGTGAGGACCACATTTTTTCGGATGTACTCTTCGGCATCTTCCTCATTCTTTCCCTTCACCATAATCTCAGCTTTGACTTGGATTGTCCTTGAGGAATCGTTTCCTGTGACTTTCAAAAATCCCGCACCGCAATCGATCTTGAGCTTTTCGATCCCATTAGCACTCAAGCTCAATTCTTTCACTTTTTCAAAAGAAAAAGCTGCTGTGACACACAAGACTATAAGGACAACAAACAAAATTTTTGACCTCATCTTTATAAGCCTCCTTTTTTCTATAAAAATATCCTTTAATTTATAAGACGAAAATAATCAAAGAAAGGTTTCCTATGGCCGACCTGAGACTTTTCCAAATGGGTGCTTTTCTCAAACCTTCTCGCCTGGCCGATGGCTGCCATCGTTATGCGCATGTGGCTCGCAAACTTTGCCTACCGTGTGAACTTGGATTGGTGGATCTTTCTTTTGGCAGGAGCACTCGCAGTGATCATTGCCCTTTTAACAATAAGCCTCCAGGCTTTCAAAGCGGCCATAGCCAACCCTGCGGACTCTCCTCGTTACGAATGACTGCCAAAATCATTGGATTTACCTTTCCATCGCGGAAATAGGAGTTTTTGACTCGCTCTTCAGTTTTTTGCGCTAGCTCCTCTGTCATAAGTTGGTTCCAGTTATTCCTTGAAGTTGTAATCATTCTCCGATTGACCGATACGAGAATAGATCTTTACTGATCTTCAACGCAATAGTCTGCCCTTCCTGGATACGTTCATTAGCATAATATGATCCGTGTTTGATATAATATTCGAATCAATTTTATTGTTCGGCCTGAATTCAGGAATAAGGTGAAAGGTATGGAGCATTCGTTAGTGAAGAAAGCATGGAGCTGTTTGATTCTCTCTCTGATTGCAGTCAGCGGCCTTTATACCCAAGAGAGAACAATTACGGTCGAGGAGTGGGAAAAACGCCTCAACAAACTGCAACCACCAGATAAGATCATGGATGCCATCGGTGTGAAACCGGGGATGGTTCTGGGAGAAATTGGTGCAGGAACAGGCCGTTTGACGGTCTGGTTAGCCGATCGTGTGGGAGATGAGGGGAAAATCTATGCCAACGACATTGACATCCAGGCCCTGGAACATCTTAAAGAGAGGTGCGTAAAAGACAACCTCCACAATGTGGAAACGATCGTCGGTGAAATCGAGGACCCGCTCTTGCCCGAAAATGCTCTAGATATTGCATTTATGATCAATGTTTACCATCATTTGGACAGGCCGGTCGCCCTCATAAGGAATATCATCCCCTGCTTGAAAGCCACCGGTATTTTAGCTATTGTGGATACAGAGCCGGAAAAATCAGGATTTGGGTCGAACCATTCCACTCCCAAGGAAGAGATCCTGGCTCAACTCGATGAAGCAGGCTATGAGCTCATCCGGGTTGAGACCTTCCTGCCCGATGATAATATCTACATCTGCCGTCCCAAACCGCGCAGAAAGGTTTTTTGAGGATTTTTCAACCTCAATACGCTTATTTCTACTCGTATTAATATCCTCCTTAACGCAGGCATAATCGAACATATGTTTTTGGTGTATTAATATTAATCCTCTGAATCTCTCGATAGATTCCAGGGATGAAAATCTCATGAGAACCAATGAATTTTGAATGGGTTATCTCTGTTTCTCAATCAAATCCAGAACAAAATCCATCTCCGTATCCCGGTCTCCTAAATAGTCCTCAATAGTTCGAGTAAAAGGATAATCGGGGATGATCCCTCTATCGGGATAATCATATCCGGACACGGCCATATGGTATCTGACCATGGGGATTCTCATGCGGAGTTGAGTATACGGCAGGGTCAGCGTCGGCATCAGGCCGGAGGTGTTGCCATAATAACCGGCCCCGCACTCTTCGCCGATGAACACAGCTCTTTTGTGATAATGCATCAGGGATGTGGTCTCCCCCGAGCCTGAAAAACTTCCTCCGTTGATGAGCACGTACACCCTGCCCAAAAATGTCGGCTTCATTGGCTTCTGCTCTCCCAGGTTCGCATGAACCAGGATGTCATAGGTCCCTCTTTCATTCTTATGGGTGTTTTTTTGGAGCATCTTTTCAATGTCCGGCGCGTCGGTGTTGCTCAAAAAAGAAAATGTGTCGCTTTTCACTTCCAGGAAGTTGTAATACAGGTAAGGTTTGTCAATGAGATAGGAAAAGAGGATCCTCCCGAATAAGTCCTCACCCCCACCGTTATCCCGGAGGTCGATGACGAGGTGCTGGATATTCTTTTCTGAGATTTCCCTGAATGTCTTTTTCATAAAATAAAGAAAGGATATTTTGGCTGATTGATAGGCGCCGGAGGAAAACGTCCGTATAGTCAGAATGGCCACATCTCCTCTGTATTTGATCTTGATTGGGGGACGATTTTGGGCTGCTTCCGGGTATCGCTGGGGAAAGATCTGTGTGAGCTCCTCCTGCTTAAAACCTTGAACTCGAATGTCTTTCTTTTGACTGTCCTCAGGCGAAAGATAGATGATCTTGAATGATGTCGTGATCCCGAAGAGTTGAGCGTATCGTCTCCCGAAGGCTGTGGTGCTTTCCAACCTTCTGTACTTTGAGGTCATGTTGTGACCGTCCGAAGGCTGAATGGCCGGCATCATTTCCAAAATCTCTGTCATGGGGCGGTCATTGATCGATACGACCTCACCGCCGAGTGTAACATCCTCATCTTCGCTGTAGTTGCGGAAGAGACACAGTGTTGGAATTTACTCTTGCCCTTTTGGATACGAATGCAGATTCAAGAGCCAGCAGTCACGGATTCTGTAAACTGCATCCTGGAAATGTGTTTTCTAGAGAGGATCTATCTAATTGATACCTGTGTCTTGGTTTGATCGTTCTCAGTCTTCCCCTAGAAATTCTGCGATCTTTGTCAGGTATTCTCTGATGGGAAGTTTCTGTGTGCAGTGTGCTTCGCACTCTCCGCATTGGGTGCAATCAGAGGCCCTCTTTCCTTTGAGCCAGCGTTCATCATCTATGAGGTAGATCTTGTAGACCCGCCGGACTTCTTCGGGCTGTTTCATCCGGACTCTGTCCCACATCGATGCATAGAGGGGGATCTGGATATTCTCCGGACAATGTTCCAGGCAGTAGCCACAGGTTGTGCAAAAAGTTTCACCCAGGGATTCGAACCGTTTAAGGAGCTTTTTGGTAGCGGCAGCGTCTGGCTTTTCTACCGATTCTGCGGTCTTCACATTGGCTTCCACTTCATTTTCATTTTTCATGCCCGAGAGAACTATCGTGATCTCCGGATGAGAAAGATTGAAACGAAGGGCGGCTGCGATGAAAGAGTCGGATTCATCGTCTTTGAGGACACTCAACAACCGCTCATGTTGCGTTAACATTCCTCCGCCCAAGGGATTCATGGTGACGACACCTAAACCGGCGGCGGCTGCAGCCTCCAATCCTTCCTTACGGAATGTGTGGTTTATGATGTTGTATCCGAGGGTGATTCCCTCAAAGACTCCGGCTTTCACATACTCTGCGATGTCTTTGCCTGATGCGTGGGCGGTGGCGCAGAGATGTTCGATGAGACCTTCTTTCTTGGCTTTGAGCGCCCCTTCATAGGGCCCTCCCGGAGCCATGATCGTCTCGAATTGTTGCATGTCCATGAGACACCACATGTTGTAGAAGTGTATTTTGTGCAGTTTCAGTTTCTTAAGCTGGTCCTCGATGCGGTTTCGCACATCATCGGCTGTAGGATCTGATCTGTAATGAGACTTGGTTGAGACAAATACTTTCTGCTTTTTCTCTTCTGGTAGCAGATCTAAAGCTTTTCCTATGAACGTTTCGGATTTGTCTTCACAGTAACCTGGAGCTGTATCGATATAATTGATGCCTAAATCCACAGCACGATAGACTGTCCGGATAGCCAGCTCTTCATCCTCCGGATCAAAACGCATTCCTCCAAAACCGAGGATCGAGACTTTTTTCCCTGTTTTTCCGAATACTTTGTATCGCATGATGCTTCCCTTAACGATTTTCTGAATTCAATAGTATAAAAAAAATTCATCTGATGCCGCCTGATAAAATTCCATTATATAGATATGTTCGTGGTGAATAAAGAAAACCGAAGATGATAATGAAAGAAAGTTCTTTATCCGTAAAGTTACCTGGCCTGGATTATTCAGGCCAAATATCGGATGATACGGCAGCCGGGATTTGTAGCCATCCCGTGCTTCCCTGTTGTGTTTTGACGAGCCAGTATTCCTCGTATTTGGCGAGAACGGAGAATCCCTCTCCAGCGTTGACCGATCCTATCGCGGCTGCATCCGCCGTGGGTGACTCGATGACGAACTGATCGGTTGGGACAGCGTAATTTTTGAGCGATTCATTCAATGCTTCAATTTGGCTTGCGGGAACGTATCCGAACCTTCCATCAGGTAAAAGGACACGGTAATCCTCGCCCGCTGCCGCTAAAACCTTTAGAGCTGAATGCGGTTCAAGAGTTTTGATCTGTTCAGAAGCCGAACCGTAAGGAATATTTACATTCAGGGGTGATCCTTGAACCCGCATCCAATGACCCAGGGCTTCTAAGTCGGCTGCGAGAGGGGATCGTTCACCTTTGGGCTGGGTGATGTAATCATAAGGGTCGATGGCTCCATGGCCAATCTCATATGTCCCGAAGTGGAGATGGGGTGGTGTGCTTCGCGCGTTGCCCGTGTTTCCTACTCTGCCGATCACCTGTCCCGGACCCACCCACGTGTACTGTTTGACTTGCTGGTTTTGCAGGTGTGCATAATATATGTGAAGGGAGCGTTTGGAGTCCTTGAGCCAAATCACGCGCCCTCCGGTGGGGTCGTCTCCGACGAACACAACATAGGCTCTGGACGCGGCAACGACCGGCGTGTGTCGAGGTGCAAAAATATCCACTCCATGATGACGGCGACGGCGGAGAAAGGATCGGCGGACCGAGGGGCGAAGCGTAGTTGAGCCGAGGTCTCGTCGCTCTTTCGTAGCGAACAGATGTTCGCTTCTGTGTGTGGAAGATGGCCTTCTGTTGGGAGTGATTCCTTTTATTGACTTAAGTGGCGCTATGTTATTTAATTATTACAACTTAAGGGAATGTATCAATGTAAAAGGAGATCCCAATGAAAAAACTGTTTATGATTTTGCCTTTGGTGTTGGTGCTTTGTTTAAGTTTTGGCTGCCAGCAGGGAGAAAAGGTTGCTGAGGAGACTGCTGTGGATGTTGAGGCTGAGGAAGAAGCAATACGCACACTAACAACAGAATGGTTCGCCGCTGAACTCCGCCGTGATATGGAAGCCTGTCTTTCCAACTTTGCACCAGATGCGGTGTTACATGTCGAAGGCGCACCTACAATTGTTGGTATCTCTGCAATACGAGCTGGGTATGAAGAGTTTTTTAAAATTCCCTTTACAGATTGGGTGATGGAACCAAGAACTGTATTTGTATCAGAGTCGGGAGACCTTGCGTATGATTTTGGTTCTTTCAAGATGGTAATCGAGGACTCGGAAGGTCGGACTGAAGTGCCATCAAAAAACATAATTATATGGCGTAAGTTGGAAGGTCAATGGAAGTGTGTGGTTATTACTGGTAGCAATGATACCCCACCATCTCTGCCCAGTGAATAACGATACAAATCTAATCTAAAGACATCAATTTCAGCTGCGAGGAGGATTACATGAAAACACTCTCTCTTATTTTATCGTTATCTCTAGTTCTATGCTTTATGGTCAACTGCCAAGACAAGCAAGCAATGGCAGAGCTTGAAGCTATGCAAGCCCAGGAAGAGCTTGAGGAGCAGAATAAGGAATTGATTCGTAATTTTTTTGAAGAGTGGAACAATAGAGACATGGATAAATTAAATGAGAGGTATGCTCCTAATGCCAAATATCATCATCCATCGCTCGGAGCCGCATCCGTCTCGTTTGAAGAAGCATTTGAGGGAATTAAAATGTTTTGGCAGGCTTTTCCCGACCTTGCTGTAGACATTAAAGATTTAATCGCTAAGGGGGATAAAGTTGTCGTCAGGTTTATTGGTCGGGGGACTCACCAGGGTGACCTTGGGGGTATTCCTGCCGCTGGGAATAAAACAGAAGCTGCTGCGATTGAAATATTCCATATTGAAAACGGAAAAATAATTGAAGCCTGGGAAATTTCCGATAGCTTAGGCCTCATGATGCAACTCGGTATGGAACTTAAGCCGAAGGAGGAGAAGTAGGGTATTTTCGTTATTGAATTAGCGAAAAGTTTCTGCCTATCGGCAGTGCCTATACTGATCCAAACAAACGGGCTGGAAATAATGGAAGCTTTCAAATTTATTAAAGCGTTCAAATCTGGTTTGGCCGTGGTCTTTATTTCTGGAATCATACTAGTGTCTGGAAATCTGTCTTGCTCCAAAAACAACAAAGTCACAACGCCCAATAAGACACAGAAAATGATCGAAGAGATGCTTTCTGGGCGTGAAACAAAAACACCCATCAAGCCACTCACCCAGACCTATGGTTCATTTTCTCTTGAAGAGGCCTATCGAACGCCTCATCGATCCGATCCGCCGGGAGACCAAGCGCGCTCAAGTTCTGACGGATCGAATTCATATAAGCGATCATTGACGTTGACAACACGGGTTGAAGGGAGACGATCCCCTTTTTGATTTTTTCCGGGTCTAATATGCCGTGTTTCTTGACGTACATCATAGACAATAACAGGACGCCGTATCCCTCGACAACAGACTTGACCAAGAGTTCGCGAGAGGGCGTCAACGTGCCGGGATTGTCCCCGGTGATCTCCCGGATCAACGCCCGCTCATAATCCTCAAGATAGCGTTGTAAACGCCGTGATCCCTGAATTGAAGGTGTGATCTTTCCGGAGGATATCCAACTGTAAACACCGTGTTCGGCGGGTCTCCCTTGAATCTTTTTACTCACTTAATTACCTTTTTATCGTAATAAATCATTATTTCCTTGCACTTTTTAAT
>CAYOSH010000015.1:0-104259 GCA_964406575.1 uncultured Eubacteriales bacterium | reverse complement strand
GACAAACTGATTGCGGCACTTTTCTGAATGAATTGGCGGCGATTAATTTCTTTCGACATATTTCCCTCCCATATTAGACATTATACAGTCAACATGTTCCTAGCAATACAGATTTTATCGCTTCCAATTGCGTTATCTTGATCGATCAAGGCAATCGATAACGTTTGGTGTTGATTTTGCCTTTATGATCGGTGCGCTTCTGCCCCTAGATTGGCATCCTTCCAGGGAGAAAGATGTGTCTCATAGATTTTTTTGGATTGGAGGCAGAAGAATTGAGTTGAACAACAGTTTAAACGAAGCTTGAGTGGATGCCCTGAACACAGGGTTGAAACCAAACAAAACCAACTGCCCTTGGCCTTTTTTTAGCCACACCAAAGCCGTCCTGTTACCTAATTGTTCTTCTTTTTCGCAGTATCCGCTGAGCAGAATGTTTTTTTCGGGGAATTTACCAATAACTCTGCGGTCCATATCAAAATCTGGGATCGATGTGGAAAAAACCGGCCCTCCCTCAAAGAGCACTCCGATTTCCTTTGGCATCCCCAAGGTTATGGGATGATTATTCTTGAGAAGAATTTTTACAAGGGAACCAGGGCAGAATAGTCCTGAAGCTTTAAGCATCTTAGATATATCACGAACTGGAAGCTGAAACTCCTCTTTACCTTCTTTTCCCCGGTTGATTTCATGGGTGCCAAGGAAGAGTTCCGTTGATCGACCCCACGAGACAATTATCCCCCCGTTGTCCAGAAAAGTCATCAATTGCTCCATTCCTTTCTTGCCGATACCCTTGGTGTATTCGGGTGGATAACTGCTGATATCGTACTGCTCCTTTTCACCTACTTTCCGTTTTCCTTCCATAAGAATAGACTTTGCAGAATCCGGGAAAACAACGACGTCGAAGCTTTTTGTAAAATCAGTTTTTTCAAAATCACCGGGGTGGACGATTCTATAGGGCACAAAATACGTATCAAAGATGAAACGCGCCCAGCCAGCATCGGCATCGTGAAAATAAGTTTCTATCAGAGCTATACTCGGCATTTTTAACGTCACTGCTTCAATCTCGATCGGATCTTTCATGATCATTGGAGAAACGCACATTTCATCGAGTAATTGTGTCATTTCCGAGTTTTTTTCGGGATTGTTATGAACCACAAAGCTTCCCTCAAGTGCTTTCCAAGATCCAATTTCCATTGCCGTGTTCAGTCGATCAACCTTCAAACCAAGTTTTTGGGCATAAAAAGCAGCCTTGAAACTCTCATTGTTATTGACTGAAAAAACTGCTGCCCGGAAATTTTCCGCAGCTTCCTTCTTCAGGTTAAAGATGCCTTTTATCTCCTCGAGAGATGATTCAAATCCTTCTGAAGGGGCAATAACAATATCTACGGCTTTAACGCCTCTGTGCAAAGGCAACGACCAGCTGGTTAAATCATATGGTCTAATAATCTCGCCTCCCGGTGTGTAGTGACGGACCGGATATTCCTGTCGCTCCATCACTTCTTTAATAAAAGCATGAAACGGCTGCGATAGAGGGATCACAATATTCCCTGAATCGAATGAACTGCCATCAAGGGAAAAGGGCTTTGTCGACTGGTATACATAAACACCATGCTCTATTAGAAGATTCACCAGGTTCACGAGTTCACTCTGATCATGCTGGAGGAGCGGCAGAATATAGTAATAAGGGGGTTTGGTTTTTCCTTTTGAGACTTCTTTCCGGCAAAGGTCGTTGCGAAACTTCAGTATATTTCGCCGATGCATCGATACTGTTTTTATGATCGACATTGTCGAAGTGATTTCGTATTCGATAATGTCGGAGAGCTTCCACCATCCGCCGGGCCAGGGAAGAGGCATGTTGATGCTTTTTTTGTATTCAGACAGGCCCTTCCCGTAAGCACCCAGTTCATTGGCTTCGATAAATATGGGAGTTGCGTCTTTAACACTGGCTGCTTCTGTTAGGAAGCTTATGACATTTTTCCACGTGCATATTTCCGTGTACAGCGGAGCATAGTCATCAAAGAGATATTGATGGGCCACTCCGGCGAGTCCCTGCTTGGTCATATCCGTCATCAAGTTCGAACCGATAATACCTGTCCAGTTATATAGTCCTGCGTCAATGTTTTCTGCTATAGGGTCATGCACGGGTGGAACGAAATACCGTATACCCCGGGAACCCATCTGGTGTTTTTCCACCATCACCTGGGGGAACCATTCTTTACTGTAGATTCGAGCGATGGCTTTATTATCCATCTGGGAGAGAGTTAAGAAATCACGGTTGTTATCATGCCCTACGTATTTGTGGTAAACACCCGGCATTGTACTGCCTTCGTACTTTGTTCCTTTATATTTTTTGTAGTGATCGACTACCATATCCATTCCATCCGGATTGTGACAGGGGACCATCATGTAGACAACATTATTCAACCATTCCTTTTTTTGAGGATCGTTTGTGGTTACTAAATCATAGGCAATCAGAGGAGCGGATTGAGAAGGGCCAACTTCGTCCGCGTGCATGGAAAGCGTGGCTAGAAAAAAAACTTTGCCTTCATTTAATAAGGACTCTCTCTCCAATTCAGGGATATTCGGATCAAGTGCAAGTCTTCGATTTATTATCTTCAGATTGTCAAGATTTGAAATATTTTCCTCTGATGATAAAAAGGCAATGAACATCTTTTTTCCCATTGGAGAATTTCCGATTTCCACAAGTTTCAATCGGGGCGAAAAAGCATCGAGCTTTTGGAGGTAACCGATGAGTTCCTCATAATCGAACAGCTCTCTGTCAGTGCCGGGCTTGAAGCCAAAGTGCATCTCGGGTTTTTCAATTTCAATAGAAGTCTGTGTTTCTGTTTGAGGCGCTAAAAATACGGCGCAAAGAAAAAACATTAAAACCAGGTTGAAATGAAAATAACGATGAATTTTCATGCTCTTTTCCTTTTTATTAGGATTAGCATTAAGATAATAATTTGAGAGGGAGTAGTCAAATTGAAAATTATCATTCCATTTGACTCTGTCCCCATAAATTTATATGCTATTTTCATCAACGAAGGGGACGATGGCAACACACTGTCCTAAATGTAAAGCAGAAAATACAGATACCGCACGATTCTGCAGTAATTGTGCAGCACCTCTTCAGCCCTCTGAGGAGATTCCTGTCCCCACCAAAACCATAGAAGCACCCAGAGAAGAACTCACCACAGGCTCTACATTCGCAGGCAGGTACAAAATCATCGAAGAACTGGGCAAGGGGGGAATGGGAAGAGTCTACAAAGCGACTGATACAAAGATCAATGAAAAGGTGGCCTTAAAACTGATTAAGCCAGAAATAGCGTCTGATAGAAAAACATTAGAGCGGTTTAGCAATGAACTGAGAATTGCCCGCAAGATTACCCACAAGAATGTCGGCAAAATGTTCGATATTAACGAAGCGGAAGGAATCCACTTTATCACTATGGAGTATGTGTCTGGTCAGGATTTAAAGGGCTTGATAAAACAATCAGGTCAATTGGGTACTGGAACGGCAATATCCATAGCAAAGCAAGTGTGCGAAGGTCTTGCGGAAGCTCACAAGGCAGGAGTTATCCACAGAGACTTAAAATCCAGCAACGTTATGATAGACCGGGAGGGTACTGTTCGGATTATGGATTTCGGCATTGCCCGCTCCCTCAGAGAGAAGGGAATAACTGCTGCGGGTGTGATGATCGGGACGCCAGAATATATGTCCCCTGAACAGGCCGAAGCTAAGGATGTCGACCAGCGTTCAGATATCTATTCTTTAGGTGTGATTTTGTACGAGATGGTGACGGGAAGAGTGCCTTTTGAAGGAGATACAGCCTTAAGCATTGCCATGAAGCATAAAGGTGAAATTCCCAAAGATCCGAAAGGGTTTAACCCCCAAATCCCTGATGATCTCAGTCGCATGATATTGCGGTGCTTGGAGAAAGATAAAGCAAAACGGTATCAGGGTGCGGAAGACCTTCTTTCAGACCTGAAAAGCATTGAAAGAGGAATGCCAACGACAGAAAAGGTCATTCCCAAGAGAAAGACTTTGACTTCGAAGGAAATCACAGTCACTCTCGGTGTAAAAAGGCTCATTGTTCCTACTCTTGTTGGTCTTGGGATAATTATTGCCGGTGTGATTTTATGGAGGTTTGTGCTTAAAAGAAAACCAACTCTTCTCCCATCAGAGAGACAATCTATCGCGGTGATCAGCTTCAAAAATCAGACAGGCGACCCGGCCTACAATTACCTTCAAGAAGCCATCCCTAACCTTTTGATAACAAGCCTGGAGCAGTCGGGTTATTTCCAGGTCGCCACATGGGAACGGCTCCATGATCTGCTCAAACAGATGGGCAGAGAAGATGTGGAGGTTATCGACCAGGATTTGGGATTCGAGCTGTGCCGCATGGAAGGCATCGACGCTATTGTTCTTGGGAGTTTTGTCAAAGCCGGCGAGATGTTCGCCACAGATGTTAAAGTGCTGGATGCTGACACCAAGAGCCTTCTAAAAAGTGCCAGCGCAAGAGGAGAAGGGGAGGCCAGCATTTTAAAAAGTCAGATCGACGCACTGAGCGCAGAGATTTCGCGGGGCATAGGCATCCCCGAAAGCCGGATCCATTCATCTCAGATTAAGATCGCTGATTACACAACCAGCTCCATGGAAGCCTATAACTATTTTCTCAGAGGAAGAGATGACTACCAAAAGTTTCTGTACGAAGATGCACGGCGGTATCTCGAAAAAGCCGTAGAGCTCGATCCTACTTTTGCATTTGCTTATGTCTATCTGGGTTTTGCCTATGATGATTTAGGATACTCTGATCTAAGAGATGAAGCCTACAAAAAGGCCAAGGCTTATTCGGAGAAAACAACTGAAAAAGAGAGGATTCTTATTGATGCGGCCTATGCTGCTTTTATAGAAAGAGATTCTGAGAAGGTCCGCCAGTTTTTTTTAGAATTTACGAGAAAATACCCCAAGGAAAAACAAGGCCACTACTGGCTGGGCTTTTATTATGAGCAGAGAGATCAATCTGAGAAGGCGATGGAGGAATACAATAAGGCATTAGAACTTGATCCCGACTATGGGTATGCTCTCAATCAGATCGCCTACGCATATATCAAGCTTGGGAATTTTGAAAAGGCTATCGAATATCTTGAGAGGTACAGCTCTGTTTCCCCGGGAGATCCCAATCCTCTGGATTCAATGGCGGAGCTTTATTTCAGAATGGGACGAATTGATGAGGCGTTGGAAAAGTACAAGGAGGCCTTAGAAGTCAAACCGGATTTTTATCTTGCGCTCTGGAACATCGGATACGTGTATGCGTTCGCTCAAAACCATTCCGAAGCCTTAAGGTGGTTCGACCGTACTATTAAAGAATCCCCAACACCGGGTACAAAAGCTGAAGCGCATGCTTGGCGCGGCTTTTATTTATACTGGCTCGGTCAACGTGAGCGTGCTTTTAGCAATTTAGAGAAGGCCACGGAGCTGGCTAAATCTGTGGGGAATGAGAACTGGATCGGCCACATCCACCGGATTCTGGGATGGATATGTTATGACCAGGGTAATTATAATCTCAGCCGGGAACATTTCGAGAAATGGCTTGATGTGAGAAAAGAACTCCGACTAATTGAAACACCTTACTATACAGCTTGTTATAATTTTTATATTGGTTTGGTGGATTTAGAGGAAGGACAATTCGATTCCGCGAGGTCCAAACTCAATAATATTAAGTCTCTTTTACCTGACATTACAGCGAATAGAGATATACCTGAATTTTACCGCGATTTTTTATCGGGAGAGCTCCTGCTTGCTGAGGATTCCATAGAAGAGGCTATTTCAACCAGTAAAGAGGCGTCATCGATGGGGGAATTTTCTTCGATGCATGTGTCAGTATTGTTGCCGCATAATTTCCCATTCGAAAGGGATACATTAGCACGGGCCTATTTGAAGAATGGGGAGGTCGATAAAGCTATCGCTGAATATGAGCGATTGATCACTTCCGATCCCAATACTGTGGAACGATCTCTCATTCACCCAAAATTATATTACAAACTGGCTCTGCTGTATGAGCAGAAAGGCCAAAACAATAAAGCCATCGAACATTACGAGAAATTTCTCGACCTGTGGAAAGATGCAGACCTGGGGACATCTGAGGTTGAAGATGCAAGGGTGAGGCTGGCGGGATTAAAAAAATAGTCTTGAGACTTGAGTATTCATTTCAAAAAATGGAGAAAACGAATGCCCGAAGATTTTAAAATTCGCTGGAGTTGGCTGAAGATAATGTATATTTACACGATTGTCAATGCAGGGGGATTCGGACTGGGAATGGTTTTTATGCCTGATGTCCTTATATCCATGCTTAAATTTCCCAGCCAGGATCCGATTGTATTTGGTGCTTTTGGTTGTATGTTGATCGCATCCGGGATCCTAGCAATATTTGGCCTGAGATCTCCTCTCAAATTTGTGCCTCTTCTGCTGTTCCAGCTGTTTTACAAGTCGATTTGGTTTGTCGCTGTTTTGCTGCCTTTTTTGCTTACGAATGAAATTCAAATGTATGTTATTGTATTTATTGGGGTATTTGCGTCCTATATCATTGGAGACCTGATCGCGATACCTTTCTCTTATCTCTTTGCCAAAGAACAGGAATAATCCTCTCCCGAATCCGGGATCCAAGCTCAAGCATTAAAGCACTAAACCGAAAGATGATCTCAGCTTTTTCGCTTGGCAGCGCCCGGGATAATGAAGTTGTTCCTAGCCTTGAGGTCATGCACGCGCAGACAGATACCACTCAGACGGCCGATCATCAATCCCAGGATCACGCACATGATTACATCTGCCCAGAATGTCATTCCTTCGACCCTTGTCGCTATAACTTTAGCCGCTACCAGAAACAGAATCAGGGAGAAATAGATGTAGTCAAATGACAGAGTGACGCACTGGAATGCTGTATGGACCTGCATCGGAACAAGCCGGCTCATCCAAAATCCGATGGCCAAACAGGGCAAAAAAGACAGCAAGATCCACGGCCAGTGAAACTTTCCAGACATTAAATCCCAGTGGAGGGCCAGACCGAACAGCGTCCCGAAAACAGCCAGGATTCCGCTGCGTATCCAGAGCTTAGCACGGCTTTGCTTAAAAATCGGCGGCATTTTTTGTGTAGCTGGGATGTCCATGTTACTTTGCTCCGGTCCTCGAGATCGACGGGCTCAAATTCTCGCTTCCAGTTTAACACTAAGGTTTATCCTTGACAAATCTTTCTATCCACACGTAAGTATTTCCAAATCCGTGATGAATGCTATCCGAGTGTCCCAATTGGTGATTGCTCTATTGAAATGTAGGGACCGTTTCCCAAACGGTCCGTTTTTTCTCGGTCCATTCGGGGAATGGACCCTACATCACAAGGAACTGGCCTTATGTTTATAGGCTCGGATCCGGGCTTCCCTCACATCTCTCCTGGGAGATGTGCCATGCCCGTCCAGCCCTTCTCACGGTTTTCTCCACCACACCATTGGGACACTTAATAATGCCACTTGTGTTCATACGATCACGGATTTGGGACTGGGGCCTATCCGCGCATGCTTCGTACGTTAGCTGAATTTTTAAATCCGCAAAATAGGAGATTCATGGAATAAGGGAGAAAAAACAAATAATGTCCGGCGCGTTTATAGGGCCAGAATTATTTGGAGACGAGACGTTTGAAATTCAAGAGAGAAAAAGATATAACCACAACAGTGATCCCTCCCATGATCAGCAAGTCGCGGCTGAAATAAGAGATGCCGTTGCCCTTTAGAAAAATCTCCCGGATGATCTTGATCAAGTATCGGAGCGGGTTGATATCCGCCAGCCATCGAAAGGGAGTCGGGATGTTCTCAACAGGAGTAAACAATCCCGAAAGCATCAAAAAAGTGACCATCGAAAACCAGCTGAAGAAAAGTGCCTGCTGCTGGGTCGTGCAAAGCGTAGAGATCAGAAGAGCATACGACAGAATAGCAAAAAGGAAAATCACCGCGGCCAGCAGCAAATACAGCAGATTTCCACGCAAGGGAATCCTGAAAACCAGGAGCACTACCAAAATCCCGATACCCATTTCGATCAACCCAAGGAACGCCATCGGAAGGGCCTTTCCGACGTAGATCTCGATCGGAGTCAGCCGGCTGATAAGCAGGGTATCCATGGTCTGCTGCTCCTTCTCCCGGACCAGAGCGATGGATGTAAGAAACATGGAGATGATGGTCAAGAGCAGAGCGACGATTCCCGGCCCCATATAGTTGATACTGTTGAGATCCGGGTTGAAACGGATCAATGATCTGCTTTCCAGGGGAAATTTTATGCCTTTTCTGGCGATGTCTTCTAAAATGTACTTCTTGGTGATTCCATTGAAATACCCGGCCGCGATGAGCGCTGTGTTGGAATCGATGCCATCCATCAGAATCTGGATTTCCGGATAATTCAGAGGCTTGTGTTTTATATCGTACCCATCCCGGAAAATGATGATGGAGCGGACTCGTCCTCTCTTGAATTCCGCAACATAGTCCTCGGGTTGATTGGCAACTCTCTTCACATCAAAAAGAGGAGAGCTTTCTATCCGGTTGATGATTCGTTGAGTCGACTTGTTTTTCGAGAGATTGACAATCTCTACGGGGATGTTCTTGATATCTGTGGTAACCACATATCCGAGAATAACGGTTTGAATCACCGGAGCGACAAAGATGATAAACAGCATCTCTCTCTGTCTGAATATCTCAGTCAGTTCTTTTCTCAGCAGGTAGAACACTCTCATCGGGCGGCCCTTCTCTCTCTCGAAAATTTGGTGGAAGCGACATTGATAAGAAGCAGGCTGAAACCGAACAGTATCAGTCCTTCTTTAATAAAATAATGGAGTGCCGCACCTTTCAGAATGACTCCCCTGATGATCCTGAGAAAATAGGTAGCTGGCACAATATAAGAAAATGAGCGCAGGATCGGGCTCAAAGAATCCAGCGGGAATATGAACCCGGACAGCAGAATCGAGGGGAGCAGCGTGATCAGGATGGTGGCGAGCATAGCGACCTTTTGGGAACCGGCCACAGTTGAGATCGCAATTCCGATCGACAGCCCGGCGATGATATATACCAGAGAAAACAGAAGGAGGATCAGGAGGTTTCCTCTGATGGGAATTCCGAATCCAAACCTGGCCACCAGCATGATGACAGTGCCTTCGAGCAGGGCGACAACAACATAAGGAATGGTTTTACCAATGATAATCTCTCGCGACTTCAACGGGGAGATGAAAAGGAGCGCGATCGAACCTGATTCCTTTTCGCGGGCGACACTCAAGGATGTCAGCAGAGCCGTCACCATGATCATGATCACCGCCACAAGCCCGGGGACGATGAAAGTGGAACTCTTCATCTCTGGATTAAAAAACATCTTGGTGCTGATCTTCAGCAGGGCTCTCAGGTTGAGCCGTTCGGATATGAAATCGAGTACAACCATATCGTTATACTGGTGGAGGACGTTGGCCACGTTGGAATCGCTACCGTCTATGACCATGGCGATCTCTGCTGGACGCCCATTCTGGAGATTTTCGGAAAAATCCGTGGGAATAACCAGATATTGCTTGATCGCACCTGCGCGGAGCATCTCTTCAGCCAGCTCCACACCGGCGGGACTCCGTCCTCGCTCATCCAAGGAGACCAGAACATAATAGGAATTATTGGAAAATTTCCGGACAAGATTCTTGGACAGTTCGCTGTGGGAATAGTCGATCACGGCAGTTTCGATCCTCTTCACGTCGAAGGAGAGGGCATATCCAAAAATAAGAATCATTAGGAGAGGGAGGACAAAAACCACGACCAGACTCCTGGGATCTCGGAGGACGTGAAGGAATTCCTTGATGATTACGGCTTCAATGCGTTTCATAGCTCTCTACAGCGCGTTTAAACAGGGATTCCATCGAATCCGCTCCTTCCCGCTCCAGCAGTATATAAGGTTCTCCTTGCCGGATTATGTTGCCTCGGTGAATGATGATGACCCGGTCGGCGTATTCAGCTTCATCCAGGTTGTGGGTGGTCACCAGGATGGTTTTTCCCGCTTTTTTGAGATTATAGATCTGCATCCAGAAATCCCGCCTGTTTTCGGGATCGACCCCGGATGTCGGCTCATCCAGAAAGATGATCTCCGGATCGGGCATGATACAGGTATAGAGCGCCACTTTTTGTTTGATCCCGGGGGGGATGTTCATGATTTTTTGCTGGAGAATTTTATCCGGGATCTGCCGGGATATCTCGAGCTTGTGTCTTCGGATTTCAGCAGACGACAGGCCTGACACGCCCCCAAAAAATTCCATATTTTCGTAAGCGTTCAGGAGCGGGTAGAGCGAAAACTTCTGGGACATATATCCGATAAAAGTCTTGATTTTCTTCAGATCCTTCTTGACGTCTAGGTTTTTAATCCCAACATCCCCCGAAGTGATGCGCATCAGGCCGATGATCATCTTGATGGTAGTGGTCTTGCCTGCGCCATTCGGGCCCAGAAATCCAAGTATTTCACCGTGGGCCACAGCGAAACTGATGTGGTTGACGGCTGTGAATTTTCCGAATGTTTTGGTCAGATCGCGCACCTGAATAATGGGATTCTCCGTGCCCAAAATTTCATTCTGTGCTGTTTCCGGCATGGCCGCTCCTTTCGTAATAGATATAAATATCCTCCAGGGAGGGAATCTCCTCCCGTATTTCGAGCGCTGGAATCTCCTCAAGAGGCAAACTTCCCTCTTTTTGCAGGAATTTGATGTATCTCCCACGGACATACACATCGTCCTTGATTTTGGAGTTTGCCTGGAGCTTCTGTATGACTTCAAGGATATTCCCTTCAGGCAGAATCCTGAACAGCCGGGCAGGAAAGTTCTCCTTCAATAATTTGATCCCGCCTTTTTGGAGGATCCTCCCATTTTTGATGAAGATGACCTCGTCCCCTTTTTCCGCTTCATCCAGATAAGGAGTGGCCATGATGATCGTTTTTCCATCTGCTTTCAGCTCTTCGATGATGTTGAAGAACTCGATCCGTGATAAGGGGTCCACTCCTGTGGTGGGTTCGTCCAGGATGATGATCTCAGGAACGGCGATGAGAATGGTGGAAAGTGCCAGCTTCTGTTTCATCCCGCCGGAAAGGGCGCCTGTCCTTCTATTTTTAAAAGGAAGCATCCCGGTTTTTTCCAAGAGGTGTTGCTTCAGCCTCTCCCGTTCCTGATGCGGGACCTGGTGGATGTTGGCATAGAAATTCAGATTCTCCTCCACACTGAGGTCGGTGTACAGGGAAAATCTCTCGGGCATGTAGCCTGTGATCTCTGTGATAGAGTTAAAATCTTTACCCACTGGCTTCTCATCGAGGAAGATTTCCCCGCCGTCTTTCTTAACCAAACCCAGGATCATTTTCAAGATAGTCGATTTCCCCGCCCCATCCGCTCCTGCCAGGATGGAGATTGTTCCCGGCTTTACGGAGAATGAGACCTTGTCGACTGCCCGGATGACACCGAAAGACTTGGAAAGCTCATGGACTCGAATCATGACAAGCCTTTATGATTTTGCAATCCTGACCGTGACCGGCATCCCCAGCTTGAACACGTCCAGGTCGCCCTCCAGCCGGATTTTTACCCTGTAGAGAAGAGAGCGCCTCTCTTTCTCGGAGATGATATATTTGGGCGAGAATTCCGCTTTCTGACCGAAGTTGATAATCGTCCCGCCAAACATCCGGCCCTCTTGGCCGTCCACGAGGATATCCACGTGCTGGCCTAAATCCAGGAGGGACAGTTCCTGATCTTCCAGGAAAGTCTCCACAAAAAGACTGGCCCGGTTGAGTATGTCAGCCACTGGTGTGCTGGGAAAGACTGTCTCTCCTTCGGAAACGAATCTCTCCAGAACTATGCCTGAGACGGGGGAGGTGATGTTATGATCTTCCAGTACCAGTTGCAGCTGTTCCTTCTGGTTTTGGATGTTTGCGGACTGGTTGGAGAGCGAGTTCAGGGATTGCTGGCTTTCAAAAAGGGAGGCCTCCACTTCATCCAGTTTTAGACGAGCCTGTTTGAGCTGGTCGCCTGAAATTGATTCTTTTTCTTCCAGGCGCTCGAACCTGGCCACCTGTTCCTTCCAGTATTCGCGGGTGGTCTTGAGCAGATTGATTTGACGCTCGAGTTTTTTCCGGTTTACGCCGATTTCTCTTTCCTGGATGTCCAGGCCCTGGATCTGGTTCTCTATCTTCTCTGAATCTATGATCAACAGGACGGCATCTTCGATGACGTTGGCTCCTTCCTTGAAGTTTAAAATATTGATTTTTCCTGCAACAGGAGACTTGACTGTGATCACATCGCCGTCTACTACTCCAGCGGCTATTATGAATTCCGGCGATTTCCTGCCGCAGCCAGCGAGAAAAATCAAGCCGAATGATATGGCCAAGAATTTCCTAGGCATCTCCGTCCTCCTTGCTGTTCCCGATCAGAGTGTTGATATTCACTCTGATCATCTCGATCTGGATTTGAATCTCCTCCCTCATCAGCACATTTTTCTCCCGGGCCAGAAGTGCGGAAAGATAATCGACATTGGGCATTTGCTTTTCCTTATACAAAGCGGCCTTCAACTCAGCGTCTTCCCCTGAGTACAAAACCAGCTGGTCGATGTGAGCTTTTTTTTCTTCGAGCAGCCGAAGGGAGGTGTAAAGCTGCTCGAGTCTTTTGGCGACATCCTTGACGAACTGGCCTTTCTGATTTTCGAGCTTTTGTATCTGATAGTCGAGTAAGGTTTTTTCACTCCCCACTCGATTCCAATCGAACACAGGCAGGCTGATTGTGATCCCCCCCTGGAAGTAAAGGGTCCATTCCTTCTTGTACAGGTCGATGCCGGGTTTCCCGTAGTGGACTTCGGCAAATCCGCTGACCTGGGGAAGATATCTTCCGGAGGCGATTTTTTTCTGGAGGTTGAGAATTTCGCTTTGATTTTGCAGAGTTTTCAACGTGGGATGATACTGCTGAAAATAAGACAGGGCCTCGTTCTGGCTGAGGGATTTTTCGCTGTAGCCCGGTTCGATGTCTTCAGGAGAGTAGCCGCAGAGCTTTATAAAATGGATTTTTTCCAGCTCCATGGCCTGCTCTAACTCGTTGATGCTCAATAGAATCTCTTCGATTTTAGAGAGCGTTTCCAGGAGGTCTGTTTTGCTGGCCAGGCCTTCTCCGAGGAGGTCTTCGAGTTGCCTTCTGTGCAGGTCGAGCGTCTTCTCTAGGGTTTCCAGAGATTGTCTCCTGCGAGTGAGAAGAAGATACTGGAAAAAAGAAGATTTTATCAGACCGGAAAATTCATTCTTCTTCAGGACAGTCTGATTGGCCGCTTCAGCTTTCCTGACCTCCTCCAGTTTAATAGAGTTGGTCAATATCCCTCCGGTGAAAAGGGGCTGGGTGAGGGAAATATTGAAGTCGAAATTGTTCATAAGGCCGATTTCGACCGGCTGGCTGGAAGAGGGAATGAATTCCGGAATCTGGTCTGAAAAGAAATCGATCTTCATAGTTTCCGACCTGAAGATATAGCTTCCGTCCAAATCAAGGCGGAACAATTTCTTTCTTTCAGCCAGATGCCTTTGAATTTCCGCTTTCTCCTGGTCGAGCACACTGTTCAGATATTCGGAATCCTTTTTTAAGCCCTCCTCGATGGCCCTCTCCAAAGGTATCTTCTCCGGAGTTTGGCCGAGAAGAAAAGCATTGCAGATGATGAGGACAAAGACAAGGCTATTGCTGATAATTTTCATTTGAACATTCCTTTTTTCAAGATATGGAAAATGCGCTCGGTGCGGTTTTCCTGAAATACATTATCAGTAAAGATGCGCATACCCATGATGGTCCCGGTTATGGGTTGGACGATAATCGGGAAAAGATGCAAAAAGACAATGGTATGCGCCGCGTAGATCATCCCGCAGCCGTTCCTTTTGACAACTTCCTTTTTCTCTGAAAAATATCGAATATAGAGCTTGGAAAGGGTTTCGAATGAAGTCTCCAGGTTTGGGGTGTTAAAACCACTCGCTGCACCTTGGTGAAAAAATCTTTATGGGCATCCTTGATTTTATAGCATATTTTGTTTTTTTGAAATCGATTATTTACATGAAATACAATTCCGGGATCATAATGTCTCGAGATGTTGACTGTTAATAACTACTATAAAGGGCTTCATGTCTATTGCGATATAATCCATATGCTTTTCACAGACAGCGTTCAAGATTTTGCTGAAGAAAATGGGTTTAGAATAAATATCGATAGAGCCTAAACAAGCTTGATGGGCAGAGCTATAGAACACTACGAAAAGTTCCTCGCCCTATTGAAGGATTCTGACCCGGGGATGGATGAGGTTGAGGAGGCGAAGAAGAGGCTCGCCAAATTGATGAGAGAATAACGAATTTAGTCAAAGCTCTTTATCGCTGCGTCCTCATCGTCAAAAAATTCGAAAAGGCGATCCATCAGGGTGATTTGAAGTATCAAACGGATTTTGGGGGCGACTCTCATCAGCTTGATCTTTCCCCCTAAATTATTCGTGGAAACGTAACTGCTCAGAAGATCCCCGACTCCCAAACTGTCGATAAAGTCGACTTTCTCGAAATTGATGAGGAGATTTCTTTTTCCTGCATGAAGCAGATCTTTTACGTGCTGATAAAGACTAAATCCTTTGACCTCATACTGTCGGATGTCTCCGCCGATGTCAATTATTACAACATCGTTGCGCTCTCTAATTTTAATGTCCATTGACTATCCCCCCAAAAAACTTGATTGAGGAGCTTTTGCTTGTCCTTTCTTACATTTACCAAAAGGAAAGATGAAAGTCAATTATCAGATAAAGCAATCAATAGTCTTTGATCTCGTAGCGGTATCTTCGGACATATTTGTAATCATCGATGGTGACGGCCGTGTAAGCTCTGCCGTTTTTAAAACGGACCGGGCCAAAAACCGAATCCGATTTGAATTGTCCTATAAAAACTCCCTTCTCATCGAATAGATCGATCAAGGCATAATCATCTTCAATCGCGTCGACAATAACGAATAACCAACCGTTATCCATCAGCGTAAACCTTTGATAAGCAGGGAGATACTTAGGGTATTTCATGAATTTTCGGATATCATCTTTGAGTGAAGTATCGGTCGGAAGTCCACGAAGGAAACTTTCGACTTGTCTTTTGAAATATTGATCCTTGTGCTTTTTGCTGACTTTGATAGGATCATATTTTCTGAGAATATTCTTAAGAGGCTTTCCTTCCTGATCGTATATTCGGATCTCATAACTCGCATTAAAGCCTCCATATATAAGATTATCAACCGTGACATACCAGACAAAAAATGGTTTGAAGGCAGACCCGCTCATGAGATCGGCAAGAAATTCGCCGCGGGATCTGTTCCCGCGGGCCCTTATATTTTGAAAATCCCGGTGGATCTCGGCCAAGAGATTGAATTCCTTGTCATATACTCCGTGTATGTGGATATATTTGCTGACGGCTTCCTCTTCGGTTAGCTCGGTATTCGTTGTGAAATAGTTCCCATTAGGGAGAATAAAGACAGACCCTATATCTTGAGGGATTCTCATGCTTCTGAGAAACTTGCCGTCCCTTTCGAAAAAAGCCACTTTTGTATTAACGATATCCGTGGCATACAAATTACCATCTTTATCGAAGGTAGGGCTCCAGATATTTCCAAACTCGCCAGGCCCTTGTCCCTTTCGGCCGATGGAAAGAAGGTATTCTCCCTTCGGGGAAAATTTTTGGATCCGCTTTCTGTCCCAATCCGTCACATAAAAACAGCCCTCATCATCCGCGATGACTTCGACGTTTTCTCCGAACATGAAGTTTTCATCCCCTACGCTTTCACCGATAGTGATTTCTTCAACGAAAACGATCCGTTTTCGCTGTCCTGGTGCAGGAACAGGCTGTTTAGGATTCGATACCACCTCTATATCAGAGGCCTGGATTATCTTTGTAATTCCTTTATGAGGTGTGTGGGCGGAGGGATCAGAGACACATATGACCAGAAGGAATACGATAATCCCAAACCAAAAATTGCGATGGCTTCTCTTCATTCGTTAAGTGGTCCCCTTTTTTGAGTGGATCATGATCGGATTTCCAACATCGCTCAGATCAAATCCTGCAGTTACTATTCTATTTTGTGAACAAATACCCGTCAAGAGCAATATCCATTAGTGTTTCATCGGGAAGATGCTGATGCAGAGCTCTCTGAGTTCGGGGATACAGGGAGAGACTCACAACGCCTGACTGCGAATCAGTTGGTTGGCAGTTCAAATAATCCTATTGATTCTCAATTCTGTAAGAAATAAGCTTCATTTTTTGTTCAGATGGCGCTATAATCTTTGATTGTGACAGGGAGAAGCAATATTTTAGAGAAAGGCTTAATTCTCACTCTTATTAAAAAAGAAGGAAATTCAAAGTGAAATGTTTGCTCATATATCCTCGTTTTGTCTTTCAATCATTCTGGAACTACCGCAAAACATGTGAACTCATAGGAGCAAAATACCCTGCTGCTCCTCTTGGCATGGCAACAGTTGCCGCTCTCCTGCCCAAAACATGGGAAATCAGATTTATTGATTGTAATGTCGAAGAACTTACAGAAGATGATATCCAATGGGCGGATCTCATATTCAGCGGAGGAATGATCTCTCAACAAATAGAACATCTGAGACTTATCGATAAGATCAAAACCTATGATAAGGTTCATGTTGTCGGAGGTCCGGATCCCACGTCAAGCCCGCATTTTTATGCGAAAGCCGACCACCTTGTCTTGGGAGAAGCAGAAATCACCTTGGTCGAATTTCTCGAAGACTTTATGGAAGGGAAAGCCGTTCACACCTACTCGCCTGGAGACAGAAAAGCCGAGATGTCCGAATCTCCGGTGCCTAGATTCGATTTGATCAAGTTCGACCGCTATTTGCATGTGGGCATCCAATTTTCCAGAGGATGTCCCTTTAATTGTGAGTTCTGCGACATCATCGAGTTATTTGGCAGAATCCCTCGAGTTAAAAAGCCGGAACAGATCATTTCTGAGGTCCAGCGCCTTTATGACCTCGGTTATCGCGGCCATGTCGATATCGTGGATGACAATTTCGTTTCCAACAAGAAAGCTGTCAAGCGTTTGCTCCCGATGATGGCGGATTGGCAGAAACAGCACAACTGGCCTTTCGAATTTAGCATCGAGGCATCCATCAACCTCGCTGATGATGAGGAGCTTCTGGACTTGATGCAGGAGGTCGGCTTCAGCGCCTGCTTTGTGGGCATCGAGACTCCAGATGAAAAAGTATTGTTGGCCACACAGAAAAAGGTGAATCTCGACCGGTCCATACCTGAAAGCATTCATAAAATTTATCGGCATGGGATGATCGTCAATGCGGGATATATTGTTGGGTTTGATGAAGAAAAGGACGGTGTGGCAAAGAAAATTCTGGATTGCATTGAAAAAACACATATCCCGGCAAATATGGTTGGGTTGTTATTCGCATTGCCCAATACACAACTGACAAGACGTCTTGCAAGAGAAGGGCGCTTGAATGAGAACTTTGACAAAGCCTGGAATGATGCTGGAGATCAGTGTTTGTTTGGATTGAATTATGACACGCTGAGGCCGAGAGAAGATATTATGAGGGATTTTAAACAGATCCTGATTGAGGCTTACAATCCCGAGCGGTATTTTAAGCGTATTCGGCAATTAGTCCCTCTTCTTGATTGTTCCAAGAAAAAGTTGAGCCTCCCCCTGAAAGCACACATGAAGAACCTACGAGGATTTTTAAAGTTGATCCTGGCTATGGGGATCAGGGCTCCTTACAGAAGACACTTCTGGGGAACTTTGTTGAGTTGCACCATCAGGAATCGCAAGGCCCTGCGTTATGCGGTGGTTCTTATGGCTCTCTATCTTCACTTCGGATTTTTTGTGGAACGGGTGCTCTCGCGTATCGATTAAGGTCCATCGCTTCGATCCTTGAGAATTATCCTAAATCCATTATGGTAATTTCTTAGATGAAACAGGATGTGCCCATGGAAAAAAGTGCAGCCAAAAAAATGAGGACTTTTCTTTTTTTGTTGTTGATCGGAATCATTGCAGCGACACTCCCGGCTGATTTTAAAGCTCATTTGAGGGAAGACAAAAAAGACACAAAAAATGAACGGATGGCTTGGTGGCGAGAGGCACGGTTCGGGATGTTCATCCACTGGGGTCTTTATGCCATTCCTGCAGGCGAATGGAAAGGTGTCGAATATGAATGGCTCGGAGAGTGGATCATGCAACAGGCACGGATCCCATCGTCAGAATACGAACTTCTGAAGGATCGGTTCAATCCTGTTAGGTTTGACGCGAATAAGATTGTCCGGCTGGCCAAGGATGCCGGGATGAAGTATCTGGTTATCACATCGAAACATCATGATGGCTTCAGCCTGTTTGATTCGAAGTATAGCGATTATGATGTGATGTCAACGCCTTTCAAAAGAGACATCATCAGGGAATTTGCGGATGCTTGCCGCCGCCACAACATAAGATTTGGACTCTATTATTCCAGCAAGGACTGGCATCATCCCGAATTTCCTGCAGAGTATAATCGGGACAATTTTCATGGCGATCCCAATCCGGATGCAGATATGGAGAAGTACATCGCCTACATGAAAAATCAATTGACCGAGCTGTTGACGAATTATGGACCTATTCACATTGCGTGGTTTGATTTTAGCGGAGTCCAATTTGAATCAGACGAAGAAAGGGCTCGCATCTTGCGCGCTGAAGAAATTGTCAAGCACGTTCGGGCTCTTCAGCCGGATATCATCATCAATGACCGTGTGGGCATTCCCGCAGATTACGGAACTCCTGAGCAGGAGATCCCCGATGTCGGTATCCCGGGCCGCGATTGGGAAACCTGTCAAACAATGAATGAGACCTGGGGATATAAAAAGAAGGACCAAAATTGGAAATCGAGTGCTGAACTGATAAGTGAGCTTATCGAGACATCCTCAAAAGGAGGGAACTATCTTCTGAATATCGGTCCGACCGCGTTGGGAGAAGTGCCTCAGGCAAGTATCGAGAGGCTTCAAGATATGGGGGAATGGCTTCAAATCAACGGTGAATCGATTTATGGGACACAAGCCAGCCCTTTTTCAAAACCGTCTTGGGGATGGTACACACAGAAACAGCTCCCAGGTAACATAACACGTTTATACTGCCATGTTTTGGACTGGCCCAAGGATGGCAAACTTGTTGTTGAAGGTTTGGGCGAACTGCCTGAAGACGCATTTCTTCTTACTGACAAGGACCGCGAGCCTCTCCAAGTTTCTCAAAAAGGTGATGTGATCATAATCCCCGTTTCTGACAGCAACCCGGACCTTGTTGACTTCGTAGTTGTTTTGGATATAATGGGCAAACTTGGAGACAATAATTCAGGAGGAGAAAAATGAAGAGATTATTGGTGACTCTAACAATCATTATGGTGCTTTCAATTGTGTCGTGTGGAAAACAAAATGAGAATACCGCAACAAATGACAACGCGGCTAAACAAACAGCGCAAAATGATAGAAGAGAGAGAATGCAAAAGGCGCTCGCAGAGGTCAAATATGATGTGCCTGATGAGATCGATATCAACTATGAAGTGCTGGACAATATCGATACTTCAACTTCCCCCTTGGGGGTAGTTCCTCTTCCTGAAGAGCTCGGCAAGACATTGAACGGTTTGTTCTCAAAATACACCAAGCACATGGCTCCCAATGGCAAGCCGATCCACATCTTCGCCCAATCTGGCGTGAGTGACTTGCAGGTCGTGAGGGCGAGGGAGATTCTAAAATATCATCTGACCGATGCCCCCGGCACGGAGTACGGTCATGACAAGACCGCGCTGGCCAACCGGATGGCTGATGTGAGGGCCACGCTCATCTATACAGACACAGAGATCAAATCTTTTGCCATGCGTCCCATATTGAGGGATTCCAAGCTCAGGCTTCAGGATCTCTATGCGACGGAATCTCCAGTGGAAGGCAGTTATGAATATATCCATAATGAAGCCAGGCCCGGGGAAAGATTCACCCGCGATGCCTCTTATGAGGAGATCATGCATCTCGTTCATGCCAAGGGACTGGAAGATGTTTTGCCTGAATATCATCAGGAGATCGTCGAGGCTGAACAGGCTGCGATCAAGGCTGGGATATATAAATATGGCCGCCCGGCACCCCACGAATACATCATCACCGGCTTTGATATCTATTTCGGCCTGTGGGATCATAATCCACAGGGCGACGGGAAATCTTTTGGCGGTGAGTATCCCTATCACACCAAGGAAGAGATGAAAGCGGGGGACCCTGCTCTCTACAATCTTGTGGAGAAATTCTGGCCGAAATACTTGACCTACAAGGCCTATATCGATCCGACCTTTGAAGGGACATTCTTGACAGTGCGCGATGAAAACACGCCTTATACGTTTAAATCCCAGTATCTGGTCAACATCATCCTGACGGGCTCGAAAAACACGAATATTCTTGGGAATGATCAGGATAACCAACTCACAGGGAATGATGGGAATAACATGATCACGGGTGGAAAAGGGAATGACTTCATAAAGGGTGGCCAAGGTGAAGACACCGCACAATTTTCTGGCAACTATTCAGAATACAAGATCACGAGATCTGATGATAAAATAATTGTCACCGACACTGTATCCGACCGTGATGGCACAGACGAATTGGCGGATATTGAAGTCCTGCAATTTAAAGATCAAGAAGTGACCTTATAATATCCCTCATAGGATTTTGACTTAAATTTGACTCTTCCCTCATTAATTTATACCCTTTTATTGGCAATGTAAGGGGAAAAATGGCAACTGACTGTTCTAAATGTAATACGAACAACGCTGACGACTCGAAGTTCTGCAAATAGGGTGTATTTTGGCTTCATTAAGTTCATGGAAAGAGTCAAACTTGAATAGTAAAATTTTGAGGTTTAAGGCATAAACTGCGACTAAAAGTTAAGTAGTCCCTTCCCCGACCTGTGTGCGCTGCCAAGCTTTAGGTGTAAGATGTTGAAACTGCGAGTAAGAGATTGAACGGTCAAAGGACTCAAAAATATAGACAAATTGCTCTCATAATATTTGTTTTATTGTTTGTTTCTTTGTCCTGTCTCTTCGCCTGGGATGAGGGGAACTCAGCCGAAGAGATCCTTCCGGAGTCAAAGTTATGGTTCCGAAACTATGGAGATTATATTGTTTTTTTGACCGTTCAACAGTCCTCTCCAAGGGGATATATGCTGTCTGTCTTTAGCGATGCGACCTTTTTTGAAACCTCGATCGGCAAGCGCTTGAGATTAGGCTCCCTGGGCGATACCTTCCACTGGGGAATCGAATTCGGTCTTTTTACATCGTTGAAGAGGTACGGAGCATGGAATTTTAAAAATCTCAGTGTCGATGGCAAGTATGGAATCTTTGGCTGTTTCGACTTAAAACCAACCATTCTTTTGATTGAGCTCGCCCATTACTGTTCCAATTTTCTTCAAGGGGCGTTTGAATTTGCAGCTCCCATAAGGTATTCTCAATACTTTGTGTATGGCCACTTGTATTTCCCCGCTTCAGTTAGATCTATCCCGGGGTTGAGATTTGCCAAGCCTTATATAGGAGTTGGCTATTATTTTGCGCAATATCCTCAATCCCATCACATTCCCTTTGATTTCGGGATTGAAATAGAATCCAAAGGATTTCTTTCATCCCGCCATGGATTTCATGTCGGCTTCCACAGCACGTATACGGGAATGCAAGATTTAGTCCCTACCCACAGCCTAAACCTCAGTTGGGGGACATTGAGCGATGTGACAACGAGCGCTCTGCCTTTCACGATAGGTGTTTTTTATCAATGGGGCCAGGACGCGCGCGGCCAATACTATCTGGAAGACCGCAGTATTTTTGGATTCAGAGTGAATCTCCTCTATTAACGATAGCCACATCCTTTTTGCCTTGCCTCTATGGCACGAGGCCCGGCCTGCCACTCGACTCGTTAATAATCCAGGTTAAGTCATTCAGACCAAGAAAATCACAATTTTTTCAGAAATAATTGAACCTTTCCTTGATTCTTTTCGTCTATTTATTTAGAGAATCAGAAAAAATGGAGGCCAAACAGTGGAATTGTTAACGAAGCTCGAGGAACTTGTCCTCATCGCTGTCCTAAAACTCCAGGAAAAAGCCTATGGGATCTCCATCTATAATTTCATTGTCGAGATCACAGGAAAGGAAGTCTCTGTCAGCAGTGTCTATTTTCCACTCGAGAGACTGGTCAGAAAGGGGTATCTCCGGTCTTTTAAAGGGGATCCCACTCCCAAACGGGGCGGTATGAGCAAAAGATTCTACAGGCTCTCCGGCACCGGGATTAAAGCCCTCCAGGAAAACCGATCTTTGAATCAGTCAGCCTGGAATGGAGTGGCTGAACTTCTCAAAAACACTCCAGGAATTTAAGAGATGTATCGTCTACCCAAACTGGCTAAGTTTCTGTTAGGATTTTTGTCTTCCCAAGAGAAATATGATTCTTATTCTGGGGATATCGGAGAGATATTCTCTGAACGTGCAAAAGATCTCGGATTAAGACGAGCAAAGCAGTGGTACTGGTGGGAAGTGCTGAAAGCTGTTCCCAGATTCATTACGGAATCCTTTCGCTGGAGATTTATCATGATTAAAAACTATATGAAAATCGCATGGAGGAATATTCAAAGACACAAGGCGTATTCGTTCATCAATATTTTAGGACTGTCCGTCGGCATCGCTGCATTCATCTTAATTGGATTATATGTCAAATATGAGTTGAGTTTTGACAGATATCATGAGAATGCCGATCAAATATACAGAGTCGTGCGGGATAAACCGACCAGCACCTCATCGGTGTACACGCCAATGGCTGTGACTCCCGCACCATTGGGCCCTTTACTGAAGGAAAAACTGCCCGAAGTTGTTTCCGCGGCAAGAATCATAAAGAGTCAGGATGTTTTGATTTCTTACGGACAGGAGCATTTTCTCGAAGATGAATTCTATTGGGCGGATCCTGAAACGTTTGAAATATTCTCTATTCCGCTGATTTGGGGGGATTCCGAAACAGCGCTGAATGAGCCTTTCTCAATTTTAGTGTCTGAAAAAATAGCAAAGAAATATTTTGGTCATGAAAATCCCACAGGGAAAATCTTAAAAGTGAGTGGTCTTTATGATTTTAATATCACGGGAGTTTTTTGGGAGATGCCCGCAAACTCTCATTTTGTCATGGATTTTATCGTGCCCTATGAAACTTACTTTCGAATAACGAGCAATGACATCACAAATTGGGGCAGTAATTTCTCGTATACTTATATTCTATTACGGGAGGATGCAAATCCGCAGAAGCTGGAAGACAAATTTCCTGCATTTCTGGATACATATGTCTATAAAGGCTTTGACATAGAAGACCGTTTCAAGAATATCCTCCGCGTCCAACCCCTTACAAAAATCCACCTTTTTTCCCATCGCAACCAGGAAATAGGGGTGAATAATGACGCGATATACATTATTCTTTTTTCTTCGATTGCTTTTTTATTTCTCTTTATCTCGTGTATTAACTATATGAACCTGGCGACCGCACGGTCTAGCCAGCGCGGCAGGGAAGTGGGGATACGGAAGGTTGTTGGCGCACAGCGCAGTCAGCTGGTGAAGCAATTTTTAGGCGAATCGGTCGGCCTGAGCCTCTTGGCGATGATTTTTTCAATTTCTATCGTCCTGATCGTATTACCTGTGTTTAACCAGCTGATAGAAAGACAACTCAGTTTAAATCCTGTCAACAATCCGCAACTTTTCATCGGACTTGTGTGCATTGTTTTGCTTGTTGGTCTATTTTCAGGCAGTTATCCGGCGATGCGCATTTCTAGCTTCAGGCCTGTCTCCGTTCTAAGAGGGACCTTCGCGAGGAGTTCCAAGGGTTTTGCGCTGAGAAATATTCTGGTTTTAATTCAATTTTCGATTTCGATTTTTCTCATCATCTGCACTTTTATCGTAAGGGGACAACTAAATTTCGTGAAGAATACGGATGTGGGCTACAACAAGGAGCAGATCATGACATTAGAGGTTCGTGACAGAACGATTCGTCAAAGCATACAGGCGATAAAGACAGAATTGAAACGATCTCCAGATGTTGTGGCCGTTTCAATTTCCGATCGTTTGCCGAACGATATCGACTATCACACAACTGCAGATTGGCCCGGAAGAAGCCCCGAATTGGTATTCCCCATTTATTATAATACGGCAGGCTATGATTTTATCGATCTTTTTGGGATAGAAATCGTTGAGGGGAGGAACTTCTCAAGAGATTTCCCCTCTGATGAAAAGGGCGCGTTTTTAGTCAATGAAGCGGCTGTCAGGGCTGCACAATGGGAGTCGCCCATCGGCCAGAAATTGAAGCACTGGAAAGGCAACACAGGAGAGATCGTAGGGATTATGAAAGATTTTCATCTACATTCTCTTCATCGTCCCATCGATCCACTCTACATCTATTTGGATTCTAGTGACTTTTCTAAAATTTCAATAAAAATCAAATCATCCCACATATCTGCGACCATCGACTACGTGAAGAATATCATGAAACAATTTTCTCCGAGTTATCCCTTCGAATACTCATTCTTCGATGATGTTTTTGAAAGAGCCTATAACAAGGAACAAAGAATGGGAACCATTTTTGGCTCTTTTGCCGTCCTGGCCATTTTTATCGCATGCCTGGGACTGTTCGGTTTGGCATCATTTACGGCAGTACAGCGCACAAAAGAAATAGGGATAAGGAAAGTCTTGGGAGCTTCCGTATTAGATGTGACAACACTTCTTGAAAAAGAATTCATTAGGTCTGTATTTATTTCCAATGTGATTGCCTGGCCGCTGGCATATTTCGCCATGAATAAATGGATGCAAAACTTCGCCTTCAGAGTGGACCTTAGTATTTGGACATTTGTGTGTTCAGCTTTGCTTGTCTTAATAATAGCCCTGCTTGCCGTTAGCTACCAATGCATAAAGGTCGCTGTTGCCAATCCTGTCGAATCCCTGCGGTATGAATAGAAACTAACATCTTATGCCTAGCCGGGGTTTATCGAACTCATCAAGAAAATGGGATTGGAATGAGGTGCCCTATCACGAAGTTTTCATTGACAAAGTTCTGGTTCTGCGTGAAAATGATGAATTAATTAAGGGAAAAAGACAGTTGGCGATTAGAGAACATAATTTAACATGAATATTTTAGCCTGTCTTTTGAATTTATGGTTTAAGATCAAGTTGAAATTCGAATAATTCCTCTCAGTTGTCTAAACTCCAAATTTTCCTTTATCAAAGAAAGATATCGAAATTTATAAAGAGAGAGTTTCATCTCAGGTAAGGCGAAGTGCAGGAAGTTAGAGGTAACCATGAACGTCAGACATTTTAAAGAACTGATCATAGGAGATCTAAAAGCGAGAATACCCATAATTCAGGGGGGAATGGGAATCGGGATCTCTTTGTCAGGATTGGCATCCGCTGTTGCGAACGAGGGCGGCATCGGCGTTATAGCCACTGCCGGAATCGGGAGAAGCGAGCCTGATTATTTTTCGAATTACCTGGAAGCCAATAAGCGGGCTTTAAAAAAAGAGATCAGAAAAGCCAGAGAATTGACCAAAGGAATTTTGGGCGTGAACATCATGGTCGCTCTTTCGAATTTTTCCGATATGGTGAAGACGGCCGCAGAAGAAAAGATCGATATTATTTTTTCTGGCGCAGGACTTCCTCTTCAGCTTCCGAATATCTTGAAAGGCAATAAAGTCACGAAGCTGGTTCCAATCGTGGCCTCCGGACGGGCGGCTAAGATCATCTGTCGAAAATGGTCGGAGAAATTTAATCGTCTGCCGGATGCGCTGGTGGTGGAAGGACCCAAAGCCGGAGGCCATCTCGGATTTAAACCCGAGAATATAGAGGCCCCCGAATATTCTTTGGAAAACCTGGTTTCCGAGGTCATTCAAGAGGTCAAAACATTTGAAGAAAAACATCAAAGAGCCGTCCCCATCATTCCTGCCGGCGGGATATATACAGGTGAAGACATCCATGATTTCTTGTGTTTGGGTGCAGCTGGTGTTCAGATGGCAACTCGTTTTGTCACGACTTTTGAGTGCGATTCATCGGATGCATTCAAACAAGCCTACATCGATTCTAAAAAAGAAGACATCGTCATCATCAAAAGTCCAGTCGGATTGCCGGGACGGGCGATCAGAAATCGTTTCATCGATGAGATCAACATGGGGAAAAGGAAACCCTTTAAATGTCCCTATCATTGTATTGTCACCTGTGACTTAAAAAACAGCCCATTCTGCATCTCTCATGCGCTGATCAATGCTCAAAGAGGTAATTTTAGGAGTGGATTTGCTTTTGCCGGTTCAAATGCATACAGAACTAAAGAGATTATTTCGGTTAAAGATTTGATGGCATCTCTGGCAAAAGAATATACAAATATAAACCTGCCCCCTAAAATCCCATGATAGGGCACACATACATCATTCTATTTGACTCTTTCCCCACAACTCTGTACTCTGTTTAAAGCAACCTAAGGGGAATAATGGCAACGCATTGTCCGAAGTGCAATTCAGGGAATCCCTCGGATTCTGAGCTCTGTAAAGAATGTGGAACTCAACTGCCGGTTTCAATGGATATTCCTTCCCACACCAAAACCTTAGAGATCCCTGCTGAGGAATTAGCAAAAGGAATCACTATCGCCGGAAGATATGAGATCATCGAGGAGTTAGGTGAGGGAGGAATGGGAAGGGTCTATCGGGTCCAAGACACAAAGGTCAACGAGGAGGTCGCGTTAAAACTCATTAAATCCGAGATCGCTGCGGATAAAAAAACCATCGAACGATTTAAAGGAGAGCTGAAAACAGCCCGAAAGATACGCCATAAGAATGTCTGCGGGATGTACGATCTGGGAGAAGAAAAAGGGCTCCATTTTATCACCATGGAATATGTGTCTGGGGAGAATTTAAAGAGCCTTATAAAGAGAGAAAAGCGGTTAGATACAGAGCTGATTATCTCGATAGCGAAACAGGTGTGTGAAGGACTATCCGAAGCGCATAGAATGGGTGTGGTCCACAGGGATCTAAAGCCCAGCAATATCATGATCGACACGGAGAGAAATGCTCGTATTATGGATTTTGGCATCGCTCGCTCATTGAGGACAAAAGGGATCACGGATGCAGGAGTAATTATCGGGACGCCTGATTATATGTCTCCGGAACAGGTAGTGAGTGAGGACGTCGATCAGAGGTCTGATATCTATTCACTGGGAGTCATACTGTATGAAATGATAACGGGCCAAGTGCCATTTGTGGGAGATACTCCGTTAAGTGTCGCTTATCAGCACACGCACGAACCTCCTCAAGACCCTAGGAGGATCAATGATCAGATTGATGATAACTTAAGCCATTTAGTGTTGAAATGTCTAAAAAAAGACAAAGAGAATCGGTTTCAGAGTGCAGAAGAAGTCCTTCTTGCCTTGCGTGGCGAGACCTCTTATACTAGCTTCCCAGGAAATGTCGTTCCCACTCTCAAATCCCCTGATGCTTGTCCAAACAACTTGCCCATCCAGCCGACGAGCTTCATCGGACGGGAAAAGGACCTTATTTTTACTCGAAATCTCCTGTCTCAGGCTGAGGTTCGCTTGCTCACATTAACCGGACCTGGAGGGATCGGAAAAACCCGCCTCGGTCTGCAGTTGGCTGGAGGGCTCTGCGATGAATTCAAAGATGGGATTTTTTTCGTGCCCCTTGCACCAATCACGGATCCCTTGCTCGTCACTCCCACAATTGCCCAAGCGTTGGATGTACATGAACAGGGAAACCAACCCATTCTTGTAACTTTGGGAGAATTTCTGCAGCCTCGAAAAATGCTGATATTCCTCGATAACTTCGAGCATGTGGGTGAAGCAGCCTCAGACATCGCACAACTTCTTGAAACCTGCTCGTTCATCAAATTTTTAATAACCAGCCGTGAGGTGCTGCACGTCAAGGGCGAACACGAGTTCCTTGTGCGTCCCCTGGCCTTTCCTGACTTATCCCACAGAACCACGATGGACTTGCTCACAAGAAATCCTTCGGTGGAATTGTTCTCCCAGCGTGCACTGTCGGTGAAATCCGATTTTTCCATAACGGATGAGAATGCTCAATCGGTGGCCGAGATTTGCGCCCGGCTGGATGGGTTGCCATTGGCGATCGAATTGGCCGCAGCACGGATCAAACTGTTTCCACCTAAAGCATTGCTCAAACGGCTCATCGAGGCGGGTGGGCAATCGTCGCTGCGAATTCTGACCCACGGGCCTCGGGATGCACCTGCACGCCATCGGACTTTGCGTTCTGCCATGGATTGGAGTTACGAGTTGTTGGATGAGAATGAGCAGAGGCTCTTCCAGATTCTATCTGTGTTTGCGGGGGGCTTCACCTTTTCGGCAGCCGAAGCCGTGTGTTCTTCTGCAGATAGTTATCCTGATCCGCAATCAGCGGAGGCCATGGGTGTAGATGTCATGGATGGGCTTGCTTCCCTCCTGGACAAGAGCCTTTTGCGGCAGGATGAAAGTAAAGAGGAGGAGTTACGGTTCAGCATGCTTGGGATGATCCGCGAGTACGCCGGAGAAAAGTTGAAGGAAAGTGGTCGAGAGGCGGGTATCAAAGAGAGACATGCCAATTATTTTCTTACCTTGGCAGAGGAAGCCAAATCCCTTCTCGAGGGGCCGGAGCAGGAAGTGTGGTTAGAAAGGCTGGAGGAGGAACATAACAATCTGCGTTCCGCGTTAGGGTGGTTTTTACAAAAGGCTGAGGAAATGAACGACGGAAGTCCACAATTTGCACTGTCGGGCTTGCGAATGGCAGGAGCGCTATCGCAGTTTTGGGATACCCACGGGTATTTTAGTGAGGGCCGACGATGGCTTCAGAAGGTACTCGCGTTTATTAAAACTCCAACACATGAGCGAGTGGACGCCCTTACCGGTGCCGGATGGCTCGCGGCCCGCCATTCTGATATGGATGAAGCCATTCATTTTTCTGAGCAGGCGATAGATATTGCCCGGGAGATCGACTACAAGGCGGGAATAGCAAAAGCTCTTAGAGGGTTGGCATTCGCGAAGGAATTTTTAGGCGCTGATGACGCATCGATCGAGGCGCTGCACTCGGAGAGCCTCGAGTTGTGGCGAGAAGTGGGTGACAAACGGGGAATCGCAACTGCGCTTGGCCCGTTGGCACACCGTGCCGCATCGACATACGATTTTAAACAGGCCAACTCTCTTTTTGGAGAGAGCCTGGACCTTTTCCGAGAGGTGCAGGATAAACGAGAAATCGCAGGGGCGTTATGGAATCTTGCCCAGATCGCTGCAATTGTGGGGCATTATGACAAAGCAAAAAAGATGTATGGGGAGAGCCTCAAGATATATGAGGATTTGAAAGACCTTCATGGTGTCGCAACACAGCTCAGGGGTTTGGGAAGAGTGGAACGATTTCAAGGCAACACCAAACAAGCTCGTACCTTATACGAAGAAGCACTGGTGAGTTTTCGAACCATGGGGGATAAAGGATGTGGCTCGATCGCACTCGCCGGACTCGGGAGAGTGGCCCTTGATCAAGGCGATATGAAAAGTGCGACATCGTTAGCCCAGGAATGTCTGAGTATGTCCCGGGAAGTCGGCTTTAAGGCTGTCGAAGCGCAAGCGCTCAGGTTGCTCGGGCAATATGATTTTGCCCAAGGCAACCACGAATCTGCAAGGAGACATTTTGTTGAGAGCATGCAGATTGAAGAAGACTTAGATCATCGGGAGGGGATCGCTGAAAATTTGGAAGGGATCGCGAGTTTGGCTGCAGTGCAGTCTGAATACGATCAAGCCGCCCGAGTTTTTTCTGCTGCGGAAGCTTTGCGTACAACACTGGGAATCCCGTTGCCACCTGCAGACGCATCAAATCTGGAGAAATGGAAAACGATCGTGCGTGATGGACTCGATGAAGTCGCCTACAAATCGGCACAAGAAGAAGGAAAAGCATTCACGATCGATCAGGCGATCGAACTTGTGAAAGGGAAGGGACCTGGGAGGTTATAGCCGATCATTTGGAACTCGAATACGAGCAAAAGTATGATGGCGATTGGATCACCATCACAGTTTCTTGAAAGTGATATCCAGTCTTAAGCGAATCACATTAAAAACTCAATGGGCACGTTTAGAATCCTAGTGATGTCGGATGCTTTCCTCTTGATATCAAATCCTGAAGAACACATAACGCTGCAGGATTCGCAACTTATGCGTGGGATATTCGCAAGTTTGATGTGATCGAGAGTTTCTTTTGCTTTCCATGGACTGTGATAACCAAAAGCATACAATTGCTAGAGAAGAGAGGGGTGGGAAATTAATCTCCGCTAGTTTTCAGGGACCTCGTATTGTTTAAATTCCTCGAGTGTGGCTATACTTGGTGATGCCATGACTTTGGGAATGGTGCTTTCAAAAAGCTCATAGGACAGAGGGAGCCTCTCCTCCAAGTCTGACTTCGTCCGGATGATCTTCCATTCCGCATTCGGGCCGTAGGGCTCCAAAAGGTTCCATGCAGAACAGATGACCCAATAGGCGAATTCCTGGATCAACACTCTGTTTTTGACTTCTTCATCGCGCTCCTCATATTGTTCGATAATGTAATATTCCTTGTCTATCGCCTCCTGCATCGCTTGATAGACCTTAGAGGTTTTTGATATGCCCCATTCATCGGGAAATGTGTAATGGAGTCCGACGTCGCTCACGTGGTGGAGGATATGCTCGACGACCTCATTCACCTGGCCGGAGACACCTTCCATTATAATGTCGCATATGCTGTTTTGGCTTCTGGTGAGATCCCATGCCTCTTCATCCTCCGATGCGAACTCGTGGCCGTGTCCCTTAAAGAATGGAATCACAGTTTTGTATTTGTACATATTCCTCAGTAGCTCTTTTTGCAGCCCCACGTCGATGCCATCCTCTTGCGGAAACATCTCCTTGATGGTTTTGGCAACCTTCCGCATGAAGTCATCGGAGATATCATCCCGACCGATCAAGGTAATGCCGTAGACCGAGAGTTTTTTCGTGAAGGGCTTGTATTCATCTGTCGGAATGATGTCGCTTTCCTGATAGAGATCGTCGGGTGCTTCAGCCAGAGGCGTGAGCAGAATGCATCCCCCCAAATGGGTTGTAACGCTTTCAGTCCTTTCCGATGCTGTCTTTCCTGCTTCGGTCTCTTCGGATTCGGCCTTTTTTGTCTTGCAGGATCCCAGAACTAAGGCCAAACAAAGAATGATGTAAAAAACTTTTCGAATAGATATCATGAAGCCTCCTTTATGTATGAGATAGTTCCAATAATTTCTTCAATATCCTTCTTTGTGAGGATCCCAATTAAAAGCGCGGATCATTGTTTCTCTAGCCAGCCAGAGGGAGGCCGCGGCATTTTGGGATATCCTTCGACTATTCGCTTTTGAACATGTAGGGGTGTATCGTTCATGTGTGACAATATCTCTTTCCATTTTTATTTATACATCATTTTGAGATAATACAGAAGTGAGTAACGTTAATTCTGCAAAAGAACTCGCTGGAGATCATATCTGTTTAGATCGGTTTTTGATTTGACTCTTCTCCTGTAAGTGAATATCTTATTATCATCCACAAAAGGTCAATCATGAATACAGTCAATATCTCGCAGGTTGATGCGCTGTTTTCGAATTTGAATTATCCCATAGAGCTTCTTTTGTATTACAAAAAGGATTTTGATACTAAGAAAATACGGGGTGCTTTGAGAAAGCTGTCTTCGGCTTTTTGGCCCATGTTTGGGGAATACAAGGACGGAGTTATTTCTTTTGAGAAGTATAACGAGACAGATTATTATGAGGAGGAGGTGGTTGACCGAGAATTTATCATCTCTAAGACCGAAAAAGAACAATTTGAAGTTCTTTCTCATTACAGCTTACCAGACATAAAAAAGCTATTTCTTTTAAAAGTCATCCGATTTTCCAATGGTATGGCGTTGATTCCGAAAATGCATCATCTGGCAGGAGATGGATACAGCTATTTTTACTTTTTGTCAGCACTTGCTATGATGACACAATCCACTTCGTTTCCATCCAAATCGTCTTTGATGAAACTGTTTTTTAAACCTCATCACCGAAGGACAATATTGAGAGACTTTTGTTTTAAGGGAGTGGAGTTGGAGCCCTTTCAGCAAAACGATGAATTCAACATCAGATTCGATGAAATAAGCCGAAATGAGGTGAAGTCAATAATCAAAAAGGTTTCTGATACAAAAAATCACCAGGTTTCTATGAATGATGTTTTATCTGCCATCGCTGTTAAAAAACTTGTCGGAGCACAAAGTGAATTTTTGGAAGAGTTTGTTGAGCTTACAATTCCTATTGACGTTCGAAGAAGAGTTAAAGAATTCGGCCGGAGATTTTTTGGAAACGGATTAATGTTGCACACGATGAAGCTTAAAAAGGGCGATATCGAAAATTTAAACTTTGAGGACATCGCTGTTCAAATTAGAGAATTAATGCCTTCCGTGTCAAAACAGTCCTATGTTGAGTATTTAGCGCATTTGGAAGGAATTATGTTGGAGAGGAGAATGGAGAAATTCAAACCATTCGATCCGAAGTCTGGGTGTTTAGTTACGAATATTTCGAGACTTCCGATTGAAAAATTAGATTTTGGAACTGGCAGTCCAGGATTTATCCTGCCGTTGACAATAGAGAAAAATTCAACCGCAATAATGATTAAAGAAGAAAATTTTGTTCTAAGATTTGCTTATTGACAGGACATTGACCAGATTGAGCCCCTGGTGATTAATGGATATGCTTTTTTGCGAAAGATCATCGGAGAGATAGATGGGCAAATAGTGTCCTGAATGTGAGACAGACAACACTCCTGACTCCCAATTCTGTAAAAAGTGCGCCACGGCTTACGTGCCTACTTCTTTATCCCGAGAAGGTCAAACATGAAGGCAAAATCAAGGGCTATCTCTCTGTATTGCCGGAAACGTCCCGATACGCCGCCGTGGCCCGCTTCCATATTGATGTGAAAGATCAAAAGATTGTTGTCTGTCTTCATGGCACGGAGTTTGGCCACCCATTTGGCAGGTTCGAAGTACTGGACCTGGGAATCATGGAAGCCGGTGGTGACCAACATCGCCGGATAATCTTTGGCTTCCACATTGTCGTATGGAGAATAGGAGAGCATGTAATCGTAGTATTCCTTATTTGAGGGATTGCCCCATTCATCGAATTCACTCGTGGTAAGAGGAATGCTCGTGTCGAGCATCGTTGTGATCACATCCACATAGGGGACATCTGCGATGACACCCTTCCACAGGTCGGGGCGCATGTTCACCACCGCGCCCATTAGGAGGCCCCCGGCACTTCCACCCATGGCGAACATCTTATCCGGGTTGGTGAATTTTTGTGCGATCAGATATTCAGCGCAGTCGATAAAATCAGTAAAGGTGTTTTTCTTATTGAGAAGTTTCCCTTCTTCGTACCAGTATCGGCCCATTTCTGAGCCTCCTCGGATATGCGGTATGGCATACACAAATCCTCTATCCAATAAACTCAGTATGGTTGAGTCAAAAGCTGGGTCCGTGCTATAGCCATATGAGCCATAACCGTAGAGCAGGAGGGGATTGTTCCCATCCTTTTCCAGCCCTTTTCTGTAGACCAAGGAGATGGGGACCTTGGTGCCATCTCGAGCTGTGGCGAAATGGCGCTCGGTGAAATAATTGTTGGGATCGAAATTCCCCAGAACCTCTTCTTGTTTGAGGAGCGTCTTTTCTCGGGTGTCCATGTTGTAGTCATATATCGAGTTGGGTGTGGTGAGCGATGTGTAGCCGTAACGCAAGAGGTCTGTGTCAAAATCAGGATTCATGGATATGTAAGCCAGATAGGCCTCCTCTCCAAAATCTAGATAGTGTTCGGATCGATCGGACCATTTGATGATACGAAGCTGTGTCAGGCCGTTTTTTCGCTCGCTCAGAACGAGATAATTGCTGAAGATCTCGAATCCTTCCAGAAGAATATCATCGCTGTGGGGGATGACTTCCGTCCAGTTCTCTTTGGTTGTTCGATCGATAGGTGTTTTCATCAACCTGAAATTTTTGGCATCTAGATTCGTACGAATATAGAAATAATCTTGAAAATGGTCTACGTTATACTCAAGGTTTCTTTCGCGTGGCTGTATGATCCGGAATTCTCCATCGGGAGAGTCCGCATCACAAAACCTGTATTCGGTAGATAGTGTGTGATAAGAGATGATAAAAAGGAATTTCTTAGACTTGGTTTTATATACATCAATGTTGAAAGTTTCGTCCTCTTCGGTGTAGATCACTTTGTCTGAAGCGACGGCTGTTCCGAGCACATGTTTCATGATCTTATAAGGGCGAAGCGTGGTTGTATCCTTTAAAGCGTAGAAAACGGTTTTATTATCGTTGGCCCAGGCCGCCCGGCCTTCTGTGTTAGGAATCTGATCGTTGAGAACCTCGCCGGAGGTTAAGTCCTTGAAATAGAGCGTGTAGAGCCTGCGGCTTACTGTATCCACACCGTAAGCAATCAGGTTGTTGTTGGAGCTTGTCGTATATCCGGCGACATTGAAAAAGTCGTATCCTTTTGCCATTTTGTTGACGTTCAGGAGAATTTCCTCCTCTGCATCCACATTCCCTTTTTTACGGCAGTATATCGGGTACTCTGTCCCCTCCTCGTATCGCGTGTAGCGATAATAACCCTGATCTTTATAGGGAACAGACATATCGGTTTGTTTGATCCTGCCTACGATCTCGTTGTAGAGCTTTTCCTGGAAATTTTTTGTGTGGGCCATGACCGCTTCTTTGTACGCATTTTCCGCCTTGAGGTATTCCATAACTTTGGGATTATCCCGCTCGTTGAGCCAGTAGTAATTGTCGATACGCGTCTGACCATGCGCGGTCAGCTCTTTGGGTATCTTGGTGGCGATGGGCGGCTTTATCGTTGCGGCTGATATTTCTGCTTTCTCAGTCGTTCCGCACGCTACACTTAGATAAGAGAAGAAAAGAACAAATAAAAGTGCGATTATGGAGAGAGATTTTTTCGTCAGGCCAGAAAATGTGTTTTTCATCCTGTCCTCCTTTTTTTACTCGTTAGTATGATTACAGAATTTTACCCTCGAGGCAAGAGCTATCCTTGATGTGTTCTCTATCTGATCACAAGGACTCGGTTCTGTGGGGGATGGACCCATTCGATCCCGTGTTCTGTAATGAGCGCATTTTCTTCCACACAGACCGGGACCTTGTTGCCGCCCCATTCGTCTGCAGGGGTGAAAACGATGAATTCAAAAGCGATGAAACTGTTGGGCCTGATCTCATATGTCGTGCGCAAAGGAAAGATCTCAAAAAGGGATCCACCCACATCATGCCCTAGATTGCCGGCAGAGTGCATGCCGATGTTGACTTCCACGCCTTTAGCATTGCTAGGATGTTCCTCCTCGGTGTAGACGAAGCCGGCCTCAACCACCAAGCGTTTCAGATGATCCAATTGTTCCCGGCCGGTTTTCCCCGATCTGACATTCTCTCTCACAAGCTCGCGAATGGTGCGCGAATTATCGAATGCCTTCTGAACCCACTCCGGGACTTCGGTCTCTCCCTCTTTCAAGACATAAGAAAAACGTTTCATGTCTGTGAAGAAGTTGTTCTGTCCGATGCCCCAGTCGATCTGGAGAACGTCACCGGGCTGAATGACACGATCCGCATTGGCGATCTCGTTGCCATCCGGGGGGCTGAGAAAAACTGTAGGGTGCCAGCCGAGCTCAAGGCCTAGAGCTTGTCTTTGTTCTTCCAGCCACCAGCAAACCTCGTTCATCGTGGTTTTGCCGGGGGTGATGACTTCGTTGGACAGTGCGCGTTCCAAGAGTTTTCGTGTGATGTTCGCGATTTTTGAGAATTCGATGATCTCACCGGCCACTCTCTCCGAACGAAAGTCCGCAATAAGTTTTTCAGCAGACACCAACCGGGAGGCATACGGCTCGCCCAGCTCTTTCTTGAGATTGATGTAATCCATGTGGGAAAGGCCGTCGGTGAGATGGCGCCCTTCCGGTGGCCATAGCTCTGTCGCTGTCGATATATCGATACCGATACGTTTGGGGTTGCGTTCGGCAACAAACGATCTCAGGTCTCTAATCCTCTTAAAGATGTCATATAGCCTGCTTTCCACGAGCAGCTCGGGCTCTCCACCCAGGACCGCCCTTTCGATCCGTTTCCCGCCGCGGTCCGTGAATACAAAGATCCCGTTCCCATTGCTTGTTGCATAACCAAGATCCCGAAAGAGGGGCTCAGTGCCGCGGCCCTTGTCGATGATGATCCACATATCGATGTCGTTGTTCCTCATGGCCTTCGGCAAGACGTAATCGAATTTGTCGCTCCGGATCATGTTCGCGATCTCCAAGTTGTCGTGGGCATTTTGACTGAACGAATTTAAAGCTAAAAAACTGATCATGACCACTAAAATGACCACGCTCATATTTTTAGACATAAATCCACCTCCTGTCTAGATGCATAAATAATGTAGTTTTATCCAAGCTTTGGTATTCCATATTACTCCTCTGTATAGTCCGGGTCAATTCTTTGTTCCAAAGCGTAAGCATCCTTATTTCCGAGATAAATGTATTTGAGGTAAAAAAGAGCGAGTCACTGTCCTTCAAAATTTTGCTAGCTTTTTTTTAAAATTATGGTATAATACATTCGATCAATTAAGGTCTGTCCCTTTTGGGCAGGCTAGTACCGTTCTGAAGGAAGTTCCCTTTAGCTAAAGTGGCATTCCTCAGTTTGGGACATTGAGAACTTTAATAAGGAGTATGTCACTATGGCTAGTGGAACTGTAAAATGGTTCAATAGCAGCAAAGGCTTTGGCTTCATCGAGCAAGAAGACGGACCGGATGTGTTTGTTCATCATTCAGCGATCAACGCAAGCGGTTTTAAATCTCTCAATGAAGGCGATAAAGTGACTTTTGAGATCGAACAGGGACCCAAGGGACCTGCGGCAACAAAAGTTACTGTCATCTAGCTCGCTATAACTAAGACTTTAAGGGCACTGTCTCTATTTGAGACAGTGCCTTTTTTTTTATTCGATCTTATGTCCCTGGATTATTAACGAGATTTGGTTGCTACAAAGGCGAGGCAGTGGCCCACGAAGCTGTAGTGGACTACCGCGAGTGGGCTACAACGAAGACTTTGTAGTGAGATAAGCTCGCCCGAAGGGTAAATAATGTCGATTATAATAATGAGGGCATTGAAGATGGTATGGTCAAACTGGTTTGCTGGAAGAACAATGTAACTTATTGAAATTGATTTACTTGTAATTAGTATCGACATTTTTTATGAATAATTCAGATGTATTGTTTTCGATAAAGTTTTTCTGGAAATATGAAGCGTAGCTAGCACTTATTGGAGCTCGTGTTTGTCATGAAGGGTGAGCAGATCCTTCGTCATAGCAAATCAGCAGGAGATTATAAGTACTATCTGTTGAGATTCATATTCAGAGCGGTCATAAAATTCCGGACCGTCTTTTTCCCGTGACCACCCAAGTCGATGAAATCTTTCTGCAAAACCCTATAGTCCACACTGACCTTGCTGTCTATCTCTTGGATCATAATCGATAAGCGTGGGGGTTTGCTCTCAAAAACACGCCTTCCGCTTTCAGCCGAGATGAATCCCGTCTCTTTGTCCATACTGTCTATCGTAAAATCGATATCTTCGACTGCCCTTACGGATGCCTCCCAGACTTCCTCAAAGGTATGATTGTCCAGAAAAGTCGTATCCTGATTAATGATTTGCTGGGTGCAGGATAGGAATGTAAAAACAATTAACAGTGCCCATAACTTTTTCATGACACTCTCCTTCAGTAAACTCCTAAGATAAATTCACTTTTACATACTCTTGCGCAATTTTTGTGCCAATGAGAGTTTCGGGGGTATTTCTAAATTTAGCGCTGTTTCTGTGTCCATAATAGATGACAAATACAAAAGTCTGATAGATCAGCTCCCTCTGATTTCAGGATAGCTATCAGGGGCATCCTGGGCTGCGGAATTAGATGAAGTACTGTCTCTATTTCAGTTGAATCGTTTTTTCCAGCTTTCCACCATGTCGCGACTCGTAGAGGACAGTCAAATTGCCCTTCCCCTCTACGAGAAACTGGTGTTCCACCTTTCCGAATCCTGGGACGACTAGGAATTGAGTCTCGGGACGGTGTTTTTTGTAGTTCACTCGATCGTTGTATGGGTCGGTCAGCACGCCACCAGCTAAAACCTTGGAATTTGAACCCGAAACCTTGAGGATGTCCTTGGGATACAGATTCACCTTCTGCGCCTGGTAAGTCATAGTCGGGATCGCCCTGGCGTTCGATAGACGCGTTCGTACCCGAAAGAAGTTTTTATCGACCTTTTGAACATCGAAGACGTCCAGAGAAACCTCAGGCGTGTGCTTGGCCGAGAAGATTACGGACATCGCATTCCTGTGGACCATGTCCTTGATCATAAAAGGTGCTGAAAGCCGGCCGCTCATCTTCACCCATCCTCCGATCTCGATGTCTCCGTATGTGGGATGTTTAAAAGGTTCCCATGGCTTGTAGAGCTCACCCATAGCGAGGTGGTCGCTGTAATCGAGTCGCTCACGGTTGCGTGTTTCCCGGCCCATTGTGGCCATTGGGCCTTCTGATATCGGGTCGCGTTTTTGCTCCTCTTCGAGAGTGACAAAGGTTTCACTCTCACTCATGAAGACTTCGCCCACATAGCCGTAGACTCCACCAAGCTGGACAAGCCATTCCACGGAATCACCGTAGGTGGTGTAGAGATCTTTCCATGAGATCATGTAGCGGTAGCCTGGAGTGATCCGCTCAGCCTGCTGCCCGATGTAGTCATAGACGGCAATGTCCCCGCGCGGGTATTCGCCCACTCCTTTCCGACTGGGCCCGCGTAAAAACATACCGCCGTAATTGTGAAAAGACCAGCCGATGCAGATGTTTGTCTTGGTTAAGATCCAGGTGCCCATGGCCTTGAGTCCGACAGCAGAAAAAGGATACTCCCCAGCCCCACTCTGCACATAGGGGGGTGCCCAATCGTAACCCCAGTTTCTGTTGGGGTCCACATACCCTTCGCTGTCTTCGTTCACGCGGCCATCGCCGTCGTTATCTATTCCTTCCTGGCCGAGCATAGTCCATTCCCCTTTTTCGCCAGGTTTGACACGCACCATCAATCGTGGGTCCTCTGGATCGGTCTTGAATTCACCGAACGGATCTTTTTTGCGCATCCGGCAGATATTGCCGTCGCCATCCAAGTCGTCGGGGAAGTCCTCGTCCACAAGTCCGTCGTGGTCGTCATCGGTCGGGATGCGAAGGCTGCGGTTGGAGCTTGAGGTGTTGGCATCGACAAAAAAGTGGTAGCGTCCGTCAGGATTGACTACGGGCACCACATAAAAACAGTTTTTGTCCATGAGTTGAGTGACCTCCTCGTTTTTACCATAGTTGCCGAGGAGATAGTCGAGCAAGTAAAGGCAGATCTCTCCGCCCTGGATTTCGTTGCCATGGATGTTGCCATCCACATAAACACCGGGCTTATCCAGTGCTTTACCGGTCTTTGCAATATTGACCGTCATCGCATAGATCGGTCGGCCCTCTTCGCTATTTCCAACAATTTCCAAGTTGGTTTGCTCGGGATAGGCTTCGTGGAGGGCTTGAAGAGCCTCATAAACCATCTCCAGGGGATAATACTGATCGAACCGCAGAGGAACCGTAACTTTGGCAGTCTCAGAGGGAATGATGCCCGACAAAATTAAAATTACAACACATAACAAAGCGACGCGTTTCATTACACTCCTCCCAAGTCGATGGACTTTGTATCGCTCCATGCTGTCTGTGTGGATGCCTTGATCTCGATCTTGGCTGGATTATCCACGCGGACAATCCAGGTGACAGGTTGGGCGCTGTACCCGTCTATGGCCGGGATCAGGCTTCTCTTTTGACCGTCCACGATGTTCAAGCCTTGACCCGTCAAAGTCACAATAACAGGCAAAATGCTTTTATTATGCTGGCCCATGGCCGTGGGGTAGGGAAGATATCCGGTGTTCTCGATCCAGGCTTTGATCTCATAGACATCGGATCCCAGTCTTTTTGCCTCGGTCTTGGCGATGTGGATCCGGGCCATTTTCTTTGTGATCTCGAAAATCCACGGAACCTGATTATTGAGGAGAAACTCGATCTTTTCCGGAGGGGGTGTGCTGTCCGTGAAAGGAACCGGGCCGCCGATTTCGACGTCGCCGAGTGTAGGATGCTTGAAGGGTTTCCACTCCACAAACCCTTTTCCCCCTAGCTCCTTATCGCTGAAGGCCAGCAACGCCTCTTCTTTGGAGTCAGCCCCCTCTTCACTGGGTGGCTTCGGCATCTTTTTCAGCATCTCTGCCATCCGCTTGGTGTCCATCATGCCGCCCTTGAGGGATTCGATCACCTGTTTGGCTTTGAATTGGGCGGGCGCTCCGACGGATTTTAAAAAGGCATCGATCTTTTCTTCGCCCAAGGCGATAAAATCTTCGTCGGACATTTCCTCCAGTTTTTCGGGTGTGATTTCCTGTTCCTTTTTCTCTTTTTCGATTTCGGGCAGAGTCCAGAAATCCATGGCAAAGGAGGGAAGGCCAAGGTGGTAATAAGACCAGAGCTCAAAGGACCCATCTTTGTCGGGGGGAGGATCCAGTCTCTTGGCATCGAACTTTTTCTCTTTTAAGAACTCTTTATATTCCTCAGACAGCTGCTTGTAAAACTTGAGGTCCTCGGGCAATGGATTAACTAGAGCGCCGAGGCCGAGAAAGCTAGCGATCATGGATTCATCGACCTCCATTCCCTCGGGCACAATGGGTTTAACCATTTCTATGATCTCGGCCATGGTGTAGGTCTTATCCGGGTCGGCGTTGAGAAAACCGGTGTGGCGCTTCGGGATCTTGATCTCGTTGAGGTCTGCCTCGCCCTTCCGGCCTCCTCTCGGCGGAGCGAGACAGAAGTTGGCCCGGCCGAAAACAAAGGTCAGACCAATTTCACGGTGTTCGGAAACGAATTTGATCAAGGCAAAACTCTCTTTCTCGCTTCCGGCCCAAAGCCCTCCATCAGCAGTGAAAAACTTGAACAGGTGCGGGAACTGGATACCGATGTTGACTCCGCCCGGTCCGTCCTCATTGATTTCGCCATCTCCGTCGTTATCCAGCCCTTCCGGATAAAGCTTGTATTGGCCTTTTTCGCCTTTGGACCAGTCAGCCTTTTTCATCAGCCGGGGATTTCCTGGGATAGAGGTCCACATGCCTTCAGGGTCCTTGACGCGCATTTGGGTGATGAGTCCGTTTCCATCCAGGTCCTCAGTCCCATCTTCATCTGCGGCGTCGTCCTTGTCGTCATTAAAGGGACTGGCGTTACGTGGGTCTTCGATAAGAGGTCTCGCAAAGTATCGGGCCGCAGCGTCGGGATTACCGCAGGGGAGGATGTACCAGCTGAGGCTCTCTCGAGTTTCGGCTTTCTCAATAAGCTGTTTCACCAGGAAAAGAGCAGCTTCACTGGCTAAAGGAACTATTCCTTCCATGTTGGCCGCCACAAAAACAGCGGGCACAGTTTTTTCCTTTTTTGCTACTTCGGGCCCAATTTCAAGCAAGTCCAAATCTGTTCCTCCTGCACTTTTCACAAGGTTATGGATTTTGACAATTCCTGGATTAGTTCTTGCAATTTCTTGAATCACTGTTTTTAATTCCTCAGGATTGTGATACTTTTCAAACTTAACTTCAGCAGCCAGGCTCCAGGAAAGAGTCATGAGCCCAAACACCCAACCAAACCATCGAAAGTTTTTCATTTTCACCTCAATTCCCATTAAATATCCAGACGAAAATCTCACGGTAAAACCGATCGTCTGAAAACGAAAATCCATTTTCCCAAATTCAGATGTTTTCGGCAAGGCAATAATTAAATATGCAAACATCTCTAAATCCCTGATGAGTCACGTTCCGAGTGTCCCAATTGTTTCTTTCGAAAACACGCTCAGTTTCCCCAGCGAGGAAACTTCGCTCGGTTCCGGGCCTCCCTCACATCTCTCACAAGAGATGTACCATACCCGTCCAGCCCTTCACACGGTTTTCTTAACCAGACAATTGGGACACTTAATTACGCAGTGTTAATTCACGCTATCACGGTTTTACAGATGCTTACATTGAATACGCAAGCATCTCCGAACAACTTTAGTCTTTTTTTAGGATAGGAAAGATATAGCAGAAGCATCCTCTTTTCCGTGATAAAAAAACAGTCAGGCAATCTGATTTATCTGCCCGTGTATTTTTATCAGTGAGGAAAATATGCTTAAATTTTCATGGAAATAGAAGTGTTTAGAACTAAAACGGAAGCATCCTTATTTCCGTGATGCTCTCAAGTCAAATGATAAGAACAGGGACGAGTCACAGTCCATATTCGTCGAACCCCCCCCACCCTCCACCATCCGACTCATAAGGACGGTGACTCACTCTTTTTTACGTCTAATGCCCTTATTACGGAAATAAGGATGCTTACAACTAAAATCCATAGATTGACTCCTCACTGCGAAATTGATAATATTTTCATGCTCAAAGATCGGGGAATTAATGTCAGTAAAGTGTCCAACATGTCAGACTGAGAATCCAGATACACAACGCTTTTGTGGCGATTGTGGAACAGAGCTGCCTGACTCTGAGGAAATCGCCATCCTTACCCAGACGATAGAAACCCCCAAAGAAGAACTCACGACAGGCTCGACCTTCGCAAGACGATACCAGATCATCGAAGAACTCGGTAAAGGCGGAATGGGCAAAGTCTACAAAGCCAATGATATCGACATCAAAGAGAAAGTCGCCATAAAGCTCATAAAACCGGAGATCTCGACTGATAAAAACACGATCGAACGTTTTCAGAACGAGTTGAAATTCGCCCGGAAAATCCGGCATAAGAACGTCTGCCAGATGTATGACCTTAACAGGGAAGAGGGGACCTATTACATTTCCATGGAATATGTGGAGGGTGAGAATCTAAGGAACATGATCCGGATGAGCGGCCAATTGGGGATTGGGACCGCCATTTCTGTGGCCAAGCAAGTGTGCGCAGGATTGGCAGAGGCGCACAAATTAGGAGTTATCCATCGGGACTTGAAACCCAGTAACATCATGATCGACCGAGAAGGGATTGTGCGGATCATGGATTTTGGGATTGCCCGGTCCCTCAAGGAGAGGGGCATAACAGGTGCGGGGGTTTTGATCGGGACTCCCGAATACATGTCTCCGGAACAGGTCGAGGGGAAGGAAACAGATAGGCGCTCAGACATCTATTCCTTGGGTGTTATCCTGTATGAAATGCTGACAGGCAGGGTTCCTTTTGATGGAGATTCGGCTTTAACTGTAGCTGTCAAACAAAAAACCGAGAGACCAAAGGATCCAAGGGAATTCAATACACAAATCTCCGAGGATTTAAGCAGCCTGATAATGCAATGTTTAGAAAAAGACAAGGAAAACCGTTATCAGACTGCAGAAGAATTGCGGTCCAAGCTTGAAAATTTCGAAAAAAGCATCCCCACAACAGATAGAACAGCTCTACTTAAAAAGCCGCTGACCTCCAAAGAGATAACCGTGACCTTTCGGGCAAAGAGGGCATTGATCCCTGCACTTTTTATCATCGTGATAATGCTTGTGGGATTATTCCTCTGGCATCCATGGTCCAGATTCAAACCCGCTCCTTCGAACATGGATACGCCTTCCATAGCTGTCCTTCCTTTTGAGGATTTGAGTCCTCAAAAAGATCAGGGTTATTTGTGTGCCGGGTTGGCCGAATCATTGATCAATGCATTGAGCAAGATCCAAGACCTGAGAGTTCCGGCAAGGACGTCTTCGTTCTCCTTTCAGGGTCAGGATCAAATTATCAGGGACATCGGGGAGAAACTTGATGTCAAGACGGTGCTCACTGGAAGCTTGCAGAGAGCAGGAAATACAATCCGCATAACCACACAGCTTGTCAATGCAGAGGATGAATCTTTGCTCTGGTCAGAACAGTACAATCGCGAGCTGGATGATGTGTTCGGCATTCAGGATGAAATCTCCAGCAGTATTGTGGAAACGCTCAAAGTCAAACTAGTCGCTGGAGAAAGAGCGGAACTCACAAAGCGTGATACGACCAGCGCTGAAGCTTATCAATTGTATTTACATGGCAGATATTTTCGCTGGATAGAAAATGTAGCCAATTTTTTAAAAGCAAGAAACTATTTTGAACAGGCCGTTGAAAGAGATCCCAATTATTCTTCAGCCTATGCCGGATTGGCGGATACATATATGCTGCTCGGCTTATTTTCCGCGATGCCGAGAGACGAGGCCGCCCAACAAGCCAAAAAGGCGGCACGAAGAGCCCTCGAGTTGGACGCAAATTCATCCGAAGCTCATACCTCTATGGGTGTCATTCTGGAAGTATTCGAATGGGACTGGCCAGGGGCCGAACGGGAATTCAAGAAGGCCATAGATCTGAATCCCAATTTTTTCGATGCCCATTACGAGTATGGATTTCATCTGGCACGATTGAGGAAGCTGGGTGAGGCCGAAGCTGAACTCAAGAGAGCTCTTCGAATCGACCCTCTGTCGGTCCGAGGACATCAAATACTCGGCTGGATTTACAGAGTCAGCGGGAATGAGGAAAAAGCAGACGAATATAAAAGAAAGGGTGATGAGTTAAATCCTCAACCTGATTTTGATGAAGATGCCGTTGAAAGAGCTCAGAGATTGATAGACAGGGACGGAAGACTCCCGCAGCACTTGAGACAGTTTTCCATTGCTTATTTCGAGTCCGGGCAAAAGGCTAAGGCCCGTAAACTCCTCGATGAATTAGAACGATTATTTGAGGAAAGCGATGTCGGGAATATCGCCTATCAAGTGGCTTATGTCTATCGTTATTATGATGATAGAAATCAAGCTTTGATTTGGCTGGAGCGATCTTATGAGAAGCGTGATCCTTTACTCGTAAGCTTAAACATCATTTCATATTTTGATCCTCTGCGTGAAGACCCAAGGTTCAAAGCGATCCTGGTCAAGATGGGCCTTGAATAAAAACAGAGACGTTTATCCTTTTTAAGTCATCATTTCATAACATTTATAATTTTTACGGAATCATGGCGCGTAACTTTCAATTCAACGAAAAGCATATTCATTTCATTCAGAAAAATTTCGCCGATCCTTATAAGTTTAAATGGATAATATTCAGGAAAGTTCCTATGGCCTTTTTGTCCGGACTTAAGATTGTCAAATTAACAGAAGAACTATGCTCCGTTACAGTCCCCTACAAAAGTCTGAATAAAAATCCGTTCCGGTCGACATACTGGGCCGTTTTGGGAATGGCCGCAGAAATGTCATCCGGGGCATTGATCAGCATGTATACCTACAAACAGAAGCCTTCAATGGCAACTATAATTGTGAGCTGTAAGGCTGAATTCGTAAAAAAAGGGACAGATGTGACGACTTTTGTCTGTAGTGATGGATTAAAGGTTAAAGAAGCGATAATAAAGGCCATCGAGGTCAACGAACCACAGGTTATTGAATGCAAATCAATCGGTAAAAATGAAGCAGACGAGGATGTGGCCAATTTCGGTTTTATCTGGTCAGTTAAAGTGAGATCAGAGTAACTTTGTGCTTGAGATTGCGTATAAAATAACGGATTAAAAACTCTGGATCGAAGGAGGAAGTGAACACGATGAGAAAAGTGAGCCTGATTATCTTTGGATTGTTGTTTTTTGGATTGATCGCAACAGGTCTTATGTATGCCGATTCTAAGGCTGATGTGGAGGAAGTGATCCAATCAGCCTATTTTAACGGGGCATTCAACGATTTGGATACAGATAGTATGCGCAACGGTTTCCATCCTGATTTTGCCATCTTCTCTGCCAAGGGAAATGAGATCAGCCGTTATCCTATTGGTGCATGGATCAAAGGGATCGAACAAAGAAAAAAGGATCCCAACTTTGTTCCTTCACAGGCCGAGATGGATTGCAAGATCGCCAGCCTCGACATAACCGGAGGATGTGCAGCTGCCAAGATTGAAATATCAAAAAATGGGAAGATGGTCTACACAGATTATCTGTCCTTATTGAAATTCGACGATGGCTGGAAGATCGTCGCTAAGGTCTATCATGCCCATCCAAAGTCAGATTTTTAGATCGTGGGCCGGGTACCCACGTAAACACCTCCCGTTGTGCCGTGGATGGAGATCACGTCATGTTTGCGGATCGTGTGGCGGACTTGTCCACTCCTAGCGGTAATCACAGCTTCATGTTTTCGGGCGTCTACGTGCAGGCCCGTTGCACTCATCACTGCACTGTAGTCTCGATCCTGAATCCCGTTGATTGCGATGGCTGCATGAGATGTAGACCCGCCTTTGGCTGTCAGCAAAGCATCGGCCGACAGGATCAGCGGTATATATTCCGGCGAAGGGCTCTCCAAGAGTAAGATCATGCCATCCACGTCGTCCCGTTTGGATACATCCTCCTTGGATAGCTCATCAAGGTCTTCTTTGTCAAAAGCCACCACACCGCGAAAAGCACTGCCGCGGATGCCGATCCCATGTGCATTTTCTTCTCCCGCATCTTTAAAAGCTCTCTCCTTATTGTTCTTCCCGATCTCTGCAGCACGGGATTGAAGGATACTCAGAACGCCGCTCTCGACGGTGAATTCTACTTCCTGGTCTGTTCCCAAAAACCGCCGCAGCTTTGCGATGTTGTGGCGCAGGCGACGATTCAACATCGGCATAAACGTCCCAAGCTCATCAATAGGCCGGAACGATATCGACTTTGTCAGGCCTCCCACCAAGTCATCTCCTGCAGCGGAGAATTTAAAGTCTCCCATATGGGCCCTCATACCCAATTCAGTGATATGGGTCCGCGGGATCACACCGGTCAGAGAGGCCCGGGTTTCGTCCATTCCTTCTCGGATCTCTTCGTTCTTTCGGTTACCCAGAGCCATTTCCTGAACAATGGCCACGGTTTGCCAGGAGTTGCAAATGCCTTTGATCTCCCGATAGCGGCGAGCGGCTTCACTGCTCCATGAATGGAATACGGCGTGCATAGCCGTGAACAACTGTTCATTTGGGTTTCGGAGTATTTTTTCTAGAGCCTTCCCATGTCCTTCCTCCTTGAGGATGTCCTTTGTCTTTTCAGCGATCTCTTTCATCCCTTCCCAGGGCAGGTCATACTTGTATTTCGCTTTGTAACGGAGTTTGGTCTCCTCCACAATGTCGTAGGATTCCATGTCGACACCCCATACGGCCTGCCCGTACATGGCCAGAAATCGGCGATAGGCGTCATAGGCGCACCATGGGTCCTGCTTGGCGAGGCCTTCAGCGATCTCATCGTTGATTCCCACGAATAACACTGTCGATAAAATCCCGGGCATTGAAAAAACCGATCCCGCCCTAACAGCGAGCAGCAGTGGATTATTGGGATCGCCGTATGTTTTAGCAGCGCCATCCCGTTTCGCGATGTCTGTCTCGAGTATCTTGAGGTGTTTGATAATCACTTCCTCCATAATGCCCGTTGAGTCCCTGTGGATTCCACTCTGGGGTAAAGTGGTCGGGAGGATGAATCCATCTCTAGTCGGTATATTCAGATAGCTGATATAGAGAAGACCCGAACCTTTGCTGCCATAAAGATCTCGCAAATTACATGTCAGGTCGTCATTTTCAACCCTCTGCTTGATTTCATCGTAATGGGAAAGATGGACCACATCGAAAGGTTCCCGGGGTGGATTTGACCCTATGCCTATTGCTTGTGAATGGTCCTCCTTATCCTCGATAAAAGAATGGGCGATATCCGTAAAGTAGGCGATATTGTTAAGATCGTGCATGTAGCGCTGCATATTCGCTAAAGCCGCACGGAGTTCCTCTTCAGTAAATCCTATCTTCTCTCGGATCTTTTCGAATGGCGCGATCACGCGCTGCACAAGGTGATGGTAGTTGCGGTGGATCTGTTCAATGATATTTTTAACCTCGGCGTATGTTTTTGTCGAATGCTTCAGCATGGCTGCCAGATCGTGGAGCTGTCTTGAGTGAAGCCCATCATGAGTCAAGTTCTGGACAGATGCATGGATGATTTCCAAACACTGCGCGAAATCGACACCTTTTTCTTCATACTCACTGGCGATCTGGCGCAGAACGAGGTAGCTCATTTCTTCGAAGAGGCAGTCGAGCTCTAACAGCAGCAGCCGATGTTCGGGAAAGGCACGTCTCTCCAGGTCCGTGCGAAGGTTTTTGCGCTGTTGACAGATCGCAACAAATGTTGCGTAGAATTCTTTACGTTCGTAAGCGGTGAGGATGTTTTCCAATTCATGGAACAGGTTGGTTTGGTAGGACTGCTGCACATCTCCCACAAACCTGTCCACACAGTTGCGGAGTTCTTCCTCAGCACGCTTTCCTTCGAATAAGACTTCGTCGGGCTTAAGCCCGAGAAGTGCATCCAACCTCCGGACGATTCCACTGGCACTGGGCAAATGCTCAACAAACTCGAGAATTCGACTCTTGATGATGCGAAGATGATGATAATAAACCCATCTGTTGCCTCGCTGCATCCCTTCCACGACAGCATTCATCTCGTCATGAAGGCTCTTGCCGAAGCCACAGCGCACCAATGTCGATCCGTATTCTGTCTGCCACTCCCGGATCCGGGCGATGGTCTCCGAGCTGCCTAAGAGTTGTTGGAGGTCCTCGATGATGCGATTCACGATCCGTTTTGGCTGTTCGGTCGCGCGCGCTTTTTCGTCGGCGGTTACGATCTCATCAGCGCCCATCTCCAAAAGGTCGGTTGTATCGCCCGTGTTCAGATATTCTAAGTAGGCCTGGGCGAGCTTCAGGGTATGCCTGCCCATGGCATGGTGTGAACTCCTCCTCAGTTCGTTAACGATCGCGCTCCCGCGGATGTGGATCTCAGCCAGGTCGATGGTGTCATTCCACAAGCGGTCGATAAGTTTTGGTCTGGTGACAACGGCGGCAATGTCACGCACAAGAATGCGGACTAAAAGCGGGAGTCGTCCGGAGAGAGTTGAATTGATGAAGCGCATCAGTTCCTTGAAAAGGCTGTGCACCTCTGATTGGAGATTCTTTGCGTTCAGTTGTTTCTTGAATGAGAACAAACTCAGTCGTGCGACCAAGATTCGCAGCACATAAACAGCCTCACTCCGATTGGCACTTTCATTGATTTTTCGGAGATGTTCAACAAAATCCCTGATTCTGACAACATGGATTGAAAGAGCGTGACTTTGATCAAAATCGCACAACTCATGCTCCAGGTCGATCGGTTCGCCCCGGACATCCGCTTCCCGGCTTAACATTTCATCTGTGATGATCTTTCCCCTGGGTAAGAGGAGGGTAAATACAGTGTCTGTGGCCTCGTCGCGAGCGTCATGCACAACAAGAGTGTCTCCGACAAGGTAGGGGACGAACATCTCCTTGGGCGAGATAAAAATGCGGTTGTTGGCGATACCGAAGCGCTGGGTGCGATGTGCGATGGCTTGTTTGACCTTTATATATTTATGCAGCACATCGTGTCGAGTCACGCTGTTCGTTTCATTCCGGTAAACATTAAGCAACTCATTGTTGATAGATTCTAGCCAGGATTGTTCTTCTTCAGTCAGTAGACCTCCATCGCTCAATGCTGCTTTAGAAGCCGCGATTTCTTCTGCAGCCATAAGGACTGATTCATGAGTGTAATATTCTAGGGGTTGAGCAAAGGGTGGCTCTTTCACTCTGCCTTTTTCTGTTTCTTCTCTTGTTGTAGGCAATGGCATATCCCACTCAAATCCCTTATCAGCCTCACGGTATATTCCTGTCACATCACGCAAGACTTCGTGAAGTTTCTTGCCTTGCTTCGTGAGGATTTGATTTACTTTTTGCAAAGCGTCCACATAGTCGTCGAACCGACTCCCTGCGATCTTGATACTGTTCATGCGGGTAAGCTTTTCTATGATTGCCAGCATTTCCTCGCGCAGCATCTCGAAAAGATCCTGGCCTTTGAGATGTGCCAGACCGCGCGCCATGGCCAAAGATACGGACAGCATGGCGTTCATCCCGAGATTTTGTTTGCGTTGCATCACCTGTATCCGTTCGCTGGCAGATGTGGAGTCGTTGATCTTGCCCCGACGTTCTGCGACATGAAGCTCCAGTGAAAGGAGCGTCTGGTCGATGTCTTTCAAAGTGATCCCTTCGATGACCTTATTCGTAAAGGCCGGGGCAATGACTGTGCTCACATTTTCGACAGCGTTAAGACATCCTTTTCCATCATATCTTTGTACGCGTTCAAAGAGTGCGAGGAGCTCGTCATCTTCCAGTTCTTGGATTTGCGGCTCTTTGACGCTTTTCTCAAAAGTGTACACACCGGACTCGATCTCGACAAATAGTGTTGGGTGCCGGGCGATCACTTCTGGGAATTCTGCACGCTCGAACACAGAATCAACGAGGTGGATAGCCTCGCCCGTCCCCGCCGATGTCCCCAGGGGCGTAGCCCCCCTGAATCGAAGTGTTATGCCTGAATCAGGCAGTTCAAAATCGACCGATGCACCCACAGTGGGGACACCTGCATTGGTGGGTTCTTCGTAAGCGCTTATCTTGCGAATGTAGGGGCTCTGGTTCGTTTTTATCTCAGGTTTGTCATTTCCTTCCAGGCCACGCTGCATGAGCTCTGTCACGGCATGGTACTTGATCAGCCGCTCCGTGTTGGCTCCCCCTCCCGCTTTGAGGCCGAGAGCATTCACAGCAAGGGCGATCTGTGCCTCCATGTCGTCATTGGGGCTCTTGGAACGATGCGACACAACAAGCTCCATCCCCTTGCCAAGCGCTAGCAGCATAGCGATGATCGTTTCATACAGAGAACCGATCTGGTTGGCCTTGATAAGAACCGTGTTGATGAGCCCTTTGGATGCAGCCATGGCGATTGTGGCGTCGTTCGTGGTCACCAAGTCATCCCCGATCACAAATATCCGATCCCCCAGTGTGGACAAAAGCTTTTCCCAGCCCTCGAAATCGTTCTCCGAGAATCCATCTTCGATGGAGAGGATCGGGATCTCATATTCCTTGATAGCCTTGACATAAAGGTCGAGCACTTCCTCACGGTCCATCACGGTCAAGGCCCTGTCTCGCCAGAATAGATACATCCCCACACTGTCGGGGACTTTGAACTGTTTGCGGTAGGCGGTCTCGAGTTCTGACATGGCTGGGTCTAAGGCGATGGCCACATCGATACCAGGCCTGTAGCCGCACTCCTCGATGGTCTGTTTCATCATGGCCCATAGACGAAATTCCGGCAGGGGATAGGTCCCGCGCTCGATGTAGGGAGCGATGCCGCCCTCGAGTCCGATACCCATGACACGGCAGCCCTCCGCTTTTTCGATGATCTCTTTGAGACGGTTCTGGAGCCGCACGGTCATCTCTTGAGCCTCCTGGTAGTCGCGCGCTCCCAGAATCAGAAACATCGCCTCCTGCATGCTGATGTTCGACTCGGGGTACTCCTTCTCGGTGTGGCGTCCGCCCATACCGCAGTTGCGGAATTGCCATGGGGCAGTGACAGGTCCGAGCTTGGGATGAGTGAACTCCTGGATTCTGTGATTAAGCATGCGTCCTCTTGCGGCCATCGCGCTCTCCCACCAACCTTGACCACGAGCCACTGATGCGGCTTTTTCCCTGGCATGGCGCTCACGCTCACGGAACTCTTTGTACTTGCCGGGATCGGCGAAAAGGCGGTCCAGAAGGGCAACAATTCCGATTCCGAGACACAACCGTCCGATATAAATTACTATTGTGATGTCGAGTATGAGCCCCAATGACAGGAGAAACATTGATGGGAGCAAAAAAACCAAGGCTACATTGCGGCTCATACGTGGCCCCGCTGCTGCGACAGCAAAGTTGTAGGGCGCATCGGGATAATAATTGAGCCCTTCCCGTTTGATTCCGGGGGCTCTTCCGTATGGTGCAAGGAGGAAAATTCGAGACAGCCCAACTACCCGCTCGAAAGGATTGCCTTTCAATATTCGTTCAGCCACTTTTTGTGATTTGTCATTGAGTGCGTTCAGTTTTGCGGCTGCAAGGAAATGCCCCATTTCATGCAGTGCAATTCCCGTATGAAAACTTATGTACATAAAAAGTGCAGAGATGATCGTCTCCGGGCTGATAAAGATGAACTTCAGGACTTCGCCTTTGAGGATCTCCATAGCAGGCAGTACTAGAACCGATGATATGAACGCCACATGGAAGGAGACCAGGATGTGGTTGGCGATCACCCATCCTTCTTGCAGAAATACTTTAGAGTTCAGTTTCGATCGAGGAGGGACGTTCGGTGATGAATAATTTTCTTTATTATATTTGGAATGAGGGTTGTTTATAGACGCGGTTTGGGGGCTCTGAGAACGCTCTCGATTGCTGATTTGTGTCATATGAGCGTTTTTTCTGGTTCCACTTTTCCTCCCGATTCTAACAAAGGCCTTGTTTAAGAGTCAACGATCAGTCAAAGATTCCTGAGTATTTCCAAAAATTGCCAATAAATTATTCAATTTGTCAATTTCACAGGGCTCATTCTCCTTGCAATTGGGTTGAATTTTTCCGATGCTATGGATAATGCATGCCCAGACGATTCGGGATTGGTGGCTCGAGCACCGCACAAAACTGCTTCGCTGTGCCCTGATATTGATGGCAGTGATTGCAATAATGCGGTTGGGGTATGAATTTTGGCGGCTGATCTTTGACGTCTGTCCTCCGGGGGCAAACGACCTCTATACTCTCTACACCCTTACGCATGAGTGGTTTTCTGGGAGGGCATTGGTTTCGATGTACCCTCCTGCATCGTATCCCTTGCTCTGGCTCTTCTATGGCTGGCTGTCATTGGGCGCGGCTAGATGGGTTTGGGCGCTGACATCGATCGCACTGCTTGCCGGTTTCGCCATTCTTCTCATCAGGGTAACTAAAACAGACATTCGCCTCGAACGCTTTTTTGTCGTGTCTTTTCTTCTCGCCATCTACCCTACAGCCATTACCATTGGCAATGGCCAGCTCACTTTGCATGTGATCTTTCCGTTATTGATAAGTATTCTTATTGTGAAGGAGAGAAAGGGCCGGTGGGAGTTAGACTTTTTGGCTTCTTTGCTTTTGTTGCTGGCACTTGTTAAACCCTCTATCACTATCCCTTTTCTCTGGATCATTCTATTTGTTTCAGGCTCCAGAAGAGTTCTCACGATTCTCTCCCTCAGCTATGCGGCGCTTACATTATTTAGCGTATCCTTTAGGGAGAATGCATTTCTTGGATTTCTGCGGGATATGAAGTTTTATGAATCCGGCATATTTACCCAGAGAGGATACGCTAATCTCCATGCCTGGCTGGGTGCTCTAGACCTTGAACCATGGGCTTTTCCTGCGACATTCGTTGTATTGCTTGCGTTGGGGCTGTGGTGTTACAGGCATAGACACAGTGATATATGGCTGCAGTTGGGTGTGGCCGCACTCGTTGCTCGTTTCTGGGTCTATCACCGGCTATACGACGATTTTCTCATTATTTTTCCCATGATTGCCCTGTTTCGATTGGCCAAACAAGCGCCATCGGCCGATAACAGGGATATAGCCGCAGGAGTGCTGCTTTTCTTTTCTTGGGCTTTCCTGCTCATTCCGGGGACACTCTATCGCCTTCCGCCTCCCCTAGGCGTGCCTTTCAGGATAAGCCAGGCATTGATCTGGATCCTCCTGCTGGTTTTTTTGCTCCGCCAGGCTGAAAGATCTCGCAAATTGAAGCTGTCTTTGTTGACAATGAGCCTCAGGAATGATAAAAGCTAGTGTTGATTTTTTGAATGAAAAAAACGGATTCGATCGTCAAATAGAAGGGCAAAACTTTGCGATCGGAGCATTCACTTTTTCAGTTGAGTAAGAATGCGATAAAACTCGAATGAGTAGCCGGAGACGAAGATGGCATTGAGTAAAAAAGACTTTGAAGGCAAAGAACTGAACAGTGATGATTTCACCTTAGCCGATTTCCAGGATTTTCAGAGTGACGACATCTTTGAAGTCTCAGAATACTTTTATGAATTGATCGGGGATGCCTTCAAAAAAAAATTTATGGTCTATGGCCAGCCATTTATGTCCAGCCCAAAAACAGAGATGGAAGTCTTCGATTGGAACACAAACTCCATACGGACATTCCTGAATTTTTGTTCATACAACTATCTGGGATTTAGCTATCATCCTGAAGTCAAAAAAGCTGTTCAGGAAGCCATCGCAGAGTTTGGAACAGGCGCTGTTTCTGCGCCTCTACTCAGTGGCTACTCGGGAATGCTGCAGCAGCTCGAAGCGAAGATCGCAGAACTCAAAGGTAAAGAGATGGCCGTTGTTTTCCCGACCGGATATGGGACCAATGTCGGAGTTCTTTCAGCACTTCTTCGGCCCGGTGATGTGGCTGTGCTGGACATCCTATCCCACGCCTCCATCTATGATGGCGTTAAACTCGGAGGAGCGGACATCAAAGTTTTTGCCCATAACAATCCCAGTCATCTGGAAAAAGTCCTCAAAAACTTACATACCAGGCGTGTAATGGTCTGTATCGAAGGTGTCTACAGCATGGATGGAGACCTCGCCAACCTTCCGGAATTGATCCCCATCTGCAAAAGATACGGAGCTAAAATCCTAGTCGATGAGGCCCATGCCACACTGATCTTTGGCGAAAAAGGTGGCGGTGTGGCCGAACATTTCGGGCTCGAGGATGAGGTCGATATCTCGATCGGAACATTCAGCAAAGCTTTTGGAGCTATCGGTGGATTTGCTGTAGGAAATAAAAAGCTCATGACCTATATCAGGATGATGGCTCGTGCCTATGTGTTTTCCTGCACGATGGCCCCACATACCGCAGCGGGCATCCTCAAAGTGCTCGAGATCTACAAAAAGGACAAGTCACTCCGAGACCAGCTCTGGGAAAATTTCCATTATATGCACGATAAGCTTCGGGAAGCCGGCCTGGATATCGCAGACACCAAATCTCAGGTTGTTCCGGTTATGGCTGGGAATGATCTGAGGCTTCGCGAGATCAGCAAACGTCTGCAAGAGAGGGGCCTCTACACCGGAATCGTCACCTATCCCGCAGTATCAAAAAACAAGACGCGTCTTCGTCTCTCCGTCTCGGCCAAACACACCAAAGAACAGATGGATGAGTGTGTCCGTATCATTGGCGAAGTTTATGAAAGCATGAAGGACTGGAACAACTTGCGGGCAACAAAATCCCATCAATAGCCTCAATCAGACATAAGTGATTTCAATGGGCCCCCTGGCGGCCTCTTCATGTTGGGCCAACCCTGACAGACCACGATTTCTTGCTTTTTACCCATCAAATTGATATTCTATTTTTAATAGGGCAAAGGTTTTTGTTTCTAAGGAAGACAAATTTGATCGTATCATTTGACATATCAGCCTTTTTGATTTAGTATAACTGATATCATTGGTCGATTGACCGATATTGTCAGTCAATAATAATGAGGCATGATGACCTTGCTAGAACCGCTTTTTGAGTCGGAGAAAAAGGAAAAGATCCTCTTCTTCCTTTACTCCCATGGAGAGGGTTATGCAAGAGAGATCGCTCGGCTTTTCCGGTTCAACCTCAATACTGTCCAGAATCAACTGCAAAGATTGGAAGGCTCTGGAATTTTGATCAGTCGCTCTCGGGGAAAGGTGAGAATGTTCAGCTTCGATCCGCGTTATCATTTAAAAAAAGAGTTGGAAGCGCTCCTCAAAAAAGCCATGATGTATCTTTCAGAGGAAGAGGTGAGAAAGTATTACTGGCCCCGTACAAAAAATCAGCAGACCCAAAAATCCCAAGAGGCTCATGAATTCAATGGAGCCATTTTTTTCGCCTCATCTAATCCGTGGAGCAAGGTCGGGCTGAATAGGTTTATGCCGCCCCACAAAATGAGCAAAATAAACAAGGAAGAGTTCAATCATCAATTTCGAAAAAAATGACGAAAAGAAAAAAGGAACTAAAAAATCAAATCATACCCACTCTAGCACCTGCAGAGAAGAAAAAGGATGCCTACGACAGGTATTTCCTCGTACGCAAAAAGGAAAGGCCCAGAGCCTGCGACCTGATTCCCAGGATTTTTGACACATTCGAACAGTACAGAGAAGGCTTCCCCTATGACCCGAATATCATAGCGGGCTATGCCGAACTCGAAGGGAAGCCTCTTTTTGTCATCGGTCAGAATTGGCGTACCGTAGTCGACAAAAAGATTTTCTCTACAATAACGGCAAAGGGATACTCTCTTGCACTGGAGGTCATGAAACTTGCTGAGAAACATAAAAAGCCTTTGATCACTCTTATCGACACTCCCGGAGGTGACCCTCTCGAGGAGTCAGCAGCGCTCCTTCAATGCTGGAAGATATCCGACTGCATTCGGACTCTCGCAGGACTCAATGTGCCGACGGTGAGTATCATCATCGGTGAGGGCGGGAGCGGCGGAGCGCTTTCCCTTCAGGTGACAGACAGAACCTACATGCTGGAAAACGCAGTCTACTCTGTGATCTCGCCCGAGGGATGCGCTCAGATCCTGATCAAAGATCTCAACAAAAAAAACAGAGAGGAAAAACAGGAAAGACACAGAGAAATGGCCAATCTTCTCAGACCCACGCCTCAAGATATGCTCGAGTTCAAGATCATAGACGGCATAATTAGAGAACCGGAAAAGGGAATCCACAAAGATCCCAGCGCCGCAGCTAAAAACATCAGGTATTTCATCAAAAAAGCTCTGGGTGAATTGAAGAATGAGCCGGTCAGCAGCCTCCTCGACAAAAGATATCAAAGATTCATGAGTTATGGGGCCTGGAAGGAACTCCCCATCGAACAAAAAGTCTCTCCTCCCCGAAGGCTTGCGCGGTTTATGTTAAAGGGAGTGAAGAAAATCTTCAGAAGAGAGAAAAAATCCAGGATCGACGGCGAGGAACATCCAACAGAATGGGTATTGGATGAGACGCACCCGAAGATTTACAAATGCAGAATGTGTGGGCAAGAAACACCGTTCAAGAAATATTTGAAGCACTTCAAAGCTTGTCCCAATTGCGGGAGCCCGGATCGCCAATTTTATATGAGTGCTGATGAATGGATCAGACATCTTGTCGACAGAGGGAGTTTTAAAGAAAGAGATGAGAACTTTATTCCTTTGGACCCCATAAACTTCAGTTTCAAAACAGATGAGGGTACGATCAAAAGATACAGAGATGATATTGAGAGGGATACTGTGAAAACTGGGGTTCATGAAGCTCTAATCATCGGCGCAGCACGGATCAAGGGACAGGACGTTGTCGTGGCTTTTTCTGAGTACGGCTTCAGGGGAGGAAGCTTGAGCTCTGTTGTCGGCGAAAAATTTGTCAGAGCCGTGAATTATGCCAACCAAAAGGGCTGCCCACTCGTTTCGGTATCCATGACAGGTGGAGCAAGAATGCAGGAGGGAATACTGTCGCTGATGCAGATGGCCAAGACAGTCATGGCCTTAACCAGGATTAAAGTCCCTTACATCTCCATACTGGCGGATCCGACAATGGCCGGTTCACTGTCCAGCTATGTCAGCCAAGGCGACATCCATATCGCTGAATCCAACGCTGAGATCGGTTTTGCAGGAACGCGTGTCGTAGAGGGGTACCTGAGAACAAGGATTAGAGATAAAAAAGGCGACTCTCCCCATTGGTATCATCCGGATTTCTATCTCGAGAGGGGGGGCATCAACGAGATCGTCCCGAGAGAACAAATGAAGGATAGGATCCACGATTATTTGGAGTTATTGAAGAAGTTTTAGATTTAGCTAACAAGATTTGGATATCCGATAGCTTCTTCTTGTTTTTAAAATATTCATTGAAGCATCCTTGCATTATTGAGTAAAGTGAGGAAGGTGTATCCTACGCAGTTCCAAATCCGTGATTACATGAATACTCAATAGGTTATTGAGTGCTTCAATTGGGGCATCATAACTTCATTTATCACGGATTTAGAAATACTTCCAGATGCACCATAAAAAAGGAGAAATATCCATGAAAAGCGTACCTCTTATACCTCCCGTGTGCTTAACAGCCACTTACAAATTTGAAAAGTCGGACGACCTGATCGATGTGGTCCAGCATCACTCGGGACATATCTATTCCCGCTGGGACAATCCAACAGTCCAGGAAACTGAAAAAGCCCTTGCTCAGCTCGAGGACTATGCCCACGCACTTGCCTTTGGGTCCGGCATGGCCGCCATCACAACATCAATGCTAGCGTTTCTTGATAAAGAGGGTCGAGTTGTCTACCAGAGGGAACTCTACGGGGGGACTCATGAATTTCTCCATGACTATTTGCCACGCCTGGGTGTCAACACATTGGGGATTAATTGCTATGATGTTGACGGAATTTTATCTGAGATCGAGAGGGGACTAACGATCCTCTATCTCGAAACACCGACAAATCCCACTCTTCGTGTTGTGGACCTCGAACCTCTGGTCGAAGCGGCACACAATAAAGGGGCTGTCGTTTTGCTGGATTCAACCTTTGCATCACCCATCAATCAACATCCCAAAGATTTTGGTGTAGATGTCGTCATCCACAGTGGAACCAAGTACCTCGGGGGCCATCACGATATCACGGGGGGATTCATCTGCTGTGGCGAGAAGCATTTTGACACGATCTGGAAATATCGGAAAATTTTGGGCGGAGTGATGGACCCGCTGACGGCCTTTTTGGCCCGCAGGGGGATGCAAACTCTGGCGCTTCGTGTTCAGCGTCAGAACGAAAGTGCGATGAAAATTGCCCTGTTTCTTGAACAACAAAAAAAGGTCAGAGCGGTTTACTATCCTGGGTTGCCGACCAATCCAGATCATGAGATCGCCAAACGACAGATGAAGGGATACGGCGGCATGCTGAGTTTTGAACTGGATGCGGATTTTGATGCTACAAAAACATTCATGGACAGCTTGAAATTTATCAAACTTGCCCCGAGCCTCGGGGGAGTGACAAGCCTCGCCACACAACCCATAACGAATACACATATTGGCCTGAGTCCAGAATCAAGGGCTCAGGCTGGAATCAGCGAAAGCCTTGTTCGAATCTCTGTAGGCATTGAAGATGTCGATTTGTTGACCCATGATCTTGATCAAGCATTAAAAGCCATCGGTTAAGGAATGAAAAAAAATCCTTACAAAAAGTCCGAATTTTACAAAAAAGTAGATCCTTATAAAAAGATTGCAAACGTATATGATTCCCTATTCGAGCCTCTCAACAGCGGGTTGAGACAAATCGGCTTGAAGATGTTTCCACCCAGGGAGGGAATGCGCGTTCTCGATGTGGGTTGCGGGACAGGCATTCATCTTGAACTTTATCAAAAGACCGGATGTGACGTGTATGGGATCGATCTGTCGCCTTCGATGCTGCAAGTTGCTCGGAAAAGATTGGGTGAAAGCGCAAATCTCCACATGGGAGATGCCTCCAATATGCCCTATTCAGACAAAGAATTCGACCTTATAATTATGTCTACAGTCCTTCATGAAATGCCTTGCGCTGTTCGTTCGGATGTGATCAATGAATCGAAGCGTACCCTAAAGGAGGACGGCAGGATACTACTGATCGACTTCCATCCAGGCCCGATTCGGCCCTTCAAAGGGTGGATATTTAAAAGTATAATCACCCTAGCGGAAGTTATAGCCGGGAGAGAACATTTTAAAAATTATCGCGATTTCATGGCGAATAAAGGTCTGCCAGGATTGATATCCTTGCTTGGATTGTTCGTTGTTAAAGAAAAAATCGTGAGTGGAGGTAATATCGCCCTATTTTTGCTGCGCGCTGAGAAGTGATCATTCAATCCTGCTGTGTTGCTTTTTCGAAGCTAACTTGATATTCTTTTCTAGAATCGATGTTGGGGAAAAACGATCCTTTGGATTGGGGAGAATAGGATGAAAATAACGGCACTCATAGGAAAAAGAATAAGAATTCTCAGGCTGGAACGGGGATTAACCCAGGGGGATATTGAAGCAGCCACGGGTGTCTCCCGGTCACACCTCAGCAAAATCGAATCTGGCAAGGTCGCCAATCCGGGATTGGATACGCTTGAAAAAATTGCAAAGGCGTTAAAGGTGTCCATATCATTTTTATTTCATTTTGATGAGAGAACCCTGAGGAAGAGGGTTCAAGCCATAGAAAAACGAAAGCAAGAGCATAAAAGAGAGATGAATCTCCTCGAAAGTAAAGAAAAAGAGATAAAGAAGCTAAAGAGGGAATTAAGGGCCTTTAAAAAGAAAAAATAGATATATGGAGCCTATCCAGCCAGACTTTTAAAAATGATAGGAAAGACCAGGTCTCGTCGGGATCGGATCATTAGCACTGATTGTTATCAGGAACATGGTCAATTCCTGAGAGCCCAATTCGGAGATATATATAATGCTTTAGGCGCCGTGTCTGACGAGTTTACCGAAAGGCTTGATACGTTAAACCTTCAATGGGCTAAAGCCTTCCTCGATAAAATGTCTTAAGAGAAATCCTGCACTTCATTTCTGAGTTATTCTTGGAGCTTCAAGTTATTCTTCAGGCTTCAGCTTATTCCGCTATCTTCTGGATCTGCTCTTGGAGAGCGCTGTTCAATTCCTCATAACGGTTGTATGCATCTTGACCGGGCCTCTGGTCGGCTTGGATGAGATTGGAGTACAAGTACTCCAGTTGGTCGATCATCATAGGCTGTGCATAACGAAAAGAATCGGTGATGAGCTGTTTCCTGATTTTGGCCAAAGCTTCATTTTCCCCCTTATTTTCTTTGATTGCTTCTTCCACTTTGGCGGCTGCACGGCGTGCTTCACTGAGAGTGTCGCGCACCATAAGAGCGAGCTCTGCCTGAGCTGTCACGTCTGCTTTGGTGATACCCTCTTTGAGGACGCGCGGGTCCATCTTGACTTCGAAAGAGACTCCGCTGCTCCAGCTGCCCGCGGTCAATCGCGCTTGATACATCCCCGGAGGGACCATAGGGCCCGAGCGCTCTGAGCGCCTCGGATTCTCATGCCATGGGCCGGCATATCTAAGGTCCCACACGAATCGGTGCATGCCTGCGCTCTTTACAAGTTTGGGGAGTGGGCCGACACGCTCTTCCTCCATATCCTCTCTCTCCCGGTCTGTCTCTGGGGCCACGGTCTTTTTCTCTGCGCTCGAGAACTCGCGGATCACCTCTCCTTTCGCGTCGAGGACCTCGAGCTTGATCTCTCCGGCCGGTTCATTCGCAAAGTAGTAGTCGATATTCGCACCGGGATCCGGATATTGAGGGGCGTCGGGTTCGCTGGGCCTGCGGGTGAATCGCCCCGTGTAAAGCCGGTAAGGAGCCTTTACTTTGAAGAGATAAGCTTGAGCCGAGGCCATTTTCTCGGAGATCTCATGGAGTGGAGTGAGGTCGTAGAGGATCCAAAAGCTCCTCCCCATAGTAGAGAGCGCCAGGTCTTTGTCCACGATCTTGATGTCAGTCACGGGGGTAACCGGAAGGTTGAGCTGGAAACTCTGCCAACGCTGTCCGTCATTAAAGGATATAAACATACCGAATTCGGTTCCCGCATAGAGAAGTCCCTCTCTTTCGGGGTCCTCACGGACGACACGGACCGGATAGTCACTGGGAATGCCGTTATGTCCCGTGGTTATTCGTGTCCATGTCTCGCCGTAGTTTTCAGTTCTGTAAACGTAGGGTTCAAAATCGCCGAGTTGGTAGCGCAGGATGCAGGCGTATGCTTTTGATGGGACATGCGGCGACACTTCGATCTGCTGCACCCGTCCGTATGGCCCGAGTTCAGGCGGCGTCACCTCTTTCCAGTTAGCCCCACCGTTGCGCGTGATATGGATCGGCCCGTCATAAGCACCCACCCAGATCACTCCGGGCTCGTGCGGAGACTCCTGAATTTCGTAGATCACACTGAAGTGTTCCTCACCGGTTATGTCTGTTGTGATGGGTTCTCCTGATCTCACCTGTGTCTCTGGCGTAAATGCAGTAAGATCCGGCGAGATGATCTCCCAGGTCTGTCCTCCGTTTTTTGTGACATGCACATATTGTGAAGTGTGGTAGACCTTATCCGGATTATGTGGGGACACATGAATAGGTGCAACTCTCTGGAACCGGAAAGCCAGATCCTTGGGGTTGTGGCCGTAGAGATTCCAGAAGCCTACGTAATACTGTTGCTCCTGGCCGGTCCTCCGGTTATAGACGCCGAAACGCCCCTTACAGTTGGCATATACGATATCAGGGTCACCAGGTTTGGGGACAGCCGGCCCTGTTTCACAACCTCCGTGCTCCTCCCAGAGGGCGGTATGTCCTCCAGGAAGGTTTAGGGGTGGAAAACTGGGCACAGAGATCGTGGTGTTGTCCTGCTGTCCTGCATAGAGCCGATAGGGGAAGTCATCGCTGACGTCTACTTGGTAAAGTTCGGCGGTGGGTTGATTGTATTGCGTAGACCAGGTCTTTCCTCCATCTAGAGTCACGTTCGCCCCACCATCATTGGATTGGATAAAGATATCCGGATTGTCTGGATTGATCCACATGTCGTGATTGTCCCCGTGGGGAACGGATTGACGCTTCCATGTCTTCCCAGCGTCCGTGGATTTGTAATACCCCTCAGCCATGGCCCAAAGGATATCTGGATTCTTGGGATGGGCTTCCAGGTTGGTGTAGTAAAAGGGACGGTTCCGAATGGGCTGATAATCTGTGACCTGGCTCCAGGTATCCCCGCGATCATCAGAGCGGTAGAGTCCCCCCTCTTTTTCGGGCGCTTCGATGAGGACGTAGACACGATTAGGATCCCCAGCCGATACGGCAAGATCACTCTTTCCCCGAAGGCCCTGTGGGAGTCCGTTGGTCAGTTGGGTCCAAGCATCTCCACCATCGGAACTCTTATAGACACCTCCCTCCATGCCGCCGCTGATGATGGTCCAGGGTTTTCGTTCTGCGCGCCACATGCAAGCGTAGATCGTGTTCGGGTCGTCGGGAGCAAACTCCAGGTCCACAGCCCCTGTCTCATCGGATATGAAAAGAACCTTCTCCCAAGACGTGCCGCCGTCCTTTGTGCGATAAACACCCCTTTCAGGATTCGAAGCAAAAGGATTTCCGATAGCGGCCACATAGACCACTTCAGGATTCTCTGGATGGATGAGGACGGCTCCGGAGTTTCCTGTTTTTTCGAGCCCAAGATGGGTCCAAGTCTTTCCCGCATCAATAGACTTATAAACACCTTTTCCGATGATGACATTGCTGCGGAGTCCGTCCGAGCCGGTAGCGACATAGAGAATTTCGGGATCCGAGTCAGCAACCCTAATGGCACCTATCGAGCCGGTCGCAAAGTAATCATCGGAGACACATGTCCAAGTTGATCCGTAATTTTTTGTCTTCCAGACGCCGCCACCGACTGCGCCCATGTAGAAAGTTGAAGGCTGGTCACGATGGCCGGCGACTGCTGTCACGCGGCCTCCGCGCGAAGGCCCCACCATTCGATACTTCAGTCCCTTGAACAAATCTACAGAATAGGACTCATTACTCGAGGAATTTTCTTGGGCTCCAGCATTTCCAGCTACAAATACGAATAAAATTATCAGAGTCGTCATGATAGCGATCTTTATGCGCATGGCTTAGTCTCCTTTCCGTATGGATTGCTTCAGACTCATGGAAGCAATAAAACCGGCTAAACCCGGGCTATTCTCGAGTCAAAGTCGTCGTCAATAGCCGTGAAAAAAAAGAAGCTGTGGTTGTCTACGGCAACTCCTTTTTTATGAATAGCTCAGGTTAAATATATAAAAGGATAATCAAGCGGTCAATACGGAAAAATTCTCAGTTAGAGAAAACGATCCCCTGGCTTTGTTCTGCTTTGCTCTTGTATGAATCATGATGGTATACTGGAGAAAATTTGCCATGTTGAAAAAATCAAAATTCTTTCTCTTCACTCTTTATCTGGCCTTAGGTCTGATCGGTGCTGTTATGCCATCATGCAGATCCACAGAAACGGTAAGTCTCCCCTATAAGGTTGAACGAAACTCCTATTACCAGGATCTCATTCTGGATATTTCGCGCAAGGGGAAAATAGACATTGCGCATACGGAGGACTATCTCGATAGAGAAAACAACAGAGAAAAAAAACACGTTCTGTTTTCGCAAGATATTCGGCCGGTCGATATGAATGGAGCGAAAAAATTCATATCCAAGAATTTTGATCTCCTCATGCAAACTCCCGGCGAGATCTCTCAGGAGCTTTATTTTCCGGGCGGGAACAACAGGATTCTTGTCCATGCCCGCGGTACAAATTTTGAGGGAGAAGCGGCACAAATGAGAGTCGGAGTGGATGACAGTGAACTCGGAGTTGTGGACGTCCTCCCTGAATTAGACAGCTATGCTTTTCCGATGCAACTGGATGAAGGACACCATCGGATACGCATCTCGTTCCTCAACGGAGAACAGCAGCGCAAACTGGTCATCACAAACGTAAAAGTGGATCGGGTTGTTATTGACTACCCCACGTTCATTCATACATATATGGCTATGCGCCTTCAAGACGACACCCTGAACGGATTTGAAGAAACGACTTTTGTCATCATGGGAAAAATCAACAGCGTATCCAGACGTTCCCTGTTTATGCCCTCACCCTCACGGGTTGAAGTCATGCTGAACATCCTCGAAAACACAACATTACAATTTGCGGCAGGAATCGACGAATATGTTTGGAGCGCCGAATCTTCCGGATGTGAATTTCAGGTGATTTTCGAGGAAAATAATAAAGAGCATATTTTGTACAACGAAAAATTTCAGCCATATGAAAATGAGAGTCACAGGAAATGGTACGAAGTGAGCATCGATCTTTCAGAGTTCCAGAGCATAAAGGGAATCTTAAGGTTCGAAACCAGGCCTTTGTCTTCCCAAAATGCAGAAAACACTACCAATTTGGGCTACGTCCTGCTGGCCAATCCCAGAATCATTTCCCCGCGCACGGTAACGGAGCCTAATATCGTCCTTATTTCTATAGACACGTTGAGAAGGGATCATCTGAGCACGTATGGATATACAAAGAAAACGAGTCCATTTTTGGATAGCCTAGCCGCAGAATCTGCTGTCTTTGAGAATGCTATTGCCCAGGCCCCCTATACGGTCACTTCGCATATCACTATGATGACATCCCTGTGGCCGAGCGTTCATCAGATTCTCACTCATGATTACCAGGACAGGCTTTCACCGAAGTGGCTGACTTTGCCCCAAATATTAAAGGCCAGTGGGTATTTAACGGGTGGTTTTACCGGCGGAGGTCAGGTCAGTGCCGTATACGGGTTTGACAGGGGAATGGATGTTTATGACTGTGAGGGAGGCAGGTCGGAGAAAATTTTTCCTAAAGCCATAGAATGGATCGCCAAAGCCCAGGGGAATCCTTTTTTTCTATTCTTACACACATATGACGTCCACATGCCCTATGAACCCCCTCCTCCGTATGATAGCCTTTTCGATCCTGAGTACAATGGGACAGTTTGGAGATGGACCGAGGAATGTGTGAAAATCATCGATCCGAAGCTTTTCAACCGCATCCTTGACCTTTATGACGGAGAGATCTGTTATGTTGATGCCCAGATCCAACGGGTGGTTCAATTTTTGAGAGAGCAAGGCCTTTTTGAGAATACCATGCTCATCATAACATCCGATCACGGCGAAGAGTTTATGGAGCACGGAACCATGGCGTGCCATGCTCATACCCTTTATAATGAGCTGCTTTTCATACCTTTGATCATAAAATTTCCGGATGGACAATGGGCGGGACGAACGATCCCAAATCAAGTGGCGCTGAACGACCTGATGCCCACAGTGTTGGATTACCTGGACATCCCGTTCCCTCCTCACTCTCAAGGACAATCCCTCTTGGATCTCTTCCTGGAAAAGGCCGGATCGGATGTGCAGAGGCCCATATTTAGTGAACAGATCGTGCTTAAAGATGATCCCCGGGTTGAAGTGTCCGTTCAAACCTTATCCGAAAAGTATTATCAGAGGTTAGGTCTTCCCGCTGAATACTTCGATCTTAAGAATGACCCAGGGGAAAGGCACGATCTCTTGGAAAGTCAGAAGAAAAAAGCATCAGTATTCAGGCAATACATTCGAGAATATGTGACATCCAATAGAAAATTGGCAAAATTGGGATTAGAAACAAACGGAAGCCGAAGTCAGAAAATGGATAAAGCCACTCTGGATAGGCTCAAAGCGCTCGGCTATATCAAATAAGCCCTGGAAATAAACCGCAGTTGACTCTGCTGTGTGTTTGGATGTCACGAAGGAGAGCGAATTTTTTCAAGATTCTTTGATTGCGCTAAAACCGATCAATTTTTGAGCGCTTTCATCCCAGAGGTGTAACTTGAGGGACCGCAAACTTTTTCGGATAGTCACGGGTTGGATCTTCTGAAGCTCTGGCTCTGAATTGTAACACTTCTCCAGATTATAATTGGGGATCAGCGGCCTGATGTGGTGGATGTGGTGAAAGCCGATATTTCCTGTGAACCACTGGAGCGCTTTGGGGAGTTTGTAAAAGGAGCTCCCTTCGGTCGCCGCTTTGATCCGGTCCCAATCTTTCTGGCGGGACCAATACATGCCTTCAAAATTGTGCTGGATATAAAACATCCAGAGACCCAACATTCCTCCAAAAAATGTGATGGGGAGTTGGATGAGGATAAATGTTTTGAATCCAACGGCGTAGCTTATGAGCACAACAAAGGCCAAAATGACAATATTGGTCAAATAAATATTATTTCGCTCGCTCTTTGTCTCGTACCTTATGGGAAGACGCTGGGCGATGAGAAATATGAAAACAGGACCGAGAATGAATGTGATAATGGGATTCCTCGCCAACCGATACACCATTTTTTTCCATCGCGGTGCCTCAAGGTATTCCTCTCTAGTCATGGTCCAGTAGTCTCCTGAGCCGCGGCGGTCGAGGTTGGCCACAGTGGCGTGATGCCTCCAGTGAGAAGCCCTCCACTTTTCAAAGGGCGTGAATGTGAGGATTCCAAATATGTTTCCGAAAATACGGCTTGCCTTTTTGAAGAAAAGAAAGACCCGTGCGTACAGTCGTGAAACAGGATAAAGATGCGGACCATGAACAGGCTGGCCGGCACAGCCAGGAGGAGGATCACCCAGTAAGGGTACCCTGACTGAAGGCCTCGGATCATCACATACCAAAGAATCAGGTAGGGGATGCAGGTGTTTATGATCTGCCAGAGGGATTGGTACAGAGTCGGATTCTCGAATCGGGCTGTCGCCTGGTACCAGGCTGGCCTGGATGTTTGGCTTTGTGGGCCATTCGGATGATAAAACATATTCTGCTCCAAAAATAGCTTCTTCAAAGAGAATTTTCAGAAAGAGATCATGATCAAACGTTCAGTGAAGGTGAGTGTCTAATGGTTTGTGGCGTTCAACGTTAATTCTCAGGGAGAAAATACCCATTTTTTGCCAAATTGTCAAATTCCGAATATCCGGGAAATGGTGTGGAAAAAGATGTAAAAAATTGCCCTTCCCAAAATTTTTTTTGTTGATTATTACGTAGTATTGTATATAATCTATTTCTTAATCAGATACAGATTACAAATATGATTCATGTTATCCTCGTATCGAGGAGGTTCGAAGGTAAACCAGGTTTACAGCATTCAATGTCCGTGATCGTTTTTTAGATGAAGAAAAACGAAGGAGATTAACATGCTTAAAGCGTTGATTTTATTTATCGTGGCACTTCTCCTTTTTGCCCTTACGGGATTTTTACTTGAGATTTCTAAGAACACCTAGGTTTTCATTCAATACCCAAGAGAATAGGGGGAGGTTAGGGGACCCTCCTCAAATTAGGGTCATTTATTGACTTGGCTTTTCTCTGATCCCAAGGTAGTACATGGAAAACTACACTCTTGCGTTGTTGAATCCGAGAAGAGCTTTGACCTTGGAGGTGGCAGAATCAGAGATGGAGTAAAATGTGGGGAGTATGATCAACGTAAAGAAGGTCGATGTTGTCAGTCCTCCGATTATGGCGACGGAGATCGGCGCCCACATCTGTGCCCGCCTTCCAGCTGCCGGAAAGAGTTGAGGGGCAAGAAAAGGCAGGGCAAGGGGCAAAACGCCGAATATGGTAGTGATGGCCGTCATGATGATGGGTCTCATTCGGTCTTTTCCGCCCTGAATAATGGCTTCATTCTTGCTTATACCGGACTTTCTTAGAGTGCGGATGTGGTCTATGAGGATAATTCCGTTGTTCACCACGATTCCGAACAACGTCAACAGCCCTAAATAGGATGTGGTATTGAGCGTGATGTTCGTGAGGGAGAAGATGACCGCCACACCAAAGAGTGCTAGAGGCACGGTGAGCAGGATCGTAAGGGGGTGGACGAATGATTCGAAGAGAGACGCCATGATGATATAGATGAAGATCAACGCAAGGATGATAGCCATGTTCGATTCGCTTTCTGACTCCTGAAAACGCCTCCATCCGGACCCCAGGCTCCAGCTGTATCCTTCGGGAAATGGAATGGTGCTCATAACCTGGGTGATTATACTCGAGATACCCATCATGCCGCTCGATTTTGTGTTGACACGGATGATCAATTTCGACTTTTTGTTTTCTTTTCGAATGGAGGTCGACCCCATACGGTAAGAGATGGTTGAGACAGCAGAGATCGGGATCCGCTTGGATTCGGTCGGCAGGCTGATATTCCTGAGGTCTTCTTCACTGAATTCGTCGTCTCCGTGCATCTTAAGGATGATGTCGATCTCCTTGTTTTCTGTTTTGAATTTTCCGATGGGTCTTTCCGAGATGGAAGAGGAAATGGTCTGAGCCACCATCCGGCTGTTCACGCCGGAACTCTCCGCTTTCTTTCGGTCCACTTGGACCATCAACTGCGTATCTCCCCCCTCCAGGTCGCTCGTCACATCTTCCACATCTTCTACGGAACGGATCTTCTCGATGACCATAGGAGCGAGTTCAGTCAATTTAGTGTAATCCAGGCCGATGAGCTCAACCTCTATGCCCATAAAATGGCCATGACGGCCTCGGCGCTCAGCATACTCATACTCAATTCCTGCGCGCTTGGGCAAGATCTCCTTCAGTCGTTCCTTGATCTCGACTACCGAAGGACCCTCTTCGGTTAAAGCCAGCTCTATTGAGCCGCGGAACCGGCCTTGGCGTGAATTTCGAGTTCCGAAGTCCGTGGTCAGGTACTTTATAGCCAGCTCTTCTTTCCTTGAAAGCAGCAGTTTCTCATAGGTGCCGAAGAGGGATTTCATTTGATCCAGAGTAAAACTTCGAGGCATGTAGACTGACATGTCAATCTCACGCTCATCACTGCTCGGCATGTACTCCCGCTCGATATGCCCCAGCATGTAAAAAGAGATGGCAAAGATGCCTATGGCCGCTCCGACGACAAGGAGTTTGCTCTTCCAGTTCTTGATGGTAAAACTGATTATGCGCTCGTATGTAGCCGTGAGTTTGATAAGCCACTTCGCCTTCTGCTTAGCCGTCCCTGCTAACAGGCGGCTGCTGGCCAGTGGGATGAAAGTCAGGGCCACCAGCAATGAGGCGATCAATGCCAAAGAGATGGTCAGCGCGAAATCCTGCATGAAGCGGCCGAATCCTGACGATGACATAAAGCCCAAAGAGATAAACACGACCAAAGTTGTCAATGTGGACGCGGTGACAGCCAGGGCGACTTCCGAAGCACCCGTCATAGAGGCCTTCAACGGCTCATAATTTTTTTCCTGGCGCAACCGGAAGATGTTTTCCAAGACGACAACGCTGTTATCCACAAGCATGCCCACAGCCATCATCAGGCCGCTCAACGATATGATGTTGATGGTTATCGCAGATCGGAAAATCGCCCGGTAGAGATACATAAAACTGAAGGTGAAGACCATCGCCATGGGTATGGCAATGGCAATGATCACAGTGGTCCTGAATTTCCTCAGGAAGACAAACAGCACGATCACAGCAAGAAGCCCACCAACAACCCCCGATAGTGTCAGATCCTTAAGACTGCTCAAGATATCCTCGGATTGGTCCCAGTAGTAGATGACATTCATATTCTTCAGAGAAGATTCGCTCTCCTTGATCTGTGCCATAGTTTCTTTGACCGCATTACACACATCGACGATATTGGCATTCGAAGCGCGATAGATCTGGAAGCGGACAGTCTCATTTCCATTGAGCCGGTTAAAGTCGTCCTTCTCCGGATAGTCATAGGTCACATGGGCCACATCGGCGATAGTCAAGCCTTTTTCATTGAGAGGAAGCCTTTTGACTTCCTCAAGGACTTTTAACTCACCCGGAATTCGCGTGACATAACGAACCTGTTCGTCCTCAACATATCCGGCCGAAATGTTGATGTTGTTGTTGCGGATAGTGTTGATGAGGTCCATGATCCGGATCGAGGAGGAATAGAAGACCTCTGGTTTCAAGTATATGGTGAGGACTTTGTTCCGGATTCCTCGAATATCCACATTGGCAACCCCTTCGATCCGCTCTAGCTCTTGTGTGATGTAATTTTCCGACCAGTAGTAGAGGTTGTCGAGGTCACCCGGAAGAGCCAGGCTGAACTGGATCACTGGGCGGTCATTAAAGGAAAATCGGCGGATGCGGATATTCTCGATGTCGTCCGGTAATTCGTTGCGGATCTGGTCGATCTTGTCTCGGATCTCCATGGTGGCTAGATCCATGTTGGTCCCTCCCTTGAACTGCATGTGGATGTTGGAGGAGGAAGAGGACGATGTGGAGCTTATGCTGTCCAGGTTGTTGATCGTGGAGAGGATATCTTCCAGAGGACGCGTAATGATCCGCTCCACTTCTTCAGGGGATGAGGAGGGGTAGGGGACTTGGACCATTAGTCCCGGAAAAGATGTATCTGGCATCATCTCCAACGGGAGTTTAACGATGGAGATGATCCCTATGGTGACAAAGACCAACATCACCACTATCACGGACACTGGTTTTTTTATAGCAAATTGAGGAAGATTCATGTCTCTCTCTTTTTTGCGCTCTCTGGAGAAAGAGTGGGTTTCACACTTTTTAATAATTGAATCAACTTGGATTCGCTTTCACCAGTGGTTTGTTTTTCTCTGACAACCCAGTCGTAGATCAAGGGGATAAAGACGAGCGTGAGGAATGTGCCGAAGATCAGGCCGCCAATGAGGGTCAATGCTAGAGGGATACGGATCTCGAAACCCTCGTTAAAATCCAGAGCCATGGGCAGTAGTCCCAGGACTGTGGTGATCGTCGTCATCAAGATGGGTCGCCATCTCACCTGAGCTGCGGTCTTGATGGCCTCCAATTTTTTCATCCCCTGATCCTGGAGCTTTCCGATATAATCCACAAGGACGATGGCGTTGTTCACGATGATACCAGAGAGAATGACCAGGCCGATGAGCACGATTACGTTGATGGACATGCTGAAGATAAATCCGATGATCACCACTCCGATGATGCCCAAAGGGATCGTGAACATGATGATGAATGGTTTCTTGAAGGACTCGAACTGGGAGGCCATCACTAGATAAACCAGGAAGATCGCGAGAAAAATAGCGAAGATCATGGAGGAAAAAGCCACATCCTGCTCCATGCTCTGACCTGCCAGGTAGATCGAACAATCGGGAGGCCGGTCTATGCTTTGAACCTTTGACAGCACTTGTTCTTTGGCGTCATCCAGAGAAATGCCGGAGATATTACCGGTGATGACAGCAGATTTCTGTTGCCGGATCCGCCTGATTTCTGCTGGGCCTTCACTGATCCGGATATCCGCCAGGGCTTTGAGCGGCACCATAACACCCATTCCGTTTTGGATGTTGATGCGGTTGATCTTGTCCACACGGTCGCGGGAATCCTCTGAGAGGCGGACACGGATGTCGACTTCGCGGTCGCTCTCTATAAAACGAGTGGAGACTTCTCCTTCGATCATGTTCCGGATCTGAGAACCCACTGAGTTGATGGTCATGTTCTGCGAGGCCAGAATGGCGCGGTTAAAGACGATCTGAATCTCCGGATATCCCTCTTCCATGCTGGATTTGAGGTCAATTATCCCTTCAATGCCCCTAAGTTTCTCGAGGAGCTCATCGGAAACCCTTTTGATGACCTCAAGATTGTTGCTCGAGACCACCACTTCCAGCGGGGCCTTAAAAGAAAAGAGGCGAGGTTTGTAGACTTTCGCCTTGGTCGTGGGGAATTTTTCCAGGTCGGCCCTGACACGGTCCATGATGCAGTCTTCCTTTTTCCCAAGGATTCCCTGTTTCAATCGGACGGTGAATTCCGAAAGATTCTCACGCTCTTCCTGAAAAGAAATGCCCCCTCTGGACCCTTTTCCGACCAGCTCGTAGATGCTATCGATCTCTTTATACTGCTGTAGAGTCTTGGAGATGTCTGAGACAATGGCCGCATTCTCTTTCAGGGATGTTCCCGGTTGGAACTCGATATTTATCAGGAATTCTCCCTGAGAGATGACAGGGATGAGTTCCTGCCCCATGAAGCGGGATATAAAGATGCAGACAAAGAACAGAACAATAACAGAGGCAACGATAATTTTTCTCCGCGCAAAAGAAATATCTTGAGATTTTTTGTAGCTCTCAAAGAATTTATCGTACACTTTATCTAAAGGTTTAAAAATGAACTTGAGCCAACCGGTCAGTTTTTCTTTGGTCGTCTCCCGGCGAAGAGTGGAGTTTAGCATGGGTACAAGCGTCAGCGAGACAACCAGTGAGGCTAGCAGCGAATAGGTGACAGTGAGCGCCATATCCTTGAACAACTGCCCTGCAATCCCTTCGACAAAAACAATGGGGAAGAAAACGGCCACAGTGGTGAATGTGGAAGCGGTGACAGCTCCCGCTACCTCGGATGTTCCCTCGAGTGCAGCCGTGTAGAGGTCGGCCCCTTTTTCTCTGTATCGTTGGATAGACTCCAGCACCACGATCGAGTTGTCCACCAGCATCCCGATCCCTAATGCCAGGCCTCCGAGGGAGATGATGTTCAGAGTGATGTTGGATGAATACATCAGGAAGAATGTGATGATCACCGAAATGGGAATGGCCGCACCGATGATCAATGTGCTCCGAAAATTTTTCAAGAAATAGAGGAGGACCAGTATAGCAAGACACCCCCCGATCACAGCGGTCCGTTTGACCTCGTTTATAGTGTTCTTGATGAATTTTGCCTGGTTGGTGATCACCAGGTAGTCCATGCCCCTAGGCTGCAGGATATTTTCACGAACGTGTATGAGTCTTTCAGTTACGGCATTGGATACGGAAACTGTGTTGGCGTCCGCAGCGCGGTAGATGGCCGCTTCGATGCATTCCCGGCCATTGATCCGCGAGATGACCTTCCGTTCCTTGTATCCCCGGTAGACATCAGCGATACTTCCGAGGGTGATCTGGACATCCCCGCGCTTTTCGATGATGATGTTTTTGATCTCCTCGACTTCGACGAACTGATTTACTGTCCGGACCAGGTACTGGCTGTCTTTTTGCTTGAGTATTCCTGCTGAAAGATTGACGTTCTCCTGGGCCAAGCGGCTGGCCACTGTGGTTATCGGGATATTGAGCAGGCTGAGCTTTTGCTCATCTAGGTCAATATGGATCTCGTCCTCCAGCCCTCCAGAGATTGAACAGGCAGCCACGCCTTCGATCGTCTCCAGGGATTGTTTGACCTCTCTTTCGGCGATATAACGAATGCGAGCGAGGTCCATGTCTCCGGTTAGCCCCAGTTTCATGATCGGTTCCTGATTGGGGTCGTACCTGAGGATGATGGGTTTTGCAGCGCCGACAGGAAGCCGGATAAGGTCCAGCTTTTCCCTGAGCTTCAATGTGGCAAAATCCATGTTGGTGTGCCAGGCGAATTCAATTGTAACTTCGGAGAGCTCTGCCCGGGATACCGAAGAAATGCGCACAACGTTGTCCACAACGCCGCAAGTTTCTTCGATGGGTTTAGAGATGATGTTCTCGATCTCAGAAGGAGCGGTTCCCGGATATTCGGTTTGGATGGTCAGAGTGGGGTAAGAGATCTTCGGGAGGAGGTTCAGCCGCAGTTTTGAATAAGAGATGAATCCGAAGATGATCGCCGCCAAGGTGAACATAAAGATGGATACAGGATGATTGATGGAAAACTTGACGAGTTTCATTGAACGACTTCGACCCTTTCTCCGTCTTCCAGGCCTTCCACACCGACTGTCACGATGACCTCACCTGGCTCAAGGCCGCTCAGGACTTCGACATAATCTTCTTCCCTAAGCCCCAGCGTGATCTCCCGTTGAGAAACCATATTTTGATCCATCACAAAGACGAAAGTTTTGTTCTGCTTATAAAGGATGGCTTTCCGCGGGATGACTAGTACGTTTTCCTTGTTCCCGATAACGATTTTGGTCTCTACAAACATACCTGGTTTGAGATGCAGAGTCTCATCGAAGACTTCGATCGTCACTTTAACTGTTCCTGTCTGGACATCAACCCGCGGATTGATCAATTTGACACTTCCCTGAAACGTGGATCCTTCAATGATTTCTGTATTGACTTCGGCGGGCATGCCTGTTTTCAGCTTGATAGAGTCGGATGTCGGGACATAGACCCGGATCAACAAGGGCGAAAAGTCCTCAATCGTGAAGACCTGCTGGTTGGCGTTTACTCTGGTTCCGACTTCAATCAGGCGTTCGGTGATATAGCCATCAGAGAGCGACCGTATCTTTGTCCAATTCAGCTGGAGTTCGAGATTTTTGAAGTTTTCCTGCCGGTTTTCATAATCGAGCTGTCTTTGCTTGGACGTCGCTTCGGTGGTCTGGAACTCTTGCTCGGAAATCAGGTCTTTTTTGATGAGTTCTTGACTCCGGTTGAAATTGGCTTCTGCCTCCTCGAGGGCGAGCTTTGCCTGTTCCAGCTGGATCTTCGCCTGCTGGTAGCTGATCATTATTTCTTTGTCATCTAGGAGAGCAAGTACGTCGTTTTCTTTGACGTATGCCCCTTCTTCCTTCACGATCTGTTTCACATAGGCGGAAAGCCTGGCAAAGATCTCGACTTTGCGCTCCGGTTCCACAATGCCGTTGAGAACCAGGTACGAATTCAGGTTTTTCCTTTCAACCGGCTTCACATTCACGAGAGCGGCGTTGCCTTCTCCGCCCTCACCGCCTTGTCCCATTCGGGCGAGCATTTCCCTGACCCGTTCTTTGGGAATCCGGCCCGATTTGATCGCTTCTTTCATGCTGTCCGGAATATCGAGTTTGTCGACATCGATGTCTTTCAGGTCGACTCCTGTTTTGCCCCCTTCTCGAGAATCTGCCTGCGGTTTCTCTTCCTCTCTTTTTTGCAAATCTCCTTGATCTGGAGATCTTTTGCCTCCTGTCTGTTCCACCTGATGAGGGTCTGTTTTTCCCTCAGTGCCGGCTTTATCGGATTTTCCGCAGCCGAATGTCAGTAAGAATATCGCAGCTAACATAAATATGACTAGTTTTCGCATGATACCACCATTTCGTTTATTTCCGATTCATTCTTGTCGCACGTTTGAAACACTTTTTTCTCAGCGCGCGAAACAACTGAGCGAGAAAATACATCTATTTCTTATGTTACATTACTAAAATGCTGAGATGCATTATAATCACTTACAAATATTAGACGGTGTTCTCTCGATTTTCTTCCATATAAGCTTGACAACCTGAATAGTCAAGAATGGTTTTTTATTATAAACGATAAGCTTTTTCATATAAAGCTCCATTTGTTTGACGTTGCTCATTTTTGTATAATCAACTTCTCAATCATATTTAGCTATGTGGTCGCTATGAACGTTCAACCTCTTTCATTACGGACCAAAATCATTATCAGCTTCCTCGTGGTCATAATCGTGGGAGGATCGTTATCGTTGTATTTTGGGTCGCGCCTGGTCAAAAGGACAATCATTTCCCAGGCTCAAGCTAAAGTCGAACACGATTTAGCGGCAGCATGGATGGTGTTTAACGAAAAATTGAATGATGTCAAAGAAATTGTCGATTTCACAGCTTCGAGAGAAAGCATCCAGGACGCCATCAAACATGATCGGCAAGATATTCTCTTTAAGTACCTCTCTCGGGTGCGGAACGAGAATGGCCTGGATATCCTAACCCTCACAGATAACAAGGGAAAAGTTATTCTCAGAACCAGAAATCCTGAGGTAATCGGAGATTCTCAAGCTGAAGATGAAGTCATCAGTATGGCCTTGAAGGGCGGAATTTGTTCCTTCCCTCAAATTGTCACCCGGTCTGAGCTCCTGAAAGAAGCCCCGGAATTGGCCGAACAAGCCTATATGGTATTTATAGAGACTCCCAAAGCGGCACAGAGACCCGAGAAGCGGGAAGAGAATGGAATGATGCTCAAGGCCGCATCCGCCGTTGTGGATGAGAACGGTGAAATACTCGGTGTTCTCTATGGTGGGCTTCTCATCAACCGGAATTATGAAATTGTCGATCGCGTGAAGGAAATTGTCTACAAGGACGAGAAATACAAGGGCCGCGAGATCGGTACAGCGACGATATTTCAACACGACCTTCGCATCTCAACAAATGTCAAAGATGAAGCAGGCAACAGAGCCATCGGGACCCGTGTCTCCAAAGAGGTGAGCCAGGCTGTTCTTGTTGAAGGGAAACCATGGATCGACCGTGCATTCGTGGTCAACGATTGGTATATTACCGCTTATGAGCCGATCAGGAACATTTCTGGAGATATCATCGGTATTCTTTATGTGGGAGTGCTGGAAAGGCCGTACATCGATACCACTAATCGCGTCATACTGGCTTTTAGTGTCATTGCGATCCTCAGCGTTGTGTTGCTTTTGATTCTTCTCTTTATCTCAACAACGCGGATCATTCACCCCATCAAGGAGATGGTCTTCGCCACACAAAGAATAGCTGAAGGGGATCTGTCCCATAAGGTCGATGTCAAATCCAAGGATGAGGTCGGTATCTTAGCCGATTCTTTCAATCAGATGACGACCGACCTGAAGACAGCTAATGAGAAACTCATCGAATGGGGCAGAACCTTAGAGAAAAAGGTGGAGGAGAGAACAAAAGAATTGAGAGAAGCTCAGGCTCATCTTTTCCAGACGGAGAAGCTGGCATCCCTGGGCAAACTGGCTGCCGGTGTTGCTCATGAGATCAACAATCCCCTGGGAGGAATACTCATTTACAGTCATCTTCTGCTTGAGGACCTAGATAAAAACAGCCCCTATCATAACAACCTGGAGAAGATCGTCAAAGAGACGACCCGATGTAAAGATATTGTCAAGGGGCTGCTTGAGTTTGCGCGGCCCAAGGAGCCCGAAGCCACATTGACGAATGTGAACGAACTCCTGAATAAGTCACTCTCTCTTATTGAATCTCAAAGCCTTTTTCAGAATATCCAGGTTGAAAAGCGGTATTCAGCGGACCTTCCTCTCATAGTCGCAGACAGTGCTCAACTCCAGCAGGTGTTCATGAATATCATCCTCAATGCTGCCGATGCCATGCAAGGAGAAGGCCGGTTGACGCTGCGAACGTCCCTGAGTTCAGATGGAGAAGACCTTATCATTGATTTCTCAGATACAGGACCGGGGATAAGAGAAGAGGACATGGAAAAGATCTTCGATCCTTTTTTTACAACCAAAGAGGTTGGACACGGAACTGGTCTGGGCCTTTCGATCAGCTACAGCATTATTCGTAAACATCAAGGAACGATCGACGTCCAGAGCACATTTGGGGAAGGGGCCACCTTTACGATAAAGCTCCCTATTGCTGGAGGAATTGAGGATGACTGAAAAAGCCAAGATTCTCATCATCGATGATGATGAAGCCATTTTGGATTCATGCACTCAGGTCCTCGAAAAAGCCGGGTATTCTATCAAGGCGGCTCAAGATGGCGAGGGAGGTCTCAAACTTTTCAGCAGCGAATCCTTTCAAGCGGTTCTTCTTGATTTAAAACTGCCAGGTTTGGATGGAATAGAGGTATTGGACCGAATAAAGGCGGAAAATCCTGTAACGCCCGTCATCATCATGACAGGCTATGCCTCCGTGGAATCGGCAGTCGAAGCCATGAAACAAGGGGCCTTTGATTATATGGCCAAACCGTTCAGTCCCAATGAGTTGCGGGTGACCATCAGAAAAGCCCTGAACAACCGAAAGATGCTCATGGAAAATCTTTACTTGCGCAAGGAACTGGAGGCAAAAAGTGAGTTTGACCTCATCGTCGGAAAAAGCGAAGCCATGAATGTCGTTCTGGATATGGTTAAAAGAGTTAGCCCCTCAGAGAGTACTGTTCTGATCACAGGAGAGAGCGGGACAGGAAAAGAAATGCTGGCGCGAGAGATTCACAGCCATAGCCTCAGGCGTAACGGTCCCTTCGTTGTTGTGGACTGCGGTGCTTTGGTGGAGACACTTTTCGAAAGCGAGCTTTTCGGCCACACGAGAGGATCTTTCACGGGAGCTTATGAGACTAAACACGGTCGGTTCGAAGTGGCTCACGGAGGGACAATTTTCCTGGATGAGATCAGCAATATCAGCCTCAACATCCAGGCAAAGCTTCTCAGGGTCATACAGGAGAAAGAGATCACACGGGTTGGGAGTTCAAAACCCATTAAAATAGATGTCCGGATCATTGCTGCCACACATGAGAACCTGACAGAAGCTGTGAAAGAAGGCAAATTTAGGGAGGATCTCTTCTATCGCTTGAGTGTTGTGCCTATCCATCTCCCCCCTTTGAGGGATCGAAAAGAAGATATTCCCCTCCTCGTCGATCACTTCCTCCGCAAGTATAACAAAAGATCAAAAAAAAACATCGAAGGAATCGATCCCAAAGCTGGTAAACTTTTGATGGAGCACAGTTGGCCCGGGAACATTCGGGAACTGGAAAACACGATCGAGCGCGCGGTTGTTCTTGTCCGGAACGATCAAATCGGGCTAGAGGACCTGATCTATCATGGGATCGGTTCAACTTCGACTATTTTCGAGACAGTCGGGGGAAGGTACAAAGCATTGGATCAGATCGAAGAAGAATACATTAAAGTTGTATTCTACAGCCTGCACGGGAATAAAAGCCAAACAGCCAAAATCCTTGGGATCGACAGGAAAACCCTCCTCTCCAAGCTCAAACGATATAACATCCAATAGCGTTATCCAGTAAGTCAAAACTGTACAGCAACTAGGGAATTATTCCACATTTCTTCATCTCCGCTCTGTATCACTCATAGCTGATTTTCATTAGGATAAGCACATATTCTCCTGGTAACTTAAAAAAGCCGGGAATTTTCTATTGATAAAGTGTTTCGGCATGCAACTTGCATAGGAGTCTCACTTGAACCGGACGATGAACTGCAAAGACGCGATTTCTCTTCATCCGACCAAGATAGAATCAAACAGGATCTTTTAGTCTTTCGAAAGGAATAAAAAGATGAAAATTGTAAAACTCAAAAAAAAGAATCTTTCTCCCTTCCTTGAAGGAATCTCAAAAAACGCAGATCTATGGGCGCCAGTAAAAAAATACAGCGACAGGCACTGTTTTCAGATCGTTGAGGATCTTTCCCTCATCGACCTCGACTACACGCGAACCCTTCTTCCCCCGCGGAACATCATTCTTCCTCCAAAGTTCGATATGTTCCAGGTGGCAGGAATCGAGTACGAACCGAATTTTTCCCATGTGGCCAAAAGAATCCTATTCGGTATCCATCCCTGTGACATCCATGGCTTGCTCATCATGGACAAATTCTACTCCCACTCGTACGAAGACCCCTATTACTTAGAGTCACGAAAGAACACGATCGTTCTCGGACATTCATGCTGGCCTGATGAGAATTGTTTGTGCAAATCTACCAATACCCATATTGTTGAAGAAGGATACGATTTGTTCTTTACAGATCTCAATCAAGATTATTTGGTTTGGATCGGTTCCAGCCGTGGAGATGACCTCATCCGTTTGAAACCCGATCTCTTTGAGGAAGAGATCAAGGAAAAGGACATTCAGAGTTTTATCCAAAGGCGAGAGGAAAAAGATAAGGCGTTCCAAGCTGAGATCAATTTCACGGCCATGCCCGATCTCATGGAACTCAAGTATAACGATCCCCTCTGGGAGGAGTTAGGCACTGCCTGCTTGGCCTGCGGCTCCTGTTCCAATGTATGCCCGACATGTAATTGTTACAATGTCGAGGACAAACCCGTTTTGGGAAAGAATTGTGCAAACGTCAACCGTTGCTGGGATGCCTGTACTCTCGAGTACTATTCAGGAGTTGCGGGAGGGGAGAATTTCCGGGAACAAAGGTCCGATCGTCTTAAGTTGTGGTATACCCACAAGTTTCAGGCCTATATATCAAAATATGGAAAACCCGCATGTGTCGGCTGTGGCCGATGTGTGGCAACCTGTCCAGTGGATATCAATGTTTTGACTGTCGCGAAAACACTGGATGGGAATAGTATTGATTCCTTTTGGAAAAGACTCAGCAAAGAGGTAGCCAAATGAATGGTGAAATCAAAGAAAAAGCACAAGACAACCCATTTTTGCCAGAATCGGCACGGATAGTGAACACACGTTATCTCACAAAAGACGTGAAGTTTTTCCAGGTGCGATTCAGGGATATGGAGAAAGCTCTTTCCTTCAAGTACAAACCCGGCCAGTTTGCCATGGTATCTGTACAGGGTTCTGGAGAAGCTCCATTTTGCATCTCTTCGAGCCCATCACGGCCGGGACTGCTGGAATTTTGCATCCAGAAGAAAGGGACCGTGACAGATGCTCTTTTCAGGCTTAAGGAGAATGATGTCATCGGAGTGCGGGGGCCCTACGGGAATGGCTTCCCTGTTGAAAATATGGAGGACAAAGACGTAATGATAGTCATGGGAGGGCTGGGCGTCGCTCCTCTTCGCTCTGTCCTTCTCTATTGCCTGGACAATCGTGATCTCTTCAACAGGGTGATCCTTCTCCATGGAGCGAGAACACCATCAGATATGATATTCAGGGATGAGTTTTTGTCTCTTAAGGAGAGAGAGGACCTGGAGTGTTTTCTGACTGTGGATCAAGATGATTCGGGAGGATGGAAGGAAAACATCGGGGTGGTCACCACCATCTTTCCTAAAATAAAGGCAATCGATTCCTCATCAACTTACGGATTAGTCTGTGGTCCCCCCATCATGTACAAATTTGTTATCGAAGAATTCATCAAGTTGAACATCCCCAAAGATCAGATCTTGATGACACTGGAAAGACGGATGAAATGTGGTGTGGGCAAATGCGGCCACTGCGCGATCGACTACATCTACACATGTATCGATGGTCCTGTTTTCACGTATTGGGATGTGATCCACATGAGGGAACTCATCTAAGGGGAAAAAATGAAAAACAATATACCGAAAATTGGGATTTATGAACTGACAGGTTGTGCGGGAGATGCGCTCCTCATTCTTGACTGCGAAGAAGAGCTCCTGGACATATTTCAGGCTGCCGATATCCAGTCCTTTCTAATGGCCAAAAGTGACAACATCGACGGAGCACTCGACGTGGCATTGGTTGAGGGATCGGTGACGACAGAGACGGAGGTCGAGGAGCTGAAGGATATCCGCCAAAGGGCAAAGATCGTGGTGGCCATCGGTCTGTGCGCCACAGCGGGCGGCCTCCAGGCTAGATTCACAGATCCCCGGGAGTGGGAAAAGAATCTCGAGTTGGTGTATGGTCATACCGAGATGACGCATAGAAAAGCTATTCAATCCAAACCGATCGACGCCTATATCGATGTGGATTTTTATCTGCCCGGTTGCCCCATCAGCAAAGAGCAATTTTTGAACTTTTTTACACGGCTGGTAGGAGGAAGTCCCCCTGAAAAATATCCAAGGCCCGTCTGTGTGAGCTGTAAATACAATGAAAATTTATGTTTGCTCAAACAGGGACTTCCCTGCCTGGGCCCTCTTACTGCAGACGGATGTGGTTCAGTTTGTATCAATCATAACCTGCCATGTTTGGGGTGCTGGGGCCCTGTGGAAGGAGCCAATGCCGTCTCTGAATTCTATCTTCTTAAAGACAAAGGATTTGATACAGAATTCATAAAGAAGATTTTGGCCAATTACTCAGGTACAAAAACCCCAACATTCTTCGATCAACTGGAAAAGGAGCGAGCATGAAAAGGATAAGTGTGGACCCTTTGGCCCGTGTCGAGGGCAATGGAGGAATATCGGCCACCATCGATGGGAAAGCGGTCACAGACGTAAAATTCACGATCAATGAGGGCCCCCGTCTTATAGAGAGGTTGACTGTGGGGAGAACTCCGGAGGAGGACGTCAGCATGTCTCCGCGGATTTGTGCCATTTGTTCGATCTCTCACAAGAATGCCGTACTCCGTGCCATGGAGAATGCCCTCTCTGTTGAAGTCCCTCCGAAAGTTGTCCTCTTACGTGAATTGATGCACATGGGTGAAATGATCGAGAGCCACTCGCTCCATGTGTATTACCTTGCACTCCCCGACTATGTGGGATTTCCGAACGCTATCGCCATGGCCTCCAAGTACGATCTCGAAGTGAAGATCGCATTGGAGATGAAACATTTCGGAAACCATATCATGAAAGTGGTCGGCGGACGATATATTCATGGGGAAAATCCAGTGATCGGGGGTTTCGGAAGGTTCCCGGCTGAGAAAGAATTGTATTGGATGAAAAGCCGGGCGATCCAGTTTATGCCTTTTGTCTTTAAAACCCTGAACCTGTTCTGTGAGCTTGACTATCCGGATTGTCCTGAAGACGGCACTGTGTATGCCTGTTGTGATCCCGGCAATGAGGCATACGGCTTTTGGGGTGACGAGATCTTGCTTTCCACAGGGGAGAGGTTTTTTCGTGACGATTACAAAAAATTGACGAACGAATTCATCGTTTCTCACTCGTATGCGAAACGGAGCCGGTTCAATGGCAAGCCTTACTCGGTGGGTGCCCTTGCCCGAGTGAATGTGATGGGCAAAAGATTGAAGAATGAATCAGGCAAGATGTATAAAAAATATTTCAACGACCGTTGGAAGACCAATCCGCTTTTTCACAATGCAGCCCAAGCCCTTGAAATTCTCTACTGCTTTGAGAGGATCCCCGAATTGGTCGACGAAATCGTTCAACACTCCGAAGATCCTGCCATCGTTCCTTACAAGATAAAAGAAGGGGCCGGCACAGGACTGGTCGAGGCTCCTCGAGGACTTCTCATTCACCATCATGAAGTCAAAGACGGGCTTGTTTATCACGTGGATATCGTCACTCCCACAGCCCAGAATGCCGAAGATATCGAACGGTACTGCTACATTGCAGCTCAAAAGCTCCTTGACAGCGGGAAAAAAGAGGATCAGATCAGGGATCGGTTGGAGCTTGTTGTGCGGGCGTTTGACCCCTGCATTAGCTGTTCGGCGCATATGGCAAAAGTCAAAAAAGCTCCGACAGACGATTGGAAGAACAAGCTCAAAAGAATAATGGAAAAACACTCGCCCGTTTTCATTGGAGTTGGATGCCCCGATCTATCGGATGACGGAGTGGGTATCCAACTCGCGCTGGAATTGAGGAAACATGGAAACAACTGTGTTTTCCTTGAATCTGAAATTGAAGAAGATGAAACCTTATGGGAAGGCACTGCTGATCGCCCGCTCATATTTCTGGATGCCATCGATTTTAATGAAGAAACAGGTAAAGTCACCCTCCTTTCCATGAATCATGTGTTGATTAATGCACCGTTGAGCCATAAGTTTCTTCCGATCGTTTCAGGCTTGATGAATTATAAGACGCTAAAAAACGCCTACCTGCTCGGCATTCAGCCTCTGTCTACCGCGAATGGAGGCGAAATCAGCCCTCCTGTGAGGAAAGCCATGAAAACAGTTCTTCACGAATTATTGGATGGGATGAATCTGAATTGATTTTTGAGTAAATGCGATGATAGACTCAGAAAAAAGAATTCTGATCATCGATCCGGATGAAAATGATAGGAATGTCATGGCCACGTACTTGCGGCAGTACAATTTTTCAGTTGAAACGGGAAAAGGGCTCTCGGATGCGCTCAAGAAGGTCACCGTGGATAGCTATGACTGTCTCATCATGGATGTGGACCTTCCGGAAATGAAGGGCTTTGATGCTGTTTCTATATTCCGGAAGATCGATCCAAAGATCAAAGTTATCATGACTGCGAAAAAAAACAGCATGGAACTGGAGTCGAAAGTCCGGGAACAGGATATCTACTATTATTTCATCAAATCTTTTGGCAAAGACGAGTTAAGACTAGTTATCAACAACGCGCTAAACCCATAGAGGAGGAAAGAATGGAAAAAACAAAAGGCAAAAAAATAATGGTGATCGACGACGACCCAGATTTCACGGATGCAGTGACAACAATCTTGAAATCGGCGCTTTATGAAGTCGTAACCGCTTCAAATCCAAAGGAAGGGAAGGATAGGGTTCTCGAAGAAAAACCCGATCTGATTCTCCTTGACATCATGATGGACAGCCTATTCGATGGGTTTTCACTGTGCAACGCCATCAAAACATCAAAGGAATTCGCAGAGGTGAAAAACACTCCAGTGATTTTTGTGTCAGCCGTAAAGGAATTGACTGGCTCAAGGTTTCAGTTTGATGGTATGGAGCAAGGGATGGCTGGGCCTAATGATTACATCGATAAGCCTGTAAAGCCAGACGACCTGCTGGCTCGTATTGCGAAGTTCTTGGAGAAATGACACAGGAGAAGATGCCCAAAGATAGCCAGGACTTTTCAATGAGGTAGGAATAGAGCTGGAGGGAGGGGCAATCCTGCCCTAATTTTAACACAGCAATATTATGTGATGGAAAGACAGATGGATAAAAGTAGATTCAAAGTACTCGTGATCGATGATGAAGAATCGATGAGGGACTCGTGCCGCATGATCCTGGAAAAGGAGGGATTCGAAACAGACACTGCGGAAAATGGCATTTTAGGTCTTGAAAAGATCGAAGCGGATAAGCCGGATTTTGTCATAATCGATCTCAAAATGCCCCGTATGAGCGGACCAGAGGTGCTGGAAAAAGTCAAAGAGATCGATCGAGATATAATTCCTATCGTTATCACGGGATACGCCACAGTGGAATCAGCAGTCGAGGCGATGAAAAAGGGAGCTTATGACTTCCTCCCCAAACCCTTCTCCCCAGAAGAGCTGAGGATCATCATGAGGCGTGGGGTCGAGAGGAAGAAACTCATTCGGGAAACAAAGAGGCTCCGGGAAGAAAAGAAACTTATGGAGGAAAATTTTATCACCATGGTGTCCCATCAGTTGCGGAGTCCGATTGTTGCCGTCGCTCAATATTTTGAAGTTATCCTTGCAGGGATGATAGGACCGGTCGAAGAGAAACAAAAGGAAATGATCCTTAAAGCCAGAGAGAGGTTAGAAGGCCTGCTGAACTTGATCAATGACTGGTTGAGTGTTGCCAGGATGAACAGCGGCCAAATCGTTAATAAGCTGAAACCGACATCTTTGAGTTCTCTCTTATTAAAAATAGTGGAGTTTTTAAAACCTGTCACTGAAGAAAGTAACATCTCACTTAAACTCGTTTCCCCCGTTGGGAGCGATGTCGTGCTGGGCGATGAAGATTCATTGGAACAGGTTTTCTCAAACCTCATCAGCAACGCGATCAAATATAATAAACCCAGCGGAAGCGTTACCGTATCCATCAAAGAAATAGACAACCTCATCCAGGTGCATATTGAGGATACAGGAGTTGGGATCGCGCTTGAGCACCTCCCTAATATCTTTGATCAGTTTTACCAGATAGACAGGAGCAAACGGAAAGGAGATAAGGGTTCGGGATTGGGACTAACCATCGCGAAAAAAATTGTTGACGCCCACGGCGGGTCCATAGAGGTCTCCAGTGAGCTAGGGAAAGGAAGCGTTTTTACTGTTTATCTGCCGAAGGCAAGGGATAAAATTCTCGGCAGAGATCCTTGATTGGATGGAGATATGGCCAGTCAAAGCGCAATAAGGGGAAAGCGAAAAAAATGGGTATTGAAGCTGGTCTTGGATTTTTTGATGAATGACTATGCAAGTTGGAATTCTCTCCTTGAGCTTCTGAAACTTGAAAGACAAGAATGGGGAAAGCCAGCGGCGAGTACAAGGTTGATAAAGTCTGATTGAGCTTTGCGAGAACAATAACTTTTTTCTGCAAATTTTTTTTAAAGCGGGCTTGACTTTTCATAGTAGATTAATTATAACGCTCTTATAAGAGTGCTATAGGAGTGTTAGTTGAAAAAAATAAAAACTGTGGACACGAGGAAGAGGGCATGGGCCAAGTCTTTCGTGTGGAGAATAATAGGTATCGTTATTTTGGGGGGAATATCGCTGATGATCACAAAGAGCTGGAAAGAAATGTCCCTCATCACATTACTCTTCCACAGCATCCGAGTCGTTCTCTATTACTTTCATGAGAGAGTCTGGGAAAAAATCGAATGGGGCCGGATCAAACATCCTTTGAGCAATATCCCCGTGACGAAAGAGCTAGAACCAGAAGATCTCAATTTAATAAAAAGTCAGTTAAAACAAATGGGATATCTGGACTGAAAGAGAACTTGTGGACATAGGCGGGCGAACTCAAGCTGATACTCGGCCGAGTCACCTTGATTCTTGGGGAGGTGACATTGTCGGACCTGTTTTCCTGAGTCAGGTTTACACATAAAAAAGAAGATTGACTTGGATACAAAATATAATCCCAGAGGAGGTTTTACTCACCTAGATCATTCGATTCTATAGATATATCTTGTTCTAATGCTTCGATCAAGAGAAGAGCCTGAATGAAATTTAAAAGATATCTGGATAAATTCCTGAATCTTCCCCTTCGGCACAAATTTATACTGAGTTTTCTCGCTGTCATATCCCTTGGAGGTTTGCTCACATTAACCTTTGGAACGCGGCTAGAACACCGTACGATTATTTCTCTTGCACAGGCGAAGGTTCAACACGACCTAGCATCAGCTTGGATGGTGTACAACGAAAAGCTCAGCGATATTCGAGATATTGTGCGGATCAATTCAAGCCGCGAATCCGTACAAAATTCCTTGAAGACAAATGACAGAGAGACACTTTTAAAATATTTGGGACGTGTCCGAAAAGAATTCAATCTTGATGTGCTGTCATTGACAGATTCTCAGGGAAAAATCATTTTCAGGACCTCCCAACCTGATTTATGGGGAGATGAACAGGATCACGATCCTCTCGTCCTCAGAGCTTTAAAAGGTGAAATTGTTTCGTCTACTCAGATCATCCCTAGAGAAGATCTGGTCAAGGAGAACAAAAACCTTGCTGTACAGGCCTATTTGGATATCATCCCCACTCCCAAAGCCGCCCCCTCCCTCAAAAAACACGAAGAAGACGGGATGATGCTCAAAGCTGCGGCTCCGCTCATTGACGAGGACTACAGGATCATCGGCGTCCTATACGGGGGGATCCTTCTCAACCGTGACTACGAGATTGTCGATAGAGTCAAGGAAATTGTCTTTAAAGGAGAAAAATACAAAGGACGGGAAATTGGCACGGCCACTATTTTTCAACATGATTTGAGAATCTCCACCAATGTCAAAAAGGAAAATGGAGAGAGGGCTATAGGAACCCGCGTCTCTCAAGAAGTCAATCAAGCTGTGCTGAAGGAGGGGAAGCCTTGGATCCACCGTGCATTTGTAGTCAACGCCTGGTATATTTCTGCCTATGAGCCAATCAAAAACATCGATGGCGGAATCATCGGCATCCTTTATGTCGGAATGCTCGAGAAGCCCTATATTGACCTCAGAAACAAAGTTATGATCACTTTTACAGGTATAGCTGTCCTCTGTGTCATTATCCTTCTTGTGATTCTTTTCTTCATAACATCAACCATTATTCGACCTCTTCAGAACATGGTTTTTGCTACAAACAAGATTGCAAGAGGTGACATGAATCATAAGGTCGACATTAGTTTTCAAGATGAGGTAGGACAGCTGGCTCAATCCTTCAACCAAATGACAGATGCTCTAAAGATAGCCAATCAAAAGCTCATCCTATGGGGGAAAACTTTAGAGAAGCGAGTGGAGGAGCGAACTAAAGAGTTAAAGGATATGCAGGATTCGATGATTCAATCCGAAAAAATGGCATCGCTCGGAAAGATCGCCGCGGGTGTGGCCCATGAGATCAACAATCCATTGACGTCGATTCTTATCAACACGCATCTCATGATGGAAAAAACTTCAAAAGAATCGCCCTTCCAGGAAAACCTGAATATGATCTCCGAAGAAACTTCGAGGTGCAGTGATATCGTCAAAGGGCTCCTTGAATTCGCCCGGCAGAATCCGCCTCAAAAAAGCTATGTGGACATCAACGAGATCGTAAACACCGTGATCGGCATTTTAGAAAAGCAGGTGACCTTGAAGAACATTCAAATTTTTAAGAAGCTGGAAAAGAAATTGCCCCTCATCGGAGTCGACGCCAGTAAAATAAAGCAGGTCTTCTGGAATCTCATTATCAATGCGGCGGAGGCGATGCCCCAAGGGGGCACGCTAATGATATCCAGCAGGCTTTCAAGATCGGAGCAATTCATCGAGGTTGAATGCTTGGATACAGGCGTCGGAATATCCGACGAACAGAAAAAAAAGCTGTTTGACCCGTTTTTTACGACCAAGGGGGGGGGCACGGGATTGGGATTGGCCGTGAGCTATGGAATTATCGAGCAGCACCACGGCAGGATCGATGTGAAGAGCCAGTTATCCCAGGGTTCCTCTTTTACGGTCAGCTTGCCGGTCAAGGGAACATAGACTTTTTTGAATGATGGAGGAAAGGATGGAAGACATGGTCAAAAGGAAAATTCTGGTTGTGGACGATGAGATCAATGTCTGCAAGAGTATCCGCCAGGCAATCACTAAAGAGGAATATGATGTGGACATGGCCTTGAGCGGTGAGGAAGCTCTCCAGATGGATAAGGAAAAGCTCTATGATCTGGTCATTACCGATCTCATGATGCCCGGCATCAGTGGCGTGGAGCTTCTGACGAGTATAAAAATCAATCGGCCGGAAGTCATTGTGATTTTAGTCACGGGCTATCCGACCATTAAAACAGCCGTCCAATCCGTAAAGTTGGGGGCTTTTGATTATATTCCGAAGCCTTTCACGCCCGATGAATTGAGAAGCCTTGTGTCCCGAGCGTTCAGGGAAGCGGCGGGCAAGGGGATCGAAACAGAAAAAACCCCATCGCCGGTTATCCCTGAAGGTCTATATCTTATGCGTGGTCATACATGGCTGCGCAAAGAAGAAGAACACATGGCGACCATAGGCATCGTCTATGATTTTTTCAAGAACCTGGAAAGAATCACCCGCATTGAGCTGACTCCAGAAAATAAGACCATTATTCAGGGAGAGGTGTGTGCCAGAATCACTGATGCCGAAGGACACATCCATCGGATCTGGTCTCCTGCATCAGGAAGAATCGCACGAATAAACAAAACGATCGAGGAGGACATAAACCTTTTGAAAAAGGATCCCTATGGACGAGGCTGGCTTCTGCAGATCGTTGCGCCGGAGCTCGAGAAAGATATCGAAGGTCTTGTAGCATCCTAGGCCGTTATGGTTTCTTTACAGCACTGAACATGTCTGAACTCTTTGCTGATTTTCAGAGTCTCGAGAAGGCAGTCGGAGACATCCTGGGGGAATTTAGTCCCAAAACTCTCCTGTTCATTGATGCAGAAGGCCAGTGGAAAAAAAATCCGGCACTCCCCCCAGAGTGCGCTTCACACGAGTTGCTCTTTTATATCTGGAATCTTGACAAAAAGGAGCTGTCGACATTTATCGAAAAGGTTTTGTTCGTCGTTCATGACAGTCAGTTATGGTCTTGGGCAAAAAAGACCAGATGGGCTCTTCTGAAAGAGACTCCCCTAAAATCAAAAAGTCCGGCCGAAAATCTAGCCGACAGGGATATCGTGCAATTTTATTCCTCAGCAAATTTACCCAAAGATCGCTATTCCCTCCTGATCGTTTTTGAGGTCATTGTGTGGAGCCTTGTGTATGAGGCGTTTCGGATCAACAGCCAGCTGTGTGTTCCTTATTGGGACAGGGAAACCCAATCTTTATGCCAGGAATATAAAAATCGGTTCCAAAAACTGAATAAGAGATTCAACCGGATATCGGGAGCTGAACACGAAGGAGATTGGATCGGTCTGTTTTTGGAGCATTTGACAGAAATTTTCTCCGATATTATGTATTCCATTCCACCGCGTATTGCCGAAGAAGATTTGCTCGCTCTTTCCATCGATCGGCTCCTATCCAAAACCATAGATCCTGAAAAATGCGATGAGATTTTTTCATTGATCATCCAAAAGCTACAGCCCTCGCAGGGAATCGTTACGCAGACTTCTCCTGCACTGCTCATGCCATGCCTCAGACTCTTGTTGGATGATTCGATCGACGTTTCCAGTGGAATCCAGTATCACGCGGCCGTTATACTCAGTGTCCTCAAGGATATCCGCTCAACGGAAACGTTAATCGAAGCATTGCATTTTTATCCCTTTCACATCACCAAAATCAGAGAGAACATTCTCTATACACTCGGCCTCTTGGAAGAAGAGGCTGTTGAAGCCATCGCTCAGGTCTTAGAGGAGCCAGACCAGCTGGTCCATCCGATCGGGCAAAAAGGAACCACTGTGTGTTCCCTGCGCGAACAGAAGGAAGAGGCTATCCTCGCTCTTGGCAAAATCGGCGTTGCTTCGCTCCGTTCCCTTCCTGCGCTGCTGAAATATGTGCACCATCCTTCTACAAGGCTAAAGACACGTCTTGCATGGGCATTAGGGGAGATCGGCAAGGCTCAAAAAGAAAAATTTGACGGAGTGAGCGCTGACATCATCATCGCTCTCTTGAGTTTGCTCCGGGTCAACGATAAAGACAGTTTTGAAGAGGCTGTGAGTGCGCTCAAAAAAATTGGATTACCGGAATTTCTGCATGCTCTTTATCTCTACCAAATCGGAGCTGTGAGTATTCTGGGTTTGAAGCCTGCCCAAAAGGGATTGTACGAGCTTTCCGAGACACTCCAAGAGCTTATTAAAACTAATGGGAGAGCGATCGTTGCCGTGAATGGAGATTCGGGAACAGGAAAAACCTATTTCTGTCAGGCCATATCCCAGGGATTTGGGGAGGTGAAATCCCATGAGATCCTGTATCTGATGCGCGACAGGAAGAAAGACCAGAAAATATTCAACCGGATTTTAGGCTTAACATGGCTGAAAAAGTACATCGATCCAGTGTATTACCAGGATTATCCCCTTTCGGAGGCGAAAGACGATCCGGATGATTTTATAGAGTCGTTCCTTGAAGAAAACAAGGACAAGAAGCTTATCCTTCTAGACGGCTGTCGGGACCAACACTATTTTCATAGAGTTGTCGAACTGTTTTATTTCAAAGGGGTTCTAGATGTGGCGGTCAACTTCCGGGCAACCTTTTCATCCCGGAGAGCAAACCTGGAAGACAGAGAACGAGCCCTGGAAAGCATCAACACGCATTTATCATTCCTTGAAGAACCGCCCCTCGAAGATACGCTTTTTTATTGGGAAGGGATTGTGATCCTTTATGATCTCGACAACTCGACCTCTTGTAGACTCGACCGCCAGGAGATCCAGGAGTTATTTCAAAAGAGGAGGATCGAGGCATGGGGGAATTTGATCCATATAGGAAACTTCGATAATGAATTGAAAGCACAAAAAATCTTACAGGAAAAGCTTGCCTTTCATACAGATGACTTTTTGCTAGTCGAACAGACCATGCCCAAGAGTGTGAACATGTCCTTCGTTCATGAGGAAAGAAAATTTAAAGTGGAATTGAATGACCGTTTGAGTGAACAGCCATACCTGCTTGGAACGATCGAAGTCAGTGATATAAAGCCTGTCCAGATCTGTTTCTATGCCCAGGATCAACTTGCCGGAGTGGGCAAAGGCGATGACGTCTTTGTCCTTACCTTTTTGGATAACCGGATATTCCACACAAAAGTTCAAGATTGTTCAAAGATCGCTCTTTGCGGACGAAATATTTTTGTGCTCGACTCTCAAGGTGGACTCAGTCGCGTATCTTTTGAAGGACAAGAAATGGCCCGTTTTGAAACGATCGGCTCGCCGATCACAGCATTGACTGTCTCTGATACAATCAAGCCTGTCACCGGCCATGAGGATGGGTCGATCGGAATCTGGGACTTATCCAACAAAAAAATCGTCATGCTCAGAGGACACAAAAAACCGGTGAGTGCATTGGTCGTTGATTATTCAGGCCGGATCTATTCAGTAAGTTTTGACCACACAGTCAAATTATGGGATCTGATGAATAAAACAGTTAGGACTATGGAATATCCTGACGAAACAGTTACACTTTTAAAGCGGTATACGAACGGAAAAGTACTGGCTTTAGTTGAGGCAATGGCGGACGCATCCTCTAGCAAAGGCAGTGGAAATTCGGACAAGGCTATAAGGATTATGAATCTCAAAAACATGTCCGCTCAGGTTATCTCCTTAAACTTCGATCATGGCATATCGAACATAAATGTCGATTCAGAGGGAAGGATTGTACTCTCTTTTACTATCCCGATGATGCAGAACAAACAAAAGGAAAAAGTGCTGGCCATTCTTTCCCCTGAAAAAAACCGGTGCCCCATTGATGTTTTGGAGGCCCAGGCCAAGGAAATAACAAGCTCTCTTGTGATGGGGCCCAAAATAATAACATGCGGAAAGGATGATAAAGACGCCTATAGGCTGCATTTGTGGGGAAACAAATATTATGTTAAGCATGAGCACAGAAAAATGTCTATGCAGCCTTTATAACATATCTTTGAATTGGAGATGCTTCCATTGACTGTCTCTTGACAAGAGAGTTCGATTTGTTAGTGTAAATAATGAGCATGACAAAAAGGGAGTATTCGCTCGACGATTTTCTTACGCTTACCCACAGAATTATGCACTTCGCCTTTCAGGGTCTATTGAGAGTTGATTTTTTGCGCGAGGTCTCTGCAATTCTCATTGAGTTCTCAGGTTGTGATTCTGTGGAGATGTGGCTGAAGGAAAGGGGGAAATTTTATCGCAGTGAAGTGGATCGTTCTTCCAACAAGCCTTTTCACTTTGAGATCATGCCTACCGAGAAAGATGAGTTTGGGAAAATTTTCCCTGTTTTGAAGAGTGAATCCGGGATCGACAGAATTTGCGGGGATGTTTTTTTAGGGAGGATCGATCCTGCTTTGTCTTCCTTTGCAAAGGATGGGAGTTTCTGGACAGGCAATGCAGAGAGTTCTCTGGCGTTCCTGTTTGGGAATGAGGCAACTGATGTCTCAGGCAGATCCCAAGGAGTTACTGAATTTTCTTCTCTCGCAATCATCCCAGTTTCAGTCGAAGCTCAGAACATCGGGCTCTTACAGCTAAAAAGTGTGTCGACAGATTTTTTTGTGAAAGAAGAGTTCGAGTTTTACAAAGATGTCGTTCAATCCCTGGGGATTGCCCTGATTCACAGGCGCGCGCAAGTGGAGTTGCGGGAGCGTGTAAAGGAACTGAAGTGTCTCTATGGCATCGCTAAACTCGCCGAAAAACCCGAGGTCTCTTTGGAAGAAATTCTTCAAGGTATTGTCAAGCTGCTCCCACCTGCTTGGCTCTATCCCAATATTGCATCTGCCAGGATTCTCTTGGATGACAAGTCGTATGTGACGTATCCCTTCCAAGAAAGCGATCAAACGCAGGAAGCAAAAATTGTTGTTGAAGGAGAAACACAGGGGAAGGTTGAAGTGTTTTATGCCGAGGAGAAACCAGAACTCGACGAAGGCCCTTTTCTGAAGGAGGAGCGCATTTTAATTGAAGCGATCGCTAGAGAGGTCTCTCTCATTATCACACGGAAACGGGCTGATGAGGAGAAGCTCAGACTTCAGGAACAGCTTCGCCATGCCGATCGTCTGGCCACCATCGGTCAGCTATCGGCTGGCGTCGCACATGAATTGAATGAACCCATAGGCAATGTCCTTGGTTATTCTCAGCTCATCAATAAGCATCCGGACTTGCCAGATCAAATAAAACAAGACGCAGAGAAAATCGTGAAAGCTTCTCTGCATGCGCGCGAAGTGGTCAAAAAACTGATGTTATTCGCCAGACAAACACCTCCCAGGAAAATTCGGGTAAATTTGAATCAGGTTGTTGAAGAAGGCCTCTATTTTTTGGAGTCGAGATGTGCGAAAGAAGGAATTAAGGTCGTGCGTTCTTTGTCCAAAGATCTTCCAGAGGTTATTGCTGATCCTGCTCAACTCACTCAGGTATTGGTCAATCTTGTTGTCAATAGCATCCAAGCCATGCCAATTGGAGGAGAATTGACTATACAAACAAAAGCTTCGAATGAGTCAGTTTGGCTCATCGTAAAGGATACAGGTGTAGGCATGAGCGAAAACGTCCTAAATAAAATATTTCTGCCCTTCTACACAACAAAGGATGTAGGTAGGGGGACTGGTCTGGGTTTGGCTGTGGTCCATGGCATTGTCACTTCGCACGAGGGTGCCATCCATGTTACGAGCAAAGTGGGGCAGGGATCGCAATTTGAGATTCGACTTCCGGTCAAAGGACAGTCCACAACTGGGTCGGGGGAATAAATTGAACAATCCAAAACTCAAAGAGCACATCCTGGTCGTGGATGATTCACCGGATACCCTGGAAGTGATTCAGAGAAACTTGAAAGCCAGGGGTTATAGAGTCTCCATATCGCCCGGTGCAGTGGAAGCTATCAAAATTCTGGAATCAACACCGATTGATCTTGTGATAACGGATCTTAAGATGCCTGAAGTCGATGGCTTAAGCCTGATAAGACACATTCAAGAGAATCTCAAAGACACAGAGGTGATGATGATTACGGGTTATCCTTCGATCGAAGGAGCAGTGGAAGCTGTGAAAACCGGAGCAGAAGAATACCTGGCCAAACCTTTCACTGATGAGGAGTTATTGCGGGCCGTTGAACGTGTTCTTGAGAAAGCGGGTACGCGGAGAGCAGCTCAGAAGCGCCCGCCCGAACTTCCTCCTATACATCATGGTATTATCGGTGAGTCGAAAGCGATGCAAGGGATTTTTAGCGCTATTGAAAAGGCTGCATCGAGCTTTGCAACAATACTCATAACCGGCGAGAGCGGCACCGGGAAAGAGCTTGTTGCCCGCGCCATCCATTACCACAGCCTGCGCAGTTCAACGCCATTTGTTCCCATCAACTGCGGGGGCATTCCAGAGCCGCTCCTTGAGAGTGAACTTTTTGGATATGTGAAGGGCGCATTTACTGGAGCTGTGGACACGCGAGCTGGATTTTTTCAAACAGCTGATGGCGGTACAATTTTTTTGGATGAGATCAGTGAAACAAGTCTTTCGATGCAGGTCAAGCTTCTCCGTGTTCTCCAGGATAAAGAGGTTTTTATGGTGGGTGCGAGGCAGCCCATTAAAGTAGACGTCAGAATAATTGCTGCTACGAATAAGGATTTGCTCGAACTGATAAATAAAGGAGAATTCAGGGAAGATTTGTACTATCGCCTGAATGTCATCGCGATAGATATTCCTCCTTTAAGGGAGAGGGAAGGAGATACCCTGTTGCTGATCCAAAATTTTGCCGTGAAGTTCGCCAAAGAATTTGGAAAATCCGCGCCAAAATTTTCTGAAAATGCCCTACAGGCCTTACAGAGTTATTATTGGCCCGGGAATGTCAGAGAATTAGAGAACATCATACAGAGGCTTGTCCTCATGTCGGAGGGCGAGGCCATCGATGCCCCTGACTTGCCTTCCCTTATGCGCTACTCGGCGTTGCGGGGAGTGGGGCCTCATCGGACTCTAGCTGAAGTGGAGACCGAACACATTCTCAGCGTCCTGGCAGGCGTAGGCAACAACAAAACCAAAGCCGCAGAGATTCTTGGAATAGATAGAAAAACACTCCGGGAAAAATTAAAGAAAATAAAAGGACTTCCCTCATCCTAATTTTTCATCCGGAGAAGTTTGTCCCACCGGTGCAAAACGCCCCGTTTTTTTGGAGAGATTTCTATGATATGAAAAAGGAGCGGGAGTCTTTTGTAAGAATGTCAATAATATCTAATTTATTTAAAATCTATAATTTATACTGTACATAAAACATTTTTTTTGGAACCTTACATTTTCGAAAAGTCAAAATTCAAATCTGGCACCGAAGTTGCAATAGTGTTTTTTGCAAATTTGAGAAAGGAGAAAAAAATGAATAACTCAGAACAAAAAATCAGGAATTCGGATGATATCAGACCTGTCGATACAAGAAAAGAATGGAAGCTCCTGTATTACCAGCATGGGAGGCCTGGTCTTGAAGAGGGCAGCAAATTCAAGGGAATATGCAGATATTGTGAGTTGAAGGATATGTGTCCCCTTCCTAAGCCCGAAGGTGGAGTATGGCGCTGCAGTTATTACAGGGCTTTTCAGAAAAAATCTAATCTTTACAACCATGTCTTAGAACAACTGGAAAAAGCTAAAGAAGTCGTCCCTTTCGACGCCGATATCTGTAAGATCCTGACAGAGACGATGAATGAGATCGTCGTTCACTTTCCAGTCAAGATGAAAGATGGACGGGTGAAGGTTTTAACGGGCTATCGCGTGCAGCATAATAATGCCCTGGGACCTTTCAAGGGGGGGGTGCGATTTCATCCTGATGTTGACATCGATGAGATAAAGGCCCTCGCAACCTTGATGACCTGGAAGACCGCGATCACCAATATTCCTTTCGGTGGAGCTAAAGGAGGGATCCAGCTGGACCCAGCTGATTTTAGTTCCGATGAGATGGAAAGAATCTCTAGACGTTTCACTTATGCCTTGGGGAACAACATCGGCCCCGAATATGATATTCCTGCTCCGGACGTGAACACAAACTCCCAGATTATGGCCTGGATACAGGATACATATATGTCAACTGTCGCGCCCAATGAAAGAAATCGATGTGTCCATGTCGTCACCGGGAAACCTATTGAGTCCGGTGGGAGCCAGGGGCGCGAAAAGGCAACGGGACAGGGCGTTGTATTCCTCATTGAAAAGTGGGCAAGCGAGCATGGGATGGATTTGAAAGGAGCGACTTATATCGTACAGGGATTCGGGAATGTCGGATCTTGGACCGCACGTCTGATGAAAAAACATGGGGCGAAACTTATCGCTGTAGAGGATGTAACGGGATCTATTTCAAACAAATATGGGATCGATCCGGATGACCTTTCGTCCTATGTCAAAGCGCACGGGGGCGTTCGGGGATATCTGAAAGCCGAGCCGATCGAACATGTGACTTTTTTCAGCACGAAGGCCGACATTTTTATTCCCGCTGCTTTGGAGAATCAAATCACGGATGCGACGGCTGAATTGTTGGATGTCAAACTCATCGCTGAAGGCGCTAATGGCCCTACCGATCCAGAAGGGGATAAAGTCCTGAAGCGCCGAAATATTGCTGTGATTCCAGATATTCTCTGCAATTCGGGAGGCGTGATTGTCAGTTATTTCGAGTGGCTGCAGAACAAAAGAAGCGAGTTTTGGGACCTCGAAGAAGTGGATGCTAAACTCAGGAAAACGATCATTGCAGCATATGAACGTGTGCGTGAAGCGGCCGAGCGATATAAAGTGGATTGGCGCACAGCGGCTCAGATCGTCGCATTAGCCAGGCTTGAAATGGTCTACAAGGAAAGGGGAATCTTTCCGTGATCGCAATAGAGCTGATATAGATATTCGACTGCTAAGCATGAGGGCAGACTGATGAAGATATGCGGTCTGCCCTTTAATTTGTTCCCGTAAATATCTTTCACTTTTTAAGGCGAGGTCCAATTTGTCCTCGCCGAAGCTCTCTCGCTCATTACTTTACGGCTCAGACAGACAGGGCCTCATCCTTTTGTTGCATATTCATACATCACACATTGTCATTTCATTAGACAGGAAATGCTTTAACTTGACAGGGGAATAGGCACATTAACTATAATGGGGGACGTCCGAAAGCGTTCTATTTGTGTTATCCTTATGAAATTTTTAAGAAAAGCCACAGAGTCTATCATCGTCTTGCTTTTTATTGTTTTGGTTTTTTCTGTTTTTTTCCAGGTTGTTGCCCGGTATGCTCTTAACAATCCACCCACATGGACCGAAGAATTGGCCCGGTACTGCCAGGTCTGGATCATAATACTGGCGTCATCGATCTGCATACGGAAGGGAAGCCATCTTGCTGTCGATTACTTGAGCCATAAGTTCCCTCCTTTTTTAAGCCGTTTCATCCAGGTTCTCATCAGCCTTCTTATGGCTGTATATGTCGCTGTTGTGACTGTTTTTGGCTGGCGGTTGATGATTGTCGGGCATTATCAGTTGTCTCCGGCCATACAAATCAACATGTCTTATATCTACGTTATTTTTCCCATGGGAGGGTTGTTGATGTTTGTCGAGGCCGTTTTGAGCACTTACAGAATTTTATTGAACAAGGAATCATCTGTCTCATCCATGGCTAATGAAAAAGGTCCATCACCCGCGTGATCACTCAATTATGAATATTTAAAAATGGATTATTCATTATAGGAGAAGAGAAACGCTTATCATCCTATTCCTAACCATCGCGATCCTGTTCATCATAGGAATGCCGATCGCTTTTGCCTTGGGGATTGGCTCGTTATTCGCCCTTTTTGCAGATCCCAACACGCCACTTGCTCTCATCCCTCAGCGAATGTTCGTAGCTCTCGATTCGTGGCCGCTCATGGCGATCCCTCTCTTTATGCTTGCAGGTGTCCTTATGGACAGAGGAGGGATTTCTCAGAAGATCGTTGATTTTTCCAGCTCGTGTTTGGGATTCGTGCGAGGGAGCTTGGGAATGATCACGGTTGCGGCTTCCATGGTTTTTGCCGGAATTTCCGGATCATCCACAGCGGATACGGCGGCTGTGGGATCGATCCTATTGCCCGCCATGAAAAAGAAAGGCTATGATATGCGTTTCGCCACAGCCCTCCAAGCCGCTGCGGGTGCCATAGGGCCGATTATTCCTCCAAGCATTCTGATGATCATTTTAGGATATGTGACAGACACATCGATCGCACGCCTCTTTCTCGGAGGGATCATTCCTGGTCTGATGATAGGCTTAAGCCTGATGGTCATCGCGTTTATCCATGGAATGAGAGGGGGGAAGGCCTACCTTTCCCCAGAAAAGTTTCATATCAAGGAGGTTTTGAGAACAGGGAAGACGGCTCTTCCCGGGCTGGGGCTTCCTTTCATCATTGTCTTCGGGATCCTCAGCGGTATTTTTACAGCCACAGAGGCGGCCGTGGTTGCTGTCGTCTACGGGCTCGTTGTAGGAATGTTCGTCTATAACAAGATCTCAATAAGAGATTTGCCCAAAATTTTTATTCGTGCAGCAGAGATCTCGTGTGTGGTTATGTTTATCGCATCCACGGCCTTTCTTTTTGCCTGGCTGATCACTGTCAAACAGCTCCCAGTGGTCCTGGGTGAATATTTGCAAGAGCACATCGCGAGTAAGATTTTGTTTCTTGTGTTGTTGAACATCATCCTGCTTGTGATAGGGATGATTATGGAAAGCTTTTCGGCAATCATTGTTTTTATGCCGATCCTTTTCCCCATTGCCAGAGGTTTTGGGATCGATCCTGTTCACTTTGGGATTATTGCCAGCGTCAACCTTGCTATAGGGTATATCACGCCTCCTTATGGGGCCACACTCTTTGTTTCCTGCAGCCTTTCCGGAGAAAGCATCAGAAAAGTAACGCCCAAACTGGGACCGATCATTTTAGCCATGATTCTTGTTCTTTTGATCGTGACATACTTTCCCGAATCGTTCATGTGGATCCCGAACATGATGGGCGAATGATCTAAATTGCTCTAAAAAAATATCGAGATATGTGATGGCTGAATCAGGTAGAGTTTGGGACTAAAATAAATATGAATAAATCAAAATTTTTTCTCATCTTGAGTTTATTATTGGGGATGATGGTTCTTAGTGTCGCTTGCCGATCGAAATCTGATAAGACTTACCTGATCAGGATCGGTCAGGGCCAGACTCCTGATGAGCCTCAGGTTAGAGCTATGAAGCTTTTTAAAGAGATCGTTGAGGGAAAAACTGCAGGAAAACTCCGGGTAGAGGTTTATCCGAATAATCAGCTGGGGAATCAGCGCGATGTGACGGAAGGAATTCAGTTGGGAACGATCCAGATGGCCAGCATTTCCAGTCCTATGGCGAGTTTCGTACCTGAATCGAATCTGTTCGAGCTTCCTTTTTTGTTTGAAAACCGCGATCATTTCTATGCTGTCCTCGATTCCGAAATAGGGGAGGGCTTGAAGCCGGCATTTGCGCGCAGAGGTTTCTACCTTCTGGGATATTTCGATGTGGGTGTCAGACATATCATGACAGTCAATCAACCCATCCACTCCTTTGATGACATGGAAGGTTTGAAGATCAGGACTATGGAAAATCCGGTCCATCTTGATGCCTTCAGAGCGTTCGGGGCGAATCCCATCCCCATGGCTTACGGAGAGCTCTACACGGCGCTCGAACAGGGTGTCATTGATGGCGCTGAAGCGGCGAATACGAATTATTATGCAAAGAAGTTTTATGAGCCTGCGCCCTACTGGGCTCAGGTTGGATGGATCCATCTCGTCGAATACGTCATCATGAGCAGGTCCTTCTTTGAAAGGCTTCCGGATGAGTACAAGAAGATCATCGAGAAAGCCGCTCAAACCGTGATCACCCAGGAGAGGCAGTGGTACAGTGCGAACGACATCAAATTTCTCGAGAATTTAAAAGCGGAGGGAGTGCAGGTGACATATCCGGAGAGGGGCGCCTTCCGGGAGGCTTCGCGCAAGGTCTATCAAGAGTGGGCGGATAAGGTCGGTGGCATGGAGCTTATAAATAAAATATTGAATTTTAACTACCGATCCAAAGGCTCAAAAACGCTCAATAATTAATTTCTCTTTTAATATTCGTGGAAGGAAGAGATATGATCGATCTCAAAAAAACATATCTAGCATTCTTTATGTGCGGAATGTATGTCCTAATCATGCTCGCTCCGGGAGGCGGTGCATCTGAGATGTGATTCAGGCATGAAATTAAGTTTGAGGTGATAACTTATGAACAGAATTAGCCATTGTCAAATTTTCCGAATAAGCTCTGTATTCCTCTGTTGTATGGTTTTAACCGTTTCCTATTCAACGGGGCAAAAACTTACTCAGGACCTGATTAAACACTTCCATTACCGTGAGATCGGACCGACCCGACAGGGCGGAAGGATCGTTGATTTTGCCGTCCCCGATCGTAACAGGGAACCTTATACGTTTTATGTCGCTACTGCGAACGGTGGACTCTGGAAAACGATCAACAACGGCACCACGTTTTTCCCAATATTCGATAATGAAAATGTTATTGCTATCGGTGATGTGGCCGTGGCTCCATCCGACCCCACCATTATATGGGTCGGGACGGGCGAATCCAATAACAGTACTACAGATCCCTATGCAACCTATTGGGGGGACGGTGTTTACAAGTCAGTTGATGGAGGTTCCTCATGGAAGAATATGGGGCTGGGTGACACGCATCAAATTGGAAGGATCGTTATTCATCCAAAAAACTCCGAGATTGTTTACGTCGCGGCGCTCGGTCACCTGTATTCCAAAAATGGAGAGCGTGGCCTGTACAAGACAACTGATGGCGGCAAAACGTGGAATCAATCCCTTAATGTCGTTCATCAGGGCAGGCACGTCGGTGTCGTTGACATCGTCATGGATGCCAAAGACCCGGATACGCTTTACGCGGCAAGCTATGACAGGTCAGCAAAGCCATGGATGTTTTTTGAAGGTGGTCCGGGGAGCAGCATCTATAAGACTTCAGATGGCGGACAATCGTGGGAAAAACTCGAAAATGGCTTGCCGAGAGGTGCTGTAGGCCGAATCGGGCTAACGATTTCCCCGCAGTATCCGCAAGTCCTCTATGCCTGTATCCTTGAAGATAGGGATTCTGATGGAAGATACGAAAACTTCATTTATCGCACAGATAATGCGGGCTCTTCATGGGAGCAGGTGAGCTCCGGTCCTGTGACCGGCGGATCTTACTTTGGTCAGATCAGGGTCGATCCCAATGAAAAGAACCACGTGTTTGTCCTGAGTTTTGGTGTAATCCATTCCCTTGATGGAGGACGGACATGGAGCCGGGCATTCGAGTACGGCGGTGACAACCATGCCCTTTGGATAGATCCCGAGGACAGCGATCATATGCTTCTCGGGTATGATTACGGCATAGCCATAACATATAATGGCGGTAAGAACTGGTATCATCCTGATGAGCTCCCACTTGCCCAACTTTATGAGATCGGGATCGACTTTGCATATCCCTACAACGTTTATGGCGGAATGCAGGATTTCGGCACCTGGAAAGGACCGAGTACAAAAAAGGGCCGATTTCCCATCAGATTCGAGGACTGGCAGCACATGCTGGGTGGGGATGGTTACTATTGTCAGGTGGATCCAACATCCAACCGCTGGTTGTATGCCGAGTCGCAAAACGGAAGCCTCTCTAAAATAGACATGAAGACTGGCCAAAGAAAAAATATCCGCTATAGAGGAGATGGGGATATCAGATTTAACTTCAGTGCACCCATCCTGATTTCTCCACACAACAGCAATGTGATCTACCACGGTGCGAATGTAGTGCTCAGGTCATCCAATGATGGAGAAAGTTGGGATAAGATCAGCCCCGATCTCACTTCGAATAATCCTGAACTTCGTGACGCGGGACCCCTTGCATTCTGCACGATCACAACGCTTGCGGAATCACCCGTTCAGCAGGGAGTCCTTTGGGTTGGAACGGATGATGGAAACATCCAACTGACTAAAGATGGAGGAAAGACTTGGGAGAAGTTGAACGACCACTTTCCTGATTACCCGGAATGCTGGGTGAGTCGTGTTGTTGCCTCTCACCATGATGCTAGGACTGCATACGTTACATTCACAGGACGGCGGAGGGACGATTTCCGCCCCTATGCCTATAAAACTACAGATTTTGGACAGAACTGGATTTCCATAGCTGATGACCTGCCCAAAGATGAACCGGTCAATGTCATCAGGGAAGACCATAAAAATTCGAATCTCCTCTTCATCGGAACCGAAAAAGCCGTGTATGTCTCCATCGACACCGGGAAACATTGGGCGAAGATGAAAAACAACATGCCGACAGCCGGAGTGAAGGACCTCGTCATTCACCCAAGGGAGAACGATCTCGTGGTCGGAACACACGGCAGAGGTTTTTTTATTACGGATATCTCTCCTCTTCAAGAATTGACACCGGAAGTTCTCGCTAAAGAAGTGTTTCTTTTTGATATCGAATCAAAAGTCCAGTGGGTGATGCCTAGTCAAAAAGCGGTATCTGCTCAGAATTTCGCTGGAGAAAATGAGCCCTATGGTGTTGTTGTCAATTATTATCTAAAGAACTCGCTTCCGAACGGTGTGATTTTCCAGGTTTATGATGGGACGGTCCTTATCAACGAGTTCAGGGCCTCTGGAAATGCAGGATTTAACACTCTTGTATGGGGGATGACAAAACGCGGCCGGAAGCGGACTGCAGAGGAAATCGTCAGATACGACAGGCGCGTGGCCGAAGCTGAAACGGAACCCTTCTATGATTACTATGACACTGTCGACTATTTTGGGGATCCTGATGAAGAGGTCGATAAAAGAGGGCTATCGCTGCGGACGAGAGTTGCACGTGCTCCAGGATCTAGAGGCCGTGAGTATGTTTTCAAGCGTGTTCAGCCCGGCGAATACACAATAAAATGTATTGCTGGGGAAAAAGTGTTGACAAAAAAAGCGGCCATTCTCCAGGATTATTGGTATGAAAAGAATTATTAGAATTCTTATCTGACCTTTAGAGAGGAGGATCCAAATGCAGGAGTTCTCCCTTATCTCATAAGTCAGCCTGTATGTGCTTTTGGGAGTTACGGGGATTATTTGCCTGATCGTTTGGGCCTGGCAGATCAAAAGACTTCTGGGCCAAGCCGTGCAAGATCCTGAAGGATTATGGATGACGATTATTATGGCCGTCGCGGCGTTGCCGTTACCAGAATAATCTGCAATTATTCCATTTTGGGCCATTTATCGTTGGTAGAGAGAATAATGAATTACTGATTGTGGGGCAGAGAATACAGCATCAATGTGACTTGATGTACGAATATTTGCAACAAAATTCTTTATATAA
>CAYOSH010000014.1:0-104527 GCA_964406575.1 uncultured Eubacteriales bacterium | reverse complement strand
GGACAAACCTCTAGTGTACCAGTTGTCCCGCCAGGGGCATCGCTGGGTAGCTACGTTTGGTTGAGATAACCGCTGAAAGCATATAAGCGGGAAACTCGCCTCAAGATTAGATTTCCCATCCCCTTCGGGGGACTAAAGGTCCCTTGTAGACTACGAGGTTGATAGGCTGGATGTGTAAGTCCGGTAACGGATTGAGCTAACCAGTACTAATAGACCGTGAGGCTTGACCATAAAGTTTATTCAGGGCAAAAGCATCAGATGCTTATCTGATGGGAGAAAGGCTCATTTGAATTTTTAATGGAATATTTCCCGGCAACCATAACGAAGAGGCCACACCCGTTCCCATTCCGAACACGGAAGTTAAGCTCTTCAGTGCCGATGGTACTGCTCTGGGAGCAGAGTGGGAGAGTAGGTCGTTGCCGGGTTTTTTTATAGTATTTGAATTACCCTGAACAAAAAAATTGTGGATCGGAAAAATATGCTGAAGCAAACGTTCTCCTTTCCCTTTTTTCTGTTCACACAAGGAGACGTTTATGAACATTTATGTAGGCAATTTGGCTCGAGAATTGAATGATGAAGAACTGAAGGAAGCTTTTGCGGCCTTTGGTGCCGTCGATTCGGCAAAAATAATCACGGATAAGTTCACCGGCATCTCGCGAGGCTTTGGTTTTGTTGAGATGGCTAATGAGTCAGAAGCTCAGGCTGCGATCGGCGAGTTGAACGGGAAAGAGCTCAAAGGACGTACCATAATCGTCAATGAAGCACGACCTCGCACTGAAAAGCGCGACAGACGTGGCGGCGGCGGTTTCGGTGGTCGCGGTGGAGGCGGGCGCAGTGGAGGCGGATTCGGCAATCGCCGCTACTGATTGAATTCCGCAGACCGCCCTATATATGATTCCAGGGTAAAGACTGTCTTTAATCGCTCTGAATATCTTTGAGGGATGTCCCTGTATCGGACACCTGATTTATCGTTTTATCTTGTTGGTTTGATTCCCCTCTGTTGTTTTCAGCGATTTATGCCGAAATTTTTTATTCGCTTGCACAGCCCGATAGCGACCAAAACGTAACTGTCGAATCTGAAATAACCTCTAGCGCAGCTCTTCAGGAAGCGGTCTTTGTGATGTGGCGACATCCTTTGTTACTACAACGATCCACCAGCGTCCGCCTTTCTAAGTCCATCGGTCAAATCTTTTGCATACCCTAATTCTCCCACAAAGTGCAATGATATGGTATTCTATGGGATGATAACGATAGATCCATTCCGATTCATCAGCATGTGCGTTGGATAGATTAAGTAAATGGAAAGAAGCGATGTTGTGAAAAAGGCAATTTTGATATTTCTAATATTTGTGATTTTGGCGGGATTTGCAAACGCTCAAAAAATGGCATTCAGGATATCCGGTGGGCCTTTCATTCCTATCGATCAAGATTTTAAGCAGATTTATGGGAACAGTTTTCAAATGGGCGGCGAGATGAATTGGATTTTGAGCAATGTGGTCACTGCGCGAGTCGGTATTTGGTATCTGTCTTCGGTAGGGCAGATGACATTTACAGGAGCTGAAACTCAACTGAATGTTTGGTCTCTTGATCTAGGCGTCCGGTTTTATGCCCCACTCGACTGGGTGCGTCCTTATGTCGGCGTAGGGTTGGGGCCCTCCTATCTCAGAGAGCATAACGAGATAGGGACCGTGAGCGATACAGGGATTGCTTTTATCGGGGAAGCTGGCCTCCTCTTCCCGTTCCAAAGATTTGGCCTGGAGTTGGGGGGAAGATATAGTTATTGTACGATAAGTCCTCTGGAAGAGAATGTGAATATTGAAGGATTTTTTATCTACGCTGGATTCGGTTTTCGTTTCTGATTGAACAGGGCCTAGCTATAGCGCCTTTGGGCTGAATCAATTTCCGATTGGAATAAAACCTGCTGTTTCTGACTTTTATTTCTAAACTAGATTTCTGTTTTATTCAAGGCCCTTCGGATGAGAAAGGAGAGGTGGCCTACCGTGATCACAATTGTACTGCCGATCACAGTGTAGAGCGGCCAGGCGACGGTTAATCCTTGGCTCGGCAATAGATTCTGAACCGGACCCCTTACTAAAAAAAGAAGGGCGATAAGCCCAGCAAAGAACCCGATAATTGCATCATTACGTTCAAGCTTTTTGGAGAGGATTCCGAGTGTGAACACACCGAGCAAACCTCCGTATGTGTAGGATGCGATCCCTAATCCCAGTTCCACGACTGCCGGACGTTCACCTGGGGCCTGAAGCTGCAACACTGCAAAAACAAATGCAGACCCGGTAAGGATGAATCCCCACGCAATGGAGATGCGGCGCGATACCTTCAAGTCTTTTTCCGGAAGATTGTACTTGCCCCAGTATGGTTTGTACAGGTCTAGCGTGGTCGCTGATGCCAGGGAATTGATTGAGGAGGACAGCGTGCTCATGGCAGCTGCCAGGATAGCCGCCACGATCAGGCCAGAGAACCCGGAGGGGAGTTCCTGCACGATATATTTTGCAAACACTTCATCCACAGTCGCGAGACCGAGCTGAGCAGGGGACAGGCCGTTATAGAATCCGTAGAGGAGCAGGCCGATGAACAGGAAAAGTGCAAATTGAAGAAACACAACAATCCCGCTGCCGATAAGCGCTTTCTGGCTGGAGCGAAGATTTTTAGTTGTGAGAAGTCGCTGAACGATAAGTTGGTCCGTGCCATGAGAGGCAACCGAAAAGATCGCGCCCCCTATGAGCGCTGTTAAAAATGTGTAGGGTTGAGAAAGAAACTCCTTGAGACCCATACCGAATCCAAAGTGAATGAGCTGGAGTTTTCCAGAACTTTGCGCTGCAATCCATAAGCCGTTCAATCCTTCGGGGAGGCGAGATATTAGAATGCCAGATGCGAGCAATGCCCCCCCGATATAAACACACATTTGGATGACATCCATCCACACCACTGCTCTGATTCCACCCAGGATCGTGTAGACAACAGTCACTCCTGCTATGATGAGAATGGAGAGAAAATAGATATTCAGATCAGAAATGGGAATGCCTGCTAATCGAAAAATGATTGCAATGGGGATGGCCGAAGCGAAAAGACGCACCCCATCAGCCAGCAACCGCGTCACCATAAACGTCGAGCTGGCGATATTCCTCATGCTGCTTCCAAACCGCTCGCCCAGGAATTGGTATGCTGTTGACAGCTGGCCCTTGAAATATCTTGGCAGGAAAAAGAGGCTCACCAGCGTACGGCCTAGGATGTAACCGAAAGTGATCTGAAGGAATGTCAGGTTTCCACCGTAGGCGACGGCCGGGATGCTGATGAAGGTAAGGGTGCTTGTTTCTGTCGCGACAACCGAAAAGAGCACGGCCCACCAAGGGATATTATGGCCGCCGAGGAAATAGTCAGATGTGGACCTTTGCTTACCGGATACAACAAGGCCAAACGCAGTCACCCCTGCCAGGTACAGGACAACAATTAAATAATCAATACAGGTAAATCCCATATTTATGCCTGCTTTTGATCTCCTTCACCTTTTTTTATCCGTGTTATTTCGCCTCGGAGACGGAGACGCGGGTTGTGCTGTTTCAAGTAGTTCTCAAGGCCGATCTTTTTTTTTACAAAAAGCGTCTCTTCCCAACTGAGGAAGTGTTTTTTCCTTAAAGCTTCCAACACCCGGATGATGGAGAGTTCCACTTCGCTGATTTGTCCGCCATGTTCCAGGACGAATTCCATGGCGTCAAACAGGATGGCATTCGCTTCAGCGTAAGTGATGGGCTGCAATTTGCCATATTTCTGAGTCCACTCCTCATTAGATATCGTGTCATTCACATGGCTCATTATAAGAAAAGTCGCTCTGCCGATGAGCTTGAGGTTACTGGGGTTGACATGAGTCATGGTGTTGCCGACGACTCTTCCCAGCAAGGCCATTACAGCTGTCGAATGGCCGTTCAAGAGCATTTTGAGAAGTGTTTGTTTGTTGACATTCAATGGATCGCCCACGCGAGGCAAACCAAGATGAATGATCCCATCGTTATGCGGGTCGAGTTTCAGCGAGGCAATAATATCCCTCACCTCACCCGGTTCTCTGTCATCGATCAAGACGAGAATCACCGAGGCGCTGGCCTCCTTAAAGAGACAAATAAATCGGCTAAAGGGCAAATCAGGCTTAGAAAGATCATCGATCTCTTCATCCAAACATACGAGAACTCCCAGATCTCCTTTTTTGGGCCCCCTCTTTATGATGTTTTTGTCTCCAAAGGAAAAATCATAAAGGCATTGCTGATCGTTTCCGGCCTGTCGAAGGCTTTTCAGAGCAGAGTCCTTAAGGTAGGCATCGTCGATCTGAGCCAAGAATTGAGGTTTGTAAAACTCCTCCTTGAGTCCATGGAAGTTCCGCTTTAGAAAGCTCGCCCAAGCTTGGTTGGAGTCTTCGGCTTCTGTCCACACCTGGAGCCAGCATTTTCTTTGAGTTTCTCTGACTGTATCGAGGGGAAATAAATGGAACGTGGGGCTTCTTTCGGCACAATCGATAAAGACTGTGATGAGCGCTTCTTTGGCAAAATACGTGGCAAAATGCCTATTTCGATAAGTTTTGGACTCAAGCGCGGTCCATTTGCATATGTTTTGTTGCGCGTCGTTCAACAGTATATTGAGATCATCAAAAACGAGCATCCTGTCTCTCCATCCGACGTTCTGAAGAAATCCCAAGTCTTCCAATTCATCTTCATATAAAAGGTCTTTAAGAACAGTAAAAATCCCAATTTCCAGGATGATTCCGATGACGTATGTCTCAGCGGTTGTTGCCTGCATGCGTGTAGAACCAGTGATGGCCTGAGGCCCGGTGGTCAAATTTATCTTGGTGATGGCATCGTTTTCGAGAACACGTCTGCTTCTATCCAGTGGTATGAGCACATCATCAGGATTGTTGTAGATGAAATACAGATGGTTTTTGGCATCCAGGATCGCAGCTTCTGTAAGCAGCCCATACTGCTCCAAGGCTGCTAGGATTGCCCCTATGACAGATGATGTTTCTCCACCCTCTGTGATACAAAAAACCACGTCACCCTTTTCCACAGCCCTGTCCTCAAGCTGCAATTTTCCCACAAGCTCGAGGTCTTCGAATCCTTCCAGCGCACTGATGAGCGCGCGGTCTCCACCGGTCATTTCTCCGATAAAACGGGCTTCGATATCCTCTGGGATGGGTGCCTTCACTTTTTCCCACAGGCTGCTTTTTTTTAGCTTTCTCCAGAAGGGCCTCCAGATTGCGCTTTCCATCTGGTTAGCGAGACGCCCTGTTGAACCACAGCCGTAAACGAAAATTTTTTTTCCTTCTGTGATGGCCCGACTCACGGCTTGAGCAGCTTGATCCAGGACTGAGGTGTCTTCAGCCATTTCATGAAATTTATGAGAGATGTCTTCATCTACAGAAAAAATCTGCCTCAATCCTGTATCAATGTCTTTTTTGATGGCAAAACTCATATCCCAAGTTTTTAGGTGCCTTTGCTCTGTGAGGAGTTTATGCAGTTGGAATTGTCTTTTATTCTGGACATAATCTAGAGATCGAAGAGAGGGTGCAATTTTGAGCAGTGATAGGATTCTATTTTTTGTCATGCTATTTTCAAAAGGTCAAGTCTCACTTTATAATATTATCTTTCTTTCTCTTTTTTTCGTCGAATGGCAGTTTTGAAACTTAGAAACCACTCCTATTTTTTCAACCTTTTTTGGACGTTTTCGCTTGTGAGCTCTCGGATGGCATCGGATGCGATCCAGCGGGCAGCTTTGGAATTCATCTGTTTGATATCTTCAGCTGTCCTAATAGCCGCCTTGTTCAAAGAAGCGTTCCTTTTCCCGATATGTCTGAGTGCCCAATTCACGGCCTTTTTGACAAAGTTTCTTTCATCTGTGGCTCCCCGCTTAATGACCGGCAGAAGCTCAAGGAATACTTCGTCTTCGGCCTCTTTGTCATGTAAGGCCAGACAGGCAATCAACGCATAAGCCGCTCTCTTGACGAACTCCTCTTCCCGCGTGGACCAATCGCGGATCTTCTTTAAGGCCAGGGGGCTTTTGTCGAAAAGATTCATGCACAATTGGTCGCAGACATCCCAAGAATTAAGATCCTTGACCCAGTCCTCCATCTGCGCTTCTGTTAGCTTCTCAGACTCCCCCACCAGTGCGGCGACTATCTGTGCCTCTGGAATTTTTGTCTTCCACAATTCAAGGGCTAACTCGTGATCTTTTCCCACTTCTTTGGCAATCTGCCGCATGTCAGGAACTTTGACTCCTAATCTTCGCTCCGCAGTCATTCCGTACAGGGCCATTCCTCCCACCTGATCAGGGTTAGCATTTGCCTTCAATTTTTTAAGAACGTCTTCGGCAGAACCCATGCGAATAATTCCTCCTTAAATCTGGATTGAAACTCTTCCACTTACGAAGTCATTTGCTTTGGTTCACGATTGTTATTTTCAATGCTCTCTAAAAAATTTGAGCGGGTTTGTATAGGCTCTATCAAGTTCGGCCATACTCATGCAGGCATAGCTGGCGCTGTCTCTGTCCGCAAGAGTTTTTCGGATTTCAAGATGTAGCTGGATGGGCGTGCCAAAATCTGCCGCCTCTAACTCTTCTTCGTTAAACAACCGTGTCAGAGGAGTGTTTTCATCGACCCAATCGTCGGCCCGGACTTGAACATCTTTTTTCTGCATCGTCGATGCCTTCGGAATTTTTGCGCGTAACGGTGCCTATTTTCCCTTTTTTCGTAATTGATTGCAAACAGTGTAATTTATCGATATGTGCAGGGAGCAAGATTTAGACGAGTTTTTACGGAACCTTAAAAAAATATCAATTATCCTGACAATTTTTTTCGTTTTTTTTGGGTGTAAATGCTGTAGCTATCTTTGTGTGCGATAAGCCTGTACTTACGCTCAAACCACACATGGAAAGTCTGAGGAAGTCTATCTAGAGAATTATACGCCCAATTTTCTACTGCAATGAATTTCGGATTTAATATTCTCATATCGCTGATCAAGTTTTCCTCTGAGAAATGTTTTATGGATATGTTCATCACTTCCAAATTTTTTGGGTCTGCGTAGAAATAGACAAGGTAACTTTGAATGAAAAGGATTGGCTCGCCTCTCTTGTTCTTTTCTCTTGTGAATTTAACGACTCCTTGTATCTTGTGTCTCGTTTGTTGTTTGGGCAGCCAAACACCAAAGTTGGATTTAATCACATCATTATCGCGCCGAACCATTAGGCGGTCATTGACACTTTTTTTGGTCAATCCGTAATAGGTAAACCAAGTTGGGAACAGCAGGAGAGCAGCGATTAAAAACGCCTTTAGGATAAGCCCGGTTGACCGGCGTCGCGAATTAGGGTCTATGGATTTTGATGACCCTGAAAAGATTCTGTAAACCATGTATCCGATGAGGATATAAATGATAACACCGTTTTCCAGGATCCTTTCGTAGTTTGGATAAATAAAAGTCTGGTAAAAAGTGAAAAATGCCATCAAAAGAGTAACAAATACATACCAATTCTCGCGGGGACGGAAGCTCTGTTTGAGCCGTCGATCGACCAAAAAAACAAGAATAATAAAAAATAAAAAAAGGGGAAACCAGAGGAAGACAACATCCCAGTGAACGGGAAGATGGAATATCTCTGTGATATTAGGAAAATGATATCGATCGCTTGTCCTAATCGCTAATTCCTGAGACGGACGGCCGATGGCCATTTGATAGATCAGATTATAGCCCTGAGATCGAATCGTATAGTAAACGAATACAGGAGAAAAGCCCAGGATGACCATTGAAGCATAAGCGCCGATTGATTTGAAAGTTTCGGTGATGAATATTCTGAACTGAGTTAAAACTGGAGTATGGGGTGATCTTAGTTGAGAGCTTTTGTGGATAATAATACTAATCCCAAAACATAGAGCCGAAAATCCTCCGATATCTTGGCGGAACCAGAATGTGATACCTGTCATGAGTCCAGACAGAAGCAGCCATTTTTTTTCAAATTCAGCCACAAAGCGGATAAGCATATAGAGGTTTGCTAAAATAAAAAGAGGGTAAAAGGATTTATAGGCCGCACAGGGAACAAAAGATACGATAGCAACAGGAACTAGTGCGAAAAGAGGAGGCATGGTTCGCCTCGCTGTCACGTATGTAAGGATGTTAATGATACAGCGAAAAGCCACCCACAAGAGCCTGGCCGCGATCATGGAAGGTGAAAAAAGCCAGAAAAGTGAAGCGAGTAAAAAATATATTCCAGGGTTGTAGGTAAAGAATGTAAAATCCACAAGAGGCAGCTCGCCGGACATGACAGCCATTGTTCTCCGTATCATATGAGCTTCATCGGCATCCAAGATGAAGGGTCTATTGAAAGTCAGGTTTAACACAAGACTGAACACGAAGATCAAAAGAATAACGTTAAGATTTTTTTCTTTTTTAAGAAATGCGCTCCCTATGGGTTTTTTCATTTGAAATCAAGGTATGAGTGTGCTTGTGAGCATGGCCTGTAAGATAGAATTGTGTGGTTGCTTATCATCCCCAAATTTCGCTTTTTTTTATCACTTATTATTTATTACTTATTATGAGGATAGTCAAATGTTTCCGATAAGGCTTTGAGCTTTTATTGGTTTTTCTATTTGTTAGTCTGTTCAGCGTTATCCCTATTTTCATGGAAGATTGACAAACAAATTCTCTGATGACAACACCGCCTGCCCTGCCTTTGAAGCGTATATCAGGGAACTCCTTAGTCCGGTAAGCTGGTATGTATGATTATTTTCTCCAAAGACATCAAAGAAAACTCTGGAGCAAGAGATTCTGAACACGGTAATGGTCCATACGATTTTAGGTGAAAAGTGACCGCTGCAAGGCAGAATCTTAAGCATTGGAGTTATCCATAGAGCTAGGGCAGAAAGGAAATCGCTCAGAAAGCAGAGTCCTAGCCTCCGGGAAGGGAGGTGTAAGACTCATTCCTCTGATTGTTATTCATGGAACTTTTCCTTACGTTACCCGTAGTACTGATTAGTGAAAGATCATAAGATAAACAGGATGTAAAATTGGATGTAAAATTGGAACAATTAAAAAAGTGTTTTTTAAACAGCCTTTTCGTGCTCGTTGTTTTGGCACTGGTGATTTCCGGTTCCTTTTCTTTCGCAGCAGAAGGGGATACTGCAAAAAAATATGCACCCATCCTTGGCACCTATGAATTTTTTGCCGAAGGTCAGACTATGATCATAAAATTCTGGGTGGATGAAGAAAAGCTTTGGGGCGCACCCGAAGGAGAGACACCTGAAGAGTTGATGCCAATGGAAGGAGAAGACTGGAAGTTTGAAGTCACCACCGTCGAAGGCAAGTATTTTGTGCTTGAGTTCGTGAAGGATGAGTCTGGCAAGTTCAATAAATGTCTTCTACAGAATATGGGGAGGGAAATAGAGGGGACACGGATCGAAGAGTAATCTCTACCCGGATTGCTTTCCGCATTTCATCCCTGGTGTCGGCCTCAATGTATTCGATTTTAGGATAATCCAAGTGTTCGAAGTTGACATGTTGCTGACCTCCCATAGGAGCGATGATCTTCCCGGTAACCAAAGTATTGGGATCGGGAAATTTTCCATTATTGATCGCTCATTTTAAGGCAATGTCTGCAAAATGTCCCGCGTTACCCACGTCCCGGATCGTCGTAAAGCCCGATTCCAGATAAGTGCGGGCGTTTTCAACACCCTGCAACGCTTTGTCTGCAGTGGTATACAGTAAATAATCTGCAAGAAAAGCCAGGCCTTTAATACGATTATTCAGTCTTTTTCGTTTGAACATCTTTTTTGGCTACTCACCCAGAGGCCTCTATTTTTTTACAAATTTATCATAAAATCAAATTGCTCGTTTTTGCACACATCCTCTTGACTTAAAGATTCTCATGCAAAGATTAAAAGATTTTGAATTTGTTTGGCTTTTGTTTATACTTGGTAGTCAGAATATTTGGGAGAAACCGTCATTTTTTAGGATATCTTTTAAGGAGCAGAGGAATGAAAAATATCGTATTTATATTTATTGTTTTGAGTGTGCTTTTTATTGACTGTTCAAAAAAGCCGAGTGAACAGTTGACTGCCGAAAATCCGTTTTTTTCTGAGTTTGATACGCCCTATGGGGTCCCCCCATTTGATCAGATCAAAGAGGAACACTATGTGCCTGCCTTTAAAGAGGGCATCGAGCAGGAGAGTGCGGAAATTGATGCGATAGCCAACAGCGTCGAAGTCCCCACCTTCGCCAATACGATTGAAGCTTTGGAAGGCACAGGAGCCCTTTTGAGAAGAGTCAGCGACACTTTTGGTGTCCTGAACAATTCGATGACCAACGATAAGATGCAGGCCATCGATGAGGAAATGGCTCCTCTGAGATCGAAACACAATGACGATATCCGGATGAATGCAAAACTGTTTGAGAGGATCAAGGCCGTTTACGGACAGAAGGATAACCTCGGTTTAACAGCCGAGCAAGCCATGCTTCTTGATAAGTATTACAAGGACTTTGTTCGTGGGGGCGCGAACCTTGAAGAGGATAAGAAATCCAGGTTCAGGGAAATCAACGAAGATCTCTCTCTTCTCTCCATAAAATTTGGACAAAATGTCTTGAAAGAAACAAATCGTTTTGAGATGGTGATCGATAACAATGAAGACTTGGCTGGCCTGCCCGAAGCTGTGGTATCGGCTGCCGCAGAGACCGCTGCAGACCGTGGCTATGAGGGCAAGTGGGTCTTTGCCATTCACAAGCCCAGCATGATTCCCTTCCTCCAGTATTCTGAGATCCGAGAGCTCAGGGAAAAAATATTTAAAGCCTATATCAATAAAGGTAACAACAACGATGAGCTGGACAACAAGGCTATCTTATCCAAAATAGCCTCCCTCCGCCTGGAAAGAGCGAATCTTTTGGGCTACAAAACCCATGCCCATTATGTGCTGGAAGAAAATATGGCCAAAGTTCCAGAGAATGTGTACAGCTTGCTCGACCAACTCTGGAAACCTGCTCTCGAAATGGCAAAAAAAGAGGCCAAGGAGCTTCAAGTCATGATTGATAAAGAGGGGGGGAATTTTAAGCTGGAGCCCTGGGATTGGTGGTACTACACAGAGAAACTTAAAAAAGCCAAGTATGACCTGGATGAAGAAATGCTGAAGCCTTACTTCGAGCTGAACAATGTCAGAGAAGGTGCCTTTTATGTGGCGAATAAACTCTACGGCCTCCAATTTGTGGAGAGGGATGATATTCCAAAATATCACGAAGATGTTAAGGTCTTCGAAGTGAAAGAAGAGGATGGCTCCCATGTGGGGATTCTTTACACTGACTATTACCCAAGAGAGAGTAAAAGAGGCGGGGCCTGGATGAACAGTTTCCAAAAACAGTCCAGGTTGGGTGGTGTGGACGTCTACCCCATCATCACGAACAACGGCAACTTCTCTAAGCCCACAGGCGACATGCCCGCACTGATCAGTTCTGAAGATGTGGGAACCCTATTCCACGAATTCGGGCATGCACTGCATGGATTATTATCCGACTGTACGTACTATAGGCTCTCCGGAACATCGGTGCCGAGGGATTTTGTGGAATTGCCGTCACAGATCATGGAGAATTGGGTCTTTGAACCTGAAGTGCTCAAGGCCTACGCAAAACACTATGAGACCGATGAGGTCATTCCCCAGGGACTGATCGACAAACTGAAAGAGAGCGGGACTTTCAACCAGGGTTTCACCACCGTAGAATATCTTGCGGCTTCCTACCTGGATATGGACTGGCATACGCTGGAAAATATAGAACTACAGAATGCGGAAAAATTCGAGGATGAATCCATGGACCGCATCGGATTGATCCCTGAAATTGTCGTGCGCTACAAGAGCCCTTATTTCAACCACATCTTCAGCGGCGGTTACTCCGCAGGGTATTACAGCTACATTTGGGCAGAAGTGCTTGATTCGGATGCCTTCCAGGCGTTTAAAGAGACAAGCCTGTTCGACCGGAAAACAGCGACTGCGTTCAGAGAGAACATCCTGGCTCGTGGCGGTACAGAGGATCCCAAGACACTCTACCTGCGTTTTAGAGGAGCAGAACCGAGTGTGGAACCCCTTTTGAAAAAACGGGGCCTCATGTAGGTGTGTTCTTTTTAATAGCATTACTTTGATAATTTCTTTGGAACCTTAACGGCATGATGTTCTATGGGGTTGTGAATTACCCAGGTTTGAAGCTCGATATAGTGTTGCCTTCTTCAGCTCTTTAGATCTCCAAATTGACCTTTTCAGGTGTTCCGGACATGTCTCCATTTCCTGATATTGTTCTTGGAATATATTTGTTGTAGAATCGTGACTCAGATGAGCCCAAAACAGTATGATGTCGCCATAATAGGAGGGGGGATCATAGGCTGTGCTACAGCCATGGCACTTGCACGAAAGAAAAATATTTCTATCGTCATATTAGAGGCTGAACCAAAGCTGGCCGCCCATCAAACAGGTAACAACAGCGGTGTTATCCATTCTGGCCTGTACTACGAGCCGGATTCGATGAAGGCGAAAAATTGTGTGCTGGGTCGGGAAGCGATGTATTTGTTTTGCGAAGAGAATGACATCGCTTTTGAACGCTGTGGGAAAGTGGTGGTTGCTTCCCAGGAAAGAGAGCTCCCGATGTTAAACACCCTAGAAGAGCGCGGTCGAGCGAATGGTTTAAAAGGACTGCGCCGTTTATCCGGTGAAGAGATCAAAGATTATGAACCCCATGTGTTGGGAATCGGCGGTCTTTTTGTTCCTGATACGGGTATTGTGGATTACAAGCGGGTGACGGAAAAGTTCGCTGAGATCGCCAGAACAAATGGGAGCGATATTCAGCTAAATTCCCGGGTGACCGATTGTAAACGCTCCTCCGATGGGCTCATCATTAAAACCTCCAATGGCAATTTGTACTGCAAAAATCTCGTCAACTGCGCCGGCCTGCAGTCGGACCGAGTGGCAAAAATGTGCGGTCTGGAGCCTGGATTGAAGATCATCCCGTTCAGAGGAGAGTACTACGAACTGATTCCCGGAAGCCAACATCTTGTGAAAAATTTGATCTATCCAGTTCCAGATCTGTCATTTCCGTTCTTGGGAGTCCATTTCACGCGGATGATACAAGGTGGCGTTGAGGCCGGACCGAATGCGGTTTTGGCGTTCAAAAGGGAAGGGTATAAAAAAACCAGTTTTTCCTTCCGGGATTCTCTTGAGACATTTACCTATGGCGGCTTCGTTAAGCTGATCAGACCCTATTGGAAGATGGGATTTGGAGAGATGTGGCGCTCTTTCTCGAAAAAAGCTTTCGTAAAAGCGCTCCAAAAGTTGGTTCCAGAATTGCAGAACAGCGATGTTTGTCCTGGCGGCGCAGGTGTTAGGGCTCAGGCTCTGGAACCAAATGGTGCACTTGTGGATGATTTTCGCATCGTGGAAGCGGACAGAATGATCCACGTTTTGAATGCCCCTTCTCCAGCTGCTACAGCCGCGATCAGCATCGGAGAACAAATCAGAGGAATGGCAGAAAAAAAATTCAGTCTTTAACTGATTTTTATTCGACGAAACCTTTCATCATTAAGCTCTTTTTTAAAATTGTTTTCTTTTCGTTTCTATTTTGTGCCTGAATCCTTTTAGAAGGAAAAAGGCGAATAAAGGTAATTAAAGCGATGGAGCCGTAAACAAGGAAATAAACTCCCATGATGATGTAGGCTTTGGAGAGAGAATGCCGGTCCACCAGTTTTCCGAAGAGCGGGGCGAGGATGACATAGGAAAGGCTCACAGTCATGTTCGCCACAGATAAAACAGTGGCTCTGGTCTCTGATCTGATGATGCGGTTCATTTCATCTAAAAAAAGAGGATAGGAGAATCCCCAGAGAAAGGCGTTCAGGAGGATCAGAACAATCATCAGAGGCGATTGGATCTTTCCAAGAAGAAGAAAAACGCCTCCTATGAGCATCACCAACAGCAGGGAATTTTTTAAACCGAAAATTTTTTCCAGAGAGTGAGTTTTGCGGGAACCCAAAGCGCTTGCCAGTTGGAACACCGCGAACAGAATGCCGAAATATCCAACGCCTATCCCTAATGATTCATAGAACAGGAAGTAAGACCAGATGCCGATGACTCCGGTGCTCATGATCAACGCAGAAAAAAGCATGAGCAGGCGCAGTCGTGAATTTGCGAAGCTAAATCCAAAGATGCGCATGATGTCTTTGAAGGGATTCATGGACTTCAGGGTTTCTCTCTTCGGCTCGATCAGAGATAGAGCCAGCGGGAGCATGATCAGGCTGGTTCCGATATTGATATAAAAGGGAAGATTGAGTGATAGCAATGCGGCTAATCCACCCAGTATCGAGGAGAGAGCCGTTCCGATCCTAGTGTAGAATGCAGATTTTCCTTCGTACTTCTTGTATTCGGACTCGGATTTCAATTGGACTGCTGTGTCGTAGATAAAGGCCGAGTCGCACCCGGATCGCATGCTGTTGCCTACAGCGATGATGAATTCGGCCAGGACAAAAGTCAGAAAAGTACCGGTGAAAACGTATATAGCAAGACCAACAGGTAAAAAAACCGCACCAAGAATAAGTGTTTTTTTCCGGCCGATTACATCAGCCAGGTAACCCGAGGGAATCTCCAGAATCAATATCGAAAGTGCATAGGCGGCCTGTATGGTAAAAATCTGTGTGGAACTGAGATTGTTCGATTTGTAGTAGGGGATCAGGATCGGCACGATGAAGTAGAATTCGCTGATGAATTTGTAGGCGTAGATCTTCCAAAAGTTTGCCGCTAGCGTTTTCATTACATTTTAATTAATAAATTAGTGACGTTTTAAAATTTCAAGAATTGTATCTTATTTTTTCGCCAATTCCAATGGCATATTCATTACAGTTAAATTTTGGTGAAATGAATTTGATTTCTCCAAAGATGCAGCATCTGCGGTTTCAATCGGTGTATAATTTTTTTCTTCAAAGAACAAAAAGCACAAAGCTCGTCGATGAAATAGAAGTCACAGGTCTTGTCGGCTTTGCGACCTGGGCTTACTTTGTCAATCCCAGATTTGAGCCCGGGGGTACTGTAGCTATAAGGGTAGTCGATAAAAATAATCCGGATCTTTTGGGGAGTGTCACTTTTAAGCTCGGGAGCGTGCGTTAACTGTAAAAAAAAGAAAGGGAACTCTCTTCTGGGTCCTTGACAGCAATGCCCTGAAGGAGAACTATTTCACTTCTTCGTAAGCCCATTCGAGCCACTGTGTCACGATCTCGAGGTCAGATGCCTCTACCGTTGCTCCACACCAGAAGCGGAGCCCTGGGGGGGCGTCACGGTAGGATCCGCAATCGTAGGCAACGCCCTCATCGGCGAGGAGTTTTACCAATTTTTTGAGCTTGTCTTCGGGGAGATCGACCTTAAAGCACACACTTGTATTGGAGCGGATCTCTTTATTTTCTGCCAGGAATTCGATCCAATCGTTCTTTGCCACAAAATCTTCCCAGACTGCTAAATTGGCGTTGCTGCGCTCGATAAGTCCTTTTAATCCGCCGATAGACTCAGCCCATTTGAGAGCTGCAAGATAATCCTCATTGGCCAGCATGGAAGGCGTGTTGATCGTCGACCCTTTGAATATTCCCTCGATCAATTTTCCACCCTTGGTCATCCGAAAGATCTTAGGGAGGGGCCAAGGTGGAGAATAACTTTCCAGACGTTCGACTGCCCGGGGAGATAAGATGAGGATCCCATGTGCGGCTTCTCCACCCAAGACCTTCTGCCAGGAGTAAGTGATGACGTCCAGTTTGTGAAATGGAATCTCCATGGCAAAAATCGCAGAAGTCGCATCGCACAACGTCAACCCAGCGCGATCGTCAGGAATCCAATCTCCGTTAGGAAGTTTCACTCCGCTGGTAGTGCCGTTCCAGACGAAGACCACGTCATTTTCAAAATTCACCTGGGAAAGCTCAGGCAGTTTTCCGTATGCAACCTCAAAAACGCGGACATTTTTAAGTTTTAACTGTTTTTGAATATCTGTCGCCCAGCCTTGACTGAATGATTCCCAGACCAAGACGTCCACTCCGCGCGGGCCTAATAAGGACCACATAGCCATTTCAAATGCTCCTGTATCAGAAGCGGGAACGATGCCCACAAGATAATCGGCAGGCAGATCGAGGGTTTTTTTAGTCCGCTCGATCGATTCCGCCAATTTACTCTTTCCAAGAGTGCTCCTGTGAGAGCGACCTAGGGGTGTATCCTTGAGTTCGTCCAAAGAAAATCCCGGATGTTTAGCGCAGGGGCCTGAAGAATAATTGGAATTATTGGGTTTAACTGCGGGTTTCATGGCAAATTCTCCTTTTTTATAATGAGTCAAAAAATGGCTTCCTCCTATTAAGAAAGACTCCAATATTATAGAAGAACAACATATATAAATGATAGATATCTGTCAAAAAAAATCCAGACCTTGCAAACAGTCAATATTCGATATTAATCCCCATGTTGTAGAACATAAATGCGAACTTGTCGGCGATCTCTTCAAGGCGTTTAGTAGTGCTACTCGAGCCGTGTCCGGACCGTGTTTCGATTCTGATGAGCACAGGGTTGGACCCAGCTTGCTTTTCTTGAAGTGTGGCCGTGAACTTGAAGGAGTGCGCGGGAACGACTCTGTCATCATGATCAGCTGTCGTCACCAGGGTTGCCGGGTATGAGACGCCGTCCTTGATGTTGTGTAAAGGGGAATAGGCATAGAGATTCTTGAAGTCTTCCTCCTTGTCGCTGGAGCCGTACTCCACCACCCAACCCCAGCCAACCGTGAATTTGTGGTATCGCAGCATGTCCATAACACCCACGGCCGGAAAGGCCACTCTATAGAGGTCCGGCCTCTGGGTCATGCATGCGCCTACAAGCAGTCCGCCGTTGGACCCACCTGCAATGGCTAATTTTTCCTTGGATGTATATTTTTCCTTGATCAGGGATTCCGCTGCAGCGATAAAATCATCGAAAACATTCTGCTTGTTGAGGAGCATCCCCCCCCTGTGCCATTTTTCACCATATTCGCCGCCACCCCGGATGTTGAGCATGGCATAGATCCCGCCTTTCTCCAGAAGAACAATAAGAGTCGGGTCAAAAGAGGGAAGCCGGCTTATATTAAAGCCTCCGTAGGCGTAGAGGTAGGTGGGATTCTTCCCATTCTGTTTCAATCCCTTCTTGTGGACGATAAACATCGGCACTCGGGTCCCATCCTTACTGGCGTAGAACACCTGTTTTACGACATAATCCTCGGGGATGATGGGAACTTCAGTCTTGTGGAAGAGTTCTGTATTGCCGCTTTTAATATCGTACTTATAGATCATTGGGGGAGAGGTGAAAGACGTGAAGGTGTAGAACAGAATTTTATCTTCTCTTTTGCCGTTGAATCCACGGGCTGTACCGAGTGCGGGAAGTTGAATTTCTTTTAAAAGGTTTCCTTTGAGATCATACTGAAAGACATGGGTCGTTGCATCCTTTAAGAATGTACAGAACAACGATTCTCCGGCTGTGGAGGCGCTATTCAGGACCTCTTGTTGCTCCGGAATGATGATCTGCCAGTTTTCTTTATCTGGCTTTTTCGGGTCCATGAGAATGACTTGGTAATTAGGAGCATCGGTGTTTGTGTAGACTAAAAGTTTATCTTGGATGTTGTCAATCACAGAACTGTCAAACGCAAATCCCTGGAAAAGCGGCTCAAAATCCATATCGTTGTTCGCGAGCTCTTTGTAATAGAGTTCGTTGCCGTGGGTTCCTTCGGAGATATTCAGGAACATGTATTTTGGATCTTCGGTGATAATCACGTTTTGATACCTTAGAGGATGCTCTGGGTCCTCATAGATCAGAGTATCTTTAGCCTGAGGATCGCCCAGCTTGTGGTACAAGATCTTTTGAAACGTGTTGGCTTCTGTGAGTTCACGGCCTTCTTCGGGTTTGTCGTAACCGCTGTAGAAAAATCCATTTTCATACCAGGCAGCACCGCCGAATTTCAGCCATTTGAGGTGATCATCGAGTTCCTTCTTTGTCGCGATTTCCATAACGCGGAGCTCCTGCCAATCCGAACCGGATTCTGACCTAGAAACAGTCACGTATCTGTTATCGTGTGAGAATCCGGTCAAGCCCACTCTCACTGTCCCATCGGGTGAGAGTTCGTTGGGATCGATAAAGACCTCGGGCACTCCATCTAATCCATTTTGGATGTATATGACCGATTGGTTCTGCAGGCCATCGTTTTTATTGAAAAAGTAATATTCTCCTGCCCTCCGGGGAGAAGATTGTTTGGGATAATTGTAGACTTCGATCAACCTCTTTAGGATCTGGTCTCTGTATGGGATATTCTCAAGATAGGCAAAAGTCACTTCGTTCTGCGCCTCGACCCATTCCTTTACTTCCTCTGATGTGTCGTCCTCCATCCAGCGGTAAGGGTCCTCGACCTTCCAAGGCTGGAAATGAACCTTCCATCCGGGTTTTGCGTAGTCATAAGTGAACAACAGAATCCAAATGTTCAGGGTCTGCGATCGCGTATTGCGTCGGATCGAGAATTCCACTAATATCTGGAGTTCGGCTTTTAAAGGGTCTTTCTGCAAGGAGGTAAAATATGACAGAGAGAAAACCGTTTTTACGGAAAATATCGATCTTGATTTTCATTCTAACAGTATTGGTTTTTCAGGTCAGTTCCTTTGCTCAAGATAAAGCCAGCAAAATCGATGAGCTTATACAACTTTATTTTGATTACGGTCAGTTTAACGGCACTGTGCTGGTTGCTGAAGAGGGAAAAGTCATTTTTAATAAAGGGTATGGCCTGGCTAATATGGAGTGGAATATCCCTAACAGGCCGGATACAAAATTCAGGCTTGGCTCTATCACCAAACAATTCACATCCATGCTCATTCTTCAGCTCGTGGAAGAAGAGAAGATCGACCTGGAGGGCAAGATTTCTGATTATTTACCCTACTACCGAAAGGACACCGGAGACAAAGTGACAGTCCACCATTTGTTGACCCACACATCCGGTATTCCCAGTTATACGGGTTTGCCCAACTTTATGGAAGAGATAAGCCGTGATCCTTACCCTGTTGAAGAATTTATAAAGACGTACTGCAGTGGCGATCTTGAGTTTGAGCCTGGGTCCAAATTTGTCTACAACAATTCTGGATATTTTCTATTGGGGGCGATTATTGAAAAAGTCACCGGGCAGACATATGAAGATGTCTTGAAAGCAAAGATTCTGGATCCGCTGGGGATGAAAAATACCGGTTATGACCATTCTGCCACAATCATTTCCAATCGGGCCGCGGGCTATGAAAAAAGAGGGGGCGCTTATGCCAACGCGCCCTACTTGGATATGTCTCTGCCTTATGCGGCGGGTTCCCTGTATTCGACAGTGGAGGATTTTTTTATTTGGGATCAGGCTCTTTATACCGATAAACTTCTCTCTGCAGAGATGAAAGCGCTCATGTTTAAGCCTCATGTTTCTGCGGGAGATGCATACTATGCCTATGGCTGGATGGTGGGAGAGAAGTCTTTTCCCAAGTCTAAAGAAAAGGTCAAATGGATCGCCCACGGTGGCGGGATAAACGGATTCAACACACTGATCCAACGATTAGTCGAAGAGAGACATCTGGTTGTGATTTTAAACAACACCGGAGGAGCTCCGCTCGCTGCCATGAGCGATGGGATTATCAACATTCTGTACGATAAACCTTACGGCCTGCCCAAAAGGTCCATCGCGGATGTGATTATGAAGACCATTCAGGAAAAGGGCCTTAAAGCAGCCATCGCGCAGTATCGTGATCTCAAAACCAATCAGCCCCACGATTACATTTTTCAGCCCCGGGAGCTCAATACGGTGGGTTATATGGTTCTTCAAGACTTGAAAAATCCCAAAGATGCTATCGCAATTTTTGAGCTGAATATTGAGATGTATCCCAAGTATGCCAATGGTTATGACAGCATAGCCGAAGCCTATATGGAAAATGGGGAGCTGGAGAAGGCGATAAAGTTCTATGCCAAAGCTCTTGAAATGAATCCCAAAAATACAAATGCCATCGAAAAGCTGAATGAGATCAATAAAAAATCAAAGCAATAGGCTGAAAACGAAATTTAATTTTTAAATCTTTTTCAACTTCCCCGAGATTCCTCCGACTAAACGGACGATTAAATTATGATTCGTTATTTGATATAGTCTTAACTTGATATAATTAACCTTTTTATTGAAGCCGAGGGGTTAGCTTCGATCACGCTAGAGAATCAGGCCAGGGACCCGATGATTATTGATCACCATAAGGATGTTTCTGTATTTGAGAGGGGATTATAGGGCTTTATAAATTCCAAAGCCTGAAACGGCTTTGATGATATAATGCATTCTGGCCATCGGACCATGCAGAAGTTGTCGCAAGATTAAACATACCGAGGTTTTAATCTTCTGATAGTTAAGGGGAGCTCAAAAAAATCCTGAGGGAAGTGTTCTAAAGAAGCATGTGTTTTTATTTTATCCGGCTGGAATCTGCAGCGTACATCTCTTCAAGCTTGAGCGCAAATTCTTCGATGTAAGCTCTTTTTTCGAGCTTTTTCAGCCAAGAGCGCGGCAGAGCCTCGACCCCAAGATAAGCACCCGATATGGCGCAGGCCATAGCACCCAGAGTATCCCTGTCCCCACCGTTCAAGATGGAACAGAACAGACAGCTTTCGAATGATTGAGCATACAAAAGAAAAGAATAGATCGAAAAGGGAAGCGATTCTTGGACTGTTACAGACCGTCCGATCTGTTGCGCCGCTCTCATTGGAGATACATTTTCTGCGATCAGTCTTTGGATCATGTACAGTTTGCTCTTCATTTGTTGAGTTTTGGCAAAATCAATAAGGCTGTTGAGAAATTCATCAGAGGAGAGTTCTTCGGAAGGATCTAAGCTCTCTGCTAGTGCCACAGCCTTTGCTTGGACTGCAGCGCCGTCAATGCCCAGAGGATGGGCATGCGTGACCGAAGCAGAGAGGCTGGCTTTTTCATAAAGGTCTGGTGAGGTCTGGTACAAAAGCCCTACGGGTGCAACCCTCATGGCCGCACCATTGCCGAAGGAGCCTCTGCCTCCAAACAGGGATTTTGCGGCCTCAACATATGTCATTCCAGCTTGAGCGACAGAGGCAAAGATCGTGGGAGGGCCTGATGCATAGCCGCGCCAGGGCTCCCGCTGGAAATTTTTTTGGAACGTCTTACCCAAGTGTTCTGGATCCAAACATCCCCTCTCTAAAAGGGACTCGGCGGTCCCGATCGTCATTGCTGTGTCATCTGTGTAGATCAATTCTTTAACCAAATCAAGTTTGTGACTCAGACGATCCACACTGGTGTTGTGAAAGGCGAGCTCGCCGATCGCATCGCCGAGGGCACTGCCCAGTAAGCAGCCCAAAAACTTGCCTCTTGTGTCGGTATTCATGGCTGTTTTGCGCAGTAATTTCTGGGGTTCTGGTTGTGATCTAGTTCAAGTCTCCGCGTGTTTTCATCTTTGCTACAATGTCTGCTTGAATGAGTCTCCCTATCTTCTATTATAGAATGGACTTGCTTCGGGCGCCAATATAGAATAAAAAAACAGGAAAAGAATAAAGGATGTATCATAACCAATACAGAAGAGCCACTATCAAGCGTTCCAACACTAAGAATGTATTGATCACTGGAATCCCTGGAGTGGGGAAGACCACGCTCGTTCAAAAACTCCTGGTCGCCCTGAAGCATTTGAACATCGCGGGATTTACCACAGAAGAGATTCGGGAGGGCCGATTCCGGAAGGGTTTTTATTTGGTCGATTTGAAGGGAAAACGAAGGGTCCTCTCTCACATCAGGATGAAAAGCCCTTATCGGGTTGGAAAATACGGTGTGGACATCAAAGGTTTTGAGGAATTCCTTATGACGGCGGATCTCCTGGGTTCAAAAGCGGATCTTGTCGTGGTCGATGAGATCGGTAAAATGGAGTGCTACTCGGAAAAATTCACCACATTTATGCGAGAGATTCTGGATTCAGATATTACAGTGATCGCCACGATTGCCCGTACGGGTGGAGGGCTTATTGCAGAGATCAAGAACAGGACCGACATACTGATGTTTGAGCTGACATTAGAGAATAGAAATTCTCTCGACACAGAGATTTTAAAAGCTATAACGGTTTAAGATAACCAATAGGACATATTCTTTCTTTCCCAGCTTTTCCTGATTTAAGCGGCAGCCTTAGGAACAGCTTATCTGTTTGGCTTTAACGTTTTTTCAATTTTCGCCCAGGTGTCTCTCAGTGAAACCGTCCGGTTGAACACAAGATGTCCTTTTTTAGAGTCAGGGTCCACACAAAAGTAGCCCTGTCTTAAGAACTGAAATCGATCCCTAGGTGCCGCATCCGCCAAGCTTGGCTCAAGCTTACACGATGTCAAGGTCTTGAGCGATTCAGGATTTAAATAATCTTTGAAACTTGTGCCTTCAACTGCATCCATAGGATTTTCGACAGTGAAGAGATGATCGTAGAGGCGGACTTCCGCATCGATCGCATGATCGGCAGAAACCCAGTGAAGTGTTCCCTTGACTCTGCGCTCGTCTTTCGACCATCCCCCTCTTGTTTCTGGGTCGTACGTGCAATGAATTTCCACGATGTTTCCGGTCTTTTCGTCTTTGATCACCTTTTTGCAAGTCACATAATAGGCATGTTTCAACCGGACCTCTCGATCTGGGGCTAACCGAAAAAATTTGCTGGGAGGATCCTCTCGAAAGTCCTCTCTCTCGATATAGAGGAACCGAGAGAAAGGAACTTTCCGTATTCCCATGCTCTCATCTTCAGGATTATTCACGGCATCCAATATTTCGACTTTATCTTCAGGATAATTATCGATGATCAGCCGGATGGGTCGCAGAACAGCCATAACACGCTGAGCCCTTCTGTTGAGGTCTTCACGGAGGCAGTGTTCCAGAAGAGCGATATCCACCGTGCTTTCCCTTTTAGCAAGCCCGATCCGGTCACAGAAGTCACGGATGGCCTCTGGTGTGAAGCCGCGCCGCCGCATTCCTGAGATTGTCGGCATACGCGGATCATCCCATCCGGAGACATACCCCTCTTCAACGAGCTGAAGGAGCATTCGTTTGCTCATCACGGTGTAGGATAAGTTGAGTCGTGCAAATTCGATTTGTCGTGAGGGAAAAATTCCCAACTGCTCGATGAACCAGTTATAGAGGGGGCGATGATCTTCAAATTCCAGAGTACATATAGAATGTGTGATACGCTCGATGGAGTCCGATTGTCCGTGAGCCCAATCGTACGTGGCATAAATGCACCAGGTGTCTCCGGTCCTGTGGTGATGCGCGTGCAGGATGCGGTACATTACCGGGTCTCTCATGTTCAAATTTCCAGAAGCCATATCGATTTTGGCGCGAAGGGTTCGTGTGCCGTCCGGAAATTCACCCGAGCGCATGCGTGCGAACAGGTCGAGGTTTTCTTCGATGGATCTGTTGCGAAAGGGACTCTCCTTGCCCGGATCAGTCAGAGTGCCTCGGTATTCCCTAATTTCATCTGCACTGAGATCATCAACATAAGCTTTGCCCGCTTTGATCAATTGGATGGCGTATTCAAAGAGCTTTTCGAAGTAGTCCGAGGCATAATACTCTCGATCTTCCCAATCAAATCCCAGCCAGCGGATATCTTCTTTGATGGACTCCACATATTCCAATTCCTCTTTTACTGGGTTGGTATCGTCGAACCTCAGGTTGCAGAGACCGTTATATTCTTTAGCCAAGCCGAAATTCAGACAGATAGATTTGGCATGACCGATGTGCAAATAGCCGTTGGGTTCGGGAGGGAAGCGGGTCTGGACACGTCCATCATTCTTGTTATTCTTTATATCTTCTTCGATGATCGTCCTGATGAAATCTAAAGAAGGAGCCGCCTCTTTCAAGTTTTTTTCTGTCATCTATTTACGTTTTCCTCAATACATATTTGTAGCTGGATTAGCCATACTCTTATCTGGCGCGGTTGCACTCTAAAATAATAAACAATTCTGGGATTTTATCAAGTCGTAAGAAATTTCTATAGCTTTTTCGAATCTGTGACGGATGTGATGCTCATTATGTTATTATGCGATGAGATTGTGTTGTAAAAATAACCGTTAATCCTCAACCATCGAGGGAATGGATAAGAAGGCCGCTCCTCAGTTTCGGCTCGAACCATGTAGATTTGGGTGGCATGACTTTTCCTGCATCGGCAATGTTCATGAGCTCTCGTATAGAAACCGGATACATGGCAAAGGCCACCTTGAATTTTCCGGTATCCACCAGCCTGACGAGCTCTTTGACTCCTCGAATTCCGCCGATAAAATCGATATCATCGCTCGATCGGGGATCCTTAATTCCGAAAAAAGGACCCAAGATCTTGCTTTGAAGAACCGAAATGTCCAAACTTCCTACGGGATCATCATGATCGACGATTTCGGGTCTGATCGTTAATTTGTACCATGAGTTATTGAGATACATGCCGATTTCTCCCTTTTTTTTGGGTTTGTATGGTTCATTTCCGATTTTCTTGATGGTAAAAATCTCTTCAAGAGCATGGAACAACTCCTCTTCTGTGTGGTCGTTTAAGTGTTTGACAACACGGTTGTAATCGAGGATCTGGAGCTGCTCGTCGGGAAAGAGAACAGCCAGGAAAAAGTTGTATTCCTCATCCCCCGTGTGAGAAGGGTTGGCCTCCTCTCTCATGTTTGCGACTCTGGCTGCGGATGCTGACCTGTGATGGCCGTCAGCCACATAGAGGAAATCGACCTTGCTGAATTCTTTGATGATTGCATCTGAAATTCTGGCATCCTTTATGATCCACACCGTGTGTCCGATTCCATCGGATGCGATAAAATCATACATCGGTGTATCCTTCACTGCTTTGTCCACAAGCGTGTTGATCCGCTCTCGGGCTTTGTAAGTCAGAAAGATCGGGCCTGCGTTTGCATTGGTGATATCCACGTGTTTGATCCTATCCTGTTCCTTGGAATGCCGTGTGTGCTCGTGTTTCTTAATGATGTCGGCGTCATAATCCTGTACGGATACGCAACCGACGATCCCGTACTGTTCCCGACCTTTCATGGTCTGGCGGTAGATGTAGAGTTTAGGGCTTTCTTCCTGGATCAGGATCCCGTCTTCGATGAATTTTTCGAAGCTTTCTTTGGCCTGATCATAAACAGGCTGAGAATAAAGATCCGTTCCGGCAGGAAGATCGATCTCCGGCTTCACAACATGAAGAAATGAATAGGGATTCCCTTTGGCAAGCTCCCTGGCTTCCTCGCTCGATAAAACATCGTAGGGATAGGAAGCAACTAAAGTTTCGAGTCCTTGTTTTGGACGCCAAGCCCTGAATTTTCTGAGTATGGCCATCTTAAACTCCTTAGTTATCCTGAATTATTAATAAAAGCTGCTGACACATATATATTCAAAAACACTCCATATCTAATTGTCAGCATCTTTTACCCTTCGGGCGAGCCGATCTCACTGCATCGATATCGTTGCAGCTCACTCGCGGTAGTTCACTACAGCATCGTGGGCCACTGCCTTGCCGCTACAGCAACCTCGACTCGTAAATAATCCAGGTTAGTTGCATATTCTTCCAGTAAATCACCTGGACAATTCCGTTTTCGATATCCTTTCTATTCCTAATTGACAGCTTTAACTTTCAGGCGCAGATCCAGCCTTCCATTCCACTCTCGAATCATCCACGTCGTGTAATCCATACATTATAATCCTAATTTTTCTTAGGTCAACACCATACTTTCTCCCCCACTTTTTATCGTAAAGCCTAGCTAATCATCTCAAGAATGTCGGCAGTTATTATGAATAATTTATCTTGAGTATTGCCATTTAAAGAAGATATACAAACCAAACCAAAGATCACCTTGGCTGCATAGTAGACCCAGTACAGGGAAGGCGATGGGAATATTTTCGGGAGAAGAAACAGAAGGGCCTAGATGATGGCTAAGATGAGTTTCCCTTTGTTTTCTGAGATCATAAAAGCGAAGACAAAGGCGACGACAACGATGACGTTTATCACGAGCAGATAAGAGCCGCTGACACCCATCCTGTATGTGCCCTTGTCTCCAGTGATATTGGCAACTATTTTGTTGAGTTTGACCGGTTTTACAAAGACCACAGAAACACAAAAATTTTAGAATTTCTGAAATAACTCTTCAATTCCTGAGTCTCGCTTTTTACGAAAATCTGGGCCGCTTGCAGGTTCTCAGTGAGGTGTTAATTTTTGAAAGTTTCGATAAGTTTTTTTATTTTATCTTGGTCCGGATTGATCTCGAGGGATTTCTCCCAAGCCTTTAGTGCCTGTTCTCTGTCATTAAGCTCGTAATAGCAGATGCCGAGTGAATTCAGAACGTCAGCCGTGTTGCCTTTGAGGTTAAGAGCTGTATGATAGTAAGAAATTGCTTCTTCGAACGCACCGACTTCCTGGGAGGATTTACCAAGATAATAGTAAAGGGCATAACTCTGTGTATGGCTTTCTGTAAAGGGCATTAGGATCTGCCTCGCTTCTTGAAACTCTTCGGAGATCAAGAGTGTTCTTGCATAAGCCAGAGCATAATCCAGCTCATCGGGCTTTCCTGTGTATGCTTTCTCCAACATCTCACGTGCCTGTTCTAATCTTCCTTCATTTATGAGTTGATTTCCCAGGAGAAAAGTGTACATGGGATCGTCGACAGGCGGGTTGGCTTGAGCCACAACCCACGGATCTGGAATGGGATCTTGTGTGATGGTGAAAGACTTAGTCTTCGAGGGGAGAAGCGTCACGTTGCCATCTTTGAGAGAGATTTCCACTCGGTACATGCCTGGATTGAATTTATCGAGAGAAAGCTCTAGGAGAAATGATCTATCACTTTTCTGTTCTCTAACAGCGTAAACTTCTGTGTGGACCGGACTCCCTTCGCGGAGGACAGATATTTCAAAGACACTCGTTTCTTTTAACGATGGACTCATGCCATAAACCTGGAAGAAAATGGACATTTTGCCCTTTTGATGAAATTTTCTCTGCAGGGAAGGATAGATCTGAAGTCCCTCCACTTGAAAAGGTTTTCCCTGTTCGGGGAAGGTTGGATCTTGGACCACTTTATTGGAAAGGATGATCGGGCTCATCATGAGAATCGAGGTCGCAGGCACATATATGGATTTTTCGATGCTGGTGAATTCTTTTGTGACGGTGTTTTCAAACAGGATATCCAACTTATAATTTCCCGGATTGAGTGGGAAGAAATCATGAAGGTTGAAAGGTCTTTGGCTTATATTTTCCAATTGTTTTTTTTCTAGCTCGATTGGAAAGTCTCTGGAGTGCTGGTAGATCGTCTTCCCCTGTAAATCGGACACACGTGCGGTCACTTTGAGATTGGTGAAGTATTTGTTGTTAAAGCTGTCTACCGAGAGTATGTCTGGTTCTATGGAATAATTGAGAAAGAACATTCCTGATTTATCTTGGATGATATTCACCTCTGATAGATTATTGATGTAATTGACGGAATAACTGACATCCACGGTCTCTCTAGTCTCTAAGAACTCCAGGGCGTATTCATCGCTGACTTTTTTGTAGGGATAGGATTCGATTTCCTCCAAAAGAACATTTGATGGGAGGGCATCTGCAGGGTTTCCCCTTCCAGGGAATGAGGACCACGCCGCCTCCGCGATTTCAAACTGCATCTGCTCTCTCAATATATTGGCGGCCGTTCTATCTCGTTTGTCTATGACATAGCTAAAATTTTTATCCGTTGCGGCTATTGTGGACGGAGAGGCATTCCTGCCCTCTGAATCCAGATCAGACATACCCTCAGTTGCTGCGACTTCCTTCATCAGTTGGATATCGGCTGAAGGAACCAACGCTTTCGGTCCATCGATCAATGGCCTGTAGAGTTCATAATCGCCTACTCCTGCTCTTCGGAAGAACATCAAACGAAAGAATGGAGGTTGTTTCAACTGTGGATTTCCCTGGAAATACCAGATCTCTATAGGATGTGTGACATCGGAATTGACATATTTTTCTATGTAGACAGGTTCTCCCAGCATGATATAAAACTTTCCTCTGTCTGTTGCCCATCCTTCGAAGGGTGTGATGCCTCCAAAGTGTTCATTGGCGTAGTCTATTCTCCTGTAGTGTTCCTCTTTAACCTCATTTCTGGGTGTGCCAGGCGTCGGATCCCGGTGTCGCCAGAATTCTTCGATGAACATATCTCTTTCTTTATCGGTCTCCAGTTTATTGAAAACCGCTCTTTCTTTAGGGGTGATGATGTAGACGACTTCTTCTTTGATCCATTTTTTGTATTTTTCAGAGCGTGCGGGATTATCTTGCTGGGCTACGATTGGACGTGATAAGAAAAACACTCCAGCGAAAATAAGGAATTTATACAAATATTTTTTTGTTTTCAGCAACAAGGAATACCCTCCTCGGAACAAATTTTATCTAGGAGTGTTTCTGGCTAATCAATGAGCTTGTCCTCTGTGTATCTCACTTTTTACTCTCTGCTCCTCATGGACTAAATATTTGAGTCCACCTTTTAAATATAGGCTATATATTTTATAAGTCAAATTATAGTTTTGTCCCGTAAGCATCCTTATTTCCGTGATGAATGATGTCCGGTTGTCCCAAAAACGCAACGTGTGTTCATACGATCACGGATTTGGAAATGCTTCTAGGATGATATGATGCAAGTCTTTTCTGTAGCGCCTCCCGTTACATATATTTTGATATATGTGATAGATCGAATTAGAAAATTCCTGAAAGTAGGACATTTTATCAGCTTTGGAATTAATAAAGTGTTAATTATTTTGATAAATCTGATATCTGAAACTATGGACTTGTTGAAATAAAGGAGCGCATCAATTATCATAAGGAAAGCAATGATAGAGACAAAAATGATCAAAGGAACAACAATCCTCTGCGTCCGCCATAAAGGCAAAGTGGCCATTGCTGGCGATGGCCAAGTGACTCTTGGCGATACAGTGTTAAAGCAGAAAGCCAACAAGATCAGAACTTTGTACAAAGGGAAAGTTATTGCCGGATTTTCTGGGGCCACATCTGATGCCTTTGCTCTTTTTTCCAGGTTTGAGACCAAGTTGGAGGAATACAGAGGAAACCTTCCGCGAGCCGCTATCGAGCTTGCTAAGGATTGGCGTTTGGACAGATCCTTGAGACGCTTGGAGGCACTTCTCATTGTGTCGGATGAGAAACATTCCTTTCTCATTTCTGGGACAGGCGATGTGGTCGAACCAGACGATGGTATCATAGCCATCGGTTCGGGAGGGGCTTATGCCCTTGCCGCGGCTCGAGCACTCATCAGAAACACGGAATTATCTGCCAAAGATTTGACCAAAGAGGCCATGAAGATCAGCGCGGAGATCTGTATTTACACCAACGCGAATATCACAATCGAGGAGCTCTAGATGGCGATCGTTCTGCCTGAATCTTTGACAAAAAACCGAATCGAACACAAAGACACAGAATTAACTCCCCGGGAAATTGTTGCTGAATTGGACAAGTATATCATCCGACAGGAAGCCGCCAAAAAAGCGGTCGCCATTGCCCTGCGAAACCGTTACCGTCGGAGGAAATTGCCTCCGGAGCTGGCGGATGAGATCGCTCCCAAGAATATTCTGATGATCGGGCCGACAGGTGTGGGCAAAACCGAGATTTCTCGGAGACTGGCCAAGTTGACATTTTCTCCTTTTCTCAAAATCGAAGCCAGCAAATTTACAGAAGTCGGATATGTCGGTCGGGATGTGGAATCCATGATCAGGGATTTGGTTAGGATGGCTGTGGATATGGTCCAGCAGGAGAAGGTCGAAGAAGTCAGAGATAAAGCGGTGCGGCATGTGGAAGAAAGGATACTGGATATCCTCCTCCCTCCTATGAAAAGGCGACCTGATGCGACAAATGAAGAAGAGATCCACCGGTTTCAGGAGACACGGGAGAAATTGAGAATACAACTCCGTTCAGGATATTTGGAAGAAAGAGTTATCGAGATCGATGTCAAAGAAAAAATGGCCTCTCCCTTTGAAATTTTTTCCAGCTCTGGTGTGGAGGAGATCGGAATCCATATCCAGGAACTCATTCCGGGTTTGGGTGGAGGCAAATCAAAAAGAAGGAAGATGAAAGTCAGTGAAGCGCGCGATTATCTCTTGGAAGAGGAACAGAAAAAGTTGATTGATATGGAACAAGTTTCTCGATTAGCTGTGGAACGGGTTGAGCACTCTGGGATCATTTTTTTGGATGAAGTCGATAAAATATCTGGGCGTGAATCCGGCCATGGCCCTGAGGTCAGTCGAGAGGGGGTGCAGAGAGATCTCCTGCCAATCATCGAGGGGACCACTGTGAACACCCGTTATGGATTAGTGAGGACGGATCATATTCTTTTTATCGGTGCCGGAGCTTTTCATGTCTCGAGGCCTTCTGACCTCATCCCGGAACTCCAGGGCCGTTTCCCTATTCGTGTCGAACTCTCCTCATTGGATAAGAAGGATTTTGTGAAGATCTTGACAGAGCCTGAACATGCTTTGATCAAGCAATACACAGCCCTTCTAGGAACAGAAGGCGTAAATATTACCTTTACCGATGATGCCATCGAGGAGATTGCAGAGCTTGCGGAGAAAGTGAACGATGTGAACGAGAATATCGGAGCCCGACGTCTTCACACGATCATGGAAAAAGTCATGGAAGACATTTCGTTCTCTGCGCCAAACATCAAAAAGAAAAAAATCGCTATCGACAAAAAATATGTCCAAGCTCAACTCAAAGACATCATCGAAGACGAAGACCTCAGTCGATTCATCCTTTAACCTGTTGATGAAAAGAAGCATTCTTTCTTTTACATTATCCATCCTTGTTCTAACCGCCATTTTTTGTGGAAAGCGGGGACCCATCTATCCTCCCCTTGTTAAAGTTCCCCAGAAGGTCAAAGACCTTAAGGTCTTTCAGAGAGGAAATGCGATCGTGCTCCAGTGGAGCAATCCCACTTCATACATGGATGGAAATCCTATAGAAGGGGATATCCTGATAGAAGTCTGGCTGATCAAGGTTGAAAAAGAATTGGCAAAGCAACAGGAAGCACTCACAGAAGAAAATTTTGAGAGCAAGGCGTCACTTATTGAGACGATAAAACAACAGAATTTTGCCGAATATCAAGTTCCCGGCGGAGATTTGACTGAAACTCTGGAATATGTCTACAAACTGTCCCCAGAAGAGTTGTCTCGAATGGTCTTTGTTTTTGGGTTGAAGGTCAAAGACAGGAAGAATAAAGAATCGGGCTTCTCTTCATTAACACCGCTGCTTCCCAGTCCGGTTCCGCTCCCCCCGCTCGAGCCCCGTGCCGTAATGCACGAAAACAGTGTTGTAATCGAATGGCAACCACCAGAGAAGAATATCGATCAAACCACACCTCCTAATGTGGGGGGATACAACGTCTACAGGGAGTCCGAAAATGAGGAATTTCACCGGATCAACACGGTCTTGATCGAGGGAACACAGTTTGTGGATAGTAATTTTCTCTTCAATGTGACATATCGTTACACTATCAGAGCCTCTGCCACAAAATCTTCTCCGTTTCTCGAGAGCGAGAACTCGGAAGTGGCAGAAGTTTTGACACAAGACACTCTTGTCCCTGCTGCGCCTACCGGCTTAGTGGCCATTGCCGGTGAACGCTTGATTTCCCTGAGTTGGGATGCGAATAAAGAGATGGATCTGGCTGGATATAGAGTATGGCGGAAAAGCGATCGCGAGGAGGCCTTTACCGTTTTGACAGAAATCATTCCTGAGAATGTCTATCTTGATTCCAAGGTTGAAAAGAACAGAATATACCATTATGCTATTACTGCATTGGATGAGTTCGGGAATGAAAGCCAAAAATCTAAGGTCGTATCTGTAAATTTGGGGAGAGATGAACTGTGAAGATCTACCGATATAAGCACAAGAACAAATCGATGCACGGAGTGTTGCAAGAGGAACACCTTTATCCTATAGCAGGATCCATTTATGGAAAGTTTCAGGTTGGTGAAAAAGGTATTCCCATTAGCGATGTCTTGCTGCTCCCTCCTGTGAAACCTTCAAAGATTGTGGCCATCGGGCGCAATTACAAGGACCATGCTGCTGAAATGGGAAAGCCGCTTCCAGAGGAACCCTTGATATTTCTCAAGCCCCCATCTGCTTTGATAGGGCCAAATGAGATCATCATCTACCCCAGCATGTCCAAACGGGTGGATTATGAGGGAGAACTGGCTGTGGTCATCCGAAAAAAAGCCCGGCTTTTGACAGAAAGTGATAATATCCAGGCCCATATTCTCGGATACACGTGTTTTAACGATGTTACTGCCCGGGATTTGCAGCGCAAGGATGTGCAATTTACGCGAGGAAAATCATTTGATACGTTTGCGGCCGTCGGTCCATGTATCGCCACAGAGATCGATCCTTCTGCTCTCAGGTTAAAAACATTTGTGAATGGAAAGCTTAAGCAGTCCGCAAACACGAAGAATCTGATTTTTTCCATTCCGTATCTCGTCAGGTTCATCTCCCAGATTATGACGCTCAAGCCGGGCGACATTATTGCCACGGGGACACCGGCAGGTATAGGGCCGCTGATCCCTGGAGACCGTGTGGATGTCCAGATTGATGGAATTGGGGTGCTTTCCAGCAAAGTGCTGAAAATTAAATAATACAGCATTAATTCGGGAATTCTGAATATTTGGTTTGTAGCAGAAAAACGTGATAAAAATATAAACACGATCAGGAGGTGAACATGCAGTTTTTCTTGGATACGGCAAATTTAGGCCAGATCAAGGAGGCTGTAAGCTGGGGGATTATCGACGGAGTTACAACCAACCCCACATTGATCTCGAAAGAAAACATGAAGTTCGAAGAATTGATCAAAGAGATCTGCCGCACTGTTCCAGGCCCAGTGAGTGTTGAAAGCGTTTCCACCAAAGCTGAAGATATCATCGAAGAAGCAAGGAACTTGGCTTTGCTCGCCGACAACGTGGTCGTAAAAGTGCCGATTTGTTTGGAGGGACTGAAAGCCATAAAATCCTTGGCCAAAGAGGGAATCGATGTCAACACCACCTTAATCTTTTCTCCCTCCCAGGCTCTTCTTGCTGCAAAAGCCGGGGCAAGGTTCGTCAGCCCGTTTGTCGGACGTTTGGATGATATCTCTCACGACGGGATGGACCTGGTTGACCAGATCATTACAATCTATGACAATTATGGAATTGAAACAGAAGTGATTGTCGCGAGTATAAGGCATCCCCTCCATGTTGTCGAGGCTGCGTTGATGGGAGCGGATATCGCCACCATGCCCTTCTCTTCACTGGAAAAATTGGTCAAACATCCCTTGACTGATATTGGGATGGAAAAATTCTTGAACGACTGGAAAAAAGTCAAGCTCGACTGAGCGGGTAAAAAATGAGTGTCGACAAAAAACTGGAAGAAGTCAATCGAAGGCACCATCTTGCCGAATTAGGTGGAGGTGAGGAGAGGATAAAAAAACGGCATGCAGAGGGAAGGCTTACAGCTCGAGAAAGAATTATGCTTCTTCTGGATGAAGGGTCTTTTCAGGAGATGGACAAGCTTGTCGTCCATCGTTGTTTTGACTTCGGCATGGAAGAGAAAAAAATTTACGGTGACGGGGTTGTGACGGGATATGGGAGGATCGATGGCCGTACTGTTTTTGTCTTTGCACAGGATTTTACCGTGTTTGGCGGTTCACTGAGCGAAACTTACGGAGCCAAGATCTGTAAGATCATGGACCTGGCTATGAAAAGCGGAACGCCCCTGATCGGCCTTAACGACTCGGGTGGCGCAAGGATTCAAGAAGGTGTGGCAAGCCTTGCCAGCTACGCAGAAATATTTTTGAGGAATGTCCTCGCTTCCGGGGTTATTCCCCAGATCTCAGCGATCATGGGCCCATGTGCAGGAGGAGCTGTCTATTCTCCTGCGATTACCGATTTTACGATCATGACTAAAGGGATCAGCAACATGTTCATCACAGGTCCGGATGTAATCAAGGCCGTCACACATGAAGACGTGACCATGGAGGAACTTGGAGGCGCAGAAACACACAACACACTCAGTGGCGTGGCCCACTTCTCCGCAGAGAATGAAAAACAGACATTCCTGCTGATCCGTGAGTTGTTGTCCTTCATTCCAGACAACAATATGGAAGATCCTCCTGAAAGAGAAACCTCTGACCCGCCCGATCGCGTGAATGATGATTTGAATACCATGGTTCCGGATGACCCCAACCAGCCCTATGATATCAGAAATATCATTCGGGAAGTGCTGGATGACAATTATTTCTTCGAAGTCCAGGAGTTCTATGCCAAAAATATCGTCATCGGGTTTGGCCGTTTGGATGGCAAGCCTGTTGCCATTATTGCCAATCAGCCCGACCATCTGGCTGGTGTCCTCGATATCAATTCATCTGATAAAGCTGCGCGGTTCGTTCGATTCTGTGATGCGTTCAACATCCCTCTCATCACTTTTGAAGATGTCCCTGGTTTTTTACCGGGTGTCGCACAGGAACATGGTGGCATTATCCGTCACGGCGCAAAACTGCTCTATGCATACGCTGAAGCCACTGTGCCAAAAATCACCATTATTACTCGGAAAGCCTATGGGGGCGCGTATTGTGTTATGGCATCCAAGCATATCCGTGCAGATGTGAATTATGTCTATCCTACAGCTGAGATTGCCGTGATGGGGCCAGAAGGCGCTGTGAATATCGTTTACAAAAGAGAGCTCAACGGTGCGAAGGATTCAGATAAGATCCGGAAGAAAAAAATAGATGAGTTCAGGGAAAAATTTGCTAATCCGTACATCGCATGCGAGAGAGGATACTGCGATGAGATCATCGAGCCCAAGTTCACACGTCCCAAACTCATTGCCGCCTTGAGAATGCTTGAAACTAAGAGAGATCAAAATCCGCCCAAAAAACATGGGAATATTCCCCTTTGACGAGTAAGCCATAGGTTTAAATTAATCATGACAAATGGACATCCTCATGATCTGAACAATTTGCATTTAATACGAGATGAATCCACCTGAAATGTTTAAAAAAGTATTGATCGCGAACAGGGGTGAAATAGCCGTCAGGCTCATACGTGCTTGTCGTGAAATGGGGATCGTCTCTGTGGCTGTTTTTTCTGATGTTGATAGAAAAGCGCTCCATGTGAGGCTGGCAGATGAGGCTTACTTGTTGGGGGAAGCAAGTCCGGCAGCTAGCTATCTCAATATCGATAAGATTATCACTATTGCCAAAGGCAGTGGGGTAGATGCTCTGCATCCAGGGTATGGTTTTTTAGCAGAGAACTCTGAATTTGTGCATCGCTGTGAAGAGGAAAATATCGTTTTTATCGGACCTCCGTCTTTACCTATGGATATCATGGGAAAAAAGACAACCTCACGCTCAAAAATGATGGAGGCAGGGGTTCCGATCATCCCGGGAACACTCCAAGCCATTTCCGATGAAAAAAAACTTGTAGAGGAAGCTGAAAAAATAGGATTCCCAGTACTCCTGAAGGCTGCATCCGGCGGAGGCGGCAAAGGTTTAAGGTTGGTGAGGAAGAGGGAGGAACTTGTCTCCTCTTTTCGGCTGGCCAGGTCAGAGGCTCAATCAAGCTTCGACGATCCCTCAGTTTATATGGAAAAGTACATCGAAGAGCCCCATCACATCGAGATTCAGATCCTGGCTGATCAATTTGGAAATATTGTCTATCTTGGCGAGAGAGAATGCTCTATCCAGCGGCGGTATCAGAAAGTTCTGGAAGAGACACCTTCCCCATTCTTAGACGATAGGACCCGACATGAAATGGGTAGGCTTGCCGTTCGGGCAGCAAAAGCTGTTAACTACAGAAACGCTGGGACTGTGGAATTTATCATGGACAAAAACAGAAATTTTTACTTCTTAGAGATGAATACACGGCTCCAAGTGGAACATCCTGTGACTGAGATGGTTACGGGAATCGATCTCGTTAAATGTCAGTTGGAAATCGCCTTTGGGAAACCTTTGAAGTTTCGGCAAGAGGATATCACTCCCAGAGGCAGTGCCATCCAGTGTCGGATATACGCCGAAGATCCTGATAATGATTTTATGCCCTCTCCGGGCAGGATCACATACCTTCGTGCCCCTTCCGGGGGAATCGGTGTCAGATATGACAACGGGACCTATGAGGGATACGATGTGCCCCTGGAGTATGATCCCTTGCTTTCCAAACTCATCGCATGGGGAGAAACGAGAGGAGAGGCCGTCCAGCGGATGCTGAGGGCGCTATCCGAATACCAGATTTACGGTATCAAGACCACCATCCCGTTTTTTATGCGCATTCTCCACCATCCTCAATTTCTCTCCGGCAATTACAACACACATTTTATCGAAGCGCTCGAGAGGGAAGAGGATGGAGATCAGAGTGAGGAAAAGATCGCTGCTTTGATCACGGCGGGTATCCAATCCTATATGGAGAGCAAGTCACGTTCCGTCTCTAGTAGCAGAAGAAAAATAAGCCGCTGGAAGTTTCAAGGCAGGCTGGATAACTTTTCGAGAAGGCTATGACATGAATCTGTCTTTTTGGTTGAACAATCGTGAGCACAAAATGAGTGTCAAAGAAAAGCAGATAAATGACATTCAGATCAACCTTGATGGAAAGACATATGAAGTCGCAGTCGAGTACCTGAATTCTAGAGAGATTCTTCTGATCATCGATGGAAAAGTAAACAATGCCATAATATGCACTAGTAACTCGTCCTATCGCGTATGTGTGAAAGGACAAAACTTTGATATTGAAAAAAAACCTGTTTCTCAAATCCTTGGAAAGATGTTAAGTCATAAGCAGAAGAGAGATATCAAAACATCCATGCCTGGAAAAATTGTGAAAGTGCTCATGGCCGAGGGCGATGAGGTTGAGGAAGGACAAGCTGTTTTGATACTCGAGGCCATGAAGATGCAGAATGAAATAAAGTCCCCACAAAAAGGCAAGATCACAAAGATCATCTCCAAAACCGGAGAATCTGTAGAAACAGGAGCTTTACTTTTTTCTGTGGATTAATAATTCATTTTACGGCGCTGCAATGGCCTGGCTTTAGGCCTTAATTTTTTTATTTGTATAAGAAAAATTGCTTTCCAACCCTTCACACAGTTTTCTCCGAAATCCAATCTAATCATTCAATAACGCTCAGAACCATTCATTCCATCATGGAAATAAAGATATTAATCCCCTAGGAGATCCAGAATGTAAGCATCCTTATATCCGCGTGATGCTCTCAAGTCAAAAGATAATAGCAGGAGCTCGTCACAGTGCATATTCGTCGAAGATCCCCCCACCCACCATCATCCGACTCATAAGGACAGTGACTCGCTCTTTTTTGCCTCTAATGCCCTTATCACGGATAAGGATGCTTACATCCAGAATTTATATTTTTAGAGAAAAATGCTATGATAAATTCGGATAGTATGATATCTGCATTATTCACATGTCGAGTTGCAGATTTTATGAATAATTCAGATGGAAAATGGAGTATTCACGAGTTGATGTTGCTACAGATGTAAGGCATGGAGGGCGAAGCTGTAGTTTACTACCGCGAGACCCGACATAACGCAGCAGATGGGGTGAGATCAACGCGCCCGAAGGGTAAAAGATGTCGATCATAGGAATGAGAGTTTTTTGAAGATCAAGATCGGCAGATTTTATGAATAATTCAGATTAAGGGAGTTTCGCAAAAGTGCGCAGTTACGGTTTCACTGAGTTGATGAATCTTTACCGAAGAGTCAAGAAACTGCTCATCTTTGTGGCTGTGTTTCTTGTTTTGGCCAGTGCTGGGACTGTCATTAAGAATATCGTTCTCAATCAAATAAAGAGTGAGATACAGAAAAGTTTCGGCTATAGGCGGTTGTATTTGAATATCATCCCCCCCTCTATTGTTCTCGAAGATGCGAGGTCTGTCTCTCTTTCTCCATTTTTCTCAGCAAAGAAGGTAGCCGTCAGCATCTCTTACCGGTCGATTTTTTCGAGAGAAAAACCGCTGAGCATCCTGATAGAGAGCCCGATTTTAAGAATATACCCTTCTGTGCAAAAATCTGAAGAACCAAAGGGCTTAACGCTAGCCTTTCCCTTTGCGATCGATAAAGCCGTGATCAGGAACGGAGAGCTGTACTATTGGGGGAAGGAAACGCAGATTCAATCCAAAGGCATTCATGCCTCTCTAAAGCAGAATAGGGATAGATACACTCTGCTCGCGGAGATCGAAGAGAGTGGTTTCCTTCTCGGTTCAACGCAACAGAGGATTGAGGCGAAAATTAGCCTTTTAGTGGAAGGGCAGGGTGATTCTTTCCAGATAAAAAAAGCGCGGATAAGCAGTCCCAGAGGGATTATCAGAGCCACAGGAGAAGTCAGCAATCTTGCCGACCCAGTGATCGCCCTCAACACTTCCTTCAACATTCCCATGGGAGTTATCGTTCAATATATCGATATTCCATTCGATTGGGATGGAAAAGTGCGAGGAGAAGGTGTGCTTTCACGCCGAAACGGCAATTTCGCGTTTACAAGCTCCCTTTCTAGCGAAGATCTCCATCTCAACTCAACTTCAATGGGGATTGTCCAGGGTAATATCGATTACGCTCAGGCGACAGGTGGGACATTGGGCCTCAGCTTCCTGAGAACAAATCTCCCGCACGAATATGTGGAGATCCGATTTCGAGGCGGCCGGGTGGATGGATTAGCGCGCGGTTTCTTTCTTGATCCCATCATGAAGTATTTCGATATACCATGGCCTATCTCCTCGCCTGTATGGGGAAATTTTTCAGTCTTTAAAGAGAGACTGGATGCTGATATCGAGTTTAGAGATGCGCATGATCAGCCCGATCCAGAAGAATTTCTTTTTAATGGACAGGTTAAGTTAACACTGGAAAACGAAGTTATGACTATTAGCTCTGAAAGTCTTGATTCGAACATTGCAGAAGTGGATGTGGAAGGAACGATTGCCATCGGAAGGAACGTTGATGTTTTGATCGACGGGGATGTGAAAAACGTCAAGCTCACCCGGCGTTTTCTGTCACTCATACTTCGGAAGAATTTTGATTTTCCAGAGATAAGAGGTAGGGGGCAGGGAATTGTACATATCTTTGGTGATTTTGCAGATCCTCAGGTGAGAGCAACAGTCTCTTTATCACCCGGAGGCTTCGACCGGTTTGACGTTGAATCTGTTAGCGGGGATATCGAGATCCATCTGGAGAATGTTCAGGGGATATTCGACATCCAAGACCCGATAATGAACGGTCGGATCGATCTTGTCTCAGATCCAAACAGAGTTAGAGCAAAGATTCAACTGGATGAAGGCTTAGCGGAGAGTATCCTGCCCAATCTGGACATCTTGATCCCGCTTGAAGGCTCAGCCACTGGAGAGTTCGAGTTTGAACAAGAGGGCGAAAACATCAGGGTTTCAGGGGGGTTTTTTGGATCGAAGATGTTGCTCCTCGATCAGACGGCTGTTCAAGTCAAAGGGAGTCTTGATTGGGAAGAGGATCATCTCAATTTTTCTGAGCTTCAATTCGGTATGTTCGGGGGGTGGGTAGAGGGGACTGCGCTCTTACGGCTCTTAAGCCGACAATTCGATCTGGATTTTACGGTCAGAGATGTGGACCTTTCAATGGTTTATCCAGCGCTTCAAGGAAAGTTATCCTTTCAGATGAAGGGAAAAGGCGCATTTGGACAGGATTATGCCAAGGGACCATTCGAGGTGAAAGATTTGTTTCTCGAACCGTTCCAGAGAACCGAGGCTTCCGGATTGGTCAAATTGAGCTTTACCGAGGACAACCTGGACCTGATTGTTGATGGCAGTTTCCATCCTGGAGAGAATCCCTTCTCTGTCTTTCTTGGCATCCCCTTATTTGAAGAATCTCTCAGGGGAGATATTAAGGGCTCTTTTTCTAATCCCGATATCCTTTTGCCATGGACAGGGGCAAAGATGGATGTGGGCTATATTGCAGAATTGAACGGTTTGAAAACATCGCCTCAGATACGAGGTGCCATCGACGTCCAGGGAACGGTTTTTCCCTTCCCCAACTTTGCGCATGCATTCAGGGGATTTTCGGCACTGGCCTCCTTTAATGGCGGTGATGTTATCATCCGGTCTTTCCAGGGAAAATTTGGAGGCGGGGATGTTCAGGGCTCAGGAACGCTCAAATTGGGAATGGAAGGAGTTGAGGAGATTGACATCAATGCGGAAGGGAAAGATATGCAATTGGCGCTCCTTGAGAGAACACAGGCTTTGGTTGAGGGTACGATGCAATTGGTCAAGGATGCTAACAGGTTTGAATTGAGCGGTGATTTCTATGCGCACAGAGTTCTGTGGAGGAGGGAGCTGAACGAAAAATTTGCGTTTTCAACGTCCACCCTTTACGCTGCGCGCAGAGAGCCCACTTTTTTTGATGACCTTAACTTGAATATCCGTTTAAGAGCTGATGATAATGCTTGGCTGGAAAACTCCTTGGGAAATATCAGAGGGAAGTTTGATCTGATAGTGACGGGGAATATCCTCTCACCCATTGTCATGGGAGACATCGAAGCTCTGGGAGGAGAAGTGTATTTCCAGGATCGGAAATTTAAGATATTGAACGCCAAAGTGAGTTTTATCAATCCTGCAAGGATCGAACCTTACATTAGTTTCACAGGAGAAACATATGTAAAGGACTATCGCGTGACATTTTCTCTGGACGGATTGATGGAAAGCCTCAATCCTGAATTCAGCTCTTCCCCTCCACTGCCTCCTGAAGATGTGCTTGCCCTGCTGGCCATGGGTGAATCATTCAAACGGACATACCAGTATGATCGGAGCACGCAGCTCAGCACAGCTTCACTCCTCTCTTTTCAGCTTTCTGAACGGGCAAAAAAGAGCGCTGAAAGTCTCTTCAGCATCGATCGGTTTCGTATAGACCCCTACACGATCGGGGCGTCATCTTCAGTGACGGCTCGCCTGACTGTGGGTAAAAAGATTTCAAGAAATATATTTATGCTCTATTCCACCAACCTGACCGCACAGCGGGAGGATATCATTCACATTGAGTGGGAACTAACGAAAGATATCTCAATCGTGGGGATCAGGGATGAAGTCGGAAGGGTCAGTTTGGATGTCAAGGTTTATAAGCGGTTCTGAGCGACGCGGCAGGGAGTCGCTCTGTGTTTGCGTCTTGTCTCTGCTGTTATGTCTTATTCTGCTTGTACCGATGTCTTATTCTCGCCCGAAAAAAGAGTTGCTCACTGTGAGTAAAATCGTTGTCTCGATTGATGGTCAACCAAGCGAGAATTCTGTCGATGAATTGATTACGATCAAACCTGGAGATGCCTTTTCTCTCAAGGAAGTTAACACCAGCATAAAACGACTATACAAAACGGAACTCTTTTCTGATATCTCTGTGATCAAAGCGGGCCAACAAAACGTCGAACTCACATTTCTCCTGACGAGACGATTGTTCACGCGACGTATCAATTTTAAAGGGAGCAATAATGATATCCCCAAAAACAATCTAAAGAACGAATTGTCCGATTTGAAGGAGGGAAGTGCCTTTTCAGAGAACAAGCTGAGGAAGGCGGTCGAAGAATTGAAGAACCAGTTGAAAGAGGAGGGCTATTTTGATACCCAAATCACGCCATCCGTGAACAGAGTCCCGGGAACGTCTGAGGTGGATGTCCTTTTCGATGTGGGGACATCGAGAAGGTTCATTGTCAATCGCGTTGCGTTTGTCGGGGACATTACGTTTCCAGAATCCACATTGAGAAAAGAAATGAAGACAGAGGAGGGAAAAGAATTCATTCCTTCTGTCCTGGAGCAGGATATTGCCAAACTCAAGGAGATGTATACATCCGAGGATTTTAGGCGCGCCGAGATCAGGATCAAAGAGAGGAATTTTGATGTGGATAGAGGGCTTGTCGGACTTGTCTTGGAGGTCATTCCTCACGAAAAAATCGTAATTGCCATTCGGGGTGCGGATGTCCCGATAAATCTTCTGAAGCCCATCTGGGAGGCCAAAATCTTCGAAGAATGGGGACTTTCTGAAGGAGAGGCCAAAATTGTCGGATACTTAAGACAGAAGGGACATCTCTTTGTGACGGTCGATTCTCGCATAGAAAAAGTGTCCAATGAAATCAAGATTGTCTATGAAGTCACCCCTGGAGAGAAATATAATATTCAAGATATGACATTTGAAGGACTCACCTATTTTTCACCCTCTCAAATAAAGAGCGAACTCGCCATTCAGACGAATATTCCGTTAATCAGCAAGATTGATGGCGCAAGGGTGTTCGAACTTCCAAGGGAAATTGAGTTTCTCTATAAAACTCAAGGATTTCCCGCAGCAAAAGTCGATTTGGTCTTCGAAAGAAATGAGAAAACAGTTAAGCCTATTTTTTACGTGAATGAGGGAGAACAGCAAACCATCAATGAGATCACTGTGCAGGGCCTCCAAGCATATAGAAAGGAGGATATTCTTCAACAGATCGGCGCACATGTGGGAGGGCCTTATTTCCAGCCAGACGTTCAGCGAGATTTGGGAAGGCTTGAGAATTTTTACATGGACAATGGATTCAGGGGGACGGAAATCAATACCCAGATTCAGGAAATCAGTGAAAACCGGTTTAATCTCCACTTTATTGTTAATGAAGGAAATGAAGTGACGATCGAAAAGATTATTGTCACCGGACGCAAAGCCACAAAGATAGGTACGATTCTTCGGGAAGTGCAGGTCAGTGAAAATGGTCTGGCTCGGTATGGACAGATTCGAGACACTGAGAGACGGTTGGCCAACCTGGGAATATTTTCAGAGCTGAGCGTTGAAGAAATTCCCCTTTCTCCTCAGAGAGAGAACTTACTCATCCGCGTCAGAGAAGGACATAGAAATTATGCCAGTTTGGGTATCGGCCTTGAGACAAAAACAGATCCTCGGACTTTTGCTGTTTGGAATAATGATATAAGGCCCCGCGGAACTGCTGAGTTCACGCGCAATAACATCCTCGGCATCGCTGCTAAGTTCAGTATTTTCGGGCAACTCAGTACGAGAGAGAAAAGAATCGTATTTTCCTGGGAGCAACCGTATTTTTTCTTCAATCTCCCCCTTGCCACTTATATCAACGCCTGGTTGGAGCAGGAGGAGAGAAAAAGCTTCAGCTATGACCGCCGCGGTATTCACCTTGGCGTGATCAAGGTCGTTTCTTCTGAGAAGAACATGAATTTATTGACAACCTTGGGATATGAGAAGACGATTCTGACAGAACTCTGGATTTTGGAATCAGCAGTTGACCGGCAGTATTTTCCTTACTCAAAAACGTCCATTGCGGAAAGTTTTATTCTGGACAGAAGAAATGATCCTTTTAACGCACAGAGAGGATATTTCTTGAGTGCAGCCCTGGAGTGGGCTTATCCATTGTTCAATGCTGAATCAGATTTTTTAAAGTTATTCACCAAGTACCAGCACTATTTTTCCTTCTATTCTGAGTGGACTTTGAGCGGGACATTCCGTCTCGGTCTGGGAAGAGGTCGAATGCCCATCCATGAGAGGTTTTTTGCAGGGGGGAGTAATTCCTTTCGGGGAAGTCAGTTTGATGAGCTCGGCCCAAAGGATCCTCTAACGAACCAACCTATAGGTGGCAAAACGCTTCTGTTGTTCAACCTTGAGATGACCTTTCCCATTCTTTCAGCATTCAAAGATCTCTATGGAGCTGTTTTTTATGACGTGGGCAATGTATGGGAGCTAAGGAGCGAGGTCGACCTAGCGACTTTGCAGAATGCGCTGGGCCTCGGATTAAGGTATAGAACACCTCTGGGCCCCATCCGTCTGGAAGTCGCTTGGTGTCTCAATCCCCCTCAAGGAGAGGACGACATCTTGGGATTTATCACGATCGGCAATGTCTTCTAAGCATAAACGCCTGATGCGGCGATACATCATAATGTTTAAGATCGGATTCATTTTTCTACTCATGGCAAAGAATTTATTTTTTGGCGCTGGATACATTCAGGAGAAGACGGTCGATCGGATATTGGCGCTTGTTAATGGACAGTTAATTACATTGACCGATGTGAGAATCGCAAAGGCCTTCGGTCTGTATGAGAGGCGAGGAAATTCCAAGACGGAAGATACGGTTGAGATGGTCCTCCAAAAACTGATAGACCAAAAACTGGTCATCCAAGTAGCGGGCAAGGAATCCTCCATCAATCGGGAGGAAATGGATAATTTTCTCAACAGTGTTTCTGAGGAGATGGGAAACGTTCAATTCCAAGAGATTCTGGATCAATTTGGTATGCGAAGAAATGACCTGGAATCCTATGCGTTCGAGCGGATAATCTATAGCAGGATAATATCCTCCAGGTTTGATCGTGTCGTGCTTGTGACCTTGAAAGAGATCCAGGATTATTATGAGAATAGATATGTCCCTGATCAAAAGGCTCGCGGGCTGGAAGTGGAATCGATGCTTGATATTCTGGATGAGATCGAAGCTGCTCTGAGAAAAGAAAAAAGCGAAGAACAGATCGCGGAGTGGCTTCAAAATTTGAGGGAAAAAGCAGACATCCAGATCATCCTCAAATCGTGAATAATCCAGGTCAGGAGTGAGCATGGCAAAATTGGCTTTTTTGTTTCCTGGGCAGGGATCTCAAGAAGTGGGTATGGGCAGGCAGTTCTATGAAGAATTTAAGCTGGCTCGTGAGCTTTTTTCACGCGCGGACCAGGTTTTGGGTTTTGAGCTGTCGCAAGTCTGTTTTGAAGGGCCGGCAGAGGAGCTCAATCTGACCCAGAATACACAGCCTGCTCTTCTTGTCGTCAGCACCATCGCCAATTCTCTTCTGAATAAGGAACCAACCATAGCTGCAGGACACAGCCTGGGAGAATACTCGGCTCTGGTGGCTGCAGGGGCGCTGACCTTTGAGGATGCTGTTGTTCTAGTTCATAAAAGAGGCAAATATATGCAGCATGCCGTCCCTGTCGGAATAGGAGCGATGGCCGCTGTGTTAGGGTCTGATTACATAGGTGTTAAAGAAGTGTTGGATAAGGTCGAGAGTGGAGTTGTAGAAGTGGCCAATTGGAACAGTAAGGAGCAGATCGTGATTGCCGGTCTTGCTGAAGCTGTCCATGAAGCTCTGGATAGGATCAAACCACCGCGCTCAGTTCTTTTGCCGGTGAGCGCTCCCTTTCATTGTAAGTTGATGCAAAGCGCGGAAGATAAACTTTCTCATGATCTTGATGGCGTTGAGTTTCGTAACCTCCGCTATCCCATCATCACCAATGTGGATGCAAAGGTCATCCATAAGGGAAGTGAAGCCCGGGATGCCCTCAAAAGACAGGTCACTCGTCCTGTTCTCTGGTACAGATCCATGCAGCTCTTGGAGAAGGAAAACATTGATTTCTTTGTGGAGTTGGGCTCCGGCAAGGTTCTATCCGGGCTCCTTAAAAGAATCGGCCGAGAGTGGTCGACCCCTCCGCAAAGGCTCAGCATCCAAGATCCAGATTCTTTGGGAAAAGCTAAAGATCTCCTTCAGGAATGATATCGCCGATCGTGTCGACTACAAGTGCAGGGGGAAAAGGCAGGTTCTGGTGTTCTGCCTTTTGAGTCTCTCCGCTCAGAACCAGGATGAAGTCACACGGAACACGGAGCGCCAGTTCCATGTCCGTATAAATACGGTCGCCGATCATCACGGCATCCTCAGGATTCACATTGTGTTTTTTAAATACGTGGGCGATCATCTCTGGATTGGGTTTTCCAAAAATTTTTTCGGGCTTTACTTTTGTCGAGATTTCAAAAAGGGCCAGCATGGCCCCCACATCCGGAACCGGTCCTTCCGGCGTGGGGCAGACAATGTCGGGATGCGTAGCGATCAAGGGGACATCCTTTTGTAGGAAAAGGGCGGCTCTCCGCAATTTATCGTATGTGAGCTCTGTATCGTATCCCAGGATAACATACACAGGATCATCCGAAGCCACATGGATATTCGCCTTTTGAAACATATCCTTCATGGATTGGGTTCCCACGACATATACATCTTGTATATCGCGACTGAGCAGAAATTCGATGACTCCATCGGTGGACAGGATGATATGATCTCTGTCTGTTCGGATCCCCAATCGGGACAATTTTTTCACATAAGCTGCCTTCGATCGGGATGAGTTGTTTGATAAAAAATAGTGGTGGATGTTATTCTCTTTCAGATAAGCCAGGAACTGAGTGGCTCCACGGATCAGATCATCACCCAAATAGACTGTTCCATCCAAATCCATGAAGACAATACGCTTATTCTTGAGTGTTCTATCAAACGTCTGCATGACAGGCTCATTTTTTTTTAATCGCAAGAAAGGCATCCTTCATGTATTCGATCGAAGAGAGAAATGTCACGGAGATGATTACCCACGATAGAGCATAGAAGCTCCAAGTGCCGACATGATCCCAATAATAGGGACCCAGAATCGCCAGGAATGAGCCTATAGCCTGGACGATGGCTTTTATCTTTCCGCTGATCCGTGCAGAAACGGTTCGATTCTTTTGTGCGAGCAGGATTCTTGCATAGGCGACTGTGATATCGCGGAGGGCCATTGTGAGGGGGACCAATAACAGGACTAGGTTTATTGATGCCAGAGTTGAGTAGATGAGCAATCGTGATATGCTGTCTGCATAGGGGTCGAGTGTTGCGCCATATTCGGAGGCTAGATTGAAATGTCGAGCAATATGACCGTCGATAGCATCTGTCGTTTCGATGAGCAGGAGCAGTCCGATCCCGATGACAAGAGTCAGAGTGGATTTTTCACAGAGCGCTATAATAATCAAAAATAGTATGGATAGCGGAATTCTCACTAAAGTGATGGACTGGACCAGAATATATCCTCGCCGATTGCTCTTATATGCGGTGGAATCCAATTGTAATTCCATTCTCTTGAAGGAAATTTGTGAGGCCCTTCCAAGTTCTTACCTCCATTTTACTTTTTTTGTTTTTACACTGTCAACACAACGCATCTGTTCGTGAGCATCCATATTTCCTTGGTGGCATGAATATTTCTTTGCATTAATGAATGATCAGCTTGGTGATTCCAAAAACAATAATTCGTCTATTCCGTTTGTTTTCAAGTCACTCAGCATATTTTTTTAAACCGGAGGTAAGCGAGATATCCGATCAGGATGAGGAAATTGATAGTGGCAACGGACTTTAGCGTAAAGATCGAGTATAGGTTTTTACCGATAATATCATAGACAGAGAAGAGGATGATGCCGAGATTGAGCGCGAGGAAACCCTGCCAAAATTTGGGATAAGACGAAAAGTAGTTCAAAATGATCATAATTCCCAGAATGAACATGAGCAGAGTATAGTCCCACCCGAGAGGCGATACCAAGGGTATGAGACCGATGAGGACTGCGGACTCAAGCACTGGGGCTCTCTCCAAATTTTTCCCAAAATGGATAAGGAGCAGCACAAGAATGGCAAAAAGAGAAAGAGCAATTATGTAGAGAATGAAAGAGATTTTTGCATCTCCCAACCATTTGGTAAAAAATCCAATGATGGAGATGTTGTCCCAGGTGACAAACAAGGTCGGCGTGGATTGAGAGAGAGTTCCATACCATTCCTTCAAGACAATGAAGTTCCCCTCGAGACCATAGTACAGAGAAGGGGAAAGAACCGCTATTCCCGAAAAGCACACTCCGCTTATCAGGCTTTTCCATTCTCTTTTAATGACAAAATAAGGGAAAAATATCAGTGCGTATGGTTTAAGTGCGACAGCGAGGCCCCATAAAAGACCCGCTTGGATGTCTTTTTTTCTCGGTTTCTCTTTTTCTGATTTTTGAAGGAGCCAGAGCATTAAAAGCAGAACCAGTGTCACCAGGGTGTTGATCTGACCCAGGTCCAGCTCTCTGAGGAAATATTTGGTCAGGATCAGGGGAGGGATTACCATAAGGCATTTGGATTTCTCTTTGGATGAAGGCACGAGCTCGTAAGAGATACGGATGAGGGCTGCGGTGCAGAAAATGATGAAGAAGTACCAGATGCCTTTAGCGAGATCAAGGGGCAGAAAGGAGAGCGGCAGATAGAGATACGCACACGAGGGCAGATACTTGAACATGTAATGCCTGTCTTCGAATCTGTATAGAGTCTCTGCCAGTTTGAGTCTCTTTCCAGCCTTGTAATTCACTTCAAAGTCGTCCATGTCGTTCTTCACCCGGATGAGAAAGATCAGCAGGAATAGGATAAAGATCAATAGGATTATCAGAGCAGTCTTCTTTTGCAAGCGCATGGTTCTACAATATTAAACCATCTTTTGCCAAACGTAAATTGGATTTTATGAACCAGGGAAACACCTTTCCCGCTATCGCCTCTTTCAATATTCCAGGAATGGAATGTTCCCATAGAAAGCGATGGGCTTGAAAAAAGAGCATGTGCAAAGTATAGTTGAAAACGCGATGCCTTCAAAAAAAGCTCTCACTCCGATGATGGAGCAGTATCTCGGCATCAAACAGAAGTACCCGGATTCTCTTCTTTTTTTTCGCCTGGGAGATTTTTATGAGATGTTCTATGAGGATGCAAAAAAAGCATCTCCCGTTTTGGAGATTGCTCTCACCTCACGACAAAAGGTTCCTATGTGCGGCATCCCTTACCATGCAGCAGAGCCATATCTAAAAAAGCTTCTCAAACACGGATTTAAGGTTGCCATATGCGAACAAGTGGAGGATGCCAAACATGCCAAAGGGGTCGTTAAGAGAGATGTCGTTAAAGTCTTAACTCCAGGAACGGCCATCGAGCTGGATATGGAGGAAGGAAGGGAAAACACCTTTGTTTCCAGTTTGTTTTTTGAAGAGAATTCATGGGGACTAGCTGTTATCGATCTCGTCTCAGGTCAACTCAAAACAGCTCAGAGTGATCCCCAAACCCACAGGGGTCTTGCCGACGAATTGTTCAGGTTTTCTCCGAAGGAGATCCTCTATCCACAAAGTCAGGAATCAAAAATCGACAGCATCCTTGCACAGAATGCACTGGGAGATCTAGTGAAAAGCCCCCAGGAGGATTGGGTGTTTGATTATGCTCAAGCCAAGAACATCCTGCTGACTCAGTTCCAGGTGAGATCCTTGGAAGGGTTCGGCCTTGCCGATAAGCCATTTGCCGTTTCTGCAGCGGGTGCTTTGTTACACTATCTGAGAATGCTCAGAAAGGACTCCCTCACACTCATCCATTCGATGGCCTTCATCCAGCCTCACCAACACATGATTTTGGACACATCCACCATTAAGAATCTGGAGTTGGTCAAGAATCTGAGAGATGGCAAACGATTCGGTTCCCTCTTGGATGTTATAGACTTCACAAAAACATCAATGGGTGCAAGGCTCTTCAGATCCTGGCTCCTTCAGCCTCTGAGGGATTGTCCCGCAATTGAACAGCGATTGGAGTGTGTATCGGAATTGCTCGGGTCCACGATCGAACGTCATGAACTTCGGGACGTTCTGAAAGATATTTATGACCTGGAACGGCTTACAGGGAAAATCTCCCTTGCTGTGGCCAATGCGCGTGATCTGATCACACTGCAGATATCTCTACTTTCTCTGCCACAGATTCAAAATATTCTCGTGTCGTTTTTTTCGGATAAACTCAAATCGATCCGTGAGGCCTGGGATAACGCCCAAGATATCGTCGATCTGATAAGAAGATCTATCAAGGAAGATCCGGCATATTTGCTCACAGAGGGGGGGATCATCAAGGAGGGCTACAACGCCGAGCTGGATGATTTGAGGGAGATCAGCCGCTCAGGGAAAACATTCATCACTCAACTCGAGAGAGAGGAAAGAAAGAGGACGGGCATCTCTTCTCTCAAGATCCGCTACAACAAAGTTTTTGGGTACTACATTGATGTGACCAAGCCGAATCTTTCGTTGGTTCCTGAAGACTATTTTCGCAAACAGACATTGTCCAATTCCGAGCGCTTCATCACTCCAGAGCTCAAGGAGTATGAAGATAAAGTGGTCCATGCGGAACAGCGAATCGGAGAGCTGGAGCACGCCCTTTTCCTTGAGATCAGAGATAAGATCGCCGCTGAAACTGCAAGACTCCAGAAGATAGCTTTGGATATCGCCACGCTCGATGTGCTGTCCTCTTTGAGTGAGCTGGCATCGCTGAGGAATTACGTGCGTCCCGCTGTGAAGTCTGAAGAGGCCATTAAGATATTTGGAGGCCGCCATCCTGTGATAGAAGTGACCAATGAAGAGCCTTTTGTTCCCAACGATGTGTATTTGGACAGAGATGGAGACCAGATCCTGATCGTTACGGGACCTAATATGGGAGGGAAGTCCACGTATTTGCGTCAGGTGGCCTTGATCTGTATTCTGGCCCAAATGGGTTCATATGTTCCTGCCGATCAGGCAGAGATCGGGATCGTCGACAGGATCTTCACACGCATCGGAGCCATGGATTATTTGATGGTCGGACAATCCACGTTCATGGTAGAGATGCTCGAAGCTGCCAATATTCTCAACAATGCCACGTCTCAGAGTCTGATCCTGCTGGATGAGATAGGAAGAGGAACGAGCACTTTTGACGGCTTGAGTATTGCTTGGGCGTTGGCCGAATATCTTCATGAGAACGAAAATACGCGCGCAAAGACTCTTTTTGCGACCCATTACCATGAGTTAACAGAGCTTTCCCTCACGCTCCCACGGATAAAAAATTATCATGTGTCAGTTAAAGAATGGAAGGATGAGATTATTTTTCTGAGAAAAATTGTGCCAGGGCCTTCTGACCAAAGCTATGGCATCCATGTGGCTAAACTTGCGGGAATTCCCCGCCCTGTGATTAAAAGAGCCAAGGAGATTCTCTTCAATCTCGAGAAAAAAGAACTGGATGATGCAGGCCTTCCCAAAATTGCCTATCGTTCCTCGGCTCAAAGAAACAAATCCCAATTGCTTCTCTTCCAAGAAGACCGGGAAAGGGAAACATTTGAGAGTCTCAGAGAAGAGATCGAAAAATGTGACTTGAACGCACTGACTCCTCTCGAAGCCCTCAATCTTCTCGATAAGCTGAAAGACAAACTCAAGAATAAAGAGCCCTAGATGAACCTATCCCTAAAGCCTGGATCATTCGCGAGTTGAGGTTAGTGCGGATGCAAGACATGGAGGATGAAGCTGTCGTTTACTACGGCGAGACCCCAATATAACGCAGCAGATGGGGTGAGATCAGCGGATTAGGTTGGGGGGTGGTGCCTAAAGCTAAAAGATGCCGATAATGTAATCGAAGTCTTTTGAAGGTAGGAATCGGCAGATTTGATCAATTATTCAGGTTGGATATGACGGATTAAGATAGGGGAGAGTTCAAAAGGACTTCGTGTCAAATGCTTTCTGAATCTTCATCAGAAGCGAGTTCATCCATGTTATCTTCGTCTCTGAAGTCATCATCGAAGTTGTGGCTCTCAGGATAGGAGAATTCACCTTCTTCTTCTTTAAGCTTTTCCAGGGCAAGCTCGAATTCTTCTTTGCTCTCATATCTTCTCAAGAAATTTGATTCTGTATCGAGATAAACCAATTCCAAATAATCATCTTCGACGACACAGAAAACAGATTTCATGTGTCCTGTTTGGAGATCGCCCACAGTTTCCACAACCTTGGCAGCTTTTTGAATGGCCTCAAGTATGACCCAACTCGATATTTCGATTTCTTCCATTTCTGGCCTCTATTGGAAAAATAGCATTTTTGACTAAATTGTCAAGAAAAATTTCAATAGAGGACTTTTTTGATAATGCAGGTCTTTCAATTAGAGATATTTCTCCAGATTTTAGAGGGGAATGACCCTCTGGGATCAAGCGGACAAACTTACGTGCCGAAACGTTCAGTAGACCGAACCGTTTGAAATTGGATATAATATCTTTCCCGCGTGGAGTGACACCGGGCATCCATTTCCAATTGAATGGATTCAATCTTGCCGGAGGAGAGCGGAAAAATGAAATGGGATAAATACACGGTTATGTCACAGGAAGCATTCCAACATGCCCAGGCGAAAGCTGAAGAGCTGAATCACCAGGAGCTCAAGCCTGAACATCTCCTTTTTGCTTTTCTCGAGCAGGATGAGAATATTGTCAATTCCATTCTAGCAAAAATCGGGATCAGTCCCTCAAAAGTTCTTCGAGAGTTGGAAGACATTTTGGCTAAAATTCCAAAAGTCCAGGGAGCAGGCGATATCTACATGTCTTCTGTAGTCCGTCAGATCATGAATGGGGCACAGAAAGAAGCCCAGAAGCTGAAAGATGAATACATCTCGACCGAACATCTGTTTCTTGCGCTCCTCAAAGAGGGAACCACTGAAGCCTGCCGAATTCTCAAAGACAACGGAGTGACTGAAGACATTGTCCTCAAAGCTCTGATGGACATCAGAGGGAGCCAGCGTGTGACTGACCCACAGCCTGAAGGAAAATACCAAGTTTTGGAGAAGTATACCCGCGATATGACAGAACTGGCAAGACAGGGAAAGATGGACCCTGTCATCGGTAGGGAGGACGAGATAAGGCGAGTTATTCAAATTTTGTCGCGCCGGACTAAAAACAATCCTGTTTTGATCGGAGAAGCAGGTGTGGGTAAAACAGCCATTGTGGAGGGATTGGCTCAGCGCATCGCCAATGGTGATGTTCCTCTGTCACTCAAAGACAAGAAAGTTGTTGCCCTTGACATAGGTGCTTTGATCGCTGGCGCAAAATATCGCGGAGAGTTTGAAGACCGGCTCAAGGCCATTCTCAAAGAGATCAAGGAATCCGAAGGAGAGATTATACTTTTCATCGATGAGCTTCACACCATTATCGGCGCTGGCGCGGCTGAGGGAGCAGTGGATGCGTCCAACATGCTCAAACCTCCTTTGGCTCGAGGGGAGCTGCGCTGCATCGGTGCGACGACTCTGAATGAATATAAAAAATACATTGAAAAAGACGCGGCTCTTGAAAGGAGATTCCAGCAGACATATGTGGGGGAGCCCTCTGTTGAAGAGACGATCTCCATCTTGCGAGGATTGAAAGAAAAATATGAAGTCCACCACGGCGTGGAGATCAAGGATTCGGCCCTGGTTGCTGCGGCCACTCTCTCGAACCGGTATATCGCAGATCGCTATCTCCCCGATAAAGCGATCGATCTGATCGATGAGGCCGCTTCACGCATACGGATCGAGATCGATAGCATGCCTGAGGAGATAGACGAGCTGGAGCGACGCATTATCCAGATCGAGATCGAGAAGCAAGCCCTGAAAAAAGAGAAAGATAAGAGTGCAAAGGAAAAACTGGAAATTTTGAATAGAGAATTGGCTGAGCTCAAAGAGGAGAGCGATGCCCTCAAGGTCCGATGGCAAGCGGAAAAGAAACTGATCGAAGATATGAACAAACTCAAGGAAGCGATCGATGCCTTAAAGAGCGAAGAGCAGAATGCCGAGAGGCGAGGCGATCTGGGTAAGGTGGCTGAGATTCGGTATGGCAAGTTGGTCGAAACGCAGAAAGAGTTGGATAAGGTTTCCAATGAGCTTGCGGAGATGCAGAAGCATGAGAAAATGCTCAAAGAAGAAGTGGACGAGGAGGATGTGGCAGATGTGATCTCCAAGTGGACGGGAATCCCGGTCTCGAAAATGCTGGAAGGGGAAGCGGAAAAGCTCATCAAAATGGAAGAGAATTTAAGAAAGAGAGTGGTGGGGCAAGACAATGCCCTTGAGGCAGTGGCCAATACGATCAGACGGGCTCGAGCTGGGATTCAAGATGCAACCAGGCCTTTGGGATCTTTCATTTTCCTGGGCCCGACGGGTGTGGGAAAAACCGAGCTGGCACGCGCTCTGGCAGAGTTTCTTTTTGACGATGAAAGAGCCCTGGTCAGACTCGATATGTCGGAATATATGGAAAAGCACACAGTTTCCCGCCTGATCGGCGCGCCTCCCGGTTATGTGGGATACGAAGAGGGGGGACAACTCACTGAAGCCATAAAACGGCGGCCCTATTCCATTGTGCTTTTGGATGAGATCGAGAAAGCGCATACCGATGTTTTTAACATTCTTCTCCAGATCTTGGATGACGGGCGACTGACAGACGGAAAAGGCAGAACGGTCGACTTTAAGAACACGATCATCATCATGACCTCAAACCTGGGGAGCCAGATAATCAAAGAGCTCAGCCAGGATTTCGAAAGGATGGAGAAGGAAGTGAAGGCCATCCTCGAAAATCACTTCAGGCCCGAATTTCTCAATCGCGTGGATGAGATCATTATATTCAAAGCGCTTTCACGAGATGTGATTCTTCAGATCTTGGATATCCAGATCGATGAGTTACGGAAACGTCTTGCGGCGAGAGGAATCGGCATTGATGTGCAAAAACAAGCTAGGGCGTTGCTGGTTGAGAGAGGATATGATCCCATCTACGGAGCAAGACCATTAAAACGAGTGCTCCAACGCGAAGTTGAGAATCCCTTGGCTCTCCTTATTTTAGAAGGAGAATATATTGAAGGCGACACAGTGATAGTGGATGTAACAGATAATAAAGAGCTCATTTTTCGGAAGAGTTGATGGGCGGTATTCCAGATCATTCTCACCAAATCTCTCCAATTTTCTTTGTGATAGTTTTATAAGGGGTGGAATTATTGGATTGTCCATGGTAGATTATTAGAACTTGTGAAGATAGTGTTATCGAGAAAGAACATAAACAATAAATAATTGAGGAGCATACGGCATGGAAGAAGACGTGAAAAAGGCCATCGAGGAAATCAAACCTCATCTTCAGGCAGATGGGGGAGATGTTGAGTTTGTCGGAGTGACAGAGGGCGGGATTGTGAAGGTGCGACTCTTGGGGGCCTGTGCAGGATGTCCCATGCGACAGATGACTTTGACTCAGGGGATCACAAACTTCATCAAGAAGAAAGTCCCTGAGGTTAAGGAAGTCCAGGCGGTGGAATGAATTCCTTCCGGACAGAATCTCATATTTTCTCATGAGACAATTGAAGCATTTCCAATGCAGAAGCGCATTCCTCACGATAGGAAGCATCCTTATTTCCGTGATGCTCTCAAGTCAAATGATAATAGCAGGAGTTCGTCACAGTCCATATTCGTCGAAGACCCCCCCACCCGCCACCATCCGACTCATAAGGACAGTGACTCGCTCTTTTTTGTCTCTAATGCCCTTATCACGGAAATAAGGATGCTTACCTCACGAGACTTTTTATTGACAAAGTGTCTAAAATATTGTAAATGAACGGAAAATAGAAGGAGGTCAGTATGAAGAGAACAAGAGTTTTAATTTCTGTGGTTGCGTTCACCGTCTTTTTGAGCTCGATGTCTTTTGCAAACGGACTGAACTTGAATGCCCTCGGTCCGAGAGCGGTAGCGATGGGAGGCGCTTTTGTCGGGTTGGCGGATGATTTCAGCGCGGTTTTCTGGAATCCTGCTGGACTTGCCAATATCAATCAGAAGTACATCGCCTTTTATGGCTTCGATATTATTCCATCTATGACGTATAAGCTGGAAACTCCGATTCCAGGTTTAGGTGCTGATGCAAAGTCTGTAACAAAGCACTATTTAGGTGGCTTTGTGGGTTATTATCAGCCTATATCAGAAAATCTTGTTGCGGGGATCGCAGCCTATGCTCCTTCCGGTCTTGGTATCGAATGGGATGGCGCAGACCTCGCAGGTATATCGGGTGGCAATACAGACATCGATTGGAGGAGTAAGTTTTTTATGATCACTATCGCTCCGACGCTGTCTTATAAGGTCAATGAGATGATCCAGCTTGGATTCGCTCTGAACATCAATTACGGTTCCTTTGAGATGGATCGGTGGGCAGGGGCCACCCCTATTCCCATTCCCCCCTATGCTCTTGATTTTGGACAGCAAAGTCTGAAGTTGACCGGATGGGGTTTGGGGGCGACATTTGGCCTGTTGGTCAAACCGAGCGACATGTTCAGTCTTGGCTTGACAGTCAGAACGCCATCTAAAATCGGATTTAGTGGTGATCTGGGAATCGAGAATCTTAATCAGTTGGGAGGGTTGATCGGCGCTTCTGTCAGTAGCACATCAAAAGTTGAGACGGATTTGACCATGCCTCTGTGGCTTGCTGGTGGGATCGCGTTCAAACCCATCGAGAAATTCACACTGACCTTTGATGTGCACTGGACACAATGGTCCAAAATTGATGAAGTTACGCTCAAAGTCGATGACCAAACATGGGGACTTTTACTCGATGAGGAAGATACGAAGCTGGCCTTTAACTGGGAGGATAAGACTCAGATTAGGTTCGGCGCAGAATACCAGATCAGCCCCAAATTCGCTCTTCGGGGAGGTTATTACAACGATCCGGGACCCGCTCCAGATACAACCAGGAATATCCTCTTGCCCATCACTGATTTTAACTCGATCACAACCGGTTTCGGATATAACATCAACGGCATTGTTATCGATTTTGGATTTGAGTACATCACCGGAAAAGAGCAGGAGGTGCCTTTCGGATCATGGGCGTTAGATCCCGATTATTCCGAAGCCATGCCCGGTAAATTCCACGTGAAAACTATTCTTGCATTTGATCTTTCCGTTAGCTATAAGTGGTAAGAGAGTTCTCCGTTTTCTGAGCAGGAAGTAAAGTTCTGAACAAATAGAAAAGCGTATCTTTCAGACAATGACTGGAGGAAGGAAAATATCCTTCCTTCAGTGTTTTTTATGCGTTCAGGAATTCTGAGAGTAAAGATTTCAGGAAGTCAAAGACATCCACATAAATTTTTGTACTCTTAACTTCGTTCCTGTCGGTTTGACGTCTTCAACACCTCAAAGGGATTCATGATGAGTGAAAAAATGGTCAAAAAAGCCGTTATCCCTGCAGCGGGTTTTGGCACACGCTTCCTCCCCGCAACAAAATCTCAGCCCAAGGAGATGCTGAGTCTTGTGGACAAACCCCTCATCCAGTACGGCGCGGAAGAGGCGGTGGAGTCTGGAGTCGAACACATAGCCATCATCACGAGCAGAGGCAAATCGCCCATGGAGGACCACTTCGACAAAAGCCCGGAGCTCGAGCAGTTCTTAGAGGAAAAGGGGAAACTGGATCTATTAGACCAGGTCCAACGCATTGCAAACCTCGCCGACTTCTGTTACATCCGCCAACAACGGGCTTTGGGCCTGGGCCATGCGATTCTGATGGCAGAGAGCTTTATCGGAAAGGAGCCGTTTGCTGTCCTCCTTCCTGATGACATCTTTGATTGCCCTTCCCCTTGCACCAAACAACTCATCGAAGTGTACAGGGAGACAAAAGCAACGGTCATCGTTCTTGGACGGGTGGATGAGGAAGGGACAAAGAAATACGGGATCATAAAGCCCAAGAAGGTCTCGGAGAGAGTTTTTCAAGTGGAGGACATGATAGAGAAACCCGGCCCAGATAGGGCCTTTTCCGATCTGGGCATTCTTGGCCGTTATGTGTTTAATCCAGAGATTTTCGATGCCATAAAAGAGACCCTTCCTGACCACAGAGGCGAGATCCAGATCACCGATGCCATAAGGCATCTCCTCAAAACCCGGCCTGTCTATGGCTATCTTTTTGAGGGGAAACGGTATGATGCCGGAGATAAATTGGGATTTATCGAAGCCACGGTCAGCCTTGCTCTCAAGAGACCCGAATTCAGCCATCCTCTGCGAAAGTACCTCGAGTCTCTTGTTAAATAACTCCCAACCTCCAAAATCCAAGCAATTAGTCCATAAAGGATTCACAAACCGATTTAGCATTGGATATGAACATGCCACTTGTTGGTTACTGTAAGGGTGGCTTCTAGGAGGATATTTATAATTTAAGGAAATAATTTAAGGATATTCACTGAATTCAGGGAATATAAGGAAAGTGGCGAGGGACGGAATCGAACCGCCGACGCAGAGATTTTCAGTCTCTCGCTCTACCGACTGAGCTACCTCGCCGTCCGCGTAAAAAATTTGATTTTAAGTATAATTTTCCGTTGCGTCATTGTCAATCGTTTTTTGAATTCTTCTGAAGCAAATACGCATAACTCCGCTCATTCACCTCCACTAATGGTCAAGTTTTTGAATCTCTTGAAAATGACGGTAGGTAAGCATCCCTATCTCCGTTCGATCCTTTAGGTGATGTGCTTTAACTCACGGAAATGGAAGGGCTTACCCATGGTCTTTCCAAATTGAAATAGGCCAGGCATTGTGATATTCTTTTACGGTTGGAGGTTCACCTGGATGGAAGAGAAGGAATTAAAAAAGATTTTGGTGCAAGAAAATAAACAATTTCGAGAGGTTTTTGAACTTCATCAGAAATATGACAACGAATTGGAGAAGCTCAGGGTCAAAAGTTATCTCAGCGAAGATGATAAACTCAAGATCAGAGAACTGAAGAAAAAAAAACTTGCTCTAAAGGATAAGATGTATGTCATGATGACCGAATACAGAAAATCCTCCAAGTAATCCCATCACAAGGAAAAGATGACCACGAAAAAAGGATTCAAGCTTGCTTTGGTAGGGGCAGATACTTTTCGTGGCAAAGAGATGACCAGTCTTCTCAACAGAAAAAAAATTCCCATTGATCGTATAGAATTCTATGATCCTGGAGTCGAAGAAGAATTCAGCAAGCTGACACAGTTCCGGGGGGAGCCCAAGGTCATCCATCATCTGGACGAAAAATCTTTTGAGGGAACCGATCTCACTTTTTTGGCGGCAGATCCAGTGACGAATCAGAAGTTCGGCCAGATAGCCTCAAAAAAAAAGGGCTGGGTGATTGACTTGAGCGAGACGTTTAACAGGGATAGCAAAATCCCACTTGTTGTTGCGGGTATCAATGGCAGAATTCTTCGCAAGCGAAAGCATGGAATTATCGCCAATCCTCATCCCGTGTCCATATTTCTCTCTCATCTCCTCATGTTTATGCAACAAAATTTTGGCTTGGATGAGGCAGATGCCATTGTGTTACAGCCTGTATCAGCGTTTGATGATTCAGGAATAGAGGAACTGGCGAATCAATGTTTTGATGTGCTCCGCGGCAGCCGTATCGAAAAGAAAGTCTTTAATACACAGATCGCCTTCAATCTGCTTCCCCAAACGGAGGAAGTGAATGCGAATGGGTTCTCTGCAATCGAAGAACAGGTGATCTCTGAGTTGAAGCGGATCCTTGAACAGAGCGATTTGCGGTTGACCCTCTCCCTCATCCAGGCGCCTGTGTTCCATACCTATTCCATTATGACTCGATGCACTTTGAAGAAAAATGTGTCGATTCCAAACTTGGAAGAGTTGCTCAATAACTCCTCATATTTTAAGCTTGTGCCTTCAATCCCCTCCTGTCCCGCCTCCTCTATTGCAGTTGCAGGGAAGGATCAGATTTATATCGGGAGGATAAAAAAAGATGCATCCTTTCCCAAGAGCTTTTGGATCTGGTCTGTCGCCGACAATCTGACTCGCGGCTCTGCCATTAATGCACTTGAAGTTGCTGAAGAGGTTTTGTCTGCCTCATCATACTGAAAAATGAGAGAAATTCTGAGACTCTTGAACATCACGATGAAAGAAAGGAGGCGGCTTGTCATTTTTTTTGTGTTTTCCATGTTTGTTGCCTTTTTCACCTATGTTTTTATCAACCTAGTACAGCCCATCTTGGACAACATGATCAGTTATCAGCCACAGGCAGCCACTCAGAAGACACGTCTCATGGATTTTATTTTTCAACATTTTCATATCACTCAGGAAAAGGTTTACTGGTTTTTGCCAGTGTTGGTTGTGATCGTTCTGTTTGGCAAAGGCTTGTTCACTTTCCTTTCAACCTTGATCATGAAATCTATCGGGCATCGTGCATCTAAAAAACTCCGCGATGAGCTTTTCGAACATCTTATCTATCAATCTTTGGATTATTTTGACCAAAGGTCTACGGGTGTGATCATGTCGAGAATGACCAGTGATGTCGAAAAGATCCAGCAAGCTGTATCTAGCAGTATGGGAGATTTTATACGGGAGTTTTTTGTCCTTCTGGCACTCCTTATATACATATTTTATACGGATTGGCGTCTGGCGATCGTGGCCTTCGTGATCGCACCCTTGGCGGCGATCCCACTGGTTGTCTTCAGCCGGAAACTCAAAAAACGGGGGAAGAGAAGCCAGGCTAGAATGGCCGAAATCTATGAGCAACTCTATGAAAGCATTACGGGCAGCAAGATCGTCAAAGCGTTCACCATGGAGAAGTTCGAACTGAAAAAGTTCTATAATACGACAATGAATTTTTTCAAGGCTAGTATGCAACTTGCGAGGATTGAAAGCTTATCCTCTCCGTTTATGGAGGTTTTGGGCGGCGCGGTCGGTGCCTTTGTTCTCTGGGTGGGAATGCGAAGGATCACGGAAGGATACATCAGCCCTGGAGATTTTGGCTCTTTTGTGGTGGCGCTTTTTTATTCGTACACTCCCATCAAGAAACTGAGCCAGGCGAACAACGTCATCCAACAAGGTGTTGCCAGTTATGAAAGGATTCAGGATATCATCCAAAGCAAGCCAAGAATAACGGATCATCCAAAAGCTTTTCCGCTTCCGCCTGTCAAAGGGAAAGTCACATTCGAAAATGTGTCCTTTAGCTATAATGAAGCCCGCCCTGTCCTCTATGATGTGAGCTTCGAAGCCAATCCCACAGAAATGATCGCTGTCGTTGGATTGAGTGGTTCTGGGAAGACAACGATTATCAACCTTCTCTCTCGCTTCTATGAGCCCACTTCTGGGGAGATCAAGATCGATAATATAAATATCAGTGAAGTGACTTTGGCATCACTCCGTTCTCAAATTGGGTTAGTCACGCAGGAGCTCGTCCTTTTTAACGAGTCAATCTGTAACAACATCGCCTATGGGTTGGAGGAGATGCCTTTCGAGAGAATCATTGGAGCAGCCAAAGCAGCTATGGCTCATGAATTCATCCAGGAACTGCCCGAGGCTTATGACACTCAAATAGGGGAAAAAGGCGTTTTGTTGTCCAGTGGGCAGAGACAGCGCTTGGCCATAGCGAGGGCGCTTCTCAAAAATCCTCCGATACTGATCCTGGATGAGGCAACCTCTGCCCTTGATTCCGAATCAGAGAGATTGATCCAGATCGCGCTAACAAACGTCATGAAAGACCGGACAACGGTGGTTATTGCCCATCGCCTCTCGACGATCCGGAATGCAGACAAAATTTTGGTTGTGGATAAAGGAAGGATTCTCGAGGTTGGCACACACGAAGAGCTTTGCCAAGTGGATGGGATCTACAAAAAATTGTACGATCTGCAATTCCCCGAGGAGAAGGAAGAACTGCCATGATCTTCAGCATGACCGGCTTCGCGGAAAAAACTTGCGAATCCAAGACCCTCGCAGTGAAGATCAGTGTCCGCACCTTGAATCACCGCTATTTTGACTGGAATTATAGAGGCTACCCCATTAAAGAATTGGAACAACGGATGAGAGCCGTTTGTCAAAAGAAAATCCGGAGAGGAAGGGTCGATGTGACCTTTGATATTCATTTTTTAGACTCCGCAAAGTGGGACATTCAGATCAATGAAGGGTTGTTATGCAACATCCTGGATTCTCTGGAAAAGGTGTCTCGGAAGATATCCAAGAAGGTGTCGTTCAAAGTTGACGATCTTTTTAGCCTCCCCCATGTTTTTGAACTCAAAAAAAAGGATTTCACAGAGATCGAGGTTCTTTTTTTGGAAAGGTGTTTTGCACAGACTTTGGATGGTCTTATCCAATGTCGGATGAGAGAAGGACGGGAGCTAAAAAAAGAGATCCAGGCTCACCTCGCAGGCATTGGAGAGATCTTGTCCAGGATTGATAAACGTGCAAAGAAACAGCCACTTCACATCCAATCAAAAATGCGAGAGAGGTTGTTGAACCTGGGAAATGAAACGTCTCTGCCGGAAGATAGGCTGTTGGAGGAGGCAGCGATCATCGCCCAGCGGTATGACCTTCGAGAAGAGATAGAGAGATTGAAATGCCATCTCAAATATTTTCGGGAGCTTCTTTCCTCAAAAGCGAGTGAGCCTGTGGGTCGAAGGCTGGATTTTGTAGTCCAGGAGTTTTACAGAGAGGCAAACACAATCAACTCGAAGTCTCAAGATATCTCGATCACACAAGAGTGCATGCGCCTTAAGAGCGAACTGGAGAGCATACGTCAGCAGATCCAAAACATCGAATAACCCAATATCTTAAGGGTAGAGAGAAAAATGTTGTATGTTATCAGCGGCCCATCGGGATGTGGAAAATCCACACTTGTCCGGATGGCGTTGCGTGAGCTAGAAGACTTTGAGTTTTCTATATCGCACACCACCCGGAAAAAGAGAGAGACGGAAGAGGAAGGAAAAGACTACTATTTTGTTTCTGATGAGGAGTTCCGGGAATTGATTGAAGAAAATTTCTTCATGGAGTGGGCCGTCGTCCATGGAAATTATTATGGAACTTCGAGAAGAGAGGTCGAGAGAAAGGGAATACAGAAAGACCTGCTATTGGATATCGATGTGCAGGGAGCACAGCAAGTCAAGGAAAAGAACAAAAAAGCGGTGTTCATTTTTATCCTTCCTCCTCGCTACGATGAGCTCAAGAGAAGACTGATGAGCCGTGGACAGGATAGCCCAAAGGTCATTCAGAAGAGGCTCGATATGGCAAAGAAGGAGATACGTCTGTACACGATGTTTGATTACATCGTCATAAATGACAAACTGGAGGATGCTGCCCTTGAATTGAAATCGATCATTCGATGCCAAGGATGCCTTCTGGATGTCAGGCAGAAGGAGATTGTCCCAATTCTTCAGAGCTTTTCCGAGGGAGGATGAAAAGTATGGGAAAGATCGTCATCGGAGTCTGTTCTTCGATCAGCATCTATAAGTCTTGCGAGATCATTAGGCATTTCCAGAAAAAGGGGTATCCGGTCCAAGTGATAATGACCAAAAATGCCACCCGATTGATCCAGCCTCTGCTGTTGAGTGCGATCACCGGACACGAGGTGTATGTGGACCCTTTTGAGAGGAAAAGATCCGAGAGCATTTCACACGTGTCTTTGGCCAAGGAGGCAGCACTCCTAGTTGTTGCCCCAGCCACGGCAAACATAATCGGCAAAATGGCCTCGGGGATAGCCGATGACTTCCTCTCGACATTTTATATGGTTGTCCAGTGTCCTGTGCTCGTTGCTCCTGCGATGAACGAAGCCATGTACCTGCATACACAGACTCAACTGAATATCAGGAAGCTAAAGTCCTTCGGGGTTCATTTTGTCGAGCCCGGTAAGGGATATTTGGCCTGTGGGGATGAAGGGTGGGGACGACTCGCTCCTTCGGAGAAAATCGTCGAAGAGGGGATCCAGATTATGAGAAAGAGCCAAAGCTTGGCTGGGATAAAAGTGCTGGTCACTGCGGGTCCTACTCGGGAATACTTGGACCCTGTACGATTTCTCACGAATCGATCTTCGGGAAAGATGGGCTATGCGGTCGCAGAGGAGGCAGTCAAGCGTGGTGCTCAGGTCATTCTTGTTTCCGGGCCTACTCACGCCACTCCCCCTCAGGGGGCAAAACTCATTATGGTGCAGACGACAGAGGAAATGGCGGAACAGGTCTTCCGGCACTATGAAAAGACGGATATTGTCGTCATGGCTGCGGCTGTATCTGACATCACGTTTAAAGATAGGGCCACTAACAAAATAAAAAGGAAGGGACTTTTTCAGGAGGTAAAGCTCATTCCGACTCAAGACATCCTGAAAAAGCTCGGAGAGCGTAAAGACGATAGGATCCTTATTGGGTTTGCCGCTGAGACAGAAAACATTGAGGACAATGCTCTCCAAAAGGTTAAAGACAAAAACCTGGATTTTGTCGTGGCCAACAACGTCGCTGATGAGACCATCGGCTTTGGGTCAGATGTCAATCAAGTGATTTTTATTTATCCAGACGGACAAGTCATCCATACAGAAAAGATGAGCAAGGTGGATATCAGTCAGATCATTTGGGATAATGTGGAGGGGATACTTGGGAAAAAAAGCTGATCGTTTTCTCTCTGATCTCGAAGAGAATGTGCTCTTTCTATCCCAGATCGGGGCTGGGTTTGTGACCAAAGATATATCTCTTCCGTCGTTAGATGAGAGGATCCTCAGCTGTCAGAAATGCCCCTTGGCAGCAACTCGGACAAAGGCTGTTCCAGGGGAGGGAAGCACTGATACAGACCTGATGTTTATCGGAGAAGCTCCGGGACGCGATGAAGACATCCAGGGGAGACCTTTTGTCGGGAGAGCCGGACAGCTCCTGACAAAAATCATCCAGGCTATGAATTTCGACAGGAAAGATGTCTATATCACCAATATTGTCAAGTGCAGACCTCCGAACAACAGAGAACCCAATCTTGAGGAAACCGAAAGGTGCAAATCTTATCTTTTTGAGCAGATAGCAACCATACAGCCAAGGGTTGTCGTCACTTTGGGCAATGTCCCCACGCACTTTTTTATCCCGAGCAGGTCAGGTGTCTCGACCTTGCGCGGAACCTTTTATCCATTTGAGGATATCCTGGTAATGCCCACCTTTCACCCTTCCTATCTTGCCAGGAATGAAGCCAATAGGATGCTGCGGAAAATGGTTTGGGAGGATATGAAAAAAGTGATGGCCTATCTGGGCAAAAAATGACCGTATTTGCCAAAGTCATTCTGGCTCTTCCTCTGGACAAAAATTTCCTATACGTCGTTCCGGATTCTTTAAAGGAGCGGACACACGTGGGATCAAGAGTCCTCGTGCCTTTCAAAGACCGGAAGCTCACAGGCATCGTCATCAAGCTCAAACGCAGAGGTATTCCCAAGGACCTGGCGCTTAAAGAAATCCATGCGGTATTAGATGAAAACTCCGTGATATCACCGGAATTTCTTTCATTCACAAAAAAATTGAGTTCCTATTATTACTCATCATGGGGTGAGTTGCTTCAATCATCACTTCCCTCCTCTTTGGTTCCGAAAACACAAATAAGGATTTCTATCACAGATAAAGGACAAAAAGCTCTCACTGAGAGCGCACTCTCTGTCCGAGATAGAGATATTCTGCTCTTCCTTGAAAAACGTTCCTACAGTGATGTTCATCTGAAACGTCGGCTCAAAATAGCAGGCTTTTCCTCGGTTCTTTCCAAACTCGAGAGCAAAGATCTTGTCCATGTTAAAAGAGCTGTGACAAAAGAAACAAAATCCCGGAGGAAAAAATCTGCGTCACAGAATCCCACACAACTGGAAATGGATTTTTCCCTGGATAAGGAGTCCTTTCAAGCCGCAAATCAGGTCGTTAGCCAATGGAAGGGGGAAACGTTTTCATCTTATCTTCTATTCGGGCCCTCCGAAAAAAGAGAGGCAGTTTATTTTTATCTGATAAAAAGGGTTCTAGCACAAAAAAAGAGGGTCTTGTACCTTGTTCCTGAAATTGCGACAACGCATGACCTTGTCGTAAAATTCCAAAAACACTTCGGGGAAAGCGCAGCTCTTCTCCATAGTCGGATGTCTGTCGGGAACAGAGAGGATGAGTGGTCACGGATTCAGCAGGGACGGGTTGACATCGTTTTGGGGCCCCGTTCTGCTGTCCTTTCTCCAGTGGAGAACCTCGGGCTTGTGATCGTGGATGAAGAACAGGATGAATCCTATTATCAGAGAGAGAGCCCCTCTTATGACGCACGGAGAGGGGCCTTTCTTAGAGCAAAGCAGGATCGTGCGGTTTTGGTGTATGGCTCCTCTGCCCCTACAGTAGAGGCTTACCATAAATTCCGGAAGACGAATCGGTTGTTTCACCTTGAGAGAAGACCACAAAGATTTCCTGTCGAAATTATCGATCACAAAATCGAGCGGGGGCTCCTCTCTCGAAAGCTTGTATCGAAGATCAGCGAAACAATAAGGGCGAATAGATCCGCTATGATTTTCCACTACAGGCGGGGCTATGCCTCATACATCGCCTGCTCAAAGTGCAGCTTCACGCCCCGCTGCAGGAATTGTGATATCTCTCTGACGTACCACAGGAGGGAAGACCAGTTGGTGTGTCATTACTGCGGATATTCTCAGAGACAGGAACAGCTTTGCCCTGTATGTGGCCACAGGTTCATCAAGAAGAGAGGTGTGGGGATCGAGGCCGTTGAGGAAGAGATCAAACGGCAGTTTCCACAATGCCGTGTTGTTGGATTTGATTCGGATGTGGCCAAAGGACAGAAGGACCAGGACAGAATTATGGATCTCTTTCGGAAAGGGAAGATCGATATCCTGATAGGCACCCAGATGTTGGCGCATCAAGTAGGTCTGCCTAAAGTTCCGTTGGTCGTTGTTCTCTATCCGGAGACGATCCTCTCCCTCCCCGATTACAGAGCCAATCAGAAGACCTTTCATAGCATCATTCAGGCGGTCAAGAACCTCTGTGTTGAGGACGGAGCAGAGCTATATGTCCAAACTGCCCTTCCAGACCATTTCAGCATTCAGGCGGCGGCGCATCAAGATTTTGTCTCATTTTATACGCAGGAGATCAAATTCCGCCGCCTCATGAATTATCCGCCATTCTCACATATGGTCGAGGTATTATTCCAGGGAGAAAATTTAAGGTCAGTGGCTAAGAAGACAAGGGACTTTTCCTCCTTGTTGAAAGAACACTCAGAAGTTGTGGAGATTATGGGGCCCGCGTTAGCGGCTGTCCAGAGGCTACGGGGGAAAAGTCGGGTCCAGATTATTCTCAAATCCGCAAAACGAAAAGATCTGGATGAGGCGCTGAAAAACTCACTGAGCAAGGTCAGAGTGAGTAAAAAAGTTCACGTCTACTATTAACCTGGACTATGATGGCGTGGGACAATATCGATATTGTGTCTGAATAAAAAAAAGCTGCCAACACAAAATGCTGGCAGCATTTTCTATGAACTGCTCTAAAAGAGCGTCAGGTCAGCTTTCTCAGTCTCCCCGATTCAAACGGATCTCAGCTTCGTCATGGGCCCAGGACGGATCAGAGGTTTGCATTTGTGCCGTAATTTTTACCTTGATTCCGTCTGTATAGATCTCGCCTCTTCTTGGAGCCAGATATGTCACGACCACCTCGCCGTTTTCATCCGTTTTTCCAGAGATTATTCTCTGGCCGTTTTGCTTGAATTCTCCTGGTCCCGTTGTGATTTCGAGCCATATCTTTTCGCCTTTGACAGGGGCTCCTTTCAGATCTGCGACTTTAGCCGTGAGCGTGGATTGCCGTGATCTTTGAGATCCAGATGTGATCCAGAGCACATTCGGAGCTGCTTGCAATCTGATCTTCTTGTAGAGTTCACTCACGATTTGGATCTGCGCGTATTCGCTGATCATTTCTTTCCCTTGCCAGGCCAATGAGGCTCGAATGTATACCTGTTCTGGAGGGTAAGGTAGTGGATTTTCGGTTCCGGAAGGAGTTCCGTCCCAATATCCAACAATTTCTTCCACAATAGGTCCAAAGTATGTCACCGTAACTCGTCCGTTTGAATCTGTGGCTTTAGCCACAACAGATTGGTTTCCTTCAAAGTACCCGTAATTTTCCAGTGTGTTCTCTACCGTTATATCGTAGACATCGAAAATGATGGTCTCGTTGGCAAGTGGCACGCCTTGAAATGTTGTTAGAGTCACCGTGATATCGCTTGTGTCTCGTTTGCCACTATCTCTGGCGATAAGCACGTTCGGGCTGGCCGAAGCAATCATCAGAATGGAAAACGTCGATGGACCCACAGGGGATGGTTCCTCGACCTTGTTTCTACAGGAATAAAAAGAGACAATGCTCAATACCAGAAAAAATATGAGTAGGTTATGTTTTGGTTTCATCGCAAATTACCTCCCTCTACTTGATGTCGCTGCACTACTTCCAGATTCGTTGGCATAGTTGGCAAAGAATATGGTCAAATACCCGGTGGCATTGACCTTGCGGCCTGTTTGATCCTCTCCGAAAAACTCTACTTTTGCTCGGACCTCAATCACACCGGTATCCCGCCATTCCTGCAAGCCGATCAATGGGGGCTCCAACTTGGCCACCTCTCTCACGATGATAAAGGGGACTTCCACGACACTGTCGACAGGAATGATCGCCGAGAGATAACCCTCAAAAGAATAGGGGACATCGACACCTTCGGTGTTCCTGCCGTCGGCTCTCCAGTAAGTGACGATGTAACGCGTGACCGTGATGTCATTGTATTGTGAAGGTCCAGTTAAGGAATTGGGATCGACGAGCCGCGTCCTGAAAGAGGCCTTGGCTGAATCCGAGTAGATCGTCGTTTTTTCAGGGTCACTCGGGTCTTCGAAGATAACGTCGGACTGGAGATAGCTTGTCTCATCGCCCCCCATGTCGGTCCCGAGCATGTATTGCACGATGAGCATGCTTCCGGACCGAGAGTCATTCGAGACTGGGTTGCATGAGATGTAGAGCAGAATAATCGGAAGGACTGTCAGGATTTTTAAGAGTGTTTTTGGTTTATTCATTGTTCTACCCTCTTATCTGATTATTCTGGGAGTTATAAAAATCAGGAGCTCCCGCGTCTGTTTTGTTCTGGCGAAAGACTTAAAGAGATTTCCCAGAATGGGTATTTTATGTAGTAGAGGAACTTTTTCGCGCGTAATCGAATCTTCTGTCCTGTAGATTCCTCCGATTACTGTCGTTCCTCCATTGGGAACCATAACCGTTGTTTGTGCGCTCTGTGTGGTGATGGGAGGAATCCCGTTGACCAAGTTGGCAAAATCAGCGGCGTTGTTCCGGATCTCGATGTACATGATGATCGTCCCTTCTGCCGTGATCTGGGGTGTGGCTCGCAATTCAAGGGCCGCGTTGACATACCGCGTTGTCACTGTGAAGTTTGCCACAGTCTGCACCGGGATCTGCCTTCCCTGGATGATCTCTGCTTCTTGGTTGTTCTGCGTGGTGACTTTTGGAGCAGAGATGATGCGGCCCTCACCAGATGTTTCCAGAGCCGTCAGGGCCATGTCTATCCTGAAGGTATCCAGGACATTGGCCATGGAGAGCCCAACGGCTGTGGTGAATGCAGGTGCGGGCAAGTTGATTCCGTATCCTCCCAGCGGACCCCCGACTCCCTTGGTTACGATACCCTGGGGAATAAGAGCTCCGTCCACGAGCGTTTTATTTGGGAACTGGAGAGAAGTCTGGTTTCCGTAAAAAGGATCGTTGATCCCACGAAATCCCCACTGCACACCCAGGTTTCTGATGAACGTGGAAGTCGCTTCCACGATCCGCGCTTCGATGGAGACTTGTGGAGTTGGCGTGTCGAAAACGGTTATCAGTCTCTCTAGGACCTCCATCCTGTCCTTGACCTCAGTGACGATGAGAGTGTTGGTGCGTTCATCAACGATCATCTCCCCTCGTTCTGACATCTTGGTCCTCAGAAGGCTCTCGACCTCTGATGCTCTGGAGTAGGAGAGTGTGAATGTCTTCACGAGCATCGGACCAGCCAGGACCTTGGACTCTCTGAGTTTTCGCTCTTCGTCTTTTTCCCGGGTCAGAGTAGCGGTGGGGGCTATCCTCAGCACGTTTCCTTCGAGCGTTTTTCCCATTTTGTTGATTCTGAGAATAATATCCAGGGCCTGATCCCAAGGGGTGTCTTTCAGATCGACGGTCACGACACCTCTGACTTCTGGGTCAAAGACGACATTCAGGCCTGCAAAATCAGCCAGGTAGAGGATCACATCCCTCAAATCTGCATCTTTAAACTTAAGGCTGAGGATTTCTCCGGTGTATTCAACTTGCTGTTCCGCGACTATCTGAGGAGCGAATTGTGGTTCTTGGGGTGTGTATGCCGTTGATCCATTTCCGTTAGGCTCAGCGTGTTTAGCCAGCGCTGTCTTCGCGTTGGGTGTTTCTACAGCCGGTACGGGTTCCTCAACAGGTGTCTCCTCGCGCTGAGGAGGTGCTTCTTTTTCTTCTTTCCAGACCGGAGGCTCATAATCTACAGGAAGCTCTAGGCTTTGAACACTTTCCTCTTCGTTCGTCTCTGGAGATGAAACATCCTCAACAACAGTTTCAGCGGCTGGCGCGGGCTCTTCCGCAACAGGCTCATCTGCGATTTCGGTCTGCTCATCCGGGAGAGGAAAATCGGGCGTTTCAATAGTTGTGCCTTCGCTGGATAAATCGGCGATATGGGCTGGAGTCTCCTCCACAGGCTCTATGATCTCTTCGGATTCTGGTTCGAAGGGAACTGGCTCTTGCATTTCCTGTTCAGGCATACTGATATTCGGTCCATGTCCGGCGCTGACATCATCGTAGAAAGAAACCGTGAATTCGCCTCCCTGCGTGTTGACGGTATAGAACTTCGGCTCTGTGAGGTCAAAAACCAGGCGTGTGATCTTCTGGATGTCTGAATTTTGAAACTGTGCGGCTCTCAGCCTGACTACTCCACTCTTGTGAATGGGATAATCCGCTGCTCTACTTGTGAGCAATGTATCGTAGAGATCAACGACCAATCGTAATGGATTGTCGAGCGCAAACACATGTGCAAAAGCTTCGTCGCTCAGTTTTGCGCTCACATTTAATCTCTGCCCATCTTCTGAGACGTTTAAATCAGTCAATTGAACGGCACTTGTCCCACTCTCTGTATCAAGGATGTATTCACCTTGAACATGGCTTAGCTTGTTCAGTTCTACGATCGTTGTGTTCTGGCTCGAGTAGATTCGATAGGGTACTTTTTCTTCCAATCCGATCAATAACCTCAGGTTTTCTGTCTCTCCTTTTTCCAGTTTCACGCCCCTGACAAGTTCGGAATCTTCGAGTTCCACTTGAGGTTCCAGAGATGAATCCGAACATTTCAAATCAACAACGATTGTGGAAGGAAGGTCTGTTGCATAGTAGGATTGCACAACGGGAAGAGGAGAAGGCGATTCGAGCAGGATTTTGGTGTTGAGCTTACCCGCATGAACAGAGATTTTATCTAAAACAGCTTCCGGGTCTTTGATACTCGCATAACCGCTTATGAGAGTAAGGACGCACAAAAAGGAGAGTACCTGGAAATATTTGTTCCTTTTCATGTTATCGCTCCTGTGGATTAATTTCTTTTGTAATATCTCTTGGCCTTGTTAACGGCATACCCCTGTCTTGAGTCTGTCGAAACACGACTTTTGCATCATCGATCGACAGGACAAATCCATTAGCGAACTTGTCTCCAACTTTGATCTTGTAGGGGAATCCCTGGGGCCCATTAATAATAGCAATATATTTTGACTTGATCTTGACAATGCCGATAAGGACAATATCATCGATCATATATGAAGTTACCCCTTCCGTAGCACCTTTCTCCTCGATGTCACTTCCCGCGAGAAGGTCTTTGAATGGATCTCTTCTGCCCTCAGATGTGTATGATGCTGGTTGTTTTTCGAACATCTCTTCAGGTGGTTTGGCAGGGGGCTCCTGTTTTTCTTCCTGTGCCGCGAGGGGCTGAAGAGTCCACAGCATCAACCCAGCGGCTAAAAATAGCATTATAATTTTTTTCATTTTGGCGCTCCCGTTGCTTTTTGCTCTTCTTGCGCTGGAACTTCTTCCTTAAATATATATGTGGTCGCTGTCGATTGTGCTGTGATAGTGGATGCATCCGTCTGGTCTCTGAGAGATTTGATCGTGAAATCTTCGATGTTATAGAGTCTTGAAAAGTTGCTCAGCTTGTCATAGAACAGAGCGAGATTGTGATAATTGCCTGTGATTTCGATCGATATTGGTTTTTCAAAGTAGAATTCTTTGTCCACGTCGGCTTTGGGGATGAATTTTTCGATGTTCAACCGGGAGTCATATGCAAGCTGTTGAATCCTTCGGAGGATGTCGCTGATTTCTTCTGTCTGAGGAATGATCATTTCCAGCTGGCTCAATGTCGCTTTCATCTGTTCGATCTCTATTTCGATCAGGTCCATCTGCGCTTTCTTGGCTCGGAGTTGTACGATTTCACCTTCAGTTTTTATTCTTTCATTACGAACATTCCGGAGCTCTTCCTCTTTCCCTTTGTAATGCAGAAAATAGAAGAGTCCAAAAATGATAACCGCTAAAAGAACATATCCGTACCATGGCCAATCTTTCATTTTTTCTCCCCTTCCGTTGGTTCTTCAGAAGCAGGTCTTGTGAGCGAAGGCCCTACAAATGTTGCCGTAAGTGAGAACTCCAGATACTGGTTGTTTCTTACCCGTCGTTGAGTGGAGGAAATGAGGTGGACGTTGCGGAAATAGGGGCTCTTTTCGAGATTGAAGATGTAATCAGCGATAAGGTTGTTAGAGACCGCTCTTCCTTTCACTCGAATTTCCTGCGCTTCGAATGAAAGCTCGGTCAGCCACACCCAGTTTGGCAAGTCTTTGCTGAGCTCATCCATGATGATGACGGCATTTTCCTGACGAGATTGCAGCTGTCTGATCACTTTGATCTTTCGATCAAAGAGATTCCTCTGCTTTTCCAGCTCTTCCAGTTTGACAACGACGTCTTGAAGGGTCTGTTTTTCTTCCTGTGCAGCACTCAATAGAGCGTTCTCTTTTGACAGTGCATTCTTTTGATAGAAAAAGAGACCCACTATGGTCACGAGCGCGACGAGAAGCACAAGGGCTGCGAGCGGTTGTCTCCCTTTCTCTTTAAATTCCGGGATAGTGGCGACCGTCGCCTCTTTGAATTCTTTTCTTTCCGGTTTGAGTAAGTTTATCCTGATCATGGCTTATTTTTCCAATTTTCTTGTTGCGAGGCCAGTGGCTACTCCAAAAAGAGCGGCCATTTCCTCGAAATAGATGTTATCGAATTTCTTATCATCATAAGAAATTCTGCGGAATGGATTGAATATTTCAGTTTTTATATTGAACTTATGTTCGAAGCTGTCCGGGAGATCTTTGAGCTTGGAGAGTCCCCCGCTGAGGAATATGTGTTCGATCTTTTTGTCTTTTTTCTCTCCTGCTTCGTAAAAGGAAAAGGTTTTTTCGATCTCTTCCAGAAGATTCTGCATGTTCATGTCCAAAACGGTCTGCAGCTGTCCTTCTTGAATATCCTTCACGGGCAATCCCTTAAGAACCTTCTCCGCATCATCAAAACTGATGTTGAGGTCCTTGCTCAAGTTCTCTGTGAAGAACGATCCACCGATAGACAGGTCGCGGAACAATTGGGGGTTTCCTCTATCGATGATAATGACATTGGTGATGTTGGCTCCAAGGTTGATCATTGCGACCGTTTTTTGGTTGATGATTTCCGAGTAGTTGTATTCCATGGCATTTTGCAGTGCGAAAACGTCCACTTCGATGGCATCGAGGTTTTTTCTAGATTGGGAGATAACGTTGCTGTAGTTGGCAATTTTTTCCTTTTTTGCTGCAACAAGAAGGATGTCAAGATTCTTTTCATTGGCATGTGGGGAGGGTTTCAAGATGGCATAATCCACATTTGTTTCTTCATAGGGGTAGGGGATATTATGCTTGGCTTCCCATATGATTGATTCGGCCAATTCCTCGGTTTCCATTGCAGGGAGGGCGATTTTCTTGATGATGACAGAGTTCCCGGAAATAGAAATGACGACGTTTTTGTTCGTAATCTTGTTTTCGTCGAAAACCATTTTGATGGTTTCAACGACCGCAGCGGAATCGATGATCGTCCCTTCCACGATAGCATCATGGGGGAGGAGCTCGTACCCGATCTTTTTAACATCGTACTGCATTTCTCCTTCTTTTTTCTTCGCTTTGAGTTCGACAGCCTTGATAGAATAGGAGCCGATGTCTACCCCAACCAATTCTTTGTCACGTCCTAATCCGAACATTTTTTTCCTCTTTTTAAATTTTTTATAAATGGGCCTTTTGCATACTCTTTTTCAATTTTTTCTCCACTTCTCCAGGAATTAGGTCTGTCAAGCATCCGCCCAGTATGGAGACTTCTTTCACTAAGTTCGAGCTGAGGAAAGAGTATTTGATGTTGGGCATCATAAATAGAGTTTCAATCTCTGGATTCAATTTTCTGTTCATGAGTGTCATCTGAAATTCGTACTCGAAGTCAGAAATAGCGCGAAGCCCTCTGATAACGATTGCGGCATTATTTTCTCTCACAAAGTCCACAAGAAGCCCATCAAACGATTTCACTTCGATCTTTTTTTGGCTCGAAAAAATCCTCTCAATCATTCCTACTCTTTCTTTAGTCGAAAATAAAGGCTTCTTTTTGGGATTTTCAAGAACCGCCACAATGATCCCATCAAAAATCTTAAGCCCCCTTTCAATGATATCTACATGACCATTGGTGATAGGATCGAATGAACCAGGATATACGGCTTTCCTTTCCATTTTGCAAAGAGCATAGCTAATAAAACTTGTCGACTTGCTACAGTAATTATCAAAAAACATTGGCTTTGTCAAATTAAAAAAATACTTTTTCTCCTGAGAAATGGTATCTTCTCATTGTTCTTGCCAAAATGGTGTCAAATCTCCAAAAAGTCGTCAATCACCTGTTGGGAGGAATCCAAAGGTGAATTTTTCGAAAGATTCCTCACCTTTAGGGGTTACCTTATCGCAGTTGAGGAAAATGAGACCTGGCGGTTTTACACCTTATTTATTATTATAGAGTCAGGAAATACGATCAGATGGAAGAGGGATATCATGATGAGCCGTAGAAGTTGGGTTGGTATTTCTGTCATCTGTCTTTCATTGGGAGTTGGTGTTATTTTGCATTCTGAAGAGGATAAGTACGCAGAGAAGAGGAGCGAAATGGTCCGGGAACAGCTTGTCGCAAGGGATATCACAAATAAAAAAGTCCTTGATGCTATGCGAGCGGTGCCACGGCAACTGTTTGTCGATAAGCGGTATCGCAGCCAGGCCTATGCCGACCATCCTCTTCCTATCGATGAGGGACAGACCATCTCTCAACCTTACATTGTGGCGTTGATGACCCAATATCTCGACCTCAAAGGAGGGGAAAAAGTTTTAGAGATCGGCACCGGGTCCGGCTACCAGGCTGCCGTTCTTGCCCATATCACAGACAAGGTCTACTCTATAGAGATCAAAGAGAGATTGGCCCAAAGGGCGTTGGAAACGCTCCAGAGTCTGGATTACAGCTCCGTTCATGTCAAGCACGGCGATGGATACTTTGGGTGGGAAGAATTTGCTCCTTTTGATGCTATTATTGTGACCTGTGCAGCTAATCATATCCCTCCCCCTCTCTTGAACCAATTGAATGAAGGGGGAAAGTTGATCATTCCTTTAGGCAGCACGCTATACTATCAGACGTTAACTCTAGTGACGAAAGTGGCAGGTAAACCAGAAGTCAAACATGTGCTGGGTGTTCGCTTTGTCCCCATGATTGGGGAAGTCCAAAAAAGATAACTCTTTCTTCCTTAATGCCGATTGATATTTCCATGCTCACACAATCCTCAGGGCCGATGTTATCGACCTTCCTGTCAATCTTTATGGGATTTTGTTTGTGGGGAAAAATTGAGGAATAGAGGCGTGATAAGATAGCCTGCTCCCGCGAGAATAAGCACAAGACTGTACCCCCCGATAAACGCGATCTGCAATGCCACAACTGAGTTGATGACAGAAGAAAAGGCATTTATGGCCCAGGCCCACGGAATCCATGTATGGGCAGTTTTATCGAGGAGCCGAATGCCCGAAGGAAAGGGAAAGCCCATGAAAAAGCCGATAGGGAAGATGAAAAGAAAAGTCATCAGGATCCTGTATCCTAGCTGAACCCCGATGAGGGTCTCTTGAACAGTCGGAAAGATGAAAAAAGCCAATAGAATTAATGCGCCACAAAAAATTAGGCACCATCTGAGATTCTTTATCAGATCTCTGCCCAGAATTTTTTTGGATAGCAGGCTGCCCAGGCCAGAAGAGAAGAGGAGTGAAAAGAGTATTGTGGAGAATGAATAAAGGGGATGCCCCAAATAGAGGATGAATTTCTGGATAAGCGTTATCTCAACGAACATGAATGCCATACCGATCATACTGAAATAAAGGAATACCCTAACCGAGATTTTTTGAGTGGCTTTCTGCTTTCCTCTGAAAACGAGTAAGGGAAAGATTATCAGGATGAACGCCACAAGGAAGGCCTGAATCAGGATAAGAGGCAGTAGATATTCGCCTTGGAAGAAAGGCAATACGTTTTTACCGAGTGAGCGATAGGTGTCTTTGATTTTGCGGAGCTTGAAAAAGTTGTAAAAGAACGGACGCTCGTCGGAAACCGGTTTTATTTGATAAAGGTATCTGTCATTGAACTCCTCTCTTCTATCGCGATTGAGAAGATTTTCACTGTATTCATAATAAATAGGCTTTTCGAACTTGTTGTAGATGTTTGCCTCCTCGGCGTTCATTCCCGGATAGTGAACGAGATCGAAGCGGAGTTCGTCCGCAAAATCTTTCAGTTCCTGTATCTCCGACTGCAAAAAAGCGCTTTTCTTAACAAAGTAGCTGATGGTGCCCCAGCTGCGGATGGCAATGATATGAAAAGCCGGGTTTTGCCCCATTCTTTCAAGAGCTTCGATCCAGATGGCCAATACCCGCAATTCTTGCCTTGGAGGAGGCAATAGATAAAAGCTGGTGCTGATGATCCCATCAGCAGATAGCCTGTTGAGAAGGCTCATGAAGGACTCAACAGTGAAAAGATAGTTTTCACCGAATCCATACAAACCCGTTCCTGTAGAGCCAGAAATGTCTGTCTGAGAGAGAACGATAAGGTCGTAGAGCTCACGATCTTCCAAGACTGCGGTGCGGATTGTTGATAAGACGATATGAATGCAATCTGAGTTATAGAGTTCACCTGAAAATTCGGCAAGTTCTTTTCGCAACACACTCACGATCAGAGGATTGTTTTCTATCACTGTTATTGTCCGTGCCTTGTTCTGGTGCGCGGCCAAAACGTCCAGGCCGCCCTTGGGCTCCAATATAAGGACCTTGGGGTTTTCTGTAATCCGGTAGGGAAAAGAAGAAGGCAGGAACGATAGGAATCGGAGATCGTTTTTATGTTTTTCTTCGAGATGTGTCACAGCCGTGAGCGTGCTGCCATCGACGGATATCCCCAATTGTGATGCAAGCTCTTCTGTGTAAAGCAGGCTGAGCCCAGGAGCATATCTAACTGCTGGAGATTCGATGATGTCTATGCGTGAAATACTGTTCCATTTCGTGAGGAGATTTTTTGCTTCCGCATATTGCAGAGCCAAAGGTAGTGCTTTGAATGGGGATATCCTGAATTCCAACCATGGAGGGGAGGTGTAAAAAAGGCCAATTCCAATCAAAAAAAGCAGACATAGGATACTCTTGAAAAGGGTGGATTGTCTCTGACTGAAAAGGACAACAGCCAGAAGTGCCAACACAAAGATGATCAGAATGACTCCACGATCTCCCCGTGGCAGAAAAACGATAAGGGCCAACAGGATGCCGAAACCGGCACCTATCAGGTCGGAAAAGTAGATCTCGTTCACATGTGTGGGCTTATGGGTGATAGCAAAAGAGATCGTCAGCCCAGCAAAAAAAAAGGGAACACTGAAAAGAATATAGTACAGAAAGATCAAGACCGCATGCTTCACATTCCATGCCAGCTGGATGAAATCGAAAGGGATCGCGTTGCACAGAAGAAAACAAACAACTATCGAACAGGCAAAAATCAGAGAGGTGTATGATAACACCCTGTTCATGTTAGAGGTCTGGAGCCGATTGGAGACAGCCAGTACCGAGCCGCTTGCACCGTAACCCAAGAATGTGATACTGACCACTAAAAATGCAAAATGGTACTCCTGGGAAATGCTGAAGTACCGTGTGAGGGTGATCTCCAAACAGAGGGTGGCCGCAGAAACGAGGAAGATTCCTGCTAAAAACCGAATCCTTACATTTTCCATTGTCTATATATTAATGGATTAATTCATAAAAATTAAATCCCTAATTGAGAATATCAATTCTGATTTATCAGTTGAATTTGGAGAGAGGTTGTGTTAATTTTGAGACAAAAAGAGAATGATTAAATTCGGCACTTCTGGCTGGCGAGCCATAATGGGGGAAGAGTTCACATTTCAGAACGTCAGGATTGTGGTTCAAGCTATCGCCAATTATATGAAGAAAAAGTTTGCAGGAGAAAGGATCTCTGTGATCGTAAATTACGACACGCGGTTTCTGTCGGAAAGATTTGCCTTTGAAGCTGCCAAAGTGCTTTCCCATAATCAAATTTATACATACCTTTCAGATAGAGATGCTCCCTCCCAGGCGCAAGCGTACCAGGTGATAAAGCGCGGGGTACAGGGAGGGATTAATTTTACGGCATCATTCAATCCGCCCGAGTATAACGGATTGAAATTCAATACTGATTCTGGCGCGCCCGCTCTTCCTGATATCACTAATCAAATAGAAAAGAATATTAGACAATTAGTCGCGGGTTTTTCTTTTTGCCCTTATTATCCCAAAGCAGAATTCATAGAAAAAATCAATCTGCAGCAGGATTATCTGTCATTCATCCAAAATAAGATCGATTTTGAACTCATCCGCGAATCCAAGATCAGGATTGCTGCGGACTCCCTCTACGGGACGAGTCGGGAGTATTTGGATGAAATCTTGGAAGAAAACAAAATTCCCATCGAGGAGTTGCACGGCTACATCGATCCCTATTTTGGGGGACTCACACCCTCGTGCACTGAGGAGAATCTAGGAGAGTTGAAGAGGTTCATCAAAGAGAAAAAATGTCAATTGGGCATAGCCACGGATTGTGATGGAGACCGCTTCGGGATCGTGGATGAGAAGGGGATCTTCATTGATCCGAATCTGGTCCTATCGCTTCTCCTGGACTATCTTATTGAAAAGAAAAACTGGAGAGGAGGTGTTGCCAGATCTGTGGCGACAACCCATCTGATAGACCGTATTTCCAGGAAGTACGAGCTTCCTTTGTTTAAGACACGGGTGGGATTCAAATATTTGGCCGATCTATTCCTGCAAGATAAGATCATATTCGGGGGAGAGGAGAGTGCTTGCATAGTTTTTAAAGATCATCTCCCAGAAAAGGACGGCATTGTCGCTGGGCTTCTTGTCGCAGAAATGATAGCTGCGACCGGGAAGAAATTATCAGAGCAGTTGGATGATCTGTTTAGAAAATACGGAAAAAGAGTGGGAGAACAGAAAACAATCCCTCTGACCTTGGAGAGAGGAAGAAAACTGAGAAAACTCAGGAAGCATCCTCCCTCTAGGCTCGATGGGAGAAAGGTTACCAACGCTGAGATTATGGATGGTCTTAAATTGGATTTCAGCGACGATGATTGGATTCTACTGAGAACGTCTGGCACTGAACCGTTGATTCGCTGCTATGCAGAAGCGGGCACTCAAAAAGATGTCAAAAGGCTGTTGAAATCAAGCTTGGAGAAGCTCTCTTGAGCAGACAAAGGAAAAAATCGTCTCTGTCCTTGAGACGAAAGCTTTTCCTTTTTGGAGCGACCTTCCTTTTTCTTGTCTTTCTGATCGCATCACTTTTTGGAGAGAGAGGTTTGATCGAGGTTTATCACGCCCAAAAAAAGAAAAATTCCCTGGTCCAGGAAAAAATGAAACTCCTTGCAGAAAAAAAGAAGTTGGAGAGAGAGATCGAAGAGCTGAAGAAAGATCCTAAAGCTGTTGAGAAAAAGGCGCGCGAAAAACTCTGGCTGATGAAGCCGAACGAGATTGTCATCATTCTTCGCTAATTTCTGATCCGCGCACTGGTGTCGGTTGTTTTTTCTGCTATACTCCTCTTGTTCAAGATCTTGAGTGTTTTCACTATAGAGCAAAGACTCAATAGAGTTAACGATCGAGATCTGTGGCGAGCTCAATTCGCTTCATCCTGGCCCGACCCTTCATGTATTCGGAAGAACGGATGAATAATAGGATTCAAGGACCTTCGCAATACCAGGACAATGGAATACCTTAAACGCTTGAACGAAGAGCAAAGAGCAGCGGTTGTTCATGGGGAAGGCCCCCTGCTCATCATCGCGGGAGCCGGGACTGGGAAGACAAAAGTCATCACTCACCGGATCGCCTATTTGATCGGATCCAAGGCGGCAAAGCCAGAAGAAATACTCGCCGTGACTTTTACCGAGAAGGCTGCCAACGAGATGGAGGAACGAGTCGACCTTCTTGTTCCTTATGGCTATTCCTTTGCAGAGATCAGCACCTTCAATTCCTTTGGAGAGAGGATTTTGAGGAACACTATTCATGAATTGGGTTACTTTTTGGATTTCAAACTCTTGGATGAAGTGGAACAAGCTATATTTTTTAGAGAACGTCTTTTCCGGTTTCCTCTGAATTACTACAGGCCGTTGAGTTTGCCGACCAAGCACATACAGGAATTGCTGTCAGCCATAAAAAGACTGAAACAGGAGGATATTCAACCCGCAGATTATCTTCAGTATGCGGAAAATCTCGTGCAGAGTGCCAACGATGACGCTGATCTGGAGCAGGCCCGAAAACATCAAGAAGTGGCACGCGTGTATAAAGAATACCAAAGCTTGTTGGCTGAAGAGGGCAAGATCGATTTTGAGGACCAAGTCGGTTTAACAATTAAACTTTTTAGAGAAAAACCCTCTGTGCTCAGAGAGTTTCAGAACAAGTACAAATACATTCTTGTCGATGAGTTTCAAGATACCAATTACATTCAGTTCGCTCTTCTCAAGTTGTTGTGTCAGAAACATCAGAATTTAACCGTTGTCGGGGATGACGATCAGAGCATTTTCAGGTTTAGAGGGGCATCGTTGAGTAATATCAGAGGTTTTCGGAAGATCTATCCAGATGCCAAAAAAATTGTTTTGGTAAAAAACTACCGGTCGACACAGGATATACTTGATGCATCCTATCAGCTGATCCAGCATAACAATCCCGACCGGCTGGAGATCCAGGAAAAGGTGAACAAAAAGCTGGAATCGACAATCACGCATGAAGGCAAAAGCATTCACATGCTTCAGCTGGACACTCTTTCGCATGAAGCGGATAAAGTTGCCGATATCATCCTGGAAAAAGTCAAAGAGGGATATCAGTTTAAGGATGTGGCGATCCTGGTGAGGCGAAACGCCGATGCGGATCCGTACCTGAAAGCCTTGAACATGAAAGAAATCCCCTTTCGATTCTCAGGAAGTCGTGGTCTTTATGCCCATGAAGAGGTGAAAATCCTCGTATCATTTATTCGCGCCTTGACCGATTTTGAGGATAGCAAGAGCTTATTCCATCTTGCTCTTTCCGACGCGTATGGGTTGGAACCCTATGATCTGACAACTCTTTCGAATTTTGCCTCAAAAAAACATCTTCCCTTACATACTGTGTTCAAGATGCTCTCAGAAAGCAAAATCCCTGTGGCGCTCTCATCTTCCTTCGAGGCCAAGGTGAAAAAGATCTTTAGCGATCTGCTCTATTTTTCCCAACTTGTCACCACCCAGAATGCCGGCCGTGTTCTCTATTCCTTTCTGGAAAGATCTGGTTTTCTCAAAGGTCTGGTGGAAATGGGGGGGCTCCCTGGAGAGATAAAGATCAAGAACATCCGCATTTTCTTTGATAAAGTGAAAAATTTTTCAGAGTTGAGTGAAGACGATTCAATATTTTCATTTGCCACTCACCTAGATCTCTTGCAACAGGTGGGGGATAATCCTGCCTCAGCTGAAGCAGAGCTGGAAGACGATGCAGTGAGTGTTCTCACTGTGCACAAGGCCAAGGGGTTGGAGTTTCCCATCGTGTTTATGGTCAGTCTGATTGCAGACAGATTCCCCGGACGCCTGAGGCGAGAAAAAATCCCCGTTCCCGATACACTGCTTAAAGAGGATTTGCCGGAACGTGAAAATTATCTCCAGGAAGAGAGACGTCTATTTTATGTGGGCATGACCCGGGCGAAGACTCTTTTATATATGGTCTGGTCAAGAGATTACGGATTGAAAAGGCTCAAGAAGGTCAGTCCTTTTGTTCTCGAAGCTTTGGACCTGCCAAAGCCACCCGAAGAAACTCTGCGCTCATCTGCATTGGAAGAGATCAAGAGATATGCCCCTCATTCATCGCAGAAAGTTCGCCCCTCTCAAGTAAAAGAAGAGAGATTTCTCACACTCAGTTTTTTCCAGTTGGATGATTATTTGACCTGCCCCCTTAAGTACAACTACAGGCAGGTCATGCGCATTCCAGTGCTTCCTCACCACAATTTGGTATACGGGCGTGTTCTGCACAACACCGTCCATTTTTATCTGAAGAACAGGATGTCCGGTAAAAGGATAAGTGAAGAGGATTTGATCAAGGAATATCTGGACCACTGGATCAATGAGGGGTTCTTGAGCAGAGAACACGAGGAGATGAGGAAGAAGGAAGGGGAGAAAGCCCTGCGGGCTTTTTATCGGCGCCAAGAACTTTCGGGGAGTGTGCCTCTCTACCTGGAGAAAGCATTCCGCTGGCAGTCCGATCGCGTGAGGTTTATAGGACGCTGGGACAGAATTGACTCTCTCGAAGGGGGGGGGGTGATCATCGATTTTAAAGCGACAGGTGTTAAGGATCAAAAAGAAGCAAACAAGAGGGCCAAGGAAAGTTTGCAGATGGACCTGTATGCCCTTTCTTTCACCAAAACACAAGATATTCCCCTTATGGAAACACAGTTATATTTCCTTGAATCAGATATTATCGGGCATGCCGAGAAGGGAGAAAAAGAATCGCACAAAGCCATGGCAAAAATTGAGGAAGCAGAAGCGGGAATAAGAAGCCAGGATTTTCAAGCGAAGCCGGATTGGCACAGCTGCAATTTTTGTGAGTTTAAAACGATCTGTCCCGCTTCCTACGCGTATTGATTGGACAACACAAATCGAATGCGCGAGTCCTTAATCGGGGGCATCGATGAACGGCATCAACGCTAAGATGTGTTCATTCTCGAGGATATGTAGGCTATTCAGGAGTTTTTCCAGTCTCTTATCTGAAAAGAGCTTCATCCGTGCCAGAGGCCCGGCAAAAAAACTTTCAAAGAAAGAAGTTTTTTTGGGCCAAACGACAAGACGCACACTCTCATCGTCTGCAATTCCTGCCCTTTCCTTGGCCAGCTTGAGCGCTTCGGACAATCCACCCAGTTCATCGACCAACCCGATCTCCTGTGCTTGTTGTCCGGTCCACACACGACCTTTTCCAATGGCATTGACTTGCTCCTTTGTCAAATGCCGGCCTTGAGCGACTTTAGTCGTAAAGCGGTCATAAGTCCAGAGGATCTCTTTTTTTAACAGAACTCTTTCTTCAGGACTGAGCCTCCGGAATGTGGAAAAGATGTCTGCCCGTTTTCCATAGGTGATCTTTTCTGCTGTCACACCCAATTTTTCGTAGAGCTTGATCAAGTTGAATTTACCGAAGATGACTCCGATCGAGCCTGTAAGAGTCTGCGGATGTGCCACGATCTTGTGGGCATCCATAGACACCCAGTATCCTCCAGACCCAGCGACATCTGACATGGAGACGATGATGGGTTTTTGTTGCTTTGTCAGAGCCACTTCTCTTCCGATGACATCCGAGGCCACGGCCGATCCCCCCGGGCTGTCGACGCGGAAGACAACAGCTGCGATCGTTTTGTCTTCTCTAGCTCTCCGCAGCCAGCGGGCGACCGTGCGGCTTCCCATAGTTTGTCCTCGCATGCTTTCTCCAGAATGGATAGGTCCCACTCCGTATATAAGGGCGATTTTTTTTCCTTTATTCAGCCCGGATGTAGCGACTTTAATTTTCAAATAATGGCTGTGCCCTATAAGGTGAAGGCTTTTCTCTCCGTCTTTGAGAAGGTCTTGGAACTGATCTTCGTAGAGTAACTTATCCGCTAATCCAGATTCTTTTGCTTGCTCACTGTTGAAATAACCCTGGTCGATCAGAGCAAGAACCTTTTCTTTGCTCTTTCCGCGCGCTTCAGCGACTTTCGTCACGTAGGTAGCAAAAATATTTTCATAGAGCGATTCCATCATCTCTCGGTGACTGGGGGTGAATCCCCTTTCTGTGAACATATTGTAGGCTGTTTTGTATTCTTCAATATGCTCTATCTCAGCCTCAATACCCAATTTATCTAGAGATCCTTTGAAAAAGGGGATGTACCCTCCGATGCCGTTGATGATCATCGCTCCCAAAGGATGGAGAATAATCTGGTCGCAGGCTGTTGCCAGATAATATTCCTTGTCAAAATCGAGAGCTTCTTCAATGTAGGCATACGTTTTTTTACCAGAGCTTTTAAAATCCAAGATGAGCTCCCTGATCTCGTCAACTTTGGCCCAATCACATTGAAGGAGACCGATGCGCAGGACGATGCCCTTGATATGTCCATCTGTTTTTGCTTTCTGAAAATTAAGCCAGATATCGTGCAAGGAGAGAGGCTCTCCTCCTGTAAAAAATGTCGTTAGAAAGTCAGGTATAGGGCGCTCTTCCACAGAGCCCATAAGTGTTATCTCCAAATAAGTGTTGGGTCTTACCTTGGCTGGTTTTGCAAGTTCAAAATACATGAACGAAACAATGGTGGCCAATATCAGCACGAAGAAGATCAAAAAGATAATTAAGACATAGGTGCTTCTTTTCATCTTAGCTCCTTTTTTCTATCGGGTTAATAATATATCAAAAATCCTGTTGTAAATTAAGCCCAAAATCCCGAACAGAAACACTTTCTTGATATTTTTTTCACTCCTCAATTCTTTTAACGTACAATTCATGTGTTGGTTGTTCAGTATTTGAATCAGGATGGATTATGAGTGTCCTGGGACCTCATGATCCAAATTTGAACTTTTTGAAGATGTATTATATCATCTCCAGTTGAACATCTAAAAAGAGGATACAGGGATGAATGCACTGGAAATCGAAGGAATTTCAAAGAGGTTTGGGGATTTTTATGCTGTTAAAAATCTATCGCTGAAGATCCCTCAAAAAACGATCTATGGGTTGCTCGGTCCGAATGGGGCGGGGAAGACGACCACCATACGTATGGTCATGAATATCATCATTCCGGATCAAGGCTCTATTAGTGTCATGAACAGAAAGATGGATGAAACGATGAAGGAAAGGATCGGCTACTTACCTGAAGATAGAGGGCTTTATCCCAAAATGAAGGTCGGAGAGCATCTCTCCTTTCTGTCGGAATTGAAAGGGTTGAAGGGTCAAGAAGCCCGGAAACGGATTGATTATTGGTTGGAGCGGTTTGATTTGGCTGACTGGAAATTCAAAAAGGTAGAAGAACTATCGAAGGGGATGCAGCAAAAGGTCCAGTTCATTGCAACTGTTATTCATGACCCGGAACTCATCATCCTGGATGAACCCTTTGCCGGACTGGACCCTGTGAATACAAAGCTGTTGAAGGACATTATGTTGGATATGAAGAAAAACGGCCGGACGATCATTTTTTCCACTCACAGGATGGAACAGGTGGAAATGATCTGTGACAACATCTGTCTGATCAACAAGGCCGAAATGGTCCTGGAGGGGAATTTGAGCCTCATCAAAAAACAATACGGAAAAAATTCTGTTGTGTTGGATTATGAAGGCGATGCCAGTTTTATTCCAAACTTGCCAGAGATCGAAAGAATCGATGATTACGGAAAGTCCATGGAGATCAAGCTCAAAGAACAGACCGACCCTCAAGAATTGCTCAATAAACTCGTCAGCAGGGTCAGGATCACGAAATTTGAGGTTATGGAACCGACATTAAATGCGATTTTTATCGAAAAAGTGGGGGAGATTAATGCAAAAAATTCTGTCAGTCATTAAAAGGGAATACATCCAGATCATCCGCACTAAGGGTTTCATCATCGGGACCATTTTAGGACCGGTTCTTATGGCCGCGTTTATTGTGGTGCCTGTTGTTGTTCAATTCGTTGCCGTCGATCAGCAAGAAAAGATCGGGATCATCGATGAAACTGGGGAGATCTTTGTTGATCTGGAGAAAAAACTCGATCAAAAGCTGAAAGATGGCTCTCGACGCTATTCTCTCACAAGTTACGAACCAAGGGGCGATCTGGAAACGCTCAGAGAAGAGCTTAACAAGAAGATCTTGCATAAGGAACTCTCCGCTTATATTTACATACCTAAAGATATCTCAGGAAATGGGGAGGCGGAATATGTCTCTGAACACGTGTCAGATTTTGACAAAAGAGGAAACTTCAATCGAGCGTTGAGTAGCATAGTGATCGAGAAAAGACTGGAGGACGAAGGATTAGACGCGCGCAAGATCGGCGCATACATGAAACCCGTGGCGATGACAACAAAAAAAGTCACAAAAAGAGGGGTAGAGAAAGATACGGGAGGAACATTCATCATCTCCTATTTTTTGGTCCTTGTCCTTTATATGACACTGCTGTTTTATGGGCAGATCATTTTGCGGGGTGTGATCGAAGAGAAGAGTTCGCGTGTCGTAGAGATTGTTCTCTCCTCCTTAAGACCCTTCCAGCTCATGGCCGGAAAAATTGTGGGGATTGCAGCCGTAGGTTTTACCCAGTATGCCATTTGGGCACTCTTCGGGATCGCCGCATCCCACTACAGCAAAAAACTGATAACAGGCTTCTTTCCCGCTGCAGCATCCTTCACAATGCCTTCCATTCCCGCCTATATCTTGGTCTATTTTGTCCTGTTTTTTATTCTTGGGTATTTTCTGTATGCCAGCATGTACGCCGCCATAGGGTCCATGGTGAATTCGGAAAAAGAGGCGCAACAGCTCATTATGCCCGTGGTCATGTTCCTGGTTGTTCCGATCCTGCTCATGATGTTTGTGATTCGGAGTCCGGACAGCACGTTTTCGGTCGTACTCTCCATGATCCCTTTCTTTTCTCCTATACTCATGCTCCTGCGTATCTGCGTGCTCCTCCCTCCTTTTCCGCAGATTGCTGGGTCTATCGTCCTTCTCGTTCTGTCCATCGTGATGATGATCTGGCTTGTCGCCAAGATCTACCGGGTGGGGATCTTGATGTACGGAAAACGTCCCGGTTTTGCAGAAATCCTCAAATGGGTCCGATACTCGTAATTTCGAGCAAAACAGATCCCCAAAAAGAACATTAGAAATACAGAGCCACAAAGGAAGCATTCTTATTTCCGTGATGCTCTCAAGTCAAATAATAATAGCAGGAGTTCGTCACGGTCCATATTCGTCGAAGACCCCCCCCAACCCACCACCATCCGACTCATAAGGACAGTGACTCGCTCTATTTTCCCTCTAATGCCCTTATCACGGAAATAAGGATGCTTACAGCCACAAAAAGACATTCGTCAGGCCTAGGGGATTTTCAGATTATTTATCCAATGAGACAACGAACCCAACACGACTGGTTCCTGACTGCTCGTAAAATAGGAAATGAGGCGTGAACCTTTTTGAGAATCCCTCCGTACTAAACTGTGGAATTACTCCCAAGAGGATTTCAATGAGACACATGAAAAAAGCAACTCAAATCGTTTGTCTTGTCTTGATATCCCTAGCGTTGGCGGGATGCTTTACTGTGAAAGTTGTCAAAAACGTCAAAAATCCTGACCGCTTTTTTGATAGTGCTTATAGACGGATTGAGTCCATCCATCAAAAGCACCCGAACAGAGAGGGCAGAGCGCATTCCATCTTTGTGCTGATCTATGAGGCATCTGAGCGTCAGGTCGTCAAGGTCTCAGCTCCCTTCTGGTTGGTGAACTCCTGTATGGATATCGGAATCCAAGCGGCCGATGAGGAGGAAGAATTTGGGTTTAATGAACGATACGATTTTGACTGGAGAGATATTAAGGATCTCGAAAAGGTCGGCCCAGGCCTTCTGGTTGAGATTGATGATGAGGAAAGCAAAATCCTGATCTGGCTTGATTGAAAGATCGGATATCTTCAAGGAATGTCTTTGGAACGTATGGAATTCAGAAGTGCTGCAGGCCGGAATAACATTTTCTTTCTGGTCACAAGAATGAAGGAAGGTGACAGAGAGGCTTTTATGGAGATCACACGTCTTTACCAAAAGAAGGTTTTCCTGTTGGCCTATTCCTATTTCCATAACAAAGAGGATGCGCTGGATATTGTCCAGGAGACATTCTTGAGGTTGTACCAGAAAGCAGGCATGTTTCATGCGGAGAAGAATTTTCAAACTTGGCTTTTGCAGATTACCAAAAACCTCTGTATCGATTACTACCGAAAGAATTACTGCCGAAATAAGAATCAACAGAGTGATCAGAACATCGAAGAAATCAAAGAGCCTTCCTCGAACAGCTATGACTCCCACGCTTTTTCCGATATCAAAAAAGGTTTTACAGAGTGTTTGGATCAACTGACTGACAAACAACGCTTGATCTTTGTGATGAAACATTACAACAACCTTGAATATAAAGAGATCGCCCAGATTCTAAGGATCTCTGTGGGTACCGTGAAATCACTTCACTTCAAGGCTGTGCATAATCTCAAGGCCTTGATGACTCCGTATATGGGAGAACAAACATGATTAAAGAGTGCAAAAAAATCAACAGGAATCTGGTCGCTTTCCTCTACGGAGAACTTGAGGCCGATACAAGGGAACAGGTTCAGTCCCACCTTGACACCTGCCCGAACTGTCGGAAGGCGTTCCAGGAAATCGAAGCAGTGGCTCAAGCTGCGGATTCCCTGAGTGGTGACATAGAAGAGGCGGTGGCATCGGTGGACTGGGATGCCCTCCCCACCCGGATCAGTGAATCTGTTTTTGACAAAGGACCTAGCACTCCTCAAAAAGCGCCACGAAGAAGCTTATGGAAGATCCTGACCCAAACCAGCTTTAGACCTGTCTATGCTGCATTGCTCATGGGTCTTTTACTGGGATCTCTGGCTACGCTGTTAGTAATGCGGACGTCCCTCCTAAAAAAATCCCGAGGAGAAAGCTTTGCTGTCTCGCCGGAATTTATAGATCTTGTTGAGCTTGAGATGGCAAGACGAGACACCCTAGACTATCTTGAAAAAAGCCAGTACGTGCTCCTGGATTTTGTCCAAGCATCTCCAAGGAGGGCGCCGGGAGTTTGGCAGCATGAACTTGCCTCGCAAGCAGCCCAAGATTTACTCGCCAAGAAAAAATATATCAATCCTCAACTGGACAAATTCCGTATGGCCAAAGCCAAAGAGATCTGCGATCAGATCGAACTCCTCTTTCTTGAGTTGACGCAGGTCACTGATCAGATATCGGAGGAAGATCTTCAAGATATTCAAAACTTCATCGAAGAAAAACAGCTTCTTTTGAAAATTAAACTCTTGAAGAAGGAATTAGAGGAAAGTGAGGTATAAAGTGAAAAAATTAAGCATAAACTTAGTCCTAATCCTCTGTCTATCTGTTGCCCTTCAGGCATACTCACAGGTTAAGCCGGATGAGAAGCTCTTCCAGGATGCAAAAATCCTCATATTTGACAAAAAATGGGAAGGAGCGCAGGAGAAGCTGGAAGAGATTATCGAGGATTATTCGAAGAGCCCCTGGTATTCCCAGGCTGTTTTTTATCTGGGAAAGTGCCTCCAGGAGCAGCCGGAAAAAGAGGTCGAAGCGCTAAAAATCTATAAAAAGTATATTCAGCTCGACGAGCACAACAAAAACTTGGTCGAAGATTCTGAAACATCCATTATCGAACTCGCCTTCCGATTGTATGAGAGAGGAAACCGGTCTTATGTGAGCGAGATCGAAGAGCGACTTTCTTCTCCGAACAGAGTTGTCAAATATTGGGCGGCCGTTAAGCTGAGCTATGCCAAAGATAAGAAAGAGGCGCGGAAAGGATTGCCCGTTCTGCTGGAAATTCTGGAAAAGGAAAAGGATGACGAGCTTAAAGACAGAGCAAAGATCGCCATTTTGAGGGTAGATCCTGATGCATTAAGGGATTTTGAGGAAGAGAGATATGAGAGTCGGGCGAAAATACTGAAGATCCGTGTATACGAGGAGGGGAAAAAAGAGCCTGAATTCTCACTGGACATCCCCTGGGCTCTGGCGGATCTCGCCCTTGCCGCTATTCCTGAAGAGGAGAGGGAAAAAATGAGAAGGGAAGGGTATGACCTGGACAATATAATCCGTGAACTCACTAGAGTCAAGGGGAATATCATAGAGATAAAAAGTGAAGACTCCATTATCAAAATATGGATCGATTAAAATCGAGGAGGTGTCCGATGAAAAGACTCACAATTTTGGTTTTAGCCCTTGTCATCCTTGGATTCGTCAGCTCTGGCGCAGTTTTTGCACACAATGAGGACGACATCCAGGCCATCAAGAAGGCTGTTAAAGAGAATCCTCAATACGAGGCCGGAAAAGAGGCCAAGTGGTTTAAAGTCCTCATCACCGACACGAGCACCAATAAGGATCGAGTGAAGATCACCCTGCCTATATCGTTAGTCGAGCTTTTTATGAAATGCACCAACGACAAACATCTGCGCATCGACCGGGATGAGTATGATATCGACCTGAAACAGCTTTTTGCTGAGTTGAAAAAAGTCGGTCCTATGGCGCTTATCGAGGTCTATGAGGATAATGAGGTTGTCAGGATTTGGTTGGAATAGGAGGCGGATTTATTAGAAACATGAGATTGTATCTGAGTGGCGAAGTGTTAGTCTAAGTTTCTCTGTTATATAGCGAGAGAAACGGATCATCTCCCGTTTCCCTCATTGTCTTTTTTGGTCTCCACTGCTCCTCTGGCAAAAAGGAGGTCAACGATCTCTCTGTGGCCGACCCTGGATGCATGATCGATTGGAGTGTGGCCAGCTTTGTCTCTGATATGGATTTTTGCTCCTGATGCGATAAGAGTTTCGATGACATCCAGATAACCGCTGAAGGCCGCAAGATGGAGCGGGGTGTCTCCTTTGGCGTCTTGTTCATTCACATCCAAACCTGAAGCGATTAGCAGATTGACGATCGGAACATAGCCATTCCATGAAGCCACATGGAGGGCTGTTTGCCCCGCATGGTCTCTCATGTGAGCATCTGCCTTTTTTAAAAGCAACAATTCGATGATCTCTTTATGGTTACCGGAAGCAGCCATATGCAGGGGTGTAAGACCGCAATGATTCCTCACATTTAGCTCTGCTCCATGCGATAGCAGGAGTTCCACCACATCTCTGTGACCGCGAGAAGAGGCAATGTGAAGGGGAGTGTTGCCTTTTTTGTCTTCAATATCGATTTCTGCCCCGTTTCTGATCAAGAGCTCAACGATGTTCCGGTGGCCTTTCATGGCTGCCAGATGAAGGGGGGTCCATCCGTGGTGGCTTCCTTTCAGATCCACGTCTGCTTTTTTTTCGATAAGCAATCGAGCTGCTTCCCATTGTCCGGAATAGGCCGCATACTGGAGTGGGGTGCATCCGTTATCGTTTCTCAAATTTGCCAGTTTTGGATCGGTTTTGAGCAGCTCTATCATAAGGTCGACATCTCCTCTCTGCGCTGCTTCGTGGAGTCTTTTTGTATCGAAAGCCATGGCCAACGAAAAAGAGGCCGACATAACAAGGAGAGGCAGGAACACAGCGGAAAAAGCTTTTCTTTTCAATTCCATTCTCCTCTGCATGTGTTGAGGACGATCATTACTCTTTCGAACCTCCAAAAAAAAAGGCTGCCTGAGACTCAGAAAGTCTCAAACAGCCTCTTCTGTTTCAGTCAGCCGTTAAAAAAACGTCGTGTCTATGTCATCGAATCACGAATGATCCTTCTATTTTTTTCCTTTTAAGAAGCTGAGCAAAAAAAATGCCAATGTCTCTTCATCGGATTTCATCTTCATCAGCCGGAATTGCCATCGGAAGATGTCCGTTACAGGTACAATCATTGTCCAGTCGTGAACATTTATCATAGGCTCAACTCAAATGAAGCTTTTTTGGAGAAAAAATTCGGAAATAATACCGTTGTAGAATTTCCTGAACGGTTTAGGGATGATTATTCTTCCGGAAAACGCTCGGTCTGCGATGATCGAATAAAGCTCTGTGCCAAAAAATTTATCATCCATATAATTTTTCTTTACAACTTGAAGTTCTTCATAAGGAGCATAATCCTTGTCCCGCGGATGTTGATAGCCGATATTTTTTAAAAAATCCAGCTTTTCCTGCTGAGATCTTGCCATTTCGATTTCCTGGAAAAAGATCTCTGCTTCCTGGGAGAACAAGAATCTTTTCTGAAAATCCAGTGTGTTGTACCAGAAATCATGGAACAATTCGTGAATAAGCGTGACTATGATCTTGTTATCACGCATGCTGGCCTTAACCTGTCCATCAACATTTCTTACCAGATGGGGGAAGAGCTTCCTGTTCAGAAGCACCATATCTGAATAGCCTTCTTCGATGATAAAGCAGGCACGTCCCTTTGTGTGTTTGGCAAACTCGCTGCCGTCGCCGAAAATTCCATAATTGTTGTTGAGGATCTCCTCCTCATTCAGCTTGTTCCTGTTCAGAAAGTTCGAATGCCATATCTCTGACAATAAACTTTCGACAGTGCTTTTGCTCACCGTGCTGTTATAACCTGGGCGCGAATGAATATCCGGGTCCGGGTAAACTTCTAAATCGAAGCTCTTGCAGCCAGTGAAGGCTAGGGCCACAAGTAAGGTTGTTGTCCATAGCATCGAGAGTTTCATCCTGAAATCTCCTCATGGCTATTTCCCCAACCATTTAATCTGTCAATATATCCTGCAATATATGTACCATTTCTATGATTTTCTCAAAAAAAATATGGATTATTAAATCCTGATCCCTTTTTTTGAAAAACAATGGATACACCTTAACCTTCGGCGGGTTTTTTGAAGAAGTCGATCTTGTGTTTTCTCACTTTTTGATTCAGCGTCGTGTGTTTAATGCGGAGGAATGTTGCCGTGTTCTTCTGGTTGCCGTTAAATTTGTCCAGCATCTTGACGAGAATGGCACGCTCCAGGGAATTCAAAAAATCTTTCAGGTCGATGTTTTCTTTCATGTAGAAATAGTCGACAAAAAAATCAAAAAAGACCGCATATAATACTTTTTCGTCGAGTTTTATTTGTTGAGGAAAACTCAAAGGATTATCTTTGAGGAATTGAAAAATCTCTTCATGGGAAAAACCTCGGAAAGGTATGCGGCCGTATGAGGCAAGAAGTTTTTCTGAATTTTTGGCCATTGATTTCAATTTGTGTTGAATTTTGTTTTTTTCCTCACCTCTTCTGCCTGGTGTGGAAGGCCGTCGTGAATTATAAGTTTCTCTATCTCACCGAACTTGATCGACTCACAGAGTGCTATGAATGCGCGCCATGCGGGATGGATACATGTGATTTTGTATCCTCTGGCCTTGGACTCTAATCTGTTGATCTCTTTAGCCATGCTGGGATTCCTTCAGCAGGGCCGCCTCCAGCCATTCCTGCTGATGATTGCCCTTACACCTTTCATTCTGGAAGATTGCAATTTATCTTCATCGTGCGGAAGATTCTTTCTGCGAGAATGTCCGTGAACAAAGTTCTCTCACTTGTTTATTAGTATCTACGCTGAATTCCAGTCTGAAGTTGCTGGAAAAAAAACGTCCGTTGAAAAATGAGAGTATTTTCCTATAAAGTTATTTTGCAATTGCAGCATTTCGCCTGGATCTTTCAGGTGTCGAGATTGCTGTATTTGTAGTGAGGATCCCAGCGATATTCTTTCTGTATGAATGATGACGTTCCTCTGTGCTTTTGTGATTGACAAAATTTCGTGGGATAAGAATAATATATGAACTAAGATGAAAGGACGGCTGACGTGTCGCGACTCTATGAATTCCAGGGTAAAGAACTTCTGAAGAAAGCTGGCATCCGTGTGCCTGATGGGGCGGTGATTTCGACCCCCTCAGAAGCTCGAGATGTCGCTGAGCGATTGGGAAAACCGGTTGTATTGAAGATCCAGGTTTGGCTGACAGGACGGGCGGGATTGGGGGGCATTGAATTTGCCGATTCTCCCCAGGAAGCCGAGGAAAAAGCGCGCATATTATTGGGGAAAAGGTTGAAAAATTATTCGGTCGAGCGCGTGCTGGTCGAAGAGAAATTAGCCATTCGATCGGAGTATTTTGCGGGCCTTGTGATTGATGACGCTCAAAAAACTCCCGTGATCATATTTAGCTCTGTGGGAGGGACGGGGATTGAAGAGATAGCCCGGAAACATCCAGAAAAAGTGGCGCATGCACCCGTCGATATTCTGAAGGGCTTGAGAGACTTCGAAGCTCGGAATCTCGTTCGCCGAACAGGAATTTCCGGGAAACTCCTCTTGAAGATCTCGGGTGTCCTGACAAAATTGTACAAAGTTGCCAGGGAAAACGATGCTCGCTCAGCAGAGATAAATCCGTTGGTCCTGACTGAAGGAGGTGAAGTATATGCCGCCGATTGCCACATCGCTGTGGATGATTATGCGGTTTTCCGTCATCCAGAACTGGGAATCGAGGTGGCCCGTGAATTCGACCGACCTCCCTCAGAGCTCGAAAAGATTGCCTATCATGTGGAGGATAACGATCATAGAGGCACCTTCTATTTCCTTCAGATGACCGAGGACATCCCTAAAGAGGGAAAATATATAGGATTTAACGGTGCTGGTGGCGGAGGCTCTATGATGTCCATGGATGCCATCCTGAACAAGGGCTTCCAGCTGGCCAATTATTGCGATACCAGCGGAAATCCAGCAGCAAGCAAAGTCTACCGTGCCGCGAAGATCATCCTCTCTCAACCCAATATCAAAGGATATTTCGCTTCTGGTTCTGGGGTCGCCAGCCAGGAACAGTACCAATCCGCTCGAGGACTCGTAAAAGCTTTTATTGAAGATCATCTGGACGTCCCGGGTGTCATCCGCCTTGGCGGGAATTATGAAGAAAAAGCCATGGAAATTCTCGCAACATATCTGAAAGATATCCCCGCCCAGGTCGAGGGATATGGAAGGGATGATTCCCCGGAGTTTTGTGCTCTCCGAATGGAAGCGCTGATCGAAAAGAACGGAAATGTTCCTCATGAGCTCAGGCCTATCAGCGAGCCTGATTTACCCAAGGATGCTTATTTTTTCGAGACGATCACAGGGAAGTTATTCATCGACCATGCAAAGTGTCTATCGTGCAAATCGCACGGTTGTGTGGAGGCTTGTGTTCCTGGAGTTCTCAGAATTGAGGATGGCAGATCTATCCTGGCCGTGACGGAGGGAGAAGCACGGAAGGGAAAGTGTACAGAATGCCTGGCCTGTGAGATCTTCTGTAAGTTTCATGAGAAGGATGCCATTTTTGTGCATTTGCCGATTCCCGGCCTTGCAGAATACCGGAAACGAAAGATCGAGGGAAACTCAGATCCGGAATCGACAGAGAAAGAGAGAGTGTGAAGATGGCGATATTAGTGGATGAAAAGTCTAGCGTGATTGTTCAGGGTATCACAGGTAGAGAGGGAATGGTGAGGACTCGTCTGATGAAGGATTACGGCACACATGTAGTGGCCGGAGTCACTCCTGGGAAAGGTGGAGAAGAGGTCTTTGGCATCCCCGTGTATGATGCCGTCGAAGAAGCTTGGGAAAAATGCGGCCCCATCGATATCAGCGTGATCTTTGTTCCTGCTGTGTTAGTGAAAGACGCAGCGATGGAGGCTATCGATGCAGGTGTGAAACTCTTGACCATTATTCCGGACAGAGTGCCCATTTTTGACGTGCTCGAGATCGCAAGCCTGGCGAAGGATAGAGGAGCCGCATTCGTGGGGCCCAACACTCTGGGACTTGTAAGCCCCGGAAAGGCCGTGCTCGGTATGATCGGGGGGCGTGCAGAAAGGGCGCGGGAATGGTTTCGGCCTGGGGATATCGGAGTGAGTTCGCGGAGCGGAGGGATGACCTCTGCCATATCCTATTTTTTGACTGAAGCCGGGCTCGGGCAGAGCACCATCATTCATGTGGGCGGGGATGCCGTAGTTGGACTTTCCCACCCTGAGGTCATGGAACTTTTTGAGAAAGATGAACAGACACGCATGGTGGTGATGTTCGGAGAGATCGGTACGACACAAGAGGAACGAGTTGCCAATCTTATCGAAGAGGGTAAATTTACCAAACCCATGGTCGCGTTTGTGGGCGGGAAGGCAGCGAAGTCCGGAACCCGGTTTTCTCATGCTGGAGCGATCGTTGAGGGAACAAGAGGGTCACACAAGAGCAAGGTGCAGAGGCTTAGTGCGGTGGGCGTCCATGTGGTTGAATCCATATCGGATATTCCCGCAGTCGCTCTCAAGTTGAGAGCATCATTGGGAGGTAAGGATGAGTGAGCTTCACTGGAAAACATCTGTGACTGAAGTGAAACCCAACAGCATATCTGTAAGAGGATACCCTGTCGATGAGTTGATGGGAAAGATCACCTTTTCTCAAGCCATTTACCTTGTCTTGAAAGGGGAAATGCCTTCGGCTGAAGTCGGGAAGCTCATCGATGCCGTATTTGTTTCCTCTGTCGATCATGGAGCTAGTCCACCTTCTGTCCTGACAGCGCGGACGGTGATGTCTACGGGGGCAGAGTTGAATTCTGCCGTTGCTGCTGGAGTTTTGGCGATTTCCCGGTACCACGGTGGCGCCATCGAAGAGGGGATGAAGCTCTTCTCCGAGATCGCCCGCCGAATGGACGCAAAGGGTCTCAACGAACAGGATGCCTCGCAGGAAGTGCTCCTCGAAATGAAGGAAAAAAATCAAAGAGCATCTGGTTTTGGACACAGGATCCACACCCAAGATCCACGGACGGTTAAGCTTTTTAGCCTGGCCAAGGAGCTGGGGCTGGCAGGAAGACATATTCGGATCGCGCGCGCTGTGGAAGAGGTCCTTGCCAGACAGATCGGACGATCTCTTCCCATAAATGTCGATGGAGCGATCGCGGCCGTGTTGTGTGATCTGGATATCCCCTCTGCGATCGGAAATGCTTTTTTTATCATCGCTCGCGTTCCAGGCCTGGTCGCCCATGTCCACGAGGAAAAAAACCGGATGAAGCCCATGAGAAAGATCCATCCTCAGGACTATGAGTATGATGGTCCGAAGGAAAGGAAGGTCTAAATGCAAAAAAAGCTTCTCTCAATGATGCCGGAGTTCCAGTCCATCAAAGCCCAAGGCTTACAGAAAAAAACTCTGAAAGTATGGCATGAGGCGATGGTGAGGAAGGCTTGGACAGTCGAGGATCTGCTCGAAATGCCCTTCACCCTGTTGATCGAACAAACACCTATCAATATCATCGAACACACAAGAGCCGTAACTCTCTGTTCTGTCCAGATCGCAGATGTCCTTTTGGATGAATACAGGGACCGGATATCCATAAACAGAGATGTTCTCCTTTCTGGAGCCTTGCTTCATGATGTGGGTAAACTGTTCGAATACAAGAGGGAGGGGGGCCGTTTTGTGAAAAGCGAGGAAGGCAAACTCCTCCGTCATCCCATATCCGGAGCTATATTTGCTTCACAGTTCGATATTCCTCAGGAAGTGCTTCACATCATCGCTGCTCATTCCAAAGAGGGTGATGGTGCTCGAAGAACAGTCGAAGCTGTGATCGTCAATCATGCTGACTTTGTAAATTTTGAGGCATTCAAACTGTAAAGCGAGTCCGAGGAGGGACATTTGAGCCAGACATTCTCAGAGAAAATTCTCGGCCACAAAGCTGGGAAGAAAGTTCGGGCGGGAGATGTTGTCACCGTTTCCCCTGATTATATCCTCACGCACGACAATTCTGCAGCCATTATCAATGAATTTAAAAAACTCGGTGTAAAAAAAGTCTGCTGTCCCCTGAAAATCGTGATCGTCCTCGATCATGTGGTTCCTGCATCCACGGAAAAATATGCGCAGAATCACAAAAGCATAAGAGAGTTCGTGTCTGCCCAGGATATTTCCCATTTTTACGACGTGAACAATGGGATTTGCCACCAAGTCTTTTCTGAGGAAGGATTTGCAATGCCGGGGAAATTGGTGCTGGGAGCTGATTCTCACACCACGAGTTATGGAGCCTTCGGTGCTTTTTCTGCGGGGATCGGCCGGTCGGAGGCCGCCTCTGTGTGGGCGACCGATGAGATTTGGCTTCGAGTCCCGGAAACATTGAAGATCGTGCTCAAAGGACAGCTTCCCAGTGGCGTGTATGCCAAAGATATCATATTAAAAATCATTGGGAATGAAGGAGCGGACAGAGCGAATTATAAAGCCGTGGAATTTGCTGGAGATAGCGTCCAAGGTCTGAGTTTAGCCTCTCGTCTGGTCCTGACAAACATGGCTGCTGAGATGGGTGCAAAAAATGGATATTTCCTGCCGGATGAAAAAACGTTTGAATTCCTGAAGGACCGGGCAAAAGCGGACTACAGCCCTGTGTATTCTGATCCTGACGCCAATTTTGAAGACATTCTTAGCTATGAACTATCTGCCCTCGAACCTCAAATTGCCTGTCCTCATACAGTAGACAATGTGAAACCCGTGCAAGCGGTTGCAGGAACAATCTTTCATCAGGCCGTGATCGGAACGTGCACCAATGGAAGGTTTGAGGACTTGAAAGTCGCTGCCGATATCCTTAGAGGCAAGACAATCTCTAGCTCTGTCCGAGTGCTCGTGATCCCAGCTTCCCGGGCAGAGTATCTCAAAGCTCTCCACGAGGGAATTCTTGAGGACTTTGTCCGTGCGGGCTGTATGGTTCTTAATCCAGGATGCGGCCCTTGTCTCGGTGCGCATCAAGGCATTCTTGCGCCTGGGGAGGTGGCCTTGAGCACGGCGAACCGAAATTTCAGGGGAAGGATGGGAAGCCGCGATTCAGAGATCTATCTTGCCTCGCCCGCCACGGTTGCCGCTTCCGCACTCCAAGGAGTGATCACTGATCCGAGGGGACTCTAATGAAAAAAGGACATGTCTGGAAGTATGGGGATAATATCAACACAGACGTAATTTTTCCTGGCAAGTACACTTATACTGCCATGGATCCCGAAGAGATGGCTCGTCACGCATTGGAGGATCTCGACCCTGATTTTGCCAAAAAAGTCCAGCCAGGAGATGTTATCGTGGCCGGGAAAAACTTTGGTTGCGGAAGTTCCCGCGAACAAGCCGCCACCTGCTTAAAGGCTGCGGGTGTCCAGGCTGTTATTGCCCGATCTTTTGCGCGCATATTTTTTAGGAATGCAATCAATCAGGGATTGCCAGTTATTCAGTCTGAAAAAGCCTCTGACTCCATCCAGCAGGACGAAGAGGTGGCCATTGATTTTCAAAAGGGAGAAATTTTCACGGATAAAAATGTTTATTCTTTCCCCTCGCTTCCAGATTCTGTTTTAGGAATCCTTAAAGCGGGAGGGTTGATCCCCTACACGAAGAAAAAATTATCAGGTTCGCAGCCAGGAGCAAAATAAAAAATCACATAACTATTCTTTCCTGTAAGCTCCAGCTTAAGAATCGTGAACTGAAAGAAGGAGTGAATCATGGCAAAGTACAGAATTGCGGTTTTGCCCGGAGATGGAGTGGGCAAAGAGGTTGTTGAAGCCGCAATGATAGTTCTTGAGAAGTTGGATCTGGATGCTGATTATGTTTATGGAGATATTGGATGGGAGTTCTGGTGCAAAGAGGGAAATCCTCTACCTGACCGTACGATTCGGATGCTCAAGGAGACGGATGCCTGTCTTTTCGGTGCTATCACATCCAAACCTAAAGAGGACGCGCTCAAAGAGATTTCTCCGGAATTTCGAGAGAAAGGATATTCCTATTTCAGCCCGATAGTGCGGTTACGTCAGGAATTCGACCTCTACACCAATTTGAGACCCTGCAAGGCGTATCCCGGAAATCCGCTTAATTACCGAGATGACATCGATCTGGTAATCTTTAGGGAGAATACCGAGGGCATGTACGCAGGAGTGGAATTCCATCCACTCCCAGAAAGCCTCAAAAAAGAATTGCTCATTCATCCCAAAATGAGGAAATTTAAAGATGTGCCGTCTGAGGAGATCGCTCTTTCCACGCGGATCATGACAAAAAAAGCGTGCACGAGGATCTTGAGGAGAGCGTTCGAGTATGCCCGAAAATTAAAGCGGAGATCTGTAACCATTGTCGAAAAGCCGAATGTTTTGCGTGAAACAGGCGGCTTCATCCTGGATATTGCCAGGAGTATGGCCAAGGAATTCCCTGATGTTGAATTCTGGGAGGCCAATGTCGATGCGATGGCCATGTGGCTGGTCAAAAATCCGCAGGACTATGACGTGCTGGTCGCTGAAAATTTGTTCGGGGATATTATATCCGACCTTGCTGCACAGCTCGTGGGCGGCTTAGGTTTTGCGCGTTCGGGAAATATCGGAGATAAGTACGCTGTTTTCGAACCCACCCACGGGTCGGCCCCGAAATACGAGGGTATGTACAAGGTCAACCCTACAGCCATGCTTCTAGCCACAAAAATGATGCTCGATTGGCTCGGGGAGGAAGATATGGCGGAAGCATTGGAGGCAGCCATAGCCAGGGTGATCAAGGAGGGAAAAGTCAGAACATACGACCTGGGCGGACGCGCCACCTCTCTCGATGTGGCGCGCGCTGTTGCGGATATTCTTTGATTGCTCAAGAGGTCAACAGAGGCCGATTTTTAAAGAATGATAACGGAGATCGTTCGAAGACAAGAGATTTAAGAGTTAAAATGTATAGCAGAAGATGGGTCACTCGACTCAATAGGTGTCAAGTAATTTCTCCAGTGATAGGACCATCTCAACGAATAGTGAGGTCCTTTCGGTTTGGGCAGGCAAAAGTCCGAAATATTGAAGAGGTCTAGAATGGGGAAGACAATCATAGAAAAAATCATCCAGAATCACACACAAGATGTGGTCAGGCCTGGAGGAATCGTCTGGATGGACCTGGATATCCGCTCAGCGCGGGATTTTGGAGGACCGAATGTGGCGAAACACTATCACAGGGAATACGGGCACGAACCTGTGGCTGATCCCGCAAAGACCTATTTCACTTTCGATCTGTGCGTCCCTGCGTGCACTCTTAAATATGCCGATAATCAGCAAATCTGCAGAGATTTTGCCAGAGAACATGGGATTGTGGTTTTTGATGTGGACAAAGGAATAGGATCTCATGTGCTCATGGAGGAGGGACTGGCAAGTGCAGGAAAGACGGTTGTAGGAACAGATAGTCATCTCAACATCCTGGGCGCTGTGAGCTGTTTTGGACAGGGAATGGGGGATGTGGATATCACTTTTGCTTTTAAAACCGGGAAAACATGGTTCGAAGTACCGGAAACTCTGAGGGTGAACCTCAGGGGGACATACTCATGGCCCACATCAGCCAAAGACCTCACTCTGTACATTCTGAAGAATTTAGGGACCGAAAGAGCCGCTCTGAAGGCTGTGGAATTTTTTGGGGATTCCGCAAAAAAGCTTTCCCTTTCAGGCCGTATCACTCTCTGCAGCATGGTGACAGAAATGGCAGGGATCATCGGATTTGTTCCCGAGTTCATAGATTCGTCAGAGCAGGAAATTCTGGATTTTTCCGGCGAGAGGATGACGCCGGTCCTGGCAGATGCCGACGCCGAGTACTCGGATATTGTTGAGATCGATGCCGGTGACATCCCTCCTCAAGTCGCCGCCCCCTCTTCCCCCACAAATGTGTTCAATATTTCCGAGCTCAAAGGAACGAAGATCCACTCGGGTTTTATCGGTTCATGTACGAATGGAAGGCTGGAAGACTTGAAAGAGACCGCGCGCGTGCTCGAAGGAAAAAAAGTCAAAGATGGTGTCATGTTGAAAATCGTGCCTGCCACCCATAGAGTCTACGCAGAACTTATCCGAGAAGGTGTGCTGGCGGCTCTTTTCCAAAGTGGTGCCATCATCAGCAACCCCGGTTGTGGGGGTTGTGCGGAAGGACACATCGGTTTAACCGGTAGAGGAGAGGTCCAAATCAGCACGGGCAATAGGAATTTTGCAGGGAAACAGGGAAAAGGGTTGACCTATTTAGCCAGCCCGGCCGTTGTCGCGGCTTCATGTGTAGCGGGTGAGATCTGCAGCCCGGAGGATTTGTAATATGGAACATTCACATTTTGCGGGGAAAATATGGGTTCTTTCCGATCCGGAAGGCCGGCTGCTTGAAGATATTGATACCGACCAGATCTACCATAATGCCTTTCTTCACATCACTGATGTTGCAAAAATGGGAGAGTATGCCCTGGGAAATCTAGAGGGATGGAAAGATTTCTCGAAAAAAGCCCATACCGGAGATATCATCATCGCGGGCCGGAATTTTGGTGCTGGTTCTTCTCGACAACAAGCTGTTGATTGTTTTCTTGCGCTCAAGATCAGTCTGATCATAGCTCCTTCCTTTGGAGCCATTTATTTCAGGAATGCAGTGAACTCCGGATTCCCTGTGCTGAAGAGTTGCGACATAGAACGACTGGCTCTCGAGAGAAAATTGGAGACCGGAGACCAGGTCACTGTGGATGTTTTATCTGGCATGTGCACCTGCGTGACCCGAAATTTTCCCTTTCGGGTCTCACCGATGAGTGATGTCCAGCATGCCATTTTTCACGCAGGTGGGCTGTTTCGATATGGGATAGCATTGGATTAAAGGCAGATGAAGAATTGGCCGAGTTGCCTCCACATAATGGAAATAATTCATTTAAGGCGATAAAAGAATGTTGGTCCTGGCTATGGATACATCGACACCCCATGGCTCTGTCGCTCTATTGGAGGACACAAAATTGTTGGCGGAGGTGAACGGGGTCTCCTCCCTCACCCATTCAGAGAGGCTATTGCCCGCTTTGGACCTGGTTCTGCGCCAAAGGGACCTCACGGTCAAAGATATGGATGCTTTTGCTGTGACTGTCGGTCCTGGGTCCTTCACAGGAATCCGGATTGGGCTGAGCACTGTCAAGTCTTTTGCCCTTGCGTCGGGAAAACCCATTGCTCCCGTGTCCACATTGAAAGCCCTCGGCCTGAAGTTGAAACATCCGCATAACCGTTTGTTGTGCCCTTTGTTGGATGCGCGAAAAGGGGAGATCTATGCTGCCCTTTTTGAAGTGAAGAATGGAGAATTGATAGAAGTCGTCCCCCAGGGTGTTTATTCTCCAGACCGGTTTTTCACTCTGTGTCCCTCGCAGAGGATCATTTCGTTTATCGGAAATGGGGTTGAGGTATGGAGAGAGAGAATTTTTGAATATTTCAAGGATAAATCGAGAATTTCTTCCCGCTCACTTTTTATAGGTCACGAAGTGGGGCTTTTGGGATACAGTTTGTTAAAAAAAGGAAAAGGACTGGATTTTCGAGCAGTCGAACCTCTTTACTTCCGAAAGTCTCAGGCGGAGGAAAATCATTAGAAACAGAATACACCCCCAACACTCCTTTTTCCTAAAAAAGATGGGAGAGGACGATATCCCCAGTATTCTGGAGATCGAAAAAGTTTCCTTCGCAAATCCATGGCGAGATTCCACCTTTTCGGGTGAAATCGTCAACACGAGTGTTTCTTTTCCCTATGTGATCGTTCACAGCATCTTCGAGAGGAATATCGGGTACATCATTTACTGGAAAATACAGGAAGAGGTCCAGATCAGTAACTTCGCCATCCATCCTGATTTCCGGAGAAAGGGGATCGGAGAAGCTGTCATGCGCAGGATCATCCAAATGATCCGGAGAGATGGGGGAGAGTATATTTTTCTGGAAGTGAGGCCATCCAACCTGGCCGCCCGGGCGCTCTACAAAAAGCTGGGCTTTAAAGTCTTGGGGTCTAGAAAGGATTATTACCAAACACCTCTAGAAGATGCGCTTATCATGGGGAAACCTCTTTAATTGTGTTCTGCCGGGGGAAATATCTCTAAATCCGTGATGAGTGAGATTCGAAGGTCTCAGTTCATAATTTTTGTGTTTCATGGGAGAGAAGGATCAGTATTTCACCTCGAGCAGTGTCAGGCCTTTGGCGGGAGCTGTCGGGCAGTTCCCGGAGCGCCTATCTAGTTTGAAAAATTCTTCGATCTTTTGCGGGTCTAACCTCCCTCTCCCCACTTCGATAAGCGTACCCACAATACTCCGTACCATATACCTCAAAAAACCGTTAGCTTCTACGGAGTATACGATTTCTTTTCCCTGCGTGCGGATTTCAGATTGAGTGACATTGCGAACAGGGTAGAGGAGCCTGTTGGATGAGAAAGCCGTAAAGTCAGCCTCGCGCACGAACATTTCGGCCCCTTCTTTCATCATTGCCACACTCATTGGGGAGGACCAATGGAGAACATACCTGAGAACAAAAGGACTGATTTCAGGGGCATTAAAAATTCTGTAGCGATACACTTTTGATCGCGCTGATTTTCTGGCGTGAAAATCGGGCGAGGCCTTTTCCAGGGCGATCAATCGTATGTCGTGGGGAAGGATGCCGTTAAAAGCCCGGCGAAATTCTTCATCGTCCAGGCGGGATTCGGTCTTAAAGTGCGCGACCTGGCCCACAGCATGGACTCCTGCGTCTGTTCGGCCGGATCCGATCACTGGAACCCTTTTAGAAACGATCTTTTCCAACGCATTTTCTAGAAAGCCTTGAATAGTTCTTTTCTCTGGCTGACGTTGCCAACCTTGGTAATCGGTCCCATCGTAGCTGATCGTGATCTTATAGTTCTGCACAATCTATCCTGCAATATGCAGATATTATCTTTATGCCTTTTATAATATACATCAATTTTTGAAAGAAATCATTCGAACACACTCCCTGTATTTCGGTTATTCGAGGATTTTCACAATACACTTAACAAATGCCGGTAGTGAGACCATGTTGGGTATATACGATAT
>CAYOSH010000013.1:79343-110211 GCA_964406575.1 uncultured Eubacteriales bacterium | reverse complement strand
CTTGGCCTATACAAAGTTTGGGATAAAACTCACAGAAAATTTACACATTCTTAACAAAAAAGATATATAATCCAGATTCCTTCTGGATAAGGAGAGTTAAATGGGCAAAAACTTATACATCGCCACAATGGAACCCCAGAGTGGAAAATCTGTGGTTCTGCTCGGCATAATGGAGATGCTTTCCCGCCGGATCCATAACATCGGCATATTCCGGCCGATCGTCCGGGCAGGAGAGAAACGAGATGACTATATCGAACTTGTTCGTCAGAGATATAAGCTGAACTTCGACTATGAAGATCTTTATGCGTGTACGCACCAGGAAGCCCGAGACCTGCTCGGCAGCGGTCAGTATGACACTTTAGTGAAACGCATGGTGGACAAGTACAAGAACCTGGAGCAAAAGTGCGACTTTGTGGTTTGTGTAGGTACGGATTTTACCGGGGTTGCCACGGCCTTCGAGTTCGATTTTAATGCGGATATCGCCAATCAGTTTGACTGTCCTATCCTACTCGTCGTCAATGGAAACAATAAATCGCCAGAGGATGTGGTGGCCGCTGTGCGGATGTCCCGGGAGGCCTTTCAAGAGCAAGGTTGTACAGTAATCGCTACAGTGGCTAACCGTGTGGAGGAATCGTATCTCAATGCGGTGGCCGAACAACTCATCGGCAGATCAGCTGATCTGGGGCCTGTCTATGTTTTAAAGGAGGATCCTGCTCTGGCTTTTCCCTCCGTGCGTGCCATTGGCCGGTCTTTAAACGCACGTTTCCTCTGCGGTGAGGGACAAACGCTCAACCGAGAGGTGAAATTGTATAAGGTCGCTGCAATGCAGCTTCGCCATGTGATGGAACATTTGCAGGACGGAGTTTTGATCATCACTCCTGGGGACAGAGCTGATGTGATCCTGGGCAGCCTGATGACTCTATTTTCGGATAACGCGGCTAATATTGCTGGTCTCATCTTAACCGGCGGTTTAGAGCCTGAGCCCCCTATCCTTAAATTGATCGAGGGTTTGAAGTCTCCATGTTTTCCGATTATGTCTGTTGAGACGGACACCTTCACCACGGCTATGAATGTGAGTGCTGTGCATTCCATAATCTCCGCAGAAAACGAACGCAAGATTGCCCTTGCCCTTGGGCTCTTCGAATCTCGAGTTGATCTTTCTGAACTGGAAAAACGAATCGAAGTTGTCCGCTCGACACGGATAACGCCTATTATGTTTGAGTATGAACTCATCATGAGGGCCAAATCTAACCGCAAACATATTGTACTGCCCGAAGGAAATGAAGAACGTATTCTCCGGGCGGCTGAAATACTGTTGAGGCGTGATGCCGTAGAGATAACACTTCTTGGCGAAAAAAATGAGATTCATAAAAAGATAGCGACCTTCGGCCTAGACCTGGGAAATGTTGATGTAGAGAATCCATTGAGCTCTGAGAGGCTCGAGGAATATACAGAAACATATTATCAATTGCGCAAACATAAGGGAATGACAAGGGAATTCGCGAACGACATGATGACCGATATCAACTATTTTGGGACAATGATGGTCTATAAAGGACTGGCCGATGGGATGGTCTCTGGTGCTGTGCATACGACGCAACACACTATACGGCCGGCGTTTGAGTTTATCCGCACCAAGGAAGGGTATTCGATTGTCTCCTCCGTCTTTCTCATGTGTCTCGCGGATCGGGTGTTGGTCTATGGTGATTGTGCGATCAATGCCAATCCTGATCCAACACAGCTTGCCGATATTGCTATCGCTTCCGCAGAAACCGCGCGTATGTTTGGTATCGAACCCCGCATCGCCATGTTGTCCTATTCGACTGGAGAATCGGGGGAAGGGGAGGATGTTGAGAAGGTGAGGGAGGCTACCAATCTCGCAAAAAAGAGAAGGCCGGATTTGAAGATTGAGGGGCCCCTCCAGTATGATGCGGCCATCGATGCCAGTGTTGCTGCCACAAAGATACCCAATAGCGAGGTAGCCGGTCAGGCGACAGTATTCATTTTCCCGGACCTCAACACGGGGAATAACACCTACAAGGCCGTGCAGCGTTCGGCCAATGCCGTGGCCATCGGCCCGATTCTCCAGGGACTCAACAAGCCTGTCAATGACCTCAGCCGCGGCTGTACAGTCACTGATATCGTCAACACTGTGGCCATCACCGCTATACAAGCTCAAACCAGAGAGAAAAAGCCATGATGGTCCTGGTTGTAAACTCTGGGAGTTCATCCATCAAGTACCAGCTGTTCGATATGTTGCAAAAAACTGTGTTGGCCTCTGGTTTACTCGAGCAGATCGGAGAGAAGGCGAGCCGTTTGAAGCACAAAACACGTCAGGCAGACGGAGATATGCGCGATTTAATAGAGACTGATCCTGTTGCCAACCACGAGGAGGGATTTGACAGGATCATGGATGCCTTTGCATCGACCCGGACATTGAGAGATTCGGACAAACTCTATGGCATTGGGCATCGGGTAGTCCATGGAGGGGATGTTTTTCATAAACCGACTTTGATCACAACTGCTGTGATCGATACAATCCGGGAGCAAATCCCTCTTGCACCTCTCCACAATCCTGCCAATCTCTTGGGAATCGAGGTGACCTTCGCGCGGCGTCCCGACATCCCTCAGGTTGCCGTGTTCGACACGGCGTTCCACCAGACCATCCCTCCGCATGTCTATCGATATGCTTTACCCTATGAGCTTGCAGAATCTCTCCATATCCGCCGCTATGGATTTCACGGAACGTCTCACAAGTATGTTGCCAAAGCCACCGCGAAGCATCTTCAACGGCCGTTGGAGGAATTGAACTTGATCACCTGCCATCTGGGGAACGGAGCCAGCGTCTGTGCGATCCGAAATGGAAAAAGTGTCGATACATCCATGGGAATGACCCCCCTTGAAGGTCTCATCATGGGGACGCGTTCCGGCGATATTGACCCGGGAGTAATCTTTTACTTAAATCGCAAGACAGGGAAATCTCCGGATGAGCTAGATGAACTTCTAAACAAAGAAAGCGGAATGAAGGGTGTTTGCGGTGAGAATGACATGAGAGAGATTGAGGATTTAGCTGCGGCTGGTGACGAAAAGGCTCGCTTAGCTCTGGATATGTACTGTTATCGCCTCAAAAAATATATCGGAATGTATGTCACGATCTTGGGACGCGTAGATGCTCTCGTGTTTACAGCGGGAGTTGGGGAAAATTCTGATCTAGTGCGCTCTGAAACCTGTGATAATTTATCCTCGCTGGGAATCGTCCTTGATGAGCACAAGAACAAAGAGGAGGCTTCTGGCCTCTTCGAGATCCAGACAGAGAAAAGCCCTGTAAAAATCCTGGTTATTCCCACCGATGAAGAGCTTGAGATTGCCGAACAGACGGTCGCATGTATCAAAGGAAAAGATAATACCGACCCAGGAATAGCTGAGCTTTAGAATGCGTGAGAAATGCTGGCTGTTTTAGCAAAAGGGGAAGGGCGAAGCGCCCTTAAGTGAAGGTTCTTGTCCAGCCAGCTAAACAAGATTAGCTTAATTATATCACAGACTCTCATCATGAGGGAATGAGTTTTCGGGAGATTTGAGTAATAAACCGTACCCAATTGACTCCCCATTTGTTTTAAATATAATAGATAAACTTGGCTACAGTATTAAGGAGACAAGATATGAAGAGATTGTTGACGGCTCTAACAAAAATAATGGTGTTTTCGATCTTGTCGTGTGGAAAACAAAATGAGAATGACACTCAAAATCTCTTTTGAGAATTATTCCTCTTCCTGTAGTGTCTGAGAGGCCCTGACGCTACATCATTTTATTACGGATTTATGATTGCCGAGCATTTTTTTTAAATAAAGGAGAAATTATGAAATCGCGAATTTTATTCGGATTAGTCCTCATGTGTGCGCTATTCCTGTCTTACAGTCGTTCTGAGGTGTCCGATCAGGAAACGAAGGCAGATGTGGCATTCACCAAACAGGTTGAAGTATTTGGGCTGCATATTTATGCAACAAACACTACTGGTGACGACAAGTTACTCCATGCTGCCAACATATTGGCCGAGTATATTGATAACGACGAAGACGGCATACCCGACAACATGAAAATCATGGATGCTCTCATAAAGGGGAAAGGCGCTATAGTGATGACGAAAACCGTAGGCGAGAGAAGGCTTATTCGCAGAGACAAGCGCCCGAGAGGTCAGGGGCTATATGATGAGGAAACGATTCCTAATGCAAGAGCACAGGGCAAATTCGACGCTTCCTTGGAAGAAATCCTGCACATGGTGACAGACGTGGGATGGGGAGGCGCCTACCCTGAGGTTTTTGGGAGAGAGCCCGGTACCGAGATTTCAAATGCATTGGATAAAGCCAGAGGAGGGCGCTTTGAGGAAGTTCCAGAGCAATATCCCGATGGCGCCTGGTTTACCTATGATGACGAAACATGCGATTATGACTGCATGAATTCTGAATATATTTACTGGGCTTTAACCTCGATACTCGGAGCACAGGATTATCCCGGACGTTTGGAGCAGATCGGGCGTGAATGGAGATTAAATACACGAGAAAAGGTAAAGGAACGAGACCCTGCTGTTTACGCTATACTCACAAATCCGGAGTATATGTTACCGACCGTGTTGCCGGATGGAAAATACAAGGCAAAGACGTTCACGATTCAGCCTTACCGTCATCAATAATAAAAAATAATGTGGTGGAAAATATTTCATTCATACTGCAGCGGATCCACCGGATATCAGAAATAACACCCAACCGATCATGGTCCGGATGGCAAAATTCTGAAGCCACTTGTGCATGGCATAATAGGCCGCTGGAGTCTAACTTGTATACCTTGACGTTCCGGCTCTCTCCCAGATACAGATTTCCTGCATCGTCTTTCACAGCTATCTGGATGAGGGGCGGATCCTCCGGATCTATCTCGAAGGAATCGATCCTGAATACCTCAGCGACATCCAGAGAAATTTCTCCTTTGACAGGTTCCACAGTATTGTAGACGTGTTGTATTCCATCGATGAGTTCAGTTCTGACAGAAGGGCTCCTTTCACTCCTTCTACAGCTGATGTTGAACAGTGCAATAACAATAATTGAGAAAAGGATCGATTTTTTCAGCATTTCTTTTGGCCCTTTAATCTTAAAGGATAAAACATAAGAAATTGTATATGTCAAAAAATCTTTTATCGGTGTTAATTTGCAAATTAAGTTGCTGAAAAAAAAGAAGTAATGCCGAAGGGGGGACTCGAACCCCCACGAGCTAATACGCTCACATGGCCCTCAACCATGCGTGTCTACCAAATTCCACCACTTCGGCAAATTGGCGGGGGTGTTCTTAATTCTTCTTCTGTTCCGGAGGCTTCTTCGCTGTCTCTGCGGGCGTTTTTTTGGTATCTTCAGTTTTCTTTTTTGTTTCTCCGCTTTTTTTCTGTTCCGGTTGCGTCGCGCCTGGTTTAGCTGTGGGGTTTTCGGCCTCTTTCTTGACTTCAGTGGTTGCCGCGGGAGTTTCCTGTGCGGCTGCTTTTTCACCGCTCAGGACAGATCTCGTAGTCCCTTTGCTTGATAGGATCCACAGCCCTAATGATGTGATCATGAAGAGAACTGCGCTAATGGTCGTAAGTTTTGTGAGAAGAGTGGCTGCTCCTCGAGGCCCAAACACAGATTGGCTTCCCATACCGCCGAAGGCACCTGCCAAATCTGCCGCTTTTCCTGATTGCAGCAACACAGCCAAAATCAGGATGATACAAACAATGACATGAATAATTGTGATTAAAACGCTCATTTTTCCTTGTACGCCTTTATCGCCTCTTTTGCGATCTCCACAAAAGATTCAGCTTTAAGTGACGCTCCTCCGACCAGAGCGCCGTTAATATCTTTCTTTTTCGACAGAGAAAAAGTATTGGCGGGTTTGACCGACCCGCCGTACAGGATTATAGCACAGGAACCGGTTTCTTTTCCATACTTTTCTGAGAGCTCTTGCCTTATAAAATCGTGGACTTCCTCGGCTTGTTCTGGGGTAGCGGTGAGCCCTGTTCCTATAGCCCAGATAGGCTCATAGGCAATGATGACTTTTTGGACGGCGACCTTATCAAAACCGTCTAAGCCCTCGGAGATCTGAGTCTTTACTTTGTTTATGGTCTCGCCTTTCTCCCTTTCTTCCAAAGACTCTCCGATACATAAAATCGGCGTTAACTCGTGAGCCAGAGCGGCCCGGATTTTCTTGTTGACAGTTGCGTTGGTCTCTCCAAAATATTGTCGTCGCTCCGAGTGCCCGATGATTACATAGGTGCAGCCGACGTCTTTGAGCATGGGGGCAGAAATTTCTCCAGTGTATGCTCCTTGATCCTCCCAGAAAAGATTCTGAGCTCCTATCTCGATGGAACTGCCCTGAAGTGTGTGGTGGATGTCACATAAGGCTGTGAAGGGAGGGATAACAACCATCTGCGCCTCTTCGAATTCGTGACTTTTCTCCTGTAGCTCGCTTACGAGTTCCACAGCCTCTGAGTTCGTCATATACAATTTCCAATTTCCGGCAATAAGCGGTTTTTCATTAGTCATTGTCATTATTTTTCTCCGTTAAGGCCTCGATTCCAGGTAAAGTTCCGTTGGCGATATACTCCAGGGAAGCGCCTCCCCCCGTAGATATATGGGATATTTTATCGCTGACTCCGGCTTTATACACAGCAGCTACAGAATCGCCGCCGCCGACGATACTGAGAGCATCGGATTCAGCGACGGCCTCAGCAATTTTCATGGTTCCCTGGGAAAACTCGTCAATTTCAAAGACACCCATAGGCCCGTTCCATAGGATTGTCTTTGCCTGGGCGATACTATAGGCATATGTTCGAATTGTCTTGGGTCCTATATCCAATGCCATCATATCCGAGGGGATAGGAAAATCCTCCACTGTTCTTGTCTCCTGTCCAGAAACCATTTGAGCAGCCACGATATGGTCGAGGGGGAGGTAAAAGCTGACGTCATTCTCTTTGGCTCTGTTCAAAACTTGGAGCGCCAGGTCTTTTTTATCCTTTTCAACGAGAGAACGGCCTACGTCACATCCTTGAGCTGCAAAAAAAGTATAGGCCATGGCTCCGCCGATCAAGATATTGTCGGCTTTATTCATCAGGTTTTGGATGATCGGGATCTTATCAGAGACTTTTGCGCCCCCAAGAATGACTGTATAAGGTTTTTGAGGAGTGTAGATGGCCTTATTGAGATATTCGAGCTCTTCGGTCACAAGAAAACCGGCTGCGGATTTTTTCACGTAACGGGGGATTCCGACGATTGATGCATGTGCCCTGTGACAGGCGCCAAAGGCGTCATTGATGTAATAATCGATGCCCTTGGCCAGGTTTTGCGCAAACTCAGGGTCGTTCTTTTTTTCCCCCTCATAAAACCTGAGGTTTTCCAGGACTAAAACCTGTCGTTCCTTGAGCCTTTCCTTAAGTCTGTTTACTTCTTCACCGATGACGTCAGGTGCCAGCCGAACATCTTCTGAGATCAACTCAGATAGTCTTTGTGCGACGGGTTTCATACTCAATTTAGGATCGAACTGGCCCTTCGGCCGCCCCAGATGGGAGGCGACGACAACCCTTGTATTCTGTTCCAGAAGATATTTCAGAGTGGGGAGTGCAGCTTTAATACGTGTGTCATCACGGATCTTGCCCTCATCATCCAACGGAACATTAAAATCCACGCGCAAAAAAACAAATTTCTCTGCCAAATCCAGGTCTTTGATTCGGAACATGCGACTTTAACTCTGAATAAACTTCACAAGGTCTTTGAGCCGGCAGGAGTATCCCCATTCGTTATCGTACCAAGCAAGAACCTTCACCAGGTTTCCATCTGTGACTCGAGTGAGCAGACTGTCCACAATGGAGGAATGAGAATTCGACACAAAATCAATGGAGACAAGGGGCTCTTCGCAGTACTGGAGGATCCCCTTCATTTTTCCATTGGCAGCGGTTTTGAGCACAGCATTCACTTCATCTGCAGTGACCTCTTTTTTCAAAAGGGCCACAAGATCCACTACCGAAACATCGGGCGTCGGAATTCTTATGGCAATGCCGTCGATCTTACCCTTCAACTCTGGCATGACAAGGCCGACCGCCTTAGCTGCCCCAGTTGTTGTCGGTATCTGAGACACAGCTGCGGCCCGGGCCCGGCGAAGATCACTGTGGGGAAAGTCGAGGATTCTCTGATCGTTGGTGTATGCGTGGATTGTGGTCATAAACGCTTTTTCAATGCCAAAATTCTCATGGATGACCTTTGTGGGAGGAGCCAGACAATTGGTGGTGCAGGAGGCATTGGAGATGATGTGATGTTTTTCCGGGTTGTACATATCTTCATTCACACCCAAGACCAGAGTGACATCGGGATCAGTTGCCGGGGCGGAAATGAGGACTTTCTTTGCCCCTCCACTCTCAATGTGTTTGAGTGCATCCGGCCTTTTACGGAACAAACCAGTGGATTCGATGACCACTGTGACGCCCATGTCTCTCCAAGGGAGATTGGCAGGGTCTCGCTCAGAAAGAACCTTTGTTTCTATACCATTCACTAAAATTGCGTTTTCTGAGGACCGCACATCAGCATCCAGGATTCCGAGAACGGAATCATATTTCAGGAGATGTGCCAGAGTTCTGGCATCGGCAAGATCATTGGCGGCAGCGATCTCGATATCAGGATCTAGATAAGATGCGCGAAAAAAGTTTCTCCCGATTCGGCCAAATCCGTTTATACCGACTTTAATTCCCATGAGTGAACCTCCTTTGTGAATTCATCCATTGTGTAACACAAATCATTTTTTAAATCAATAAAATGTGGTTGAGCAGAAGAATATGTGCATTATCCTAGGTTGTCTGAACACGCGTTGCGTCCTTAAATAGGGTCCGTTCCCCGAACAGACAGAGAAAAAACGGAGTGGAATTGCTTACTAAAATGAGGAATTGTGTTACAATTCACCTGATTGAAAATGCCGTGTAAATAAGGAGTGCTAAGGAGATGTAATGAAAGTATTAAACTCTACACAGATGAAAGAGATCGACCGGAAGGCGATTGAAGATCTCGGCATAATCGGCCCAATACTGATGGAAAACGCAGGGCTGCAGATTGCCATAGAGATATTGGATTGCTTCCCTGAAATCGGTTTTGAAGAGATCGTGATTGTTGCGGGGAAGGGAAATAACGGGGGAGATGGATTCGTTGTGGCTCGACATCTGTACAACCAGGGATGCCGTCCCCAAGTCATTCTCCTTGCTCGAGTGAAAGAATTGAAGGGTGATGCGGCCCTGAACGCGGGGATAGCCCAAAGGATCGGTGTCAAGATCTCCGAAGCGCCGAGCGCAAAAGAATGGCGTGTTCATAAAAAAGCACTGAAAAAGGCCACCTTGCTCATTGATGCCATTTTCGGTACAGGATTGACCCATAAGGCAAAAGGATTTTACGCTCAAGTCATCGACGACATCAACGCTTCGGAAGCGTACACTATCTCTGTGGATATCCCCTCGGGTCTCTCTTCAGACAGCTTCCAGATATTTGGCCCCTGTGTAGAGGCAGATTTGACGATCACCCTGGCTGCTCCCAAGATCGCCCATGTATTCCCTCCAGCTGAAGAGATGGTGGGGGAGTTGGTCGTGGCGGATATCAGCGTTCCGCCCGCACTGTTAGAGGAAGACCATCTGAAACTGGAACTGGTTGAGGAAGAAAAACTTTCTCCCTATTTTAAACCGAGGAAGAGGGACGCCCACAAGGGCAATTACGGCCATCTGTTCATCATTTCCGGGTCGCTGGGAAAAACCGGTGCTTCTATTTTGGCGGGAAAGGCCGCATTAAAGATGGGGGCAGGCCTTGTGACTTTAGGCACACCACAGAGCTGTCTTCCGATCGTCGCCCGAGCCATGGCCGAGTTGATGACCGAACCCCTTCCTGAGACGACAAAAAAAACATTCTCTGCCGATGCGATCGGGAGATCGCTCGAGCTGCTGAAAGACAAAGATGCGCTTCTGTTGGGTCCCGGCATTTCAACCCATCCCTCCACAGCTGAATTCGTTTTTGCCCTCCTTCCCAAGGTTAAAATTCCAGTCGTACTCGATGCAGACGCTCTGAATATACTTGCCGAAAAGATCGACATCCTCAAGTCTTTGAAGAAAGCAGCCGTCTTGACTCCTCATCCCGGTGAATTTGCCAGGCTTCTGAACCTGTCCACGAAGGAAGTGGTCAAGAGAAAACTGGAGCTTGGGCCTCAATTTGCCCAGGAATATGGGATCACCCTGGTGCTCAAGGGTTACAGAACGCTCATATGTGCTCCCGATGGGAAGGTTTACATCAATCCCACGGGAAATCCAGGGATGGCCACAGCCGGTTCCGGTGATGTGCTCAGCGGAATGATCGCTTCCATGATCATCCAGGAGAAGGATCCGCTCCTGGCAACACTCGCTGCGGTCTATGTTCATGGATTGAGCGGCGACATTGCAGCGCAAAAGATGGGGCAGAGGGCTCTCACCGCTGGCACACTGATCACCTATCTTCCTTCAGCCATCAAGAGCATGACAGCTTTTATTTAATTGAAATCCTTAAAGTGGTGATGTACGCAACAAAACTGAACATTAAAAATGAAGATGAAGAAACCTGGATCAAATCCTGAAGTGAAAAGGCATATCACTCGGTCTGAAGAAGAGACCTTCCAGCTCGCTCAAGAACTCTCCAAGGATTTCAAGAGAGATGAAGTCGTTCTTCTCTTCGGAGAGCTCGGTGCAGGGAAGACAGTCTTTGCAAAGGGGATTGCTGCAGGTTTAGGTTTAGCCGATCATCACCAGGTGTGCAGCCCATCTTTCACACTGGTTAACATCTATCAGGCAAAGTTTCCCATCTTTCATGTCGACCTCTACCGCTTAGGAAAAGGTGCAGAAATCTTGGACTTGGGGTGGGAAGATTATCTCGGCCTGGGTGTGGTCATCGTGGAATGGGCGGATAAACTGTCTTTTTCGATCGATGCTATTCATGTGCATATTGACGTTATTGGAGAAAACCAAAGACAGATCACCATTGTGTTCTAATCCTAAGATTTAGATAAACGAGCTTTCTTTTTGTGCATTCTATATGCAGTCTGGATTCTGCATTCTGTAAACCGGGAAAAATGTATTTCAGGCTTCAAACGCAGGTCATTGTGAAAGCATCCTTATTTCCGTGATGCTCTCAAGTCAAATGATAATAGCAGGAGTTCATCACAGTCCATATTCGTCGAAGACCCCCCCCCACCCACCACCATCCGACTCATAAGGACAGTGACTCGCTCTTTTTTGCCTCTAATGCCCTTATCACGGAAATAAGGATGCTCACGGTCATTATCAAGAGTTTGAAAATATAAAGCAGTTTATGTATAAAGATAGAATCATGAAGGGATGGAGGAGATAGGGATGAGCACTATTACCAAGATATTCGAGTCCATCATGAGCAATATTTACCTTGAGTTTTTGTTTATTTTGGCCGTGTCTCTCGTTGTGGCTTTAATCGCGAAGTTTATTTTGATTCAAGTGTTAAAACCGCTGGCCAAGAAAACGAAAACAAAAATAGATGATTTGATCATCAAGAGTGTATCCTCCATACTTTTTTACATCATACTTGCGCTCGGCTTTATAATCGGGTTTCAGACCTTCCAATTCCAAACTCAGGTCTACGGCAATCTTGTCGATACATTTCTAATATTCCTGGTGACTATTGCTCTGATTCGGATTATCAACAATATGTCCAAGACCTGGATCAGAGATTGGGCCAAAAAGACAAAGTCGACAGCCGATGACCGCCTGATTCCGCTGGTCGAAAAAATAATGAAAGCCGTAGTCATTATTCTCGCTTTCATTTTTGTTTTTGATGCGTGGGATATCGATATCAGCCCCCTCCTGGCAACGGCTGGTATTGCTGGACTCGCCGTTGGCTTTGCACTGAAGGATTCCCTTGCCAACATCATGGGGGGTCTTCAACTGGTTCTGGACAAAACATTCAAGGTGGGGGATAAAGTCCAGATCGAATCTGGAGAGATGGGGATTATTCTGGATATCGGTTTGAGGAGCACAAAATTAAAAACCTATGACAATGAAGTGATCTATATTCCCAATGGGCAATTGGCTAACGCCAAAATCAAGAACTTCACTGTGCCTGATCTTTCGGTCAGGGTGAATGTGGAGTTCGGTGTAATCTATGGGGCAGATCCCGAGAAAGTCAGGCAGGTGGTTTTGGAGGCACTCAAAAAGATTGATGGAGTTCTTGAGGTACCAGAGCCAGCGGTCCAGTTTGTAAAAATGTCCGATTTTTCGTTGGATTTTATCGCCAGAGTATGGGTTAAGGATTACACAGAAGCTTATGACATGAAACTCAAAGCGACAGACGTCGTTTATAATGCGCTCAATCAAGCCGGGATCGGCATTCCGTTTCCCACGCGTACGGTATATACCAAATCCATCGATTGAAAGGGGAGAATATGCTCGATAAAGTTAAAGAAAAAATCGTTGAAGTCAAAGATTTTCCCAAACCTGGGATCGGTTTTAAAGATATTACGCCTGTTATTGAGGATCCATCCTCTTACAACATTGTGATCAACGACCTTGTCTCGTGGGCGAAGGAAAAAAGACCCCAGATGATCGCTGGGATCGAGTCTCGGGGATTTCTGTTTGCGGCGCCGGTCGCTCATCAATTGCGATTGGGACTTGCGGTGATTCGGAAGAAGGGGAAACTCCCTCGAGAATGTGTTTGTGTGAAAGCCCCGAATGAGTATGCGCTGGAGTACTTCGAGATGCACAAAGACAGCATCCAGAAAGGTCAGAGAGTGCTCATCATCGATGATCTCATAGCTACAGGTTCCTCATCTGTCAGTGCCATCGATATTGTAAAAAAGATCGGCGGGAAAGTTGTGGGATTCGCTGCAGTCGTGGAGCTCCTCTTTTTAAATGGCGTGGATTTTATAAAGAATGCCCACCCTGATGTGGATATCCATTCGCTGATTCAGTTTGAGGAGTGAGAGAGAACTCATGAAAAAATGGCTCGAGCGGTATTTTAAGCTGGAGGAAAACAACACCGACATACAAACTGAAATTGTGGGGGGGATCACCACATTTATGACCATGTCCTATATCATCTTTGTCCAGCCAGCGATCCTTGCCGCCGCCGGGATGGACCAGGGCGCTGTCATGTTTGCCACATGTGTGTCCAGTGCTCTTGCGACTCTCTTGATGGGATTGTTGGCCAAATACCCCATCGCTTTAGCTCCCGGTATGGGTCATAATGTTTTTTTTGCCATCATCGTCTGTGGGATCATGGGGTATTCCTGGCAGGTCGCCCTGGGTGCTGTTTTTATTTCAGGGACGATTTTTGTCCTTCTATCGCTGGCGGGTGTATGGAAGAGTTTAGTAGCTGCAGTTCCTGATTCGCTGAAGCACTCGATTGCTGTTGGGATCGGTGTGCTGATCGCATTTATAGGGCTTCAGTATGGAGGTGTGGTTGTCAACGCCCCTCCGCCAGTTCCCGGAACTACGGATATCCTGGTTATACTCGGAGATTTGACCAGTAAGCCGGCTCTCCTTGCTCTCTTCGGAGTGATACTGACAGCAGCCCTCCTTGTTTTGAGAGTTCGAGGCGCGATCCTCCTGGGTATTCTTGGTACAGCTCTTTTGGGTGTTCCTTTGGGAATTGTGAAATATCAAGGCATCCTTGCTGCTCCTCCCAGTGTGATGCCGACATTATTTAAGCTGGACATCTTGGGTGCTTTCCAGACAGGACTGATCACGATTGTCTTCATATTCTTCTTTCTTGATCTGTTCGACACGATGGGCACTCTCATCGGTGTGAGTGCGCCGGTTGGATTTCTCAAGGACGGGAAGCTCCCTCGGGCAAACCAAGCTATGTTCGCCGATGCGGTGGGAACAATAGGAGGAGCCCTTATGGGGACATCCACAGTCACGAGTTACATCGAGAGTGCTTCCGGGATTGCTCATGGTGCAAGAACAGGATTGGCCAATATTTGTACATCATTGCTCTTCATCGTGGCCCTCTTCTTCAGTCCGTTAGCAGGGATGGTCGCCGGCAGTTATGAGTCCAACGGTGCCATTCTCCGTCCTGTGATAGCGCCTCCTCTGATCATTGTGGGTTATCTGATGATGAAGTGTATTACTTTTATCAAGTGGGACGATTTGACAGAGGCCATCCCGGCTTATTTAACCATTATCATCATGCCATTGACCTTCAGCATCACAGAGGGAATCGCCTTCGGATTTATCTCCTATTCGATTCTGAAGCTGGTCTCGGGAAAAGGAAAGAACGTCCATTGGGTGATCTATCTGTTCTCTGTGCTTTTTATCATACGGTATATCATTAAATAGCCGGGATATCTTTAAACAGTAAGACGAACAGGGAGTGAAACGACTAAATTGAGTCAGAGACTTAATAAAGAAGATATCATAAAAATGTAGGGACCGTTTCCCAAACGGTCTGCTTGGGGAGCGGACCCTGCAGCAAAATCTCGTGCCATGATAATTTACGGTATGTTCGGAAAACAGTCCCCATATCTTTCTCGAATCCATTCGGCGAATGAACCTTTTTCTGATTTTGTGAGCCTAACCACAAGGAGATCGGATGAATGATTAAATATTCCCGTATTATTATCGGTTTTTCTGTCTTCTTGGTGATTCTGATAGCCTTCGAATGTGCTAAAACACCCCCACCGGCACTCGAGCCAAAGATGACCTTTGGAGCGGATGAGGCAAAATGGGTCGGGAAGACGATGGAAAAGATGACTCTGGAAGAGAAGGTCGGACAGTTGATCGCCTGCCGCTATACCGGCCGATTCGTCAACCGAGACACCGAATACGTCAATAACCTCAAGAATCTCATCGTGGAACAGAAGATCGGGGGGCTCATTCTTTTTGCCGGAGATGTGTACGAAACGGCGCACTTAACAAATGTTCTGCAAGAAAAGGCAAAAATACCCCTGTTGATTGCGTCTGATCTCGAGAGAGGGTTGGGAAATCAGATCGATGGAGCCACTCTATTTCCTCCCGTCATGGCCCTCGGTGCAGCGGATTCTGAAGAGCTGGCCTACCTTATGGGGAAAATCACAGCCCTTGAGGCCAGGGCCATCGGCATTCATATGACATACGCACCTGTAGTCGATGTGAATATCAATCCGGACAATCCCATCATAAATGTCCGTTCTTTCAGTGAAGACCCCGAACAAGTCAGCCGACTGGCGGTTCCGTTCATCAAGGGCTGTCAAGAAAATGGCTTGATCGCCACGGCAAAACATTTCCCCGGACATGGAGACACCTCTGAAGATTCTCACACAGTGCTTCCCACTGTAAAGGGTGATCGTGCCCGGTTGGATAAGGTTGAGATATACCCGTTCAAAATAGCCATCGAATCAGGGGTTCAGGCCATTATGGCGGCACATCTCAGATTGCCGGCACTGGACCCTACACCGAATGTTCCCTCGAGCCTCTCCAAGCCTATACTGACAGATCTCTTGAGGAATGAGCTCGGTTTCAAGGGGATCATTGTTACTGATGCCATGGGAATGGGGGGCGTGACCACTTTATACGAACCCGAAGAAGCTGCTTTGATGGCCATTAAAGCGGGTATCGATATGATACTGCTTCCGCCCAAGCCAAAAGAAGTGATCGATGCATTGGTTCAGGCCGTAAGAAGAGGTGAAATACCAGAAGAGCGGATAAATAACTCCGTGAAGAAAATACTGGAGGCCAAGGCGCGACTGGGTTTGCACAAACAGAAGCTGGTTGATCTCAAAATGTTGGATCTTAAGATCGCGCCGAGGACTCATCTCAAGCAGGCGGAACAGACATTTGAAAATGCGATCACCCTTGTGAAAAATGAGGATGCGGTGGTTCCTTTATCCAGAAAAAAGCAGAGTGTAGCTGTCCTGGCATTGAGCAGTGATCCCGGTGGTTATTTTGCCGGAAGGACGTTTGTTCGGGAGATGAAGGAGAAAAATCCTGATGTATTCGAATTTTTTGGGGAGGCAACAACCGGGCAGGACTACCTGGATTTTGCCTTAAAAAAAGCTGGTGAAGCAGATGTTTTGGTTTTTGCTCTCTTCTCTCGTCTGCGTGCGGACAAAGGGAGCGTTGGCCTCGAAATGAGTCATATTCATCTGATCAGAGAAGCGGCAAAATTATCCAAAGGGGTGATCGTGATATCATTCGGGAGCCCCTATTTTTTGCGCAATTTTCCAGAAGTCGACGCGTACATGTGTGCCTACAGGGATGCAGATGAGGCACAGGTGGCGGCAGCTAAAGCACTCTTCGGTGAGATCGACATAAAGGGAAAGTTGCCGGTGACTATTCCTGATCTTTTCCCCATCGGACATGGCTTGATTGTGCCCAAAAAGAATCAGGCAGAGGATATAAAAACACACTGAAAATCAAGTCAAAAGGTGACATCTTTTTTTGGGCAGGGACTGTATCTCAAACAATCCATTTGGGAACGGTCCTTACTTCTGAAATTACCAATCCGTTGGGGGACGAAGCCTCCAATCAGGGAGAATCCCCATTCCACCTAAATTGACAGAATACACCTTTTTTGTTTATGCTAATAATCCCTGTCTTCTCCGGTCTAAGGGTTAAAGCGATGATCACAATCCGAGGAGGGATCGATGTCTGATTTTTTTCAGAATGGAGTCATCACGACGTTCCATAAGTTGGGGGCTTTGAATGTGGAAAAGCTCGAAGATAAGCTCAAGGGTTTTTCTAATATACAGCCCATTGCTTTAGTCCTGCCTTCGCTCTACAGGGAATATGCCAGCGGTGCTCTTCCCAATATCATGAAAACCTTGAAAAAAGTGACCTATCTCAATGAGATCGTCCTCTGTCTGGATAAAGCCACGTCTTCCGAATTCAAAGAAGTGAAAGAAGCTTTTTCATCAACAAAAAAACTCAAAATTATCTGGAATGACGGGCGAAACATCAGGAAGCTTTATCAGGTGCTGGAGAAAAATAATCTTTTGTCAGGAGAGGCGGGTAAGGGTCGCGCCGTATGGATCTCTCTTGGTTATGTCCTCGCTCGGGGGAAAAGCAGGGTCATCGCTATCCATGATTGTGATATCGTGAATTATGATCGCGCGATGTTGGGGAGGCTGTGCTATCCGGTAGGAAATCCTCACGAGGAATATGAATTCTGTAAGGGGTTCTACAGCCGGGTCACAACCAAGATGTATGGTCGCGCCACGCGCTTATTTTTCACTCCCTTTATCCGATCGTTGCAGAAGATTTTGGGGTATTTGCCATTTTTAGTCTATATTGACAGCTTTCGTTACGCTCTATCAGGAGAGATCGCCATGAGACGCGACCTGGCTATGGCGATAAGGATTCCGAGCGACTGGGGGTTGGAAGTCGGAACTCTAGCCGAAGTTTACAGGAGTGTAACTCTGAACAGGATCTGTCAAGTCGATATCGCTGACACATACGAACATAAACACCAGCTTTTGATACCGAGTAATCCGGAGAAGGGAATCCTCAAGATGACGATCGATATCGCAAAATCCATCTTCCGTACGCTCGCCAAGGAAGGCGTTGAATTCTCGGAGGGTTTTTTCAAGACATTAAGCAATATCTACTTACAGATCGCCCAGGATGCAATTGTTCGTTATGAGGGGGATGCAGCATTGAACGATTTGGAGTTTGACCGGCATGCGGAATCCCTGTGTGTCGAAGCCTTTGCCGGTGGAATCAACCGGGCCGGAAAGATCTTCTGGCAGAATCCAACTTCCATTCAGCTAATTCCAAATTGGCACAGGGTGATAGCGGCATTGCCGGAGTTTTTCTCAGATTTGCGAGAAGCTGTCCTGAAAGATAATAAATGAAACAATTTCCGACCGAGAAACGTTATTCGAATGGAAGAGAATCCAATTTTTTGGAATCGAACGTATCATCTCTGAGAGGGTTTCAATGATATTTCCGAAAAAAATCCTAACAATTGTTCTCGTTCTTGTTTTGGCAGGGATACTGGGCTACTATTTTGTGGTTAAAAAGGGGAGAGGTCCGGGAAAGAGGGAGACTGCGTCGAGTGAACAGGCTCAAGAGACAAACGCCAGTGAAGCACCTCTCCAGGTGAAAGTTGTGGAGGCCAAACTGGGTGACCTAGTCATCAAGCTTAGGTCGCCGGCAGAGGCTGTGACGGATAGAAAGATCATCTTGAAAGCCGAAGTCGGAGGGATTATCAACAATCTCAACGTGAGAGAGAGTCAGCATGTGAAGAAGGATGAATTGTTGTTGGATCTGGACGACCAGGAGTACAGGTTGAATTATGAGAATGCTGAGGCTGCACGCTTGAAAGCCTTCTCGGAGATGTTGGTGGAGCAGCGTTTTTCTGATGATGCCAGTAGAGGTGGGGAAGAGCTGAGTCTAGAGGTAAATAAACTCAAAAAACAGTTCGAGGACGCCGGGCAACAATATCAGAGGGGCCTTATTTCAAGGGAAGAATTCGAGAGCCGCTCGCGCCTTTATGAGCGGGCACTGATTGAATCGGGAGAAAAAAAGGATGAAGTGGTTGCCGCAATGAAGGGCTTGACGCAAGCCGAGATCAGCGTGAAAAAAGCACAGCTCGATTTGGAGAAAACCAAGATAAAGGCGCCTTTTTCTGGGATCATCGCAGATATCCAGGTGTCTCCTGGCGAGCGTGTTTCTGTAGGACGGGAATTGTTCACCTTGGTGAATATCAGCAGGATTCAGGTTCATGCTAGGGTTTTGGAGAGTGAGATCGGAAAGATGCAGGTCGGTCGAAAGGTCGATTTAAGGTTCAGCGCCTACCCCGACAAGATTTTCAAGGGAAAAGTGAGTGCCATAAGTCCATTGGTCAATCCAGAGGACAAAACATGTAAGGTGTTTGTCGATGTGGATAACCCAAAGGAAGAAATTAAACCTGGGATGCATGCTGAGGTGGAGATCGCTGCTGAAATCTATAAAGACAGACTTCTTGTTCCCCAGGATTCTATCCTGACAAGGTCCCAACGGAAATTGCTTTTTGTTGTTGAGGATGGTCTTGCAAAATGGAGATATATCGAGATCGGGCTTGAGAACGAAGATTATGCCGAGGTGCTGGATGGCGTTCAAGCGGGTGAGCAGGTTATCGTGGAGGGGCACTTTACTTTGGCTCACGATGCCCGTGTTAAGATCGTCAATTAGATTATCTCCTCCTTATCATTCATCGATAATCAAAAAATTGCCGGTTCATCACTGCTTATTTTTCTGTCCCATTGGACTTGAGTTCTCCGGCGATCATGTAGTGTTTGGGCGGAAACTCATCGATCCAAACCCGGATGGTTGAAAGAGGCGCATCGATGGATTCATGAACAGCCGCAGTGATGGCTTTGAGCAGGGCCTCTTTCTGTTCGTCTGTCCTCCCTTCCAGAAGATGAACTTCGATCAATGGCATACTCTTCTCCTTCCTGATTTATATTCCTGTTCATTTTACATGATAACAGTGATATTTTCAGAATAAAAAATTGGCCTTGTCACCTTTATTATAATCGGTCAGCTCGGGGAGCTGACCCTGCTTCGGATGTGTTTTTTATGTAGGGACTGTTTCCCAAACAGTCCGTTCGGGGAACGTTCCCCACACAACGAATCAGCAGTCTGCATGCTGAGCGATCCTGATATGCAGAATAATATAACCGTCCCATTATTCATCTCCGCCGTTTTGATACATTTCTTGGATTTCGTTCGTCTATCCATCTAGTGTGTTATATGGCATTTGGTTTCTGTATTTGTTAATATAAAACGCAACCAATCGGGAATGCGTAGAATTATATAAAATATAAAAAAAAGCCATAATCCATGAAAATCACGAACATCAGCATCAAACGGCCGGTCACGACTTTTATGTTTTTCCTCGCTATCATCCTCCTCGGGTTTGTCTCTCTGAGGGAATTGAGTGTAGACCTTCTTCCGAATATCAGTTATCCGCGACTTTCCGTGGTGACCAAATTTTCCGGAGTGGCTCCCGAAGAAATAGAGACCCTGATTACGGATGACCTTGAAGCAGCCGTCAGCCGAATCCCTGGACTGAGACGCGTGGAATCCATATCCAAAGAGGGAATTTCCTACATGACCCTTGAATTTTCCTGGGGGACAGACATGGATTTTGCTATGCTGCACACAAGGGAAAAACTGGACAGCGTCGAACTCCCTGATGATGCAGAGGAATCCACAATCATTCCCCTTGACCCCCAGAGCAAAGCCATCATGGTCCTGTCCGTCTCTGGCCAGAGATCTTTGTTGGAGATCAAGGAGTTTTCAGAGGAGTTGATCAAGCCCCGGCTGGAACAGATCGAGGGCATAGGTTCAGCGGAAATAGCCGGCGGTGTGGAAAGGGAAATTCAGGTTGATGTCGATCCCGATAAACTCTCGCTTTACGACTTGTCTATCGATGAGATCTCCCAGCGGATCGATAGCTTCAACCGCAACCTTCAAGGAGGGACGATTCGAAAGGGTCGCTTCAAGTATTCACTCCGTGTTGTGGGTGAGTATGAGGAGATCGACGAGATCGGTGAGATCAGCCTCAAAACCACCGGTGAGAGAGGCGTCATCCGGCTCAAAGATGTGGCGGTGGTCTTGGACTCCATAAAGGAGCGTGAAGGAATTACACGTCTGAACGGAAATGAGAGCATCGGAATTCTCGTGCGCAAGGAATCCGGTGCCAATACAGTCAAAGTCTCACGGGCCGCCCGTGATGTGCTGGAGGAGATCCAAGAAGAAAATCCTGGAATCGAGATCCTGGTTGTATCTGAGCAAGCCAAATATATCGAGAATGCCATTTCCTCTGTCCTCAACTCGGTCATTCTGGGTGGCATCCTGTCATTTTTTGTCCTGTTTGTTTTTCTCCAGGATATCAAGACTCCTGTCATTATCGCGGTTGTCATTCCGATCTCCATCATAGCGACGTTCAATTTGATGTACTTCCGGGATATCACTCTGAACATCATGTCCTTGGGAGGTTTAGCGCTGGGTGTCGGGATGCTTGTGGATAATTCTATCGTTGTCTCAGAAAGTATCTTCCGGCACAAAAGCCTGGGCAAAAACCTGATGGAGGCCGCTGTCTTGGGAACACAAGAAGTCGGCATGGCAGTAACTGCGTCCACCTTGACCACGATATCTGTTTTCCTTCCGGTGATCTACGTGCATGGTATTGCTGGACAGCTCTTTAGGGACCAGGCTCTGACCGTGACCTTTGCGCTCCTGTCATCACTCGTGGTTTCTCTGACTCTACTGCCTATGTTGGCCTCACGAAAATTTAAATTCAGTGTCCCTGATACCATCTCAAAAACAACGAGTGTGAAAGCTAAAGATCCCCAAACATCTTTAAAAAAATCTATGGGTAAGATTTTTTTATTCCCGCTCAAGGCTTTGCGCTGGCTCATCTATAACATCCCGAAAGGCATATTTTTCATCTTGAATTTGATCTTCAGTTTTCTTTTGCAGCTTCTTCTCGTCCTCTTTCATTACATCAGCCTTCCGATAAAACCTCTAATTCATGCCGTGTTTAAGGTTTACAATATGTTTTATAAGAGATTCGAGGACCGATACCATAAAATCCTTATCTGGTGCTTGGGAAACAAAGGGAAAGTCTTGCTGGGTTCTGTGTGTTTCCTCATTGTGACCCTTGTGGTTGCCTCCCAGATGCCCCGTGAGCTCATGCCCAAACCAGAGACGGTCTCGTTCGAAGTGAATATGAAAACCCCTGTCGATTATTCCCTCGAACAATCGGGTGATGTTGTTGCTGTGCTCGAAACCTGGCTCAAGGGCCAGGAGTCCGTCTCCGCATCATTCTCCCAGATCGGTGTTGTGAGCGGGATGGAGGCATTGAATCCGGAGGTCTCTATTAATTCGGTGAAGCTTTATGTTGAAGCCACACACCCATCCAAAGTCGATGAGCTAATGGAAGGCATGCGTGGAAGATTACAGAAATTTCCAGGTCTAACTTATTCGATCGTTAAAGAACAATCCACTCTGGCAGAGTTCATGGCTTTCACCTCAGCAGAGATTGGGCTCAAGATCAGAGGCGAAGACCTGAACAGGCTCACCCTCCTTGCCGAACAATTAGTCGGCAAACTCAATGTGATAGAAGGGATTACGGACATCGCCACTAATATTGGGGAGGGGAAGCCTGAATTTTTGATCAGTATCAGAAAGGATGCTCTCGAGAAATACAACATCTCACCGGGAACTATCGGAGATTTTCTAGTAAATGCCGTCCGCGGGCAGAGGGCCACTCAGTTCAAAGAATTGGAAAAAAAATATGATGTGCGTGTTCGGCTAGAGGAAGAGACCCGCGATAACATCGAATCGCTTCTCGACGAACAGATCTCCTTTCAAGGGACTCGTATCCCTTTGAGAGAATTGGTTACGTATGAAATCGCGAGAGGACCTAAGGAGATCCGGCGAGAAAACCAGCAGAGGGAGGTTCTGGTCACAGCAAACCTTCGTGGGAAAAAGATCAGCGAAGTCGTTCCTGCCATCCGAGAGAAGATCAGTGAAGTCGACTTACCCCAAGGATACCGTGTGGTGTTCAGCGGAGAACAGGAGGAAATGGCGAAATCTTTCCAAAGCCTGATTTTTGCCTTCACACTGGCTGTTCTTCTCGTCTACATGATTATGGCCGCTCAATTTGAATCTCTGCGTCATCCTTTTCTCATACTCCTCACACTCCCCATGGGGATCACAGGAGCGATTTGGGCATTATTAATTACGGGGCAGAGCTTAAATGTGATCTCGATCATCGGCATGGTCGTCCTCGCAGGGATTGTGGTCAATGATGCCATCGTCAAGATCGACTATATCAACCAGCTTAGGAGAAAAGGATTACCCGTGAGGGAATCTATCATGGAGGCGAGCCGGGTGAGATTGCGCCCGATCCTCATGACCACAGCAACGACAGCCCTGGGGTTGTTCCCCATGTCTTTGGGATTGGGAAGGGGGGCTGAGCTGCAGCAACCTCTGGCTATCTCGGTTATCGGGGGACTGTTGCTGGCCACATTTTTGACACTGATATTGATCCCTCTTGCCTATGAAATGGCTGAGGGGAAAAAAAGAGGATTTGCGGATTTACGGGATGATGTTTCTCCTGAAAAATAACCCCGTATAAATAACCCGTATGACTTAAGAAGTATGTAAGAAGCATGAAAATTTTCATCGAGCGTCCGATTGCCACGGCCATGGTCTTTTTGGCTCTCACCGTGCTGGGTGTCTACTCGTTCCTCAACATCCCCATCGAGATGCCTGTCACCAAAGAACAGTTCCCCATGGTGTACATCGACACGAACTGGTACGCAATGCCTCCTGAGATCATCCAGACACAATTGACGTCCCCGCTTGAGGAAAAAGTCTCCACTGTCAAAGGTATACGGAAGACCGAATCTTCCTCGCAGATTGGCAGCTCCCGGATCACTCTTGAGTTCGATCCGAAGGTCAACATGGAATTCACTCAACTTGCCCTCCGGGAAAAGATCGCCGAGCTCAAGGATGAGCTGCCCTATGGGATAAAGCCAGTGATCACGCCGTACATTCCTGAAGACTTCAGCGAAGAGCCTTTTCTGAGATACACCATATCCGGAGATTTCTCAATCCAAAGATTGCGGGAGCTGGTCAAAGACAGGTTGGAGATCGGCATCGGCTCTGTTAAAGGCGTAGCCGGCGTGGATATCTGGGGAGGGTCTGACCCAGAAATAAAGATCGAGCTCATCGAGGAGAAAGTCAAATCCCTGAATATCCAGCCCTATATGGTCTACAGCCAAATCCTGGAGAGGACAAGCATATATCCAGCCGGTACGGCCATGAAGGGTGCCCAGGAGCTTCTTTTTAAGGTTTCAAATCCCATAAATAGCCTTAGGGAAATGGGAGAGATCGTCATTACCATGTCAGGGAAGAACCCCATACGCCTCAAAGAGATCGCCACCCTGGTCCCCTCCTACGGGGATATTATGCACATCCACAGGATCAACGGCCAGCCCACCATCAGCATGACCGTTTACAAAGAAAAGGGCCTGAGTACACTCAAGGTGAGCCGAGATGTGAAACAGCGGCTGGAAATGGTTAAGAACGAGCTGCCTCCAGACCTGATTTTCAGGGCTGTTAATGATGAGAGCGAGGAGATCCAAAAGCATCTCAAGGAGCTCTACATTCTGGTGGGAATAATCGTCTCCGTGATTTTTATCCTCATTTATCTGGTTCTGCGGAGCATCAAGCCTTCGCTCCTGGTCCTCTCATCCATCGCCTTCTCTGTTCTATTGACGTTTAACCTGGTTTATTTTACCAAAACATCTCTCAACATGCTCACCCTGGGAGGCTTGGCCTTGGGTTTTGGCCTATTTGTGGATAACTCGATCGTAGTTTTTGAAAATGTGTTGCGTATCAGAGAGGAGGGAGCTTCACCCGTTGAAGCGGCCATCCGAGGTTCGAAGGAAGTGTTTCTTCCTGTTTTTGCATCCACTTTGACCACCATGAGTGTTTTTTTTTCGATCGCCTATTTTCAGGGTCGGCTCAAATTGGTCTATCTCCCCATGGCCATCGTGATCAGCGCTGCCCTTGCAGCTTCGCTTCTGGTCTCTTTCTCTGTGATCCCAGCCCTGGCGCCTAAACTCCTCAAAAGCCCTAGAGAGAAAAGGAAAGAAAAATATCGGGATCTTTACGCGAAAACTTTACAATTTTTGATTCGGCACCCTGTGGAGATCCTTCTTATCGTCGCTGCCATTTTTTTCGGGTCATACAAATGGTTCAGGTCTGAGGTCACTCTTGGGGAGTTTTTTTCTTGGTATTCGAAGGAAAAACTCCGCGTATATGTTGGGATGCCGGCTGGAACAGATATCGAAAGGACCGATATCGTGATGAGACAGTTCGAGGAGAGAGTCCTTGAAAAGGGCTACGAGAAAGAGCTCAACACAACCGTGATGTCTGAACGCGGTTTTATGGAGGTGAGTTTTCCATCAGAGATAGAGATGTCCTACAAACCTTATCTCTTGAAGGAAGAGTTGATTCAACTGGCGACAAACTTTGCCGGGATCAATGTCTCGATCTCGGGTTTTGACCCACAGGGATATTATTCCGGTTTTGGAAGCGGTCCGATGTATGATTCGCGCATCAAGTTTTTTGGATACAACCTGAAAAAATTGCGGGACATCACCGCTGATCTGGAAAGAACGCTCAAGCGCAATCCCCGGATCAAGGATGTGAAGATCGTTTCTTCACGTGGGTGGTGGTTCAGAGGCGAATCTTTCGAGTATGTGGCCAAGCTGGATAAGGGATCTCTGAGGAAATACGACATTGATCCTCTCTATCTCTACTATCAGATCGCTGCCATGCTCAGTGGCCGGGTCCTGCGTCCTATCAAGGTCAATATAGCCGGTCAAGAACTCGAGTTTTCCATCAAATTTCCGAATGCGGAGGAGATGGACCTCAAAGAGCTTCAAGATGTGCTCATCCAGACACGGAAAGGCGAATATCTTCGGTTGGGCGAGATATCGGCCCTCGAAGAGAAGCCTATTGCTGGCTCCATAGACAGGGAAGATCAACAATTCCAGCAGACAGTGATGTGGGAATTCCGGGGACCAACCAAAGCTGCAGAAAACTACAGGGAGGGCATCTTTGCCAGGCTCGCATTGCCGCCGGGATTTTCGGCGACCATGGAAGACACGTGGTTTCTCACAGAGGAGGAGAAAGGAGAGATAAAATTTGCCATCATCTTTTCTCTGGTCATTATCTTTATGATCCTTGCCTCATTGTACGAATCCATCATCCAACCGTTTTTTATATTAATTGCAGTTCCTCTGGCACTCATCGGAGTTTTTGTGGCCTTTGTGCTTGCGGATTTTTCTTTTGATTCTTCGGCGTACATCGGCGTGATCTTGTTGGGGGGAATAGTCGTTAACAACTCGATCCTGCTTGTCGACCACATCAACTTCAAACGCTGTCAGCAATTACCGCTCTTGGAGGCTGTGATTCAGGGCTCGAGAGAGAGGATCCGGCCGATATTCATGACAACAGGCACCACGGTCCTTGGCATGCTTCCCCTTGTCCTGATCCAGGTCGAGGCAGGCCGGCGTCAGATCTGGGCGTCTCTGGCACTCTCCGCAGTCGGCGGCCTCATCAGCTCGACCATCTTTATTCTCATCACCATCCCGATCTTTTACTATTACGGGGATGGCATTCGCACTTTCACTGCAAAAAAGATCGCCGAGGTGACGAGGGCCTGGAAAGCTTATTGATCTTCTATCGGCCAAAGCCTCTCCTAATATTTTCAATTTAGAAATGCTTTTCATTTGATCGCTTTGCTTTTGAGACCGGCTTTGGAGTAAAATCGATGCTTCAGGAGTTGGACATGACGGCTTATTCTCTTCCCGGTTTTCAAGACAAAATTCAAGCCTTTCCAAGAGTCGGGCTCATCCATCTGCCGACTCCCATCCAAAAATTGGAAAACTTGTCTCAAGTGTTGGGCGGGCCAGAGATTTACATGAAACGGGACGATTTGACGGGACTGGCCTTTGGCGGCAATAAGTCGCGAAAACTTGAATTCATCATTCCTGATGTTCTAGCAAAGCAAGCGGATGTTCTCATCACATGGGCGAGCTTGCAGTCGAACTGGTGTCTCCAGACAGCTGCGGCAGCCAGGAAGTTCGGAATAACTCCAGTACTGGTGCTGTTTAAACCATACGATCTTCCAGAGGAATATGATGGGAATCTTCTGTTAGATTTTATCCTCGAGGCAGACATCAAGCTCAGAGAGGCCGAAGCGGGAAAGGTTGTCACTCTGAAATATACCGAGGAGATTCTAAAAGAAGTTGTCAAGGAAGTCAAGGAACGGGGGCACACGCCTTATGTCGCGCCCATAGGAGGATCGATGGTCTGGGGTTCCATGGATCGACCTTTAGGCGCGATCAGCTATGCAAATGCATATGCGGAGATGCTGGGACAGACTGAATCTCTGGGTTTCCAGCCGGATATCGTTATCCATGCTTCGGGTTCTGGAGGGACGCAGGCCGGATTGGTCGTTGGGGCAAAGGCTTTAACGCCCAATACTAAGGTCTTTGGCATCAGTGTCTCTGAAGATAAGGAAACGTTCGGCAGAGATATCTTATCCATCGCTAAAGAAACGGAAAGTGCAATGAATGTGGATACCGCCATCCACAGAGAAGACATCCTTGTTTTGGATGAATACTTGGGAGAGGGTTACGGAATCGTCACTCAAGATGTGTCGGATACTATCCGTCTGGTTGCCACTACAGAATCAGTTTTTCTCGATCCGGTGTATACGGGGAAAGCCATGACAGCGCTTTTCGATTTGGTTAAAAGAGGAGTAATCAAAAAGGAAGATAGAGTGGTTTTTTTCCACACCGGAGGGACAGCTGCGCTTTTTCCGAATAAAGACAAACTCACTTCGTTTTTAAAGTAAGCCCGTATCATCCAGCGAGGAGCATTTGACAGTGGGCCAGAGGCAGATTGCCAAGATCCCTTATGGCCGTATTTATCCCGCAAGTGGAGAGAGTGAGCCCGAGGACTGTTCGCTTTGTGAGTGATGATTTTATCCAAGGCTTTAAATTGATGAGAGCCCTTATGTATATCGCGCGCTAGGGAGAAAGAGTCAAATAGAATGTCTGCGCATATGGAATGGCCAAAGTTTAAGGATATCCTTGAGGCAAGGCGTCTCCTTTCAGGCCTGCTGCCGAGGACGCCCCTCTATTCTTACCCTCAGTTAAATCGGCTCTTGGATGCTAAAGTCTTCATTAAACATGAAAATTATCTTCCCACAGGGGCATTTAAAGTAAGAGGAGGCATCAACCTCATTTCCCATCTGACAAAAGAACAGAGAGGGTACGGTGTGGTGACAGCCTCGACTGGGAATCATGCCCAGTCCATAGCTTATGCGTCCAATCTCTTCGGTGTCCCAGCAACTATCGTTATGCCGGAAAAGTCGAATCCGAGCAAGGTCAAGGCCGTTAAAGGGCTTGGAGCGAACATTGTTTTTTTCGGCGAGATATTCGATGAATCCCGAGATTATGCCGAGAAGATTGCAGGGGAAAGAGAGGCCCGATTCATTCATCCGGCCAATGAGCCCCACCTGATTGCTGGCGTGGCCACCTATGTGCTTGAAATTTTCGAGGAATTGCCCTCTCTTGATGCGATTTTTGTTCCGGTCGGAGGTGGAAGCGGGGCATCAGGGTGTTGTCTCGTCAAGGAAGCGGTGAATCCCAAAGTTGAGGTTTATGCTGTGCAAGCGGAAAAAGCTCCTGCGGCCTATCTCTCATGGAAAACGGGGAAAATTGTGAAGGATAAGATGGAGACTGTTGCTGAAGGTTTAGCCACTCAGATTGGTTATGAACTGACACAGGAGATCCTGGGGAAACATCTGGCTGATTTTATCCTTGTTTCCGAAGAGGAGATGGCTCAGGCAATACTTCAATATATGGAATATGTTCGCAACTTGGTGGAGGACGCAGGCGCTGCTCCGCTCGCTGCAGTTTTGAAGATCAAAGACCGGATCAAGGGGAAAAAAGTGGCCCTGATCCTCACTGGAGGGAACATCTCTCTGCTTCGCCTTAAACAAATTTTTTCAGGATGATTCCACAAGGGAAGAATACCAAAAACGTGATGGATAAAATACTGAGTGCTCAGATTGATGATTTCTAGAACACGCCAACAAACGGTTTTCTTCATCACACAATCTGATCACTCAAAAGCGCAATAGATTATTATGCTATCACGGATTGAGATCAGAGATTCATAATGATAAAATTGCTAAATATTTGTCCCTGATTGACTCAGTTATTTCTGTGTCGAATCGAGATACTTTAGAAACTCGGAACGTGTCGAGAGAAAGAGCCAGGTCTCTTTATCCAGGATGTTTCTGTAGGTCTCTAAGGTTTTCATGAACTGATAGAATTCCGCGTCGAGATTGTAGGCATCCGCGTAGATTTTTACCGCTTGTGCGTCCGCTTTCCCCTTGATTTCTTGAGCTGTTTTGTAGGCTTCAGACTGAATCCTCTTCAACTCGCGTTCTTTCTGCCCGCGAATCTCAGCGCTCTTGCCGTCTCCCTCAGAGCGATATTTTGCCGCAATTCTCTGTCTCTCTGCGATCATACGGTCGAAAACCTTTCTCTGGACCTCCTCCACGTAGTTCACTCTTTTGATCCGTACATCTCTGAGCTCGATCCCGAACTCGGAAGTGATCTTTGAGGCTCTTTCCAAGATGATTTGGGTGATTTTTTCTCGCCCCATCTCGACCTGTTGTATGGTTGTCTCCACATCCAGTATCTCCGCTGCCTCTTCTGAGACCGCAAACTCTCTATTTGTCGAACGGACGATCTCGAACAAATCATAATTAGCAATGGCATTCCGCGTTTCTCCATCGATGATATCATCCAACCTGGATTGCGCTCCTCTTTCATCGCGGACTCTCTGGAAGAAGCCCAAAGGATCGCTGATCCTCCATCGGGCATAAGTGTCCACCCAAATGTACTTTTTGTCCTTGGTGACGATCTGGTTGGCATCACCATCCCATTCTAGCCAGCGTTTTTCGAAATAGTTGGCTTTTTGAATAAAAGGTGTCTTGACGTGAAGTCCTGGCTTTGTGATGGCCTCTCCTATAGGTTCCCCGAATTGGGTGATAATAACTTGGTTTGTTTCCGATACAACATAGATCGCATCCGCAAAGATGATAAGGACAACAAAGGCAACGATAACCACAATCACAGTTCTGATCTGTTTGGTCATTTTTTCACCTCCTCTCCGAAATTCAAGAGGGGCAAGATGCTTTCTAATCCTCTGTCAAAGATGATTTTTTTATTGACCTTGGGAAGGACTTCGTTGATGGCCTCGAGATAAAGGCGCTTTCTCGTTACCAGTGGAGCCCGTGCATATTCCCTGTAAATCGACCTGAATCGGGTGGCATCTCCTTCGGCATTATTGATTCTTTCCGTAGCGTATCCCTCGGCACCCCGGATCATCTGTTCGGCCACGCCTTGAGCTTTGGGAATCTCCTGGTTGTATTCTGACCATGCCTCATTGATTTTTCTCTCTTTTTCCTGTTGGGATTCATTCACTTCGTTGAATGAAGGCTTGACCGGGTCAGGTGGGTTGACATCCTGGAAGATGAGCTGATTGACCTCGATCCCGATCTCATAGAGGTCGCACAGCGTTTGAAGCTCTTCCTTGGCCTCGAGAGCGATTCTTGACCTTCCTACGGTGATCACCTCATCCACCGTGCTGTCTCCGACAATCGTTCTGACAACGGCTTCGTTCATGTAGTGAAACGTCGTGTCCACATCGCGGATCTTGAAGAGGTAGTTGTATGGATTTTTGATCTTGTACTGAACGATCCATTCTGCGACGACGACGTTTAGATCTCCTGTAAGCATTGTAGCTTCTCTTTCTGTTTCTGGAGTTTTTCTGTATTCCGTTCGTATCCCGGGGCGTGCTGTCCTAAATCCAAACTCCATTTTGAGCTGTCTCTGGACAGGCAATTTCGTCAGCTGTTCGATCCCCAGAGGAAGCTTGAGATGAAGCCCTGGGTTAGTGGTTCGGACATACTTGCCGAATCTCTGGATGATCCCGGCTTCTTCGGGACTGATTTGGTAGAAAGACCCTGCTAAGACAATGAGGGCGATGACACCCAAAATAATAAGCTTAAGGATGCCCGTGTTGATTTTTGGAAGTTTTATTTCCATAGAGGGGAAATCATTACTCATTTATACCTCCTTTGTTTTGGTTCGTCCACTCATGGTATCACAGATGGCCTTAATGTTAAAGTGACTCCCAGAATCGTGTTGGTGAAACCACACTTTATCCTACTCAGAAAACCTCCTCTCCAATCTGTGGAGCCATTTT
>CAYOSH010000013.1:0-79243 GCA_964406575.1 uncultured Eubacteriales bacterium | reverse complement strand
AAACCACACTTTATCCTACTCAGAAAACCTCCTCTCCAATCTGTGGAGCCATTTTATATACTCTCTTCATCCATGTTTTATTTTTTAGATGAATAATTTTTTGCCTTTTGTTAACCAGAATTATTCATATATATATTTGATATTGTTTCTTTAGAATGCATTATCGACATTTTTACGAATAGTCCAGGTTAAGAGTTGATTGGATCAATGAGGACAGAAATCTGGATGGAGTGGAATACAAGACTCTGCAGAATGAAACTAGAAGAGGGTAGAGAGAAGCGTCTTTTCGAGATCTGAAAGAGTAGAGATAAAAAAGTTCATCTGCGACGGATTAAGGACTTTCATATTTTTCATCCCGGTGCCCGTAATCACAAGGACAATCCGGTCTGAATCTTTGAACGGGATCGACTTCGCAATTTGGAAGAAACCTGCTAGTGTTGTCGCCGAAGCTGGAAGACAAAAGATCCCCTCCTTCTCTGCCAGCACTTTCTGGGCTGCAAGGATGTTGTCATCAGATGCTGCCAGTACAGTGCCGCTCGTCTCCCGAATCATCTTGAGAATCATGTTTCCCCCAGGAGGGTCGGGATTTGTGATAGCCTGAGCGATTGTTTTCGGTTTTGCTATCCGCTTCACACGGGATTCTCCGGCACGGAACGCTTTAGCGATAGGGGAACACCCTTCAGCCTGGACACCGATAAATGTCGGCATCTTTTCGATCAATCCCTGCTGTTTCAAATCTGAATAAGCCCTTATGAGCCCGATGAGATGCCCTCCGGAGCTCACTGGAGCAAAAATATAATCCGGGGGCTGAGCGTCCAGTTGGAGAAAGATCTCCAATCCTATGATTTTGTAGCCTTCGATGCGGAAAGGGTCTACGGAATTCATGAAGTAGATATTGTACTTTCTCCCCAGGTCAAAACTCTTGTAGGTGAGCTCTCCGTAGTCGCCTTTGACCTTGATCATGATGGGGCCGTATATCCCGCATGAAAGCAGTTTTTCATTCGAAATGTCTTCTTTGATAAATACATAAGTCTTCCGCTTGGCTTTGGCTCCGTAGGCAGCTGTGGAGGTTGCCATATTGCCCGTCGAAACCGTCCCTATTCTGTCGATATGCAGGGAGACAGCCTTTTGAATGGCAACGGCTGTTCCTCTGTCCTTGAAGCTTCCAGTGGGGTTGAAAGATTCGTCTTTCACATACATGGAGGGAATACTGCATTCTTTGCTGATCTGCTCCAGTTTCACCAAAGGGCTGTGCCCTTCACCCAATAAGAGGGAATGATCGACCTCATCGAAGGGAAGAAAGTCTATCCATTTTTCAAGAGTGTGAGCTTTTTCGGTGTGGATTTTTTTTTGCGCTTGCGGATAATGATAGAGAAGGGGCTCATTGCAAGCAGGGCAGAAGGTGTTAAATATATCTGCTGGAAATTTTTTACCGCACGCCAAACATTCAAACTGTTCCTTCATTTTTTCCTCATCATTTATCTCGAGGGTATATGATAATTAATCTCTGCACAAAAATAAATGGACAATCGTAAGCATCCTTATTTCCGTGATGCTCTCAAGTCAAATGATAATAGCAGGAGCTCGTTACAGTCCATATTCGTCGAAGATCCCCCCACCATCCGACTCAATAAGGACAGTGGCTCGCTCTTTTTTGCGTCTAATGCCCTTATCACGGAAATAAGGATGCTTCTTGTACAATCTCTACGTAGTCTTTATCTGTTTTTCCGGCCGAACAGAGGAAACGAAGGAAATGGAGTTGTAATGTCAAGGGAAGAACAGTAAAATCTGAATCTGATGAGAAAAGACAGTATCGATGAATCCTTCATGAGAGAAGCTCTTTTAGAGGCGGAAGACGCAGAAGAGATGGGGGAGGTTCCCGTGGGGGCTGTCATTGTTTTGGATAACGAAGTTCTGAGTCGAGCTCATAACCACTCCATCTCTTTGAATGATCCGACCGCTCATGCAGAAATATTAGCGATACGAGAAGCCTGCCGGAGAAAAAACAATTACAGGATTCCCGGCTGTGATTTGTATGTAACCCTGGAACCCTGTGCCATGTGTTTGGGAGCTATTTTCCAGGCAAGGATCCGTCGGCTGATTTTTGGTGCTCTCGATCCGAAATCTGGAGCGGTTCAGTCCCTCATGACCTTTCCGATTGAGAAGATGAACCACACTATAGAAATTGAGGATGGAATTCTTTCGGAGGAATGCGGCAAGTTTCTAAAAGACTTTTTCGCTGTACGTAGGGAGCGATCACCCCGATAAGATCTGTGAATCGAATTTGTTATAATGCATAGGGATGTTTATTATGAGTAATGTGGGTTGGAGAGGTGGCCGAGTGGCTGAAGGCGGCGGTCTCGAAAATCGCTATACTGTGTACGCAGTATCGTGGGTTCGAATCCCACCCTCTCCGCCAATACACAACCGATTTTGGAAGCGCATCCGCATGCAAAAAGACATATGAAAATATTGCTCAACGAACACGCCCTTTCGCTCCCCGAAGCGATGACCCTGGGACAGCTCCGGGATCAAGTAAAACCGGGGGCAGATGTGCTCATCGTCAGCGGTTATCCCGGTGAAAAAGATTACAGACTGAAAGAAGGGGATGAGGTGGTCCTCATTCAAAAAGGAGAACTTCCAAAAGCAGATGAGATGGAAGCCCTGCTAGTGGCCCGTCATTCTCCAGGTGTCCACCAGCGCATGAAAGAGGCGAGTGTTGGCATAGCTGGATTGGGAGGACTGGGGTCAGCCGTTTCTATCGCTTTGGCCAGGATGGGTGTGGGCAAATTGATTGTGGTGGATTATGATGTTGTGGAACCGAGCAATCTAAACCGCCAATTTTATTTCATCGGCCATATCGGTATGGCAAAGACAGAGGCCATGTCAAAAATCCTGGCCGATATCAATCCCTATGTGACAATAAGCCCACATAGAGTTGAGCTAAACAGTGAGAATATTCCTCATGTCTTTGGAGATGCGGATGTTGTCGTCGAGTGCTTTGACCGTGCAGAAGATAAAGCCATGATCTTGGAGGTGGTTGGAGAAAAACTTCCCGAGACTTATGTTGTAGGTGCTTCGGGATTAGCCGGGTATGGAGATAGCAACAGCATCCGGACTTGGAGATTGGCAGATAGGATCTTTATTATCGGAGATCTCAAAAAATCAGCCGGGCCCGGTTTGGGTTTAATGGCTCCGAGAGTTGGAATCGCGGCATCGCATCAGGCCAATCTCGTGGTTGCTCTATTGATAGATCCTAAAGAAGCGATCGCTCAGGTCCCGGATCTTCTTGATTGATCGATCGATGCTCTTTGTTTTCCCAAACGGTCCGTTCGGGGAACGGACCCTACATCGATTTTATTAACCCGAGAAAAATGTGGCCTGTGGGGGAACGAACCTAACTAATAACAGCCCTCATGCGATCGCGTTAATACAGCTGTTCACGCTGTTCTAAAACCTGTTTTCGTCCTTATTGGGGAGCAAGCGCTTTTGTGGACTTGAGGAAAATATCGATCTCTTCAGGAGTATTATAGTGAGCGCCCGAAAGGCGGACCGCACTCTCCCAACCCATGGCTTTTAACGGAATCGCAGAGTAGGGGTCCATAACTCGTGCGGCAAGGCGAACGCCGTGTTCCCGGTTGTAACATCCTATGGCTGCGGATGCATCCATCCTCTCGAGCTGGAACAAGAATATGCACAGGCGATTCCCGATCTCTATGTCCATGCCGCACACAGAGACATGATTTTGGCTCAAGAGTCCTTCGATCGTCTCTGTGCCAAACATGGCTCTATGGAGGAGCGCCTTCATGTGGGCGTGGATCGCGTCTTTGGCCGCGACCATTTGTGCCCGTCTTTCCAAAGATTCGGTGAAATGGCTGCCGAGCCAGCAGAGATAGTCCACAGTGGCAGACCAACTGGCATACATCATGTGGGCCGGAGATCCGAGCACCCAGTTTGTGATGGGCTTATCCAGGAGCCTCCAATGGGGAAGATTGGCCAACCTGTCCGACATATGCGCAAAACCGATCCCCTTGACACAATAGGCTTTGTACGGTCCAAAGGCATATGCGTCAGCACCGTAATCCTCTACATCGATCGGCCCATGGGGGGCGTACTGCACGGCATCGACAAGGACATAAAGATCCGGTTTGATCTTTCTGGCTTCCGTGATGATGGTTTTGACATCGTTTATTGCTCCTGTCTGGTTGGAGCCATGCTGGAAAGCCAAGACACATGTGTCCTTATCCACAAGCTGAAGAATAGATTCCAAAGGAACCGAGCTTGTCTCACGGGACAATTTTGCCACCCGGAGTTCTTTACCGGTTATCTCGGCAAAATATTGTGTGGAGCTCCGCACCGCAGGATGCTCCAACTCTGTGGTAACGATGCTTGAGCCGGGAATATGGGATGTGATGGCGTTGAGAGCGCGGAAAATGGCGTGCGTGGCGCTGTGTGCGGGCATGATGTGCCCTGATTTTGCTCCCAAAAAAAGCTTTACGTCTTCTATCCCTTTATCAACGGAAGCGTTCACATAATCTGAGGCAGGATTATACCTAAAAAGTTCATCTGGAAGAGCACTCTCCTTGGCGATGGTTTCCATCACCGTTTTGAGCCTGAGCGAACCTCCCGAAGCTTCCAAGTAAACGCGCTTTCCCGAGTATGGATCCCAGTCGACATACAGAAAACGGTTTCGAATTTCATCCATGAGACCCGGTGAAAACATGCCTTTTTGGAGATCTTCCGCCATTTTATACTCCTCGACCAAATCATACTGATAAAGAAGAAAGTTTAAACAATTTCCTCCACAAGTCAAGAAAAATCTTCAAGACACAACTTACAATCTGTCCTTATTATTCTATCGAAACTGTAAAATTAAGGCAAAAATTGATGTTTTGCATTGATAAATGCCTTTACAAAATGCACGAAAAGTTGATATCATCTTAACTTATATTTAGAGAAAGGAGTGCATATTAACCATGAAAAATGCTCTTGACGGAATAGAAGAAATCTTGCTCATGGGCCCTGGCCCTTCCTGTATCCATGACTCGGTCTATGAAGCTTTGAGTCGCAAAACAATTGGACATATGGATCCATATTTCATCAAAATCATGGATGATTTGAAGGTTCTGCTCCAGAAGGTCATGAAGACTCAGAACAGGATGACGATCCCCATCTCCGGGACGGGATCAGCAGGCATGGAAACTTGTTTTGTCAATCTTATCGAAAGAAGAGATCCGGTCCTCATCCTCATCAACGGAGTTTTCGGGAAACGGATGCAGGATGTGGCTTCTCGTTTGGGAGCTGATGTGGATGTCCTTGAGTTTGAATGGGGAAGCCCCGTGCTCCCCGACAAAGTCAAAGAGCAGTTGAGCGTCAAAGAATATAAGATCGTGGCGCTGGTTCATGCAGAGACGTCGACGGGCGTCAAAAACCCTGCACAGGAGATCGGGGAACTTCTAAAGGGAACAGATTCTCTCTTTTTGTTGGATACTGTGACAAGCCTTGGGGGAATAGATGTAGCTACGGATGATTGGGGTGTGGACGCTCTTTACAGCGGGACACAAAAGTGTCTGTCCTGTCCGCCCGGCTTGGCCCCCGTTTCTTTCAGCGACAGAGCACTTGATGTTATTCTCGATCGAAAGACAAAAGTCCCCAACTGGTATCTGGATGTCTCCATGCTGACAAAATATTGGGAGGGTCAAACCAGGGTTTACCATCATACGGCTCCCATCAACATGATCTATGGGCTCTATCAAGCCCTTTATCTCATCGCGGAAGAAGGGCTGGAGAGCGTTTTCGATCGTCACACCAGATACCATAAGATGTTGGTGGAGGGCCTGGAAGAACAGGGAATCAACATGCTCGTTGACCCTGAATATCGGCTTCCCATGTTGAACTCCATCCATATTCCCGATGGTGCCAATGATGCAGAAGTCAGGGGAAAACTCCTTAAAGAATACAAGATCGAGATCGGCGCTGGGCTGGGGCCTCTTGCTGGAAAGATATGGAGAATCGGGTTGATGGGACATACCGCTAGAGAGGAAAATGTCCATCGCGTCCTTTCTGCCTTGAGAGAAGTTCTCGGAAGATAAACGCGATATTGATTTTTATTTTGTGTTGCCTTAGTATTTTTTCATACTGTGAAGCACTAATTTTAAGTGTTTAGAGGGAGGAGGACTGAAAATGTCAGCTGGCTACCATGGAAAAATATTAAAAATCAACCTCAATGATTTGTCCTATGAGGTCGAAGAAAAGGATGAATATTTTTACAGGACTTTTATGGGAGGCAGTGCAATGGCCTCCTATTTCCTCTTGACAGAGATGGAGGGCAGGGTTGACCCCTTAGGCCCTGATAATATCTTCGTGATCACCACATCAGTTCTAACAGGAGCTGCACTCCCTGGGGCGAATCGTGTTACCCTGGCCGCCAAATCTCCGTTGAGTGAGGGATTCGGCGAAGCAGAAGCCGGAGGATTTTTCTCTGTGGAGTTTAAAAAAGCAGGATTTGATGCAGCGGTGATCAAAGGCAAAGCACCCAAACCGGTTTATCTCTGGATATCTGATGGAAAAGTGGAGTTCAAGGATGCCTCAGACCTATGGGGCAAGGATTCGGGTTATGCCCAAGGCAAGATCCGTGAAGAATTAGGTGATGATAAAGTCCAGACAATAACAATCGGCCAAGGAGGGGAAAATCTGGTCCGCTATGCCTGTGTCGTCCATGACCTCAGACACACGGCCGGCAGAGCAGGAATGGGTGCTGTTATGGGATCGAAAAATATCAAAGCTGTGGCGGTAAGGGGAAAGTTGCCCATCGAGCTTCATGATAAGGAAAAAATAAAGGAACTGTCCGCCTTTTTTGCCAAAAACAGGAAAAATCACCCTGTGTGTGAGATCTTGACGTACGGGGGAACATTGGCCTGGGATATGGAAGACCTCGATTCAGACGGTGTCCTGCCTACGAAAAACTTCCAGGGTGGCGCGTTCGACAGAGTGGAGGATGTCACTTTCGAAAAGCTCAAGGAAACGGTTTTTGATGGGCAGTACACGTGTTTTGCCTGTCCTGTGAGGTGCAAGCCCATCGCTGCAGGAGGAAAATATGATATCGACCCGGCTTATGGGGGCCCCCAGTACGAAACTTCAGGAGCTTTCGGGCCGAACATGCTCGTCAATGATATCGAGGTGATCGCCAAGGCCAATGAGCTATGTAACAAATACACACTCGATTCTATCGATTGCGGGATGACCATCGCTTTTGCCATGGAGTGCTATGAGAACGGACTCCTTACAAATGAAGACACCGATGGGATTGACCTGCGGTTTGGAAACGGCGAAGCAGCGCTGACAATGATCGAGAAGATCGCCTTCAAAGAGGGATTCGGTGCACTTTTAGCGGAAGGCAGCTACCGGGTCGCCAAAAGCTTGGGAAACGGGGCTGAACATTTTGTTTGTGCTGTGAAAAAACAGAGCTTTGCCATGCACGAGCCTAGAGGGAAGAACAACATCGGCTTCGCTTTTGCTCTTTCACCCACTGGAGCTGACCATATTGAAGCGGCTCATGATATGCCCTTTGAGGAGGGCCGGTGGGCCGTTCCTGACCTCTATCCCATCGGCATTCTGAAGGGAGTTCCTGCGCGGGATTTGACCCCCTATAAGGCGCGCTGGTTCGTCTATAATCAGCACATCTATTCCGTACTCAACTCGCTGTGCCTCTGTTTCTTTACAGCAGGTCCTGCCAGGCTCTTCCGTTTGAATCATATGGTCGAGATGGTCAATGCGGCGACAGGCTGGGAGACGAGTCTTTTTGAGTTGATGAAACTCGGGGAGAGAACGACTACTCTGGCTCGCGTCTACAACGCAAGAGAAGGCTTTGACCGCAAGGATGACACCCTGCCGGAGAGGCTTTTTGAACCCCTGACCACAGGTTCCTTGACAGGAGTGAAACTGGATAAGGAGGAGTTCGAGAAAGCCCTGGATTATTACTACGAGATGATGGGCTGGGATGTGGCGACTGGGGTCCCTCGAGAAATGAAGCTCTACGAACTCAACATCGCTGACCTGTCTCAGTTCTAAAAATTACAGGTCCATCCAAAAGAAAACTTCCCCGAACATTGTGCTTCACAATCCACACATATTGGATGAGAGGTTGGCGTTGACATCGCTGTAAAGCTCGGATTTTAGGCTCAGATTTCAACCACTCGATCGCTGAATTCCAAAACTTCCATATTTTTTAGGAAATCCTCTCCGTCACGGCCCGGAATTTTATCAATTACTTCGGACTCTCCGTTGTTTATCTTGATGATGTACTCTGACCGGGGGCCAACAAACACAGCCGTATCTTTTCCCCCGCCGCCTTCGAGCGTGTCATTCCCTACGCCTCCGATCAAAATGTTATCCCCTTCGTTTCCTTTCAAGATGTTGTCATAAGCATTTCCCGTGAGATTGGCACTGTTGGTTCCTGTTAACGTCACCTTCACCAGATGCTGTGATTTGTAGGTATAGACCTGAGATTCATCGAACTTTAAGGAAAATGTCCCCTCAAAGTACTCCGGCAATTCCGGGGTATATGTGAGATAGGGAGGGAAAAACTTCTGGATCAATGCGTATCCGGCCGGATCGAGCTCTTCCATTCGCGTGCGGCTTCCAGCAAAATACCGGCCAAAATGGGATTGTCCTTCGGATACATCTTCGGGAGCGATCTCTCGTCCTTCATAGAGTTTTGGCCTCACTGTCCATAAGTCATAGTAATTATCGATGAGAACGCCGACATATTCGTTGGGATGTTCATCGGGCTCATCTTCAGGCCATGCTCGCCATCCTTTCTCCGCAGCTTTATCATTAGCGGTTCGCATCTCTGCGATCATTTCCGGAAGGACTTGTTTGACACCATTGTCGTGGACGAGATGCCAGATCTCCTCGAACGACGCATCACGTGTGATGTGGTTCATGTAATCTTCGTCTCCCTCAGCGGGACACTCGTTCGCTCGAAGGTCCTGCATGCTCAGGTCTGTAGCACCTCTGAGTGGGCCTCGATACGCCTTGCGAAGGTCGGGTTCAGTGTTAAAAAAGACCATTGTCGCCTTTCGATCGGCCATGGCATTGGCGATTGCGGACTTATCGTTGCCATACTCAGACCCTGGATAATCCGTCAAGATAAACTCGAGCACATTCCTGCCTTTTTTGATCTGGTCATCGGTCCATCTGTCCTGGGCGAGGATATGAATCGGCTTTCCGTTAGGCGCATAGATCTTGGTGTATTTGACGAACACATCCCTGAACACATGGGGAACATTCTCGGGTAGGAGGACTATGCCATTTGGCGATTGAGATATGTCTATGTCAGGCAGGGTGACTCTCTCGGATCGTGCCGCTTCAACCTCCTGAGTTTTGCTCTTTTGTTTTCCGCATGAAATAAAAACACTCAATCCAACAATTAAAAACATTACGGTCCGTCTTTTCATGACTTCTCCTTTTTATTGTTTGTAATCGGCATTTGAATCTACGGATCGGCTTATTCCGATTTTGGCATTCTAACATATTATAATTCTCGAAAAAAAAATTTCAGTTTTTTGAGCTCAAGGGAAGCATCCTTATTTCCGTGATAAGGGTATTAGAGACAAAAAGGAGCGAGTCAATGTCTTTATGAGTCTGATGGTGGTGGGTGGGGGAGTCTTCGACGAATATGGACTGTGACGAGTTCCTGCTATTATCATTTGACTTGAGAGCATCACGGAAATAAGGATGCTTCCGAGCTCAAGTTTAGCCTTTCTAAATCTGAGATGGTGTGCATGCTTATGGGCGTTCTAGAATGCCTCAATCGTCTGATGGAGAAAACCAAATCATGAGTATTCTTGCAATTTTTATGGAAATACCCTTATGATGGAATGCGCTAAATCTAGGAAAGAAAGGAGGACTGAGATGAGTGATCCGATAAACAAAAAAATTCAAACGGGCAATGCCATATCAAGGCGAAAATTTCTTAATTATGCAGCCTCTTCAGCTGCTGCCTTCACCATTGTTCCCCGATATATTTTGGGCGGAAAGAGGTATGTCGCTCCAAGTGATAGATTAAACATCGCTATCATCGGAACCGGCGGCCAGGGAATCAATAATATGAAGAATCTTTTGCGCTATCCGGATATCCAAATCATCGCGATATGTGACGTCAATGAAGAGAGCGATTACAGCGAGTTCTATTATGGCGGCACAGCAGGACGTTTTCCTGCCCTGGCCGTACTTAAAGACCATTATGATAGCCTGCCAGATTCCAAGGGGACAAAGGTCTGCCCTGACTACGTCGATTTTCGAGAGATGCTGGACAAAGAGATGGCGATCGATGCCGTACTGATCGCCACCCCTGATCACATCCATGCTATTGCCGCCTTGGCTGCTGTAGAGGCAAAAAAACATATTTTCTGTGAAAAACCTTTGACGCATTCCATATATGAAACCCGCATTTTGACGGAGGCTGCCCGATCTGCCAAAGTGGCCACACAAATGGGAAACCATGGTCACTCGAGTGAGGACATCCGTCTGATGGTCGAATGGATCCGTGACGGAGCTATCGGCCCGGTCCGAGAAGTGCATGCCTGGACGGACACCGGGCGGGACGGGCGCATCGACAGAGTCACCCGGCCAGAGGATACACCGCCTGTTCCCCCCGGACTTGATTGGAATCGTTGGTTAGGCCCTGTCGAATACCGGCCCTATCACCCCGAGTATACGCCCTATAACTGGCGAGGCTGGTGGGCTTTCGGCACCGCAGCTTTAGGTGATATGGGCTGCCACAACATCGATGCCGCATTTTGGGCCCTGGACCTGAGATATCCGGAATCCGTTGAGGCGAGCTCCGTTGAATTGAATGACGAGACCACTCCGTTAGCCTCCATCGTTCATTATACGTTTCCCGAACGCGGCGAGATGCCGCCGCTAAAGCTCAGATGGTATGACGGTGGACTTCAACCTCCGCGGCCCGAAGAGTTAGAACCCGATCGAAGTATGGGGGATAATGGACTTCTTTTTGTGGGGGATAAAGGGAAAATACTCGCTGGAGGTTGGAGTGAAAGTCCCCGTATCATTCCGGAAACTAAGATGAAGGCATATCAACGGCCAGCCAAGACGATCCCCCGGGTTGAGGGTCATCATCGGGATTGGATCAATGCCTGCAAAGGAGGGAAGCCAGCCAGTGCCAATTTTGATTACGGAGGCCCTTTGACTGAATTGGTCCTGCTTGGGACTGTTGCCATGCGCACGAAAAAAAAGCTCTATTGGGATGGCCTGAACATGAAGGCGACAAACGCTCCTGAAGCGGATGAGTATATCCGTCCTGAGTATCACAACGGTTGGACGCTCGGAAGATAAACAGTTCTGCCTTGACTGGAGATGTTTCTCAAATATATTATTGTCAAAAAAACATCCTAGGGTGAAAAGATAATACGGTATCGAGGCCGGAATAAAGCCAAAAAAAGGAGGGAAATCTATGTCTCGACCAGTCACCTTATTTACCGGACAGTGGGCGGACCTATCTTTAGAGACGCTTGCGGAAAAAGCGAGTTCATGGGGATTTGATGGATTGGAGCTGGCTTGTTGGGGAGATCATTTTGAAGTGGATAAAGCCATCGGAGATGATGGGTATGTCAAGGCAAAACGTGAGTTGCTGGAAAAATACGATCTCAAATGTTATGCCATCAGCAGCCATCTGGTGGGACAGTGTGTTTGTGATCCCATCGAGCCGCGTCATAAATCCATAATTTCAGAGGAACTCTGGGGAGATGGAGATCCTGAAGACGTGCGCCAACGCTGCGCAGAAGAGATGAAAAGAACGGCAGTTGCGGCCAAGCTTTTAGGTGTGGATCGCGTAAATGGATTCACTGGAAGCAGTGTATGGCACAAACTGTATTTTTTTCCTCCCACCAGTCAGGAGGAGATCGATTTGGGGTATAAAGATTTTGCAGATCGTTGGCTGCCCATCATGGAGGTATTCAAGACAGAGGGAGTCAAGTTCGGGCTCGAAGTCCATCCCACAGAAATCGCCTACGATATTTTCACCGCACAGCGCACCTTGGATTCCATCGGGAATCATCCGAATTTTGGGTTTAACTTCGATCCCAGTCATTTCATCCATCAATTCATAGATCCTGTTACCTTTCTTGAAGAATTCAAGGACCGTATCTTTCACGTCCATGTGAAGGACTCCCGCGTTCAACTCACGGGACGCAATAGTATTTTATCCTCTCATCTCGACTTCGGTGATCCCAGGCGAGGATGGGACTTTGTCTCGCCGGGAAGAGGGGATGTTAAATGGGATCCCATCGTCAGGGCACTCAACCGTATCGGATACAAGGGGCCTCTTTCCATTGAATGGGAAGATTCGGGAATGGATCGCGAGTATGGTGCCCGGGAGGCCTTGGAAATGATTCGAAAAATAGACTTTGCGCCATCAACGGTCGCCTTTGATGCGGCCTTTTCCAAAGAGTAATTATTCTGAATAATTCAGGTTACATAATGTATGAATTTTAAACGGAGGAGTGCGATGAGCGAAGAAACTGGATTCACAACCATGACAGGAGGAAAAGCCCGGGGTGAGGCCCCCGAGATCGGGGTGGGCATGCTGGGTTATGCTTTCATGGGGAAAGCGCATACGAATGCCTATAAAACCATTCCTTATATGATCTATCCGCCTCCCGCCATCCCTAAGCTGGTCGGAATTTGCGGACTGGTTGAGGATGAGGCTGCAGAGGCAGCGCGGCGCTATGGGTATGAGAACTATTATACGGATTGGCGGAAGATGCTGAAGAACGATAAGATCCAACTGTTCGATAACGGAGGGCCCAATGACATTCATCTAGAGCCGTGTATTGCAGCAATGCAGGCGGGCAAACATGTTATTTGCGAAAAACCCATGGCCCGCAATGCTGAAGAAGCCAGGCACATGCTCGAGGTCGCTCAGAAAGTGAGTGTGAAACACATGGTAGCATTCAATTACAGGTTCTTGCCAGCTATTTGCCAGGCAAAAAAACTGATTGCAAGCGGGGCCTTGGGCCAGATCTACCATTATCGTGCCCAATACCTCCAGGAATGGATCATGCCACATTATGGAACACCCAGGATATGGCGTCTGGATAAAAAATCTGCTGGAAGCGGTGCGTTGGGCGATCTGGGTGCGCATATCATCGACCTGGGGCGTTTTTTGGTGGGTGAAATGAAAAGCGTCAGCGCAGTGACCCGGACATTCATCGAGGAACGTCCGCTTCCTGAGGGAGGGGGAACAGGAAAAGTGGATGTGGACGATGCTTTTGTGGCTACGGTAGAATTTGATAATGGTGCCATCGGGACTCTTGAAGCGACGCGTTTTGCCGGCGGAAGGAAAAATCACCAGGTCCTGGAGATCAACGGTGAAAAAGGGTCCATCTATTTCGACCTGGAGAGGATGAACGAACTGCAGATCTTTTGGGTTGGAGAGGAGCCCAAAGAAACACAGGGATTCCACAACGTTCTGATTTCCGAGGCCTACCATCCCTGGTGGGAGCACTGGTGGCCCCACGGTCATATCATCGGATGGGAACATCTTTTTATTCATGAGCTTACGCATCTTCTGGACTGTATCGTGAAGGATAATGATGTGGCTCCCTGGGGCGCCACGTTCGAGGATGGCTATTATGCTGCCGTCGTTTGTGATGCCATTCTAGAATCGGCGGAACAGAGAAAGCACGTGGATATTCAATATTAAGGGGAGGGACAAAATGGATGAAAAGACAAGTCAGAACAAAGCGGAAGGAATGACGACTGGGAAAACATCGTGGCTCTTCTGGACTTGTTTCATTGCCCTGATCGCTACGTCATTCGGCTTTATCATCAGAGCTCAGATCATCGGTGATCTAGGAGTACATTTTAATTTGAGTGAAACTCAGAAAGGTGAAATCCTGGGCGTCGGACTGTGGCCTTTTGCCCTCAGCATCATCCTGTTCAGCCTGGTGATCGATAAAATCGGATATGGCAGGTCGTTAGCTTTTGCATTCATCTGTCATGTCCTTTCGGCAATAATCACGATTTTTGCGACAGGGTATCAGATGTTGTACTGGGGCACATTCATTCTTGCCCTGGGAAACGGAACCGTTGAGGCCGTTATAAACCCGGTTGTCGCCACCATTTATCCCAAAGAAAAGACGAAGTGGTTGAATATTCTTCACGCCGGTTGGCCTGGAGGACTGGTCTTGGGCGGATTGCTGGCCTTGATCATGGGCCCTGGAGCGGATTGGAGATGGAAGGTTGGCTTGATCTTCATCCCTACGGCCATTTACGGATTCATGATGATCCGTGCCAAGTTCCCTGTCCATGAGCGTGTGAAAGCGGGCGTGCCCTATAAAACAATGTTGCAGGAAGTGGGTGTTATCGGTGCAACTATCGTCGTGGTCATCATGATAGCGGAGATCGGTCGCATCTTCGATTGGACGCTTGCACTGAAGATCGTTATAGGCGCTGTTCTTATCATCGGGTACGGATTATATGTGCGTTCTTTCGGCCGTCCCTTGTTTATCCTGTTATTGCTGATCATGCTTCCTCTGGCGACAACGGAACTGGGAACCGATAGTTGGATCACTGAACTCGTTACACCTGTTATGAAAGGATTAGGCCTTCAAGCAGGTTGGATTTTGGTTTACACCGCCTTGATTATGATGGTCTTACGATTCTTGGCCGGTCCGATCGTGCACAGACTTTCGCCTTTGGGTCTGCTGGCGGTATGCAGCGCGATAGCGATCGTAGGTCTGGTTACCATGTCCAAAGCTGTAGGGATCATGATATTTGTGGCAGCGACGATCTATGCCTTAGGGAAAACGTTCTTCTGGCCGACGATGCTCGGTGTTGCGGCTGAACGGTTCCCCAAAGGCGGGGCGCTCACGCTCAATGCGATCGGAGGCATGGGGATGCTGAGCGTTGGAGTCTTCGGTGCCGTGTTTTTGGGGAATATTCAGGACAAACAGATCGATCGAGAGCTATTTCAGCAAAATCCTGCTGTTTATGCTAAAGTCGTTGCCGAGGAGAAAACTAGCGTATTTGGAAAATACAGGCCGCTTGATCATGACAAGCTCGGAGCGCTCGAAAACAGTGACAAGTTGGTGGTCGAAACGATCCAGGCATCGGCAAAGAAAAATGCTCTTTTGACGGTCGCCATCTTTCCGGCTATCATGTTGATCTGTTATATCGCTCTCATCCTCTATTTCAGATCCAAAGGCGGCTATAAAGCGGAGGAACTCATCGTCCAGAGGGAATGAACCTTGTGTTTTGCACGTGTTCTGTGGTGGCTCATTCAAGCTGGATCAAGCTAAGGAGTCCCAGCCTCCGAATTTTAAAAGAGAATTCCTGCATTTGTAGTCTTCTCTCTCCTTTAAGATGACCAGTCCCTGAGTGTCAGGGTTCCTCATACAATATTCTTCGATCTCTTCAGGAGCCATCACCATGAAGGCCGTTGACAGAGCATCGCTTGTTGCACCATCAGAAGTTGAAGCCCAAGCAGCGAGCGTGCCCTCAACCGGCTTTCCCGTGCGAGGGTTGATGATATGATGGCCTTTCTGTAATCCCGAACTGCTCAAGGCTCTGTATTTCATAGATACGTGAGACAATATCTGACCTGTTTGAGCTGGATTGCTCACTGTAACCGGCCATCCATTTTCCCCCGGTGGCTCAGCGAGCGCCAGAACCGAGCTTTTTCCTCCGTGAATGAGCGCAGATTCAATGTCCCACTCTCTGAAAAGCCCGGCTATCTGATCGACGGCATACCCTTTGGCGAATCCTCCAAGATCCACGTGAATGGAATCGGCCAGCAGCATTATACTAAAATTGGTTTCATCCAGCTGCAGCAGGTGCATGCCAGTATTTTCTCCAGCCGTGATATCAAATGCACCATTTGTCTCAATCGTTAATTGAGCACATCGCTTCAAGCACTCAAACGTTTCCAATCCGATTTGTGTGGACTGGTTTTTGGCAAGATTATTGATGCGAGAGATGTCGCTGTTTTCGATAAAACGACTCAACTCCTGTTCAAGCCGGTCAAGCTTACGAAAGGCCTCCCAGGCCGCCTGTTCCGCATAGCCGACATCATCATGAATGGCAAAAATCTCGAAAACAGTCGCCATGCTGTTGTGAGAAAAACGAAAGGCATTGTGCGGGATTTTTCCCTGAAAACGGATCATACGGGGTTCTCGAGGAGGTTTGCTCATTTTAGATAATTCGGACTACTTTTCATTCTAATTTGAGTGGCTTTGGACATATAAATCCATGAGATCTTTTGCAATATAACCGCGAATTTCAACCTGTGGACGTAGTTCAGTGGGGAATCTGAAAAGAGGCACATATAAGCTCCTTTCGCCTGGAGGGGGCCATTCATACAGTTTTTTGAGCAGTTCGGATTCTACACTCGGGGAAGCGATTATGACCTGTGCAGCTGGCTGACTGAAATTGACTTTGTTCCACCAACCGGTGTTGGGAAAGGAGCGCAAATACCAGGGAAGGGGCCAATAATCATCTGCCGGACAAATGACTTCGATGAGCATGTTTTTTCCGTCAGGGTGAATGGTGGCGATTTCTTCAATGCTTTCAACTACTCGAAAAATATCTCTGCTCGTGTGAGCGTAAACATACGGATTTGAGGGGTCGGCTTCGTACTTGAAATTCGAGAGATAAGATTGCACGAGAAGGTTACTCACACCAAGGACAAGGAATAGAAAAACAAAGCTACGTAGAATATTCTTCATTTTTATCGCTAAGAGTGACGTCGCTCCGAGTGCTGCAAGTAATATCATGCCATGATAGAATCCGAGCATACTCCAGGGAGTCTTGTACGGGATTATCGAATAGATCAATGCCAAAATGACCGTATAAAATGCGATAAATCTGAGCAAACTGTGATCCATTTGGGGATGTTGCTTTCGTCTTAAGGCTACGGTTAGGCCGATTCCGGATAAAATAACGATGAGTAATTCGTTCCAGAAGGGGTGTGCGGAGTGTTTCGAACCGATTAGAAGTTTGAAATAATAGAACCAGGGGTGCATGTGCCAGCTGTTTTGACCGGCTCTCTGGAGATAATACTTGTAGGCAATAAAGGAGTCGAGAATTCCTCTGGGGTGTGTGAAAAATGAAGAGTAAAACAAGACTGAGATAACACAGGCCGTAGTTGTGAAAATCAGAATATGCCAGGCGTTTATTTTGAAACCAAAATGGAAAGGTTTGCCCTTTTGTCTGTTTTGGAGAGTGCCAGTAAGAAATAGGGCAAGGAGTATTGCTCCAAAGGCGATGATGCAGCTTTCTTTGGTGGCGTGCATCAATCCGAGGAATATTCCGGCAAAGACTGCCCATAAAGGATTCCTGCTCTTCACATATCGATATCCCGAGACGATCGTGCCAAAACTGAAACTAACAAGAAGCATTTCCTGGATATAATATCGACTGTAAAAAACCATGGCCGGTGAGACGGCTAAAAACAAGCCTGCAAAGAACATGACAGAGCGACTCAGGCCATTCTTCAACAGGAACAATCCCACAATGAGGAACATCCCGAAGAATACAGGTACGATCCGCAATGTCCTCTCATCGATCTCTGCTAATTTTCTAGGGGAGACAGATAGCGCAGGAATCAATGTAAAATAATTGAGTGTCGGACCGTGGTATTCGTGCGGATCATACCGATATTTATTTTCCTCGAGCAGAGCTCCAAACTTGATGGCATGAACGGCCTCATCGGTGTGCATGGGGCGCTGGGCCAATCTGGGCAGGCGCAGCGAAAAACCGATAAAAATGACAACCAAACACAGGAATAAAAAATTACTGTGTATCTTTTTTAACAGGTCGACCGTAAACCTCCGTTTCGATCCAGTGGTTCAAATCATTACTGTTGTTACCATTGCTGTACAGGCGGACATAACGTGCCTGAATGCCTTTGGCATCGATAAGCTTCCCTTCTGCTGTTTCGACATAATGGAGATCGTTGCCGACCCCTAAACCGAGAGAGTTATCATGGTCGTTGTTGAACAACACCTTCACATTCGTTATAAAATCGGGATCGTCCGCAACCTGGACGACAACGTCGAAATAGACACGAGCTTGTTTATGATAGTGCCACATGACGATCGCATAGATCTCGTATTTTGCACCCAGATCAATGGTGATATGTTGCTCGAAGGGACCCAGTTCGACGAAGCTGCCATCTATTCCCTCTTTATCACCATCGGTGATCATTGCGATCTCTCCGATAATGGGTTCCTCGTCCGTGCTCGCTACAGGTTTCCCAAGGGCGACATTTTTCGTGCCCACCGGAGCCATAAACGGAGGGCGTGGTTTCCCAAGAGGTTTTTCGAGCCTCTCCACTCCAATATTTTGAGGTGTACCGATGAACATGGGCTTGGGCAATTCTATTTCTATCGGCACGAGTTTTTCTGATTTGGGTTGACTAGTCTCCGGGCCTGTGAAAGCTAAGGCCGTTGCAAAAATGGTTGAGGCGATAAAAATCATCCACGTGAAAGGTTTTAACTTCAACATTTTTTCCTCTCTCAATTTTCCTGTCCCGAATTTATCGTATCCGATGCGATCGATGCTTACTTCGAGCGCAATTTATGGAAAAAATGATTCACTCCGATGATATTGCCCGTTGGAAATAAAAGCAACACAAACAACGCTGCCATCTCGACTAGATTCTTATTCACGATAAGGTAGTTCCCTTCGGAAGGAATGGCATAGTAGAGGCCGATGAAGGGGGGATTGCAGACATAATACAGCAGAATGAGGCTTATCCCGGCAACGGTGGCGATCCGTGATAAACATCCCAAGATTAATCCCAATCCGATAAGGATCAACCCCCAGGTGTTCAAGACATTCACGATGGGAAGAACGGATGGATTTTCTGCTATCCCTTTGAATATCCCGGCAAAGATCCATTTAGACTCGAGCAAAAAACTGGCGGCAGACCACTGAGGATTCATCAGCTTTGAAATCCCTTCATAAAGGAAATGCCAGCCGATCAGGATACGGAGTGTGACTAAGGCCGCCAGCTGCCAGTTGGAGTACTTTTTGTCAATTCTCATATTTGAAACTCCAGAGGATCGAATTCGAGCCTTCGAGCCTTTTCTACAGCCTGGTTGACCTTAAGCACCGTGACTGCTGTCTTATAACCGATATCGTAAGGGCAGTTTAATTTCTCGAGCCCCCGTATCGCATTGAAGAAATTTGCCAAATGAGGCAGATGGTAAGGATCGTTAAAGGTGACAGGGATATCATGGCGGTCTGGCCCGATCGTCTCTCGAACATCCAGAACAGCGCCTGAAGTGATTTGAGGGGTGACTTTCTCCGGTGCACTCAGATACCCTAAGGAAACCCATTTATCCCACTGGGGTGCTGTGGGCTCCCGATAGACACCCCCTCTATTGGCCGATTCGGAAATCTGGAGCGTCCCTTGATCCCCTAAGAAATTTTCAAAATAGCCTTCGCTGCTGTTGGTCGTTAAGGTTTGATAATTAGCCCTCACAACACCCTGCTCGGTCTCGTACTCGTATATGGCGAGGACTGTGTCATACCACTCGTGTGTATCTTTGCTGTAGTAATCCGTACCCCCACTCGCCATCACGGACTTCGGCTGTGCGTCTAGAAACCAGTTGAAAATATCAATTTGATGGGACCCCAGGTCCACAATAGGCCCCCCCCCCAGTCCTTTATACCATCGCCAGTTCCGGAACTGATGCATGGACTCATAACCGTATTTCTTCAGAGTGGCGGAATCAATTATATTTTTTTTAGGCCAGCCAATGTCGGGCTGTACTGCCTTGTTCCACTGTCCTTTGACTGCAGTGATACGGCCCAGGATACCTGCATCTTTGATGAGATTGTTGTAGCAGTGTAAGTACCGGGGATTGCTGCGGCGCTGATGTCCGATCTGAAGGAGTTTTCCTGTTCTTCTGGCAGCTTCAACCATTATTCGAGCACCTTCGAGTGTATTGGACATCTCCTTTTCGCAGTACACATGGAGATTCGCCTCAAGGCAGGCCACAGTGTGATCTGCATGCCAAAAATCGGGGGTGGCAATGATGACGGCATCCAGGTTCTTCTCCTCTGTGAGCATTTCCCGGTAATCCATATAGGTGTTCACTTCATGTTTATATTTTTTCAATACTTGGGCGGCCCGTTTTTGGTTGTATGACTCCCAAATATCACAGACGGCCCTAAACCGTAAGCCGGGAAGCTTCAGACAATCGTTTAGCAAAATATAACCCTGTTCACCTGTTCCCAAAAAGGCCACATTGATGTCCGACAGACCTTCTGGGATTGTCCTTTGTGATCTGGCGAGATCCTTAGGCTTATCATGGATCGTTTTGTCTAACCACGATAGAGTAAAGAGACCTAAAATCGGGAGAGTCGCCAAACCTTGAATGAAATCTCTCCGTTCTATCCCTTTTTTAGGTAAAGATTGAGAATCGTCCCTTTTCTCGTCCATTTTTTACCTTCTTTGTATGAATCATTCAGGTTCTGCAAATCATAGTATAATGAAGAATCTAATCCAGTCAATGCGATAAGCGCAGGAAAATTGATGGATATTGTCAGGTGTTGACTTGCCGAATTTTGGTGTGATAATCTCATTTTGACAATTCAACGGGACGAAATCGAATCAAACTTCATCGGGGCTGTATAACTGACCTCAAAACGACTCGATGATATATAACCGTGTTCGATTCTTGCGTGTGAGGGATTTCAAGTCATTGACTTGCCCTGACAAAGGAGACAATTATGGGAAAAAATCATTGGAGCAGACGTGATTTTATTAAACGATCGGTTTTAGTAGGAGCGACAGCACCGATTATCGGGAAGAATCTCTTTGCTGAAAGGAAGGAGAAGACAAAAAAATCGGTTCTAATTGTGTGGGGAGGATGGGAAGGCCACGAGCCAAAGCAATGTGTGGATATTTTTGCGCCCTGGTTGGAGGAACTGGGTTTCGATGTGGAAATATCCAACACACTAGACTCATATCTCGATGAAGAGAACTTGAACTCGAAGGACCTCATCGTTCAAACCGTCACCATGAGTCCCGAACAGGAAGAAAGCAAGCGCATTGGAGGACTCCTCAAGGCCGTAAGAAGTGGCGTCGGGATTGCCGGCTGGCATGGAGGCCTGGGGGATTCCTTCAGAGAAATTCCGGAATATCAATTTATGGTCGGGGGACAATGGGTCGCACATCCCGGCGGTGAAGTGCACTATGAAGTGAATATTATCGACCACGATGATCCGATCACTAGGGGACTTTCCGATTTCAAAATGTTTTCGGAGCAGTATTACATGCATGTCGATCCCAAAAATGAAGTCTTGGCAGCTACGACCTTTAGCGGAGAACATGCCCCCTGGATCGAGGGAGTCGTCATGCCAGTGGTATGGAAAAAAATGTATGACAAGGGAAGGGTCTTTTATTCATCTTTGGGACATAAAGCCAAAGATTTTGACGTGCCAGAAGCCCTGGAAATTATGAAAAGAGGGATGTTGTGGGCCTGTCATTCTCTGGAAGAATCATCTCCCAAACCGTGATGAATGACATTCCGAGTGATCCAATTGGTGATTTCGAAAAACGGTTTTCTCCATCACACAATGGGAACACTCACCATGCAATGCGATTTCATACGATCACTGTTTTGGAGATGCTTACTTTTCTGGGCAAATAAATTATGTATAGCTTGTATGATTCATTTTTAGATAAAGGAGATGTTCGATGGCTGAGAGAAAAAGTATGAATCGAAGACAATTTATAAAGCAGACAACTGGTGTCATGATCGGTGGGATTTTTTTCCCGACTATCATCCCCTCTTCAGTCCTGGGAATAGAAAATGGGATCGCTCCCAGTGAGAAGATCACGGTCGGCTGTGTGGGAATGGGAGGGATGGGCAGAGAGGACATGATGACTTTTCTGAACGAACCTGACTCTCATGTCCTGGCTGTCTGTGATGTCGATGCCAATCATCTCCAAAGAGCTAAGACACAAGTGGATGAATTTTATGGCAACAGCGATTGTGCCGCTTATCGCGATTTTCGTGAACTCATTTCAAGGCGCGATATTGATGTTATCTCGTTAGCCACGCCGGATCACTGGCATGCGATCGTTGCCATCACTGCGGCTAAGGCAGGCAAAGATATCTACGGAGAAAAACCCATTTCCCATAGCCTTCTTGAAGGGCGTGCGATGTGTGATGCTGTAAAGCGTTATGCACGCATCTGGCAGACAGGGAGTTGGCAGCGGTCCCAGGCGAATTTCCGCTTTGCCTGTGAATTGGTTATCAATGGCCGAATCGATAAAGTCCATAGCATAGAGGTGGGACTTCCCGAAGGACACGATTACAACAGGCGGAGTAATGGAGAAACTGCGACAACACCTCCTAAGGAACTGGATTATGATTTCTGGTTGGGTCCGGCTCCTTATTCACCCTACGTTTCGGCCCGGGTCCATTATAACTGGCGATGGAACCTCGAGTATGGGGGCGGTCAGTTGATGGACTGGGTCGGTCATCATGTGGATATCGCTCATTGGGGAGCAGGATTGGAGTATACAGGGCCGGTCGAGGTCGAGGGAGTGGGGGAGTATCCCCAAACCGGCTTGTGGAACAGCGCTTCGAAATATCGCATAAACACCAAGTATGCTAATGGCATTCAAATGACGATCGCCGGTGGACACGATGATATCCGGGGCGGTACAAAGTGGATCGGTAAGGATGGTTGGGTTTGGGTGAATCGAGGCAGTATTGACACCCATCCAAAGTCTTTACTTCGCGAAAAAATCAGCCCTGATGAGATTCATCTCCTTCGCGCCGAAAATCCCCTGGATCATGAAGGACATACACGAAACTTTTTGGATTGTGTCAGGTCGCGGGCTACGACCTTAGCACCCAGTGAAGTCGCGCACCGCTCGGCGACACCTGGTCACTTGGGCCAGATCGCAATGCTTCTGGGCAGAAAGATCCGTTTTAATCCGGAAACAGAAGAAATTATAGGTGATGCCACTGCGTCCAGAATGCTCGGGAATGCCATGCGCAGTCCCTGGCATCTGTAGATATCTACTTATTGACTGGATATAGGATGGAAGAATTAATGACTGTAATGAAAGCATAAACAATTGGAGGAAAAGATGAAGCGAATAAAAAAGTCCCCATATATTGGCAGCCTAGTGATCTTTCTCGCACTCTTTGTAAATTTATCTTTTTCTCATGTGCATATTTCGATGGGTGCGGGCAGCGATATTGTCTCTGACGTTAAGAGAATACTAACTGAGATCGCTGTGTATGATTACGGCCAGAGCCGTGAATCACTTTCAGCACTCAGAGAGCTGATTAAGGATTCGCTCGATTCGCCGGATCTGATAAATCAAATCGAAAAAGAGATGATCGCGTTCCTGAAATCTGATGTGACGTTTGCCGGAAAACAATTTATCTGCGAACAGTTGAGCATTATCGGTACAGAAGAATCAGTCCCTAAGCTTACCGAGATGATGTCTGATGAAAAGTCCTATGATATTGCGCTCTATGCCTTGCAGCGCATTCCAGATCCTTCGGTGGATATAGCTTTGCGAAATGCCTTGCCCAAATCTGAACACAAAGTAAAGATAGGCATTATCAATTCATTGGGTGAAAGACGAGATGGTCATGCGGTCGGTCAGCTGGACCAACTGGTCTACGATGAAGATCCTCAAATCGCTCTGTCAGCTGCGACTGCCCTGGGAAAGATCGCAGACAACAGTGCGCAGGAAGCGCTCAAAAAAGCGAGACTCAAAACCGAGGGAGAATTGCACACCCGAGTATTGGATGCTTACTTGAGGTGTGCAGGCAACATCCTTGACACGGGAAATACAAGTCTCGCCGCTTCCGTTTACCGGGACATATACGAGCATGAGGACTTGACCCACATCCGCGCAGCCGCTCTTCGTGGTCTTGCTGGGACCGACGAAGAGGGGGCTCCAGATATTATTCTTGCAGCGCTTAAAAGAGATAACAGGGATCTGCAGTCCGTCGCCATCGGCTTGATACGTGAGCTACCCCCATCTGCGGACATAACAAAAATCATCCTCGAATGTCCGAATCTTTCCGGTCAGGGGCAGATCCAGTTGTTTGCAGCTTTTGCCGACAGGCAAGAAACAGCTGCTCATCAAGCTGTATTGGATGCAGTCAAACACTATGATGAAGCCGTGCGAGTCGCAGCCCTGCAAGCTCTGGCAAGGATTGGGGACGAATCTGACATTCCCTTATTGTTGAAGGTTGCGACCGAAGCATCGGGAATCGACCGTGAAGCCGCCAGAGGAAGCCTTGACTTGCTGCGTGGTAAATCAGTCAATCAAAAGATCATGGCGCTCATTCCGAGTACGGATCCTCATGTTAAGGCTGAGCTCGTCCGCAGCCTCGGTCAGCGAAATGTCGTTGAAGCTACAAAGATGTTATTAACAACCGCAGTTGATCCTGACCAGGCCGTTCGCCTTGAATCCTTTAAGTCGTTAGCCATAGTTGCGTCACCCAAGTCTATTGATGAACTGATCCAATTATTGATCCATGAAGAGAACAGTGCAATCCGCGATGAAGCAGAAAGAACCCTCGTTCTTGTGTCACAGAAGATCCAGGATCCATCCAGTCAGGCCAAGCAAGTCCTGAGAGTATTGCCGTCTGTTGAAGACATCGAAGCACGCAGCTCATTATTAGAAGTGGCCGGGAGGATCGGGGATAAGAACGCTTTGCCGGTGTTAAGGAATGAGTTGAAGAATGATAACCCTGAAAATCAGAAAGCAGCAATTTATGCACTGTCTGCATGGCCAGACGCAGAACCCATCGATGACCTGCTGAGTGTCGTAAAAACGTCCACCAATAAAACTCATAAAATATTGGCCCTTCGAGGGTATATCGATCTTGTCAAAGTCAGAAGCGACCGACCGGCTGAAGACTCGATTGCGCTCTTTATGAAAGCAATGAACCTGGCCACAGAAGCCAATGAAAAAAAGATGGCTTTGTCTGGCCTGGGAAGACTTTGGTCCGTGGAGACATTAGAAGTATCTGCGCGATATCTTGATGATCCAGCCATTAAGCCCGAGGCAGAAGCCGCTTTGATAAGGCCTTTAGAGCTTTTGCTCCAAAGCGACGATGACAGCTTAAAAGTTATGTTGAACAAAGAACTGAAAAAGACGCTGAGCAAAATTCTTTCAAGCACAGATAGTGATAAAATCCGAGAATGGGTAACAGAGATACTGGAGCGATCACGACAGCTTTTTCTCTGCCCCGGAATGCGCGTGGAATATCGATGGTGACTTTATCAGCCATGTTCGCCGCTGAGACCCCTATCGGGAGAGGTGGGCGTCCATTGGCCATCGATCAAACGTATAAGATAACCAGATTTTCCGGCTTGACGACCACCCCAACCGCCGCCTCCGATCATTTCGTTATAAGCAGTCCAATGCGAAAATCAGGCCGGCATCGTAAAAGTGAATAAGTTAAAATTATTTGATGACATGCCACTCGAGGTTTGCTCTGTCGAGATATTCGCATCCTCTTTCAGTAAACACCACGAGCTGTTCCACTGCAAATGATAAACCGTCTTCACCCCATTCCGGAACGGCAAAAGTGAAAGAGGGTTCATGCGCATAAAGCGTATTGTAATGGAGTGTGAGGGCAGGGGAGTACAGAGGATGCTGTTTGTAGCCGGGACCGATTCCCGCAACGTACGTCCCTCGCGAGAATTGCAAGCCGTTCTGAGAAAATCGCCGGATGAACATCGGAGGGGGATGGAATCCGAATCTTGCTCTGAGTATACGCGGATCATTCGGCTCGATCTTGTTACCGGCTTCACGGATCTCCTCTGCGGTACGGCCCAACACGTAGGCCGCTCTGTAGGCATCGATCATCTCGTTCATAAGCCGTAACGCCTCCTTCAAACTTTCAGGGACATCAGTCTCACCCTCTTGCAACACATAGGCAAACTGCTGAGAATCAGTTTCCAGGCCGAGCAGCATGATATCTGAATCCAATCCCACAATATCTCCGCGCCTGATGATCACATCAGCACCATTTCCGGCACTGCCGCGACGGAAATATTGAGCGGATTCTGGGTATTCAGCGATCTTCGACGGCCTTCTCAGCACGACAACCGATGGATGGTTATCAATATCCAGATGAAGATCCTGACACCTGTTCCGTATCCACCAATTCAGATCTTCGATTGTGGTGACATTGGGCATAATAACTTTATTCGAAAAGGCTTCCGCAAGAATGTCGTTTTGCACCCCCTGCACATAGCGGTACGCACTTCGCTGCTCCGGACCTATAATCGAGAGCCACAGTATGCCCAGTTGCAACGAATTAACGGTGCGGGAAGCATATTCACTTCCCAGAGCTCGTTGCATGTCGTCGCTCGTGATTATGGTTATCTGTTCCGAGTCTCCGATTTTCTGTTTCCGGATATACAGGTTCTTCATACTTATTGCAATCTTTTTGGGGTCCCTTTCTCTCACCATTTGTGCGAGTTCGGCAAAATCTTTCGGCTCAAGGTACTGAATTTCACTTCCCGTGTCAAAAAATACCAGAGTTTCGGGGACGTCCATGGATCTCTGCGCAAATTTGCTCGGTATTACCATGCCCTCATGGTTTGCCGGAAGTAGCGAAAGGTAAACCGGATGTTCTCTGTACGATGTCTGCCGGTAAAGAGGCTCCTCATCATTACGGATAATCCACATGTCCACCCCTTGTTCTCGCATGATTTTCGGAAGCACGTTCTTCTTTTTCCATGCCCAGAACTTTTCCATGAGCTTGACACGTTCCCGCATCGGAATAAAATTCGCCGCATCTCTCCCTGAACCCGGCTTTGGCACCTGGGCGTAAGAACTGCTGACCATGATAAGTAACATAATGAATAAAATTATGCCGAAACTTTTTTTTGCCTTCATTTCAGATCTCTCCTTAAAAAGACAGTCAGTGTATCACACTCAAAACGACACATACAACAGCACAGGCTAAATATCCTCTCAGGTTTTCTTTTTTTTTAGGTTGATCTATGAGAGACGAAAGATCGGTTCTTAAAGAAAACGGGTCATCTCCTTTTTGTCCTCTTAGCCTTAGACTTAAAGCGTGAAAGAGTCGTTTCATAGCCCGGTAGACGGGGATGTTTGCTGTCTCCGGTTTTTTTCGTTTTTTTTCATCAAAGATGACAAAGGGATCCACCACCTCTTGAATAGAATCATGTCCGCCGTTTTCCTTGAACCACACCCATGCTGCATGTAAAGCGGCTCCCAACGCCGCGCCTTCACCCTCAACGGGAACAGTTTCTGCTTCGAAGACATTGGCGATCGTCTGACACCAGGCCTCAGATTGAGATAATCCTCCAGTCAGACGGATTTCATCGGTATCCAGCGACATGCGGCGGAAACCGTCGTAGAGGCTGAGAACGTGACCCTCTAAAACTGCCCGGCAGAGAATTTCTCTGGTAAAATCCTCCAATCCGAACCCGAAATACACAGGCGCAGCATGAGGAAGATCCGGTGTCCTTTCTCCGCTGTACCAGGGGATAAGCAGTTTCCCGTCATTCCCCGGTTTTGTTTTCCGGACGATCTGGTTGAACTTTTCGTGGGTCAGTCCAAACTGGGTGAGAATTTGATTGTATCCGTTCGCCAGGTTGGAGACACAGAGCAAAGGAAGGAAGTGTCCCGTACTATCGCAATAGGAAGCGATCTCTCCGGTGGGATCGGTAAAGGGCTCTTCCATGAATGAAAAAGCCGTTCCGCTGGTGCCCAGACTGACGCTCACGATCCCGGGGCGGACGTTGCCAGTGCCGATGGCTCCGTACATGTTGTCTCCCGACCCGGCATCGATAGTGCAGTTTGGTGAAAATCCGTATTTTTCAACCAGAGTTTGCGATATACGTCCAATGCTTTGATCAGACGGTTTGATCGGCGGGAGTTTACCCCTCAACCCTGGATCGATGGCTCCGATGGCTTTGTCCGACCATTTTCCAGAACTGGGATTCCACAGAGCCATACCGGATGTGTCGCCCGGCTCCATGACCCGCACACCCCCTTCTTTACCACCAGTCAGGAACCAGTTGACGTAATTGTGAACCACAAAAAAGGTCGTCGACTTTTGATAGATCTCTTTTTCATGCCGGTACATATGGAAGATTTTAGGGGCTGTGTATCCTGTCCTCTGGCTGTTTCCCACTTCTTGGATCATGGCTTCCTGGCCACCCACACGATCGGTCAAAATTCCACACTCCTCAGCCGTTGAGAAATCGTTCCACAATTTGCTCCGTGGACGGGTCAGATTCCCCTCATCATCCAGTGCGACGAGGCCGTGTTGTTGACCTGAGACAGAAATGGAACGAATGTGTTCCAGAGAGACATCTGATGCTTTCAACCTCCCAAAGGCCATGTGTATGGCATCCACCCACATCTTTGGATCAGATTCAGACACTCCAAGGCCAAGGCCTTGTATCACACCGTTTTGTGTCTTGTACTTTGGCAGATCCTCATCATAGATCACAGAATTAACATGAATGACTTCTTCTGCTTCTGTATCAATAACCACGAGCTTGCAGCTTTGTGTGGACACATCCAATCCTGCAAAAAGTTCTTTGTTCATGATGATATCCTACCAGTTATTGATGAGGATCTCCTCCAGTTCACCCCGGTGAGTTTCCGAATGGAGATGACACTCTATGATTTTCTCATGGGGAAGGCGCCTGACCCTCTCTTTCATTCTTTCGAGCGCCATGATGTTCAATTCTACAGCCTTTTGCACAGGCATGTTCTCAGGATTGATGTCGATCCCGAAATACTCCTTATATCCGTAGGCCCAGAGAGAATACAGCAAAGCTTCAGTCTCTTGGGGATTGACGACACCGATGTTGTTGTCCTGGTCGTAATTGCCGTCAGGTTGGCTGTTCCAGTGTGTGTGGGCAAGACGACCATCCATCATTACCAAGGAGAATGCCGCTGGAAGGATCTCGAAGCTCATCTTGACATGACCCACTTCTGGATTGAGACCGACCAAGGTATGTCCCTCATCAAGGAGTCGACGATTTTCAGGATTCTTCATTTTCTTTTCAATCCTTTGGGCGGCTAACAATCCTTCTGCTGTCGTGCGATAGATATTATTAGGCACAGGCTCATACCCTTTGGGCTCGATGGCGACCCTCACTCCGGGCACTGTATCCATGGCCTCTGCCATTGCTGTTTCAAGGAGATCCCACATCTGCATAAAGGGTTTTCCGTGCAAATAGCGGTAACCATCCATTCCGGGCCAGGATATGGCCATATCTGCGTCCATATCTCTAACCAGTCTCAACCCGCCGACAGCGATCTCTGTGGCTTTTTTTCGTATGTCTGGGTTGGGATTGGAGAGTGAGCCGAACTCGAACATCTTGTCGAAGAAGTGAGAAAAGGGAACCGCAACCAACCTGATTCCGGTCTCTTCTTCTAGCTTTTTATAGAGATGAGCATTCTCTTCGTTCACCTCATCGGGATAGTGGGCTTCGATGCCCTTCACTCCCAACCCGGCCATTTCAGCTGCCATTTCGATCCGATCGGGAATTGTGGCCTCTTCGACGAACCTGTCGTGAAACCGACCTCCTCCTGGAGTGAAATACCAAATGCCGACTGAGACATTGATCTCCAGATCCTTTTTCAGATTTTGAAGCATCTTTTCAGGAGAGATGGCCAAATTCTGGTAACGAAGATCTTTAAGCATTTTATTCATTTTTTCCCTCCAAAACACTCCTTAATAATCCACATCTCCTGTTCAAGATAGGATCAATGGCGAGAAGTACAGCAGGACAAGGGCAAGGATTACGATGATGATCACCGAAAGAACGACATCTCTGGTGTTCCAGCTCGCTCGAGAGCGGGCTTTATCAGCAGCAACCGTTGTCGCATAAGTGAGCCCTTCGATTTTTTCATACAGTGGCGCAGGAGTGAGGAGGCTCACACCGACCATCACGACGATGCAGAGCAAAAACAGGAAGATGCAGAAATGAAGAAAATTCAAGTTTGCGAAGGCATACAACAACCCACTCAGGTTTTCCTTGAGAATTTCTGCGATCAACCGGCCCATGCCCAGCAAAAATCCACCCACAAGTGCAGCCATTGCGCCACGGGCATTTATCCGTTTAAAAAACAATCCCAAAAGAAAAACTGCGGCAATAGGTGGTGCGATATAGGCCTGCACACTTTGAATATAGTGATAGAGTTCTCCGGAAATGTACTTCATGAAGGGAATCCAGAAGATCCCAGACACAACGACCACACCGGTCGCAATACGTCCCACTGCGACCAATGTTCTCGCTGATGCCTGAGGTTTGAGTTTTTTGTAGATATCCATAGTGAACAACGTGGAGCAAGAGTTGAACACCGCAGCCAATGAGCTCATGAGTGCAGCCAGAAGTCCTCCGGCTACCAATCCCCTGAGTCCGGTGGGCAAGAGCGTTTTAACCAATGTGGGGAACGCCTGGTCTGCTTCGAGAAGTTGGAAATATCCGGTTTTGGAAAGAGCAAAAGCGATAACACCAGGAATGATGAATATAAAGAAGGGCAGTAGTTTCAGATAGGCCGCAAATATGGTCCCTCTCCTCGCCTGTGTTTCATTTTTTGCGGCCAGGGTGCGCTGAACGATGTACTGGTCTGTGCACCAATACCAGAGGCCCACGATAGGTGGCGCAAAGATCATTCCAGTCCATGGGAAGTCAGGATGGTTAGCCGGCAGGAACAAGTTGAGGTGGTCAACTCCGGCAATGGAGACCAGATTATTCCAGCCCCCGATTTTGATCAGGCCGATGACGGTGACTGTCACTGAACCTGCAATGAGGACAATTGTCTGAAGTGTTTCGGTGTAGACCACAGCCTTCAATCCGCCCAATACCGTGTAAATACCGGTGAGAACGACAACGATCAGCGCTCCTGTCCAGAAATCGATCCCCATGAGGACCTTAAAAACAACGGCTCCAGCGTAAACGGTGACAGACACTTTTGTGAGTACGTATCCGACGAGAGTGATCAGGGACAGAAACCATCTTGCTTCCGGAGCGTATCGCTTCTCCAGGAATTCCGGCATAGTGAACACTTTGCTGCGCATATAAAAAGGTACAAACACCCACCCCAAGAGCAGGACCAGCCAAGAATGGAGTTCATAGTGCCCCATGACCACTCCGGATTTAGCCGCAGTGCCCGCTAGTCCCACGATGTGTTCAGAACCGATATTGGAGGCAAAGATGGAAGCCCCGATCACAAACCAACCCACATGCCGGCCTGCCAGGAAGTAATCGGTGGGGGACTCCTGTTTTTGCCGGAGGACCCAGAGGGCGATTCCGAGAATGATGGAAAAGTACAGCCCTACGACAACCCAATCCAGCGCTTGGAATGTATTCATCTATTCGGGCTTAGTCCTTATTGGTGATTAAACTCATCCTCCTCCACTGATGGGAATGAACGCAATAAGATCATCTGTTTTCAGCTTCTCTCCACGCTTGATGTAAGACTCTGCAAACTGTTTGTTGATGAAAATCCGTGTTCGTTTTTCGAGGTTGTCTTTCCAAGGAATGTGAAAATGGGTGATGATGGCTTCAATAGCTTTGCTGGGATCGTTCGGAAGAGCCATCTTGAATTCTCTTCGACCAGAGTATCGTTGCATCAGAGTGATAAATCTGACAGTAACAGATACCGATTTTTCCATGACCGTATGTGAATAAAATCTGTCCAAGATGCATGAATCAAACCTCATCTATCTAGCACAAAGCCTCCATAGAGTCAAGAATTCGTCCGGCACATCCGTGACGAATAGAGCTCCATCTCTGGAAAATATTGTATGTTTTATGATTTAATAAAAATTTATCACTTTTCTGCTAAAATGATATGAAAATTTGAACATAAAGTGTAAAGGCTATCCTCTGCAAAAAGAGGATAGACTCGCTACTCTAAGGAACACACTTGCGCAATCGCTGCTGTTGTTTGCCCCCAAGCAAGACAGCATTGAAGAGCATGACCAAATGATTATTCTGGAGGGAAGATTGATGAACAAGACCCCACAGATCATACTCGTGTGTCTATGCATTTGTTTGTTATCTGCCTCGGTAATGGCTCAGGAGAAAATATACTGGGATGTCGTTGAAAAGATACGCGAAGAGGGCTTCCAAAATTCCCACATTATGGAAGACGTCAGTTATATGACAGATGTCTATGGTCCTCGACTGCCCAAGTCTCCTTCCTATCTTGCCGCCGCAAAATGGGTCAAAACGAAATTCGAAGAGTATGGGTTGTCCAATGTCACATTGGATCCATATGAATTCGGGATCGGATGGCAGAATGAATACACTTCTGTCCACATGATGTCGCCCCAGTACATGCCCTTGATTGCCTATCCTCAATCATGGTCTGCTCCCACGAATGGAAAAGTGAGAGGGGCGGTGATCTTTATGAATTTTCAGGAGATTTCCTCTTTGAGTGACTTGGATCCATTCAAGGGAAAACTGAAGGGAGCCATTGTGTTTACAGAACCAAAGCGGGACTTGGCGCCCAATTTTCAGCCTGACGCGGTTATTTTGTCCAAAGAACAACTGGATCGGATGGCATCGACTCAGATAAAAGTCCAAAAACAGGACCGCAAAGACCGGCATAACGATCGTACGGGAGTGCAACGAAGAACAATTATCGACTTTCTGATTGAAGAGGGTGCTGTGGCTGTCGTCGTTCCCGAACGAGTGTATGATGACGGCGTCGTAATGGTCACAAAAGTTCCGGGCAGGCCCTGGGAGGAAGGAGCACCTCAACAGGCTACGGAATTGGTTATGGCCGCAGAACACTACAACCGGATCATGCGTATCATGGCAAAGGGAATTCCCGTGGAGATGGAAGTAGAGATCCGCGTAACGTATTCCGAAGAAAATCTAAAGGACTACAACGTCATTGCCGAACTGCCCGGAACAGACCTTGCCGATGAGGTGGTGATGGTGGGCGGTCACCTCGATGCTCATGCAGGCGCCACGGGCGCAGAGGACAACGCCACAGGAGCTGCCCAAGTCTTGGAAGCAGCACGAATATTAAAGGCTATAAGTGCCAGGCCTCGCAGGACCATACGTTTTGCACTCTGGGGGGGTGAGGAAACAGGGCATATGGGTTCCAAAGCATATGTCCAGAAGCATTTTTTGAATCTTAAATCCGGTAAGCCCACGCCCGAACATGCGCGGTTTTCCGGGTATTTCAACCTGGACTACGGGACAGGCAGGATCCGCGGCATCTATCTCATGAATAGTTTTCTCGCTAAGCCTGTCATGGATGCGTGGATGCAGCCCTTCCATGATCTGGGAATGACGCACAGCATCCTTATCCCGGGCCAGGACATCGGGAGTGATCATGCCGAGTTTGAGGCCGTTGGATTGCCAATTTTCCCCTTTCTCCAGGATCCCGTTGAAAATGATTCCATCACATTTCACAGCAACATGGATTTTTATGACAAGATTATTCCCGAATACTTGATGCAGGGTGCAGTTATCGTGGCCAGTTTTCTCTATCATGCGGCCATGCGGGATGAGAGACTGCCGCGAAAGTCCATAAATTAAAAACTCCTTAATTGACTTTTTTCTTTAGGCGAATTTAAATATAGGGAAAATTGAAGGATGGAGGTTTGATAATGACGAAGAAGGAGTTAACGCGGAGAGAGTTTTTTCAGACGGCGTCCAAGGGAGCCATGGTTTTGGGAGGGTTGTGCTTGGGATTCAATCAGACCTGTACCAAATCGGAAGAAGGGAGTGGTCCAACCGGTCAAAAATCTCAGGCAACCCAAAAAAGCAAGCTGCTCGATTTATCGAGAATTTCCACGTGCAGCATCTGCCTCAACCATCTGTCTGCTGAGGACGCGTTTCCGATTATCGCAGCTGCCGGTTATAAAAAAGTCGACACCCACGAAAAGGTCCATCTCCAGATTTTTCCCGACCTGTGTGATATAGAGGCTCTGAAAGAAACCGCTGAAAAAAATGGGCTTCAGATCGCTAACCTTTCGACCTATGCTGGAGGCGGACTGGATGGGCGTCAGACGGCCTACAAATTTCACGGTTGGGAAGTGCCCCATCCCGAGAGGTTCACGAGTGTAGGCTTTTCAAGCGAAGACCCTGAGGAATTGAAGACAGAATTCGAACAGATCAAACGCACGATCGACATCGCCGCATTTGTGGGCGCCCGTTCCATCCGGGTTGTGCCCGGTGATGACGAACCCGCCTCGATCGATAAGGTTGTTCCCTGGTTCCAGCGTGCCGCAGAGTATGGGGAAGAAAAAAATGTCTATATGGCATTTGAAAATCACAGTGCAGGCATAGCCGGAACGCCGGAATTCTGCGTAGAATTGGCTGAAAAAGTGGGATCCCGTTACTTCGGCATTCTGTTCGAACCCGGAAATTTAATGTTCGATACGGGGACAGATTATAAAAAAGCTTTGGAAAACATGAAATATCATGTCGTCCATTGTCACTTTAAGGATTGCAAGCCGGTTGGTGATGCCTATGAGATGCAGCATTTTGGCGAAGGAGCGATCGACTTCCCATGGTGTGTAGCACAACTTGAGGATGTCGGCTATAAAGGGGATTATGCGCTAGAATACGAACTCCATCATCCCGGGCCGGAAGAAGGGCTCAAGAAATTCTACGGCGACTATATCGCTCTTTTTGAAACCCAATAAATCCTCTGGTTCCTAAAGATGTTTCGGGCTGTTTGTAGCATTAATCCCAACAGCTTGTCATTGATTGCGCGCCTACTCGGCTAAGAGTTCCTTCATCTCGTCATCGAGCCCAGTCATCTCCCAGCGGATCAGGGACATGGGGATCATTCCCGCAGCGAGATACTCATCAATAAACTGGCCGAGCTCGAATTTATTCCCCAGTTGTTCGGCTCTGTCGGTGAGAAGCTTGATGAATTGGACTTTTCCCATAACCATACCCATGTGCCACCCGACAAAACGAAGAGTTGTCTGCATTTCGTACCGCACGTGGGGCCCATTATCGAGAAGCCAGCCATTGGGTGCACATTCCACACAGTATTGCATGGCCTGCTCCAGGTTGAATTCACGGCTGTGGAGCTTGAGGTCGGCCATTGCCCGGCATCTGCGGAATGCAGCCTGAAGATAGACGATCTCTCTGCCCCTCCTGGGGTAAGGACGCTTGTCGAGATAGCCCGCATGCATCAGCAGTTCTTCTAACGCAAACGCAAATCCCTCGGAGCGGATCCAATCGATCTCATACAGACGACTGGCTCCTCTTATCGGTCGTGTGTCTCTTCGATGTCTCTGATGATCGAAATAGTGGCCGATAAACTCGTGGGTTTGTTCCGGCAATGGCTCTCTATCTCCTGTTTGTTCAAAAAAGTCACGCTCTCTCGGCCATTTCTCTTCGTGAGGAATGCCCCCGCGATTCAAATATCCGAGAGTGTCTAAATAGTCCGGGATGGTCATAACCTTTTCCTCTTTCAGGAACTTCATCACATACTCAAGAGCTTCTTTTTTTCGCCGTGCGTGCTCTTCTTTGGTATCCACAGGCAGCAAGGGCGGGAGGTTCTTATTGTGGTTCTCTTCCAGTTTGAGAAAGGCTCTCACCCGGTAGTCTTCCAGCATCACGTAATCCCGGCATTCTTCCCAAGTGTAGGGAAAAAGATGAACATTCTTTAACCACCAGGTGTAATTGTCCTTGCCTACGCCCGAAGGCTCTGTCATTTTATCTCTATTATCTTCGAGCCATTGTCCGTATTCATCGACAGCCGCTTTTGCCTCTAAAGCATCCTCAACGAGTTCGGGATGATAATCCTTCAACCATTCGGCAAGCCCCGCATATTCTTCACTCTCTTCCTTCGTCCCCCAAATGGCGATCGTCGTCAGGTCCTTTTCTCCTTCGGTAAGGTTCATTTTTGCCTGTTCGAAGATCTCAGGAAGGGCTTGGAGCTGTGTCTTGAACTCCATGAGCCGCTCACCATCCAGAGGTAAACTCCTGGGGATACGAAGGGCTCCTTGGATGACAGGCCCGGCTCCAGATTGTGACTGGAGGTAGAAGCAAGGGTCTCGAGACCAAGGTCTCAAAACTCGGTGATAGAACTCCATTCCATTCATCTCAGCTCGAACGATGTGGTAGTCCACCTGTTGCGGTATGGGCCATTGCTCTATAGCCAGTGCTGCCAGGCGGCTTTGGAATTCCTTAAGTCCATTCCACTGGACTTGCATTGCTGCAGCAGAATAGTCCGGAACTCCATTTGTCATCTTAGGGGGTTGGAATTCCCTGAATTCCTGGAATACTGTGAGAAGATCTTCGTAAGTGCTTGGCTTGCTTACCTTTTTTTCCTCGATTTTTTTTGGTGAACCGCAGGCCATTATAAGCAAGACAAGGAAAAAGGATAAAATGACCAAATAATTTTTAGTTTTCATCAGATAGACCTCCGTAAAAATAGCTGTCTCAAAAAACCACAAAAACTTCACTCGAATTCTCTGAGAATTCGAAAGGTTTTGACATTCGTTTAGCTTTATTTCTTAAAAGTGATTGTTTTCTTGTCGGTGCCGCCTTTGTGTGATTGAACCTCAACGGTCACCTCGATAGACCCAGATCCTGCAGGTTCGAGGGTCCATTCCGCGGTCTTTGTCGACCTGTCTTGGCCCTCAATCCAGTAACGGATATAGGACCATGTTCCGAGAAGATGGCCTATGTTCTTGATGGGCTCACTGTCAACAAGTTTGGCACCTGTAACGTTAATTTTTGCAAGCACAGGGTAATCGCGTCTGATCTTGATCGCATTCCGGGTCACATATCTCGATAAACAGCCATCATTGCGGATGGTGGCCACAACTTTGATTTTGCCATCGGATGTAGGATCCGCTGTTACATTTTTGATCCGAAGGAGCGGGGACAGATTAGCCACATACAGAATCCAGTCATATTGGGCCTCGCAATCGAATTTGGCACGATCGCCCAATGCCGGAGGGATGCCCCTGGAGCCTCCGATCTCGACCTTGCCAAGAATAGGGTGATCATAAGGTTTCCAAGGAGAGTATATCTTGTCTCCCATTTCTTCTCTGGCCCATCGTTCCAGCTCGGGAATGGTGTAATAACCGTCCTTGTCATAATCGATCCCAGATCCTGATATTTCGGGTAGAATACAGTGGAGTCCAACATGAGAGTAGATAAAGTCGCTCATGAAACCGGCCATGGTTGGGCCGTATCCCTTTTGATTTCCCTCTTCATCCTCTTCACTCGTGTTGAACAAGAAGCTGTAGTAGTTGTTTTCTATGACATTACCCGCGCTTAAATAGGACCAAATAGCGCCTGCTCTCACATAGAAATCGTTGTCCTCATGCTGCATCTTTTCATAGGGATGGTCCATGAGTGGGCGCACAAAATAACTCCGGCCTTCGTGCTGGCCGCCTCCGGAGTGGATCGAATAGACAAAAAAGACGTTCTTATGCGTTGTTGTGAGAAAGTCAGCGACGTGACGCAATTCGGGGAGCGAGAAAGGATAGGGCCCCGCACCTGGTTCCTCGGGAAGCCATTCCGCCGACCAGTTCCTGTTGAAGTCCTCACCTTCACGTTCTCCGGTCAGCTCGTTGCGGCTTCTCCGGTTCATAAAATCTGTCTGGGCTCTTCCTCGAATGACCTCATCACTTTCCAAATAATAGCGATAACCTCCTTCCCGGCTCGCATCCTTTACGCGGATTTGTGTGATGTATCCGTCGCCGTCAAGGTCCTTTCCCGGCTGTTCTTTGGGATTGTATCCGGGCCATGCGGGATGCCTCGTGAGAATTCGTTCACCGCCATCGGCATCGAAAACGGGCAGGACATAAAAAGCGCGGGTATCCACGAGACGTGTCACATCCGGATTCTTGCCATATTCAAAGATCAAACGTTCTATCAGATACGTCATGTACAGACGTCCCGTGATCTCGCCAGCATGGATGTTGGCATCCAGCCACACGGCGGGTTTGGATGTTCCTGAACCCGTCTCCTTATTTGTGATCTCCATCACCATCATGTCCCGGCCTTCGCGGGTTTTACCGATAAGTATTGTCCGCGCGATATTAGGATACTGCTTTGCCAGTTCTTGAAGGCGTGCGTTCACTTCGGCATGTATTGGGTAGGGCCATCGGTCGAAATCGTAGGTGAATCCTTTGACTGGCTGGCTCCTGTGGCCAATGTCCGATTGTAGAGCTTGGGGTGCGATGAGCAGGCTAAATAACAACAGTAAACAAACGCTGAATACCCATATTTTTGCCCTGAATCTTGCCTGTGGATTTGTGTTCATGAGTCTTCCTTTCATTTTTTAAGTTTAAAGAATAGTTCCACATATAAAGAAAATGTCATCATCTTTTCGAGGTTTTTGTTTATGGATTGTAATATAATAAAACGAAATTAAAACAAATTCAACTTTTTAAAATTGAACTTCATAGCTGAGTGTGATATAAACTCTAATTGAGAGATAACGTGTCTGGACATCTATCCTTGGTGCTCAGGATTTTCCCGGGAGGCTGGAGCAGATCCAGGAAGAGTGGCGATACAACATGGCCGGGAAGCTTAAGACGGGAGACCCAAAGATCTATGCATTGCTCACCGACCCTCAGTTCAAACTCCCGAATGTTCTCCCCGACGGTGTTTACAACGCCGGATCATTCACGATCGGAGAGTATAAACAGTGAGAGGTTTTATTCATTTGACTTTAGTTTTTCCATAAAAAATAATGGTGAGGATGAGGAATCCTGACGGACATAAATTGGAGAAATCTTGGACGTATACAGGATAAGGAAAGCAAGGCGTCTCTATGACAAAACGAGATATCATATCTTTCTTGAAGTGGAGAAGAATCGGTGGCTTGAGATCGAATCCCTGAATGGGGTAACGTATGATTCGATACAGGATTTTTTGGAATGTGAAAAAGAAACGGGAATCAGAGTGGTGGGTTTTACTGACCAAAATTTTCAGTGGGGGACTATCAAAGATTGGGATCATTCAGGGATCATAAAAAAGTGAAAAAATGACTGAAATCTAAGTGGAGGAAAAATTATGGAATATCGGAATTTAGGACGAACAGGCGTGAAGGTTTCACCCCTGTGTTTTGGAACGGACTGCTTTGCAGATCCCGTGCCGGAAAAACAATGCGCAGCGATGATGAATCGTGCGATCGAGGCGGGGATCAACCTCTTCGACACAGGAGATTCTTACGCAGAGGGAGAAGGCGAGCGTATTATCGGACGGACGCTTAAAGCCAACGGGATGCGTCATTCCGTGTTGCTCGCCACAAAATGCGACCACGGACAGCGCCGTCCTGGTTTGACTCTTGACGAATTTGTTCCAGAGCTCGGGCCTAACCAGAGTGGACCGACCCGTTTGAACATGATCCGTGCGGTTGAGGGATCTTTGAAGCGTTTTCAAACAGACCACATCGACCTCTATCAGATCCACCGCCAGGATCTGGAAGTGCATATCGAAGAGACCCTGGGTGCAGTGACAGATCTGGTCCGGGCGGGGAAGATCCGTTACGTGGGCCTTTCGACACATCCTGCGTGGGCCGTAATGGAAGCGATCCTCCTCAGTGAATTTAAGGGGTATGTGCGCATTGCGACCGAACAGCCGCCCTATAACCTCTTGGACCGCCGCATCGAAAATGAACTTCTCCCCATGGCTCAAAAGTTCGGTCTCGGGATCATCACCTGGTCACCGCTCGCCATGGGCATTTTGGCGGGTGTGTATGATAAGGAAGACGAATATCCCCCTGATTCACGAGCCGCGTTACGTGGAGGATTCTATGCAGACCGGGTGACAGCAAAAGGCATCGAAGTGGGGAAAAAGTTTTCTGTTCTGGCCAAAGAGGCCGGACTCACGCCTGCTCAATTAGGGATTCTGTGGGTCAAAGACCAGCCGGGCATCACCGCTCCTCTCGTCGGTCCTGAGACTATGGAGCATCTTGAGAACACGATTCCGGTCTTGGAAATGACCCTGTCTGATGAATTGCGGGAAGCCTGTGATAATCTCGTTCCTCCCGGAAGCAATGTGGCGAATTTCCACAACACAGCCGGCTGGATGAAGGCGCAGATTATTTAATAGGGACCCATTTCATCCTGGCTAACCTTATGCCGTCGTAGCCCGGGTTCAAGGCCGTGAGATAAAAATCTGGGCCGTCTTTAATGATCCTAACGACTTCGTAGGGCAGGCTGCCGACAAGATAGTCGTCTGAGTCTACGCCAAAATCCAATGGATTTTGGGAACGGTAGACAGCCGTCGCATATGCGTCACTATCTTTGATGGGGTGGGCACGGAAAAAATAAAACGCATAATCATCGGGTAAATAGTAAGTGAAAGCACATTCTGCGGCTGCCGGGCCCTCTCCTCCGATCCCTCCTGCCGAGACCACGACCGAATCTCCCCAGTTGATCAGGTCTGTGGAGGTCCTGCAGTAGATGGCACCTTTTCCATCTGGGACAGCAGTATAATAGATATAGTAAAGATTCCGGTAGGCCATCACCATGGGATCGCGGCTACTGGTGCCAGGCTTTTCTGAAAATAATCCGGAAAGGCCATCGGCATTCAAGTGCCGGGCAAAAGTCTTGCCGTCCCAGCTCTTAGCCAGGCAGATATTGACCCAATCCCCGTAATACATATAGTAAACATCACCATTTCTGAGAACATAGGGTGCTTGAAGCCCTCCTTCCGTTTCGCCGAAATTTGGGTCTGCCTCCATGGCGATCCCCATGGGACGCCAGTCTTTATCTGTCAATCTATCGCCTTCCCACCGGTAAAACAGCCGAGTTTTTCCTCCACATCCGGTGTATCGGACACAGGACCAAAGTTGCCAGGTTCCATCAGCGGCTTTCCAGATGCCGAAATCCAGAGGTTCCTGACGATCGGTCTGATATTTTCCCAGATCAGGGTTTCCGGCGATCTGCCACCAGTCTCCAACTACTTCAGGAACCCATGCTTTGTGGTCTTCTGTCATAGTTATCTCCTTTATCGACTATAAGCTAGCGATGAATTAAGAACTAGAAAAGAGCTAACTTATCATAATTGGTTATAATACTAGGGATCTTAGGAAAATGCAAAATGAGGTCATTTAAATGGACTCTCCAGGAAATAGCAGGAGTTCGTCACAGTCCATATTCGTCGAAGACCCCCCCACCCACTACCATCCGACTCATAAGGACAGTGACTCGCTCTTTTTTTTCGTCTAATGCCCTTATCACGGAAATAAGGATGCTTACATATAAAGACAGGATGTTGACAGAAACCTTCGATTTTGCTAGAAACTAGATTTTAGTCTCCGAGCTTTTGGCCTAAAGCCGCGGAGGTCATGGTAAAAAGCCGATAGGGTAGGGCTGGAAACGGCGTTGCCTCCCGTGTTTGGAAAGGAGAATGGTTATGAAAAAATTTTTTGTATTTTTTGCGTTATGCATCTCTTTATTTCTCCTCCTTTCTAATCTTTTTCTCCAGGCACAAAACAAACAAACTCAGAAAGAGAAAAAAAAATCCGAGAAGCCTGTCCAGATCACAGAAGAGATTCTCGTTGTGGGTGAAGCGCCTAAAGACCTTCCCATTTCAACAGTTACGCGTTTGGATTCCACAACATTTGAGCGGAATAGACCTGTCGATCTCTCTGAGGCGATCAAGTATGCCCCCGGAGTCTATGTCACAGTGGGCAATAAAAATGAATATAACCTTAGCCTCAGGGGGATCGATTCCCGGCGGATTGTTCTTCTGGTGGATGGTATTCCCGTTTATGAGCCCTATTTCAGTTCCTTCGATTTAAAAACCGTTGCAGCTGGAGGGATCGATTCCATCCAAATCACCAAGGGACCGTCCTCAGTCCTTTATGGCCCTAATGCATTGGGAGGCATAGTCAATGTCATCACCCGACGGCCCAGCGCCGGGTCGGAGTTATCGCTGAATGCTTCGTATGGGGAAAAGAACACACGAAGCTTTGTCCTCGATACCAATCATCAGTGGAACCGTCTCGGTTTTGCCGGAACATTTCAGTACCAGGATTCAGATGCATTTGTCTATCCTGATGAGGACTTGGGAAAGATAGACCGGATAAACAGCGATTACGAAAGAACGAATCTCAATTTCAAGCTATACTACACTCCATCTGACCGGACTGAGATTCTCTTCAACACGGGCCTCTATTTTTCAAAGTACGGATTGCCTCCCGAGCTAGGCACAGATAGACCCCGTTATTGGCGCTTTAAGAATTGGGATCGCTATTCTTTTAATGCGGGAGGTTATACGGCGGTGGGAGACAATTCAACGCTCCATTTCAGGGCCTTTTATGTTCAGTACGATAATACGCTCGATGCGTATAGAGATCAATCGATGACCGAGCTGGATTTCGTAAGCACATATGACAATTCTGTATATGGACTCTACGGTCTTTGGGATTTTCGTATCGCGCCAGCCCATACGCTGAAAACAAGTCTCTCCTTAAAGAAAGATATCGCCCGCACTCAAGATGACGTGGATGAACCTTGGAAAAAATATGATCAGGGGACCGTCTCACTGGGAATCGAGGACCATTTTTCGTTTACTGAAAAGTGGGAACTTATTGCGGGAGTAAGTTTGGATTATTTGGAAAAATTCGAGGGATCGAACACATCAAAGCTCAATCCTCTTATCGGAGTCAAATTCTCTCCGATCGATCCTTTATCACTCCATCTATCTTTTTCTCAAAAAACGCATTTCCCTTCCATGCGTTCCATGTATTCCAGTACATCGGGAAATCCGGACCTGTTGAGTGAGACAGGAAACTTAGGGGAATTTGGCTTTACTTATAGTAAAGATTTCTATTGCACCGGCTCTGTGTTTTTCACCAGGTTTAAGAACTTGATCGACAGTGTAAGGCTTCCTGACCGGACGCGCCGATATTTCAATGTGGGCGAAGCCTATATCAATGGGGTAGAGATGCAACTGCAAAAATCCCTGAAGTGGATGAGTGCAACGATCAATTACACTTATCTGGACCACAAGAATGTCACGGACGATCGGCCTCTCGATGCCCTGGCAAACCACACACTCAATTTTGATTGGGTCCTTTTCCCGGCCACGAATTTTCGTATGAGTTTTCTCGGGATGATCGCTTCCTCATCTTCATGGTATGATTTCAGTTCGGGCGAACTTTTGGACATTCCTTCTTTTGCGAGTCTGGATATTATTGCGTCTTATCGTTTGGGGACTGTGGAGCCTTATATCAAGGCCAGCAATATCTTTGACGAATTCTACTATACAGAGCCTGGATTTCCCTGGCGGGGGCGGTATTTCGAATTCGGGATCAGAGTGGACATCCTTCGTTAAGGGAAAATTTATTTTATTATTTTTTGCGATGTAAAAAAAAACGGAATGTTGATATTTTGATCAGCCGATAACGCGTACCAGGATCCAGATAATAAAGATACTCACAATTGTCCCGGCATACGTCCATTTGGGCTTCTTTTCGGAGAGTGCTCCGCTTGAAACACCGAGCCGAAATCCCAATGGCACAGCTATTGCAGCGAGAATGGCTGTCAATGTCCCGGCCACAAAAATGTGTCCAAGGACTTTGGCCAATCCTCCGTTAGTCCAGATCTCATAACGAATGATATAAGTGATAACAAGAGCAAAAAGCGCATTCCCCGTATAAGCGCTCAGTATGCCCGTGAGGCTGCACTTGATCGCTGCGGTCTTTTCACTTTTGATCAGCGCAGAAGCCAAAACGTCGAAGACTAAACCGACCATAAAAATGCCGAGCAGATGGCAATGGAACGGAGCGGCATTGGCCAGCTTGAAGAGGACTGCGACCATTCCGATAATTGTGGATGAGCCGGGTTTGTTAACGACACCTCTGCCCACAGCCAGTATGAACAGGGCGATGACAGTCAGGAGTACAGAAAAATGAGGCACAGCGTTTGCAGATAAAACTTCTCCCATCATCAATTCATTGATTCCCCAGAGTGAACCGAACAAGATGAACCATAACCAATTCTTGGGATTTCTCATCGTTTTTCTCCTTCCATAAAAAGGGATAAGGTGATACGCGCTGGATTCTCGTTGATCCCTTCTAATGAACGAACCATTCCCAGTATAGCATTCGTGAAGATCTTCTGGACAAAATCATTCATGGGAATCGAAGCTCCATCGATATGAAGGGCGATCGACGATTTCCGTTTGATCACCGAGCCTTGGATTTTATCTGCGATCTGATTGATCTGATCAGGCTGGAATACGGATTTGTCTGTGTCGATATCAAAGTCAGAGACTACAGCAAAAAGCTCTTCTGGAAGGCTCTCTATCTTTTCTGAAATTCCTTTTTTAAGAACTTCGATTTTCCTGATCGATTTATCCCCTTTAAAACCTTCGACAAGGACGATATCAGGGCTCTCGAAGTGCTTCACAGCTATACTTTCAGGGCTGGGTTCGTCCTGGTTGTAGCTGAGTATTGCCAATCGTTCCGGTGAGACCATGGCGATGGTGTCTGCACCCGCCTCGTTAAAATTCCAGGAATCTTTTCCGTCGGTGTCCAGCTCAAAACCATGCGCACAGTGTTTGATGACAGCAACGGAATAGCCTTTTTGTTTCAGTACTGGAACCAATTGCGAGATCAAGCGCGTTTTTCCAGTGTTGGAATTTCCAACAAAAGCGAATAATTTCATAGGGTTTTTATCATTTTACAAGATATTATGAAAAAATTGTATATCACAGCCTCATACAGTTGTCAAATTCAACTAGATCATTTAAATGAGAGCTTTTTTACATGGGATGAAGAGATATGTGTTGGCACAGAGGCGTCCGATAACATAGGCGATAACTGCAGCTATCACCCCGATGAGATTCAGACCGGCGATCGTAATGAGCAAAATAGTGAAGATAGCAACAACCTCAATGGATGTAGCTATCGTGAGCGGGGTTGTTTTTTCATTCTTCACGAGTAGAGCTCTCTGGAAGGAGATGAGGACGGTGAGTCCGGGAAAAAGGCTCAAGATTTGAGCAGGAAGATGAGCGAATCGAGTCAGTTCCAGAGAAAGCCCTGAAATCTTGTGAAACCATGTATAGGAAAGGGATGTGAAGGTGATGAGAGAAAGTGCGCCAACCACTGAGAGACCCAGAAACAGAGCAAAATTGCGCAGCATTTTGAAATTCTCGTTTTTTTCACCCGACAAGGCTATTCCGACTTCCTGGAAAGAGAGGCCCATACTTCTGAAAATGAATACGAGAGAGTTGATCACGGGCAGCACGGCTAAAGATTCGATGGGCATACGGCTTTGTCCCATGAAGAAGGTGACCATAGGGTGAATGCCCAATCCTAAAATCGATGTCAGTGCCAAAGGATAGTAAAACCTAGTGATATACCTGTAACTTAAGGATTTTCTTGTGTGCACGGGCTGCTCTTCAGACATGAGCTGCTTAACAACTTTGTGCGCCATCAGACGGCTGGCAATCGCCTCTGCGCATACGGCTAGCGACAAAGAGACTGTGCCAACCGTTGCTCCATTGAGAGGAAAGAATAGAAAACAGGCCAGAGCGACGATCGTCATGGTTGTCAAGCGCATAATTGTCCCATACGCCACACGGCGAGTGAGATCACTCCGGATCAGGACGCCTTGATAGAAACGTCTATATCCTATTGCTCCAGGCCAGGGGATAAGGAAGAGACATGCCCGATGTGTGAGATGAGCAACATTTTCAGGAAGTCCGATCAGGTTTTGCATGATGAAATAAAAGATCGAAGGAATGACAAAGATGACCATGATGAGCGTGCAACTGGCTATCAAAGTCAACGAGAAATTTCTCAGCTTTAGATAGGAATCTCGGTCTTTCACCAGGGCTGTTGAAGCGCTCATGAGCATAATGATCGGTGCTTCGATGAGGACCCCAAAGGAGTACGCAACTCCAAATGCGGCCAGGTTGAATTTGGGGTCTGCGAGCCGGGCAATCACCGCTGCGAGAAAAGGTCCTTCTGCGGCCATCATCAGCCATGTCGCTGCCAGGGGAACCCAGAAGATGAAGATCTTCTTGTATGTGAGAGATCCTTTTCCAGCGAACATAGCCATTCAGTTTTACATCAACTTCCCCTTCATCCAGCCGGCCGTGTTGTGGAAATTGGCCACAGCACTTCCGGGAGGAACGAGATTGTCGCACGCTTCCCGCAATTCATCAGACAGGGTCATTTCTAAAACGGGGATGAAGTCCTCCAAATGTTTCACTTTCTGAGGACCGATCAAAGGAGCGGTCACACCCGGTTGGTCCTTGCACCACAGAACTCCCAGCTGGGCAGGTGTGATACCGGCCTTTTTGGCCAATTTCACGAACCTTGTCCCGACTTGGATACCTTTCGCTGTAATGCGATCCGCATAAAACGAACCCCTTGCCGCTGCCCTTGAACCTTGCGGATATTCATCTTCCTTGCTGTAAACTCCGAGCAACATACCATGTGCAAGAGGAGCCCAGCCGAGTATTCCGAGTCCGTTTTCCTGCGCCAACGGGATCAGTTCGTTCTCGATGCGGCGGTCAAGCAAATTGCAAGGAGATTCTTCTACCACAAACCGGGCATAATTCTTCATCTCGCTCAACATGATGGCTTGCATGACCTTCCATGGAGGAAAAGTCGAACACCCGATATATCGGACCTTGCCCTGCCGGACAAGGTCGGTCAACGCGCCTAAAGTCTCATCAATGTGATACTCAGGATAGTACCGATGGATCTGGAAAATGTCGATGTAGTCAGTCTGGAGATCCTTAAGCGAGAGTTCGCAGGCCCTCAAAATGTTCAACCGGGAGTTGCCTTGTGTGTTCGGGGCCATTTGCGGTGCGTATTTGTCCAGGGAAACACCCCGTTTGCGTGGAGCGTGGTCCACTTTGGTTGAGATTAGGACTTGATGCCGCCGGCTGTTCTCTTTGAGCGTCCGTCCGATGATTTTTTCACTCTCTCCCTCGGCGTACAGATTTCCGGTATCGATGAGATTGATGCCGGCATCGATCGCTCTTAGTATGATCTTTGCTGCGATGTCAGGAGGAGTGGCATCACCAAAATCGTCCGATCCCAGACAAATAGGAGAGACCTTAACACCCGTACGGCCCAATGTTCGATACTCCATCATTGACCTTCCTTTAGATCTTTTTCCCATCCCATTTCCTTAAAGAACTCTTCCCGGGTAGGGAAGAGAAACGAGAGGATGTCGTATAGCTCCGGGTCGATTATCTTGAGGTTTTCGGGTGTCAGGGGCATGCCGTTATAGGACCGATGAGAGCGGACGCCATAGAGGATATCGAGGCCGAAGGCTAAGTATTCATCAGCAAATGAATCGGCGGGCAATCCATCCTGAGGGCGATAAAAATTCCGCTCGACCGCTTCTTGCGTAGCATGTTCAAGCCGTTTCTGAACACCCGGATAGGCCTCCCTGATCCCCCCTCTGTGGATCAAGTGGGTAATCTCCTCAACCGATGCATCGCGGCGCAAGTCTCGCGGTCCGCCAAGTCTCAAATAATCTGGGATGATCTCTTCGTCCTCAAGGTCCTGCGTCCTTAATCCCAGGCTTCTTCTGTGCATGTAAAACCCGATCGAGGTGTTGCGTTCCTCGAATGTTTTAAAAATTGTCATGACCACATTCTTTTCCTTAAGGTACGCGGAGATCCGTCCAGAGCCTCTTCTGTCCTTCGAGAGAAGAGCACTGGCGACGTTTGCTGCGTATTCGATCTTTTTGGGATCGACCGCCGCTGTGGCAAAAAAGCGTATGGGTCCAGTTTCTATGCGCTGAGTGAAGATATCCAACGCATTTTCTCGTTTGGGTGTTTCTTCGAGCGCTATGATGATGAGAACCTGTTCCATTAACCCGTCCTCATTCGTCGCGCGGACTTCGGCGTAATAATGAGCTGGGTATTGGGCAGGATGCTCCTTAAGCCTTATCTCGGCAGTATCGGGGTCGATTTCGACGATTGTTGTGGCATCGAGCTGGCCTTCCTTCAGGTAGTGTCTCCGGTCTCCTCCAGGAACCGGTGGAACCAAACTCCAGGTGATCTTTTTGGGATTCGGAAACACCAGTTCGATCTGTCCGATTATGTCGCCGATTTTTGTTTCTTCGGTCACCAAAAAGCGGTCGAATTCATCGGTGAGAATGGGTTTTTGTGCGTAGCTTACTCTGCAAAATAGAAAACCAAGGAAGAACAGGATCACTAAAAATCTTATCTTGGTATGCGTGTTTTCTCTATACATCTTTTGCCTCCTATGTGATGTTTATTTCCGGATTGGCTGAGGAAATTTTCCCTAATCCTTGTTTTCCGGGATGATGGGCAGCACAATGTGGGAAGGATACTGCTTGGAATGGTGGATCGTGTTCTCTGCGATCAGCCATTCTGTTTCATCATAATTATTGCCTCCGGTGTTCAGGTTTCGTTCGAACAGTGGAAAATCGCTGCTCGAGACTTGCACACGGATTCTGTGTCCCTCTTTAAAGGTATTGCTGGTCGCATCCAGATCGATCTGAACTTTATACACTCCTCCCTTTTCCATCCAGACTTTCTTGGTGAATCCCTCTCGATATCTTGCCCGGAAAATCCCCTGTTGAATATTGTAGGCTGTACCATCGGGATACACATCCACCAGTTTAGAAGTGAAATCTGTGTCTTTTGCGGATGAAGAGACATAAAGAACTATTGCAATCGGACCCGTGACTTCAATGTCTTTCTCTAATACTGGAGTTGTGTAGACCAAAACATCATTACGAAGTTCAACTGGCGCTTGATCGATGGCCCCCGCAGGAGTTCCATATGAAGTGCCTCGCTGACCTCCAACAGAAGGAACTGGATTCCCCGGATCATAGATAAATACATCGGATTGATTATCCTCTGGTTCGTCTATCGAAAGCCATCCATCTCCATTCCGGCTGTTCGCATGCCCCCGGCTGTGGAGGAAGTACTTTGTGTATTGAGTTTCAGGGACTGGCCAAACATCCGCTGATTGCCATTCGTTTCGCCCCATCGTGTAATACCGCACTTTCGGCATATTCGTAATGCCGTTATTCACTCCTTTTAACCAGTACTCAAACCACTTGATATAGATGTCCCAGTAATCGAGCCTCGCATCTCCGACATCACGCTCACCGATTATTGTGTGTTCTGTAGCCCTCTCGAAGCCACAATGTGTCATACCTGAGATAATCACAAACTGATTATTAGCAGAAGTTTCCGATACGGAATTTTCCCTAAAATAATTGAATTCATAAATCGTTTCATCCACGCTGGGGTCGTACCAACAGCTCATATGCAGCGCTGGCACATCTATTTTTTCTGTGCCATCATAATAGCCCATCACATCGTGCCACCACGGATCGCCAAAGTCAGTTGTAATCAATTTTTCCCAATCGTTGGGCGGTGAACCCGCCTTTTTCATGATGTCAACGATCGGTAAATGCCAATTCAGCTTTTCAAAATCAACGTCAGGAAAATTTGTAGGACCCGGGTCAAAAAAATGTCGGATCGTAAGAACCTCATCATCGGATAGGCCGGCCGGGGGTTTAAAAGAATATTTGGAGGCAGCCCTAAAATACCACGAAATGCTTGCAGCCAAATCCAGGACACCGCCCTTAAAACCGGACCAGTATCTGTAACGGCCATTGGCCGCACCGATCATAGGACCACATTGCGGAATCATACAAGTGAGGTTCGGATGTCTTAGAGGAGCCTGCGCTGCTTGAACTTCGGCCGGGTAAGAGCAGCCAAAAGTACCGATCTTGCCGTTGCTCCATGGTTGCTTCGCCAGCCAATCCACCGCGTCATAGCCATCCTCAGCCTCCTGACCTGCAGGTGGTGAATAAATGCCTTCTGATTCGAATTTCCCACGACAATCTTGGATCGCAACGACAAAACCATGAGACACGAACTTATATGCCTGTGGACTTTGTTTTTGATCTCTAAATTCATTCTTATTATAAGGTGTTCGGATGAGAATCACCGGCAGATTTTTATCGGCTCTATTCGGAAAATAGAGGTCTGTCGATAATCTGACTCCGTCTCTCATCGGAACCATAACGCTTTCTTTGAGCGTGAGTTCAAGTTTAGGCTCAGATGATTTTTGTGACTGAGATGTCAATGCCTGGCCGGACAGCACCACACAGAGACAAAATACAATGGTGAAAAATACTTTCAAGTGAAATTTTGACATCGTTTCCTTCCTCCTCCTTTAATTAAAACATCAAATGATATTTAAAAACAAATTCAAGTTATGTAAATTTAATTTATTCATGATCCCGGATACGTTGTTAGCGTATGATCAAGATTTCCTCATGCCAGGGATAGAGCGCTTCGATGCCCTTTTCAGTGACGATCGAATTGTCTTCATAACTGATACTCACCCGTTTTCCCCACTACCGAAGTTCAAATATCCGATAGCCATATCCCATGAGACAAAATCACCTCGCTGAAAAACATACCCCGGTTGCCCGGTCGCTGAACGGTCTGAGACTTCAGAATGGGATACTCCCGGCAAATAAGGAAGATGTAAGGTGGCTGCTTCGTATGATGGAGGGAGTCCTAGCGCCCACAGTTGGTCCTGCGCCCACCAGCCGGTTTCTTCACGAGTCGTTATCCCTGGCTTGATCCTTCGGAGGGCCTCATCCATAATTTGTCTTTGTATTTCACAGGCATTTGAAAATTCAATGATTTCGCGCTGCACTCGTCTCACTCGAAAATCCGTGATAACATTCTCTGCAGACACAATTCTGCTGGAGTATTTCTCGCCCAAGGCCTTGGTCATGCTTAAATATGCCGTGTGAGATAGGCCATTAGCGATAGGAAGTGTTGTTGACATGTCGACATTGTTATCCCTCATCGCACCTGGCAGAACGAGATCGAGTTTTTCTTGTCTTATGAGCCTCAGGATCTCATACCTTTGTTTGGATTTCTGAGCAGATGCATTGAATACTGGTACCAAAACAATAAATGTACAAAATAAGGTTAGAACTCCAATTTTACTCATGCTCTTGATCTTCTTAACTCAATTTTAAAAAAAACATGTCAAGAAAACGTGTGTTTTTATGTCAGGTTTTATGAACTCGCAGAATTCCTCAAATAAACTCACAGGGCAATCATAATCCTTGCTGATATTCATTAAAGACTCCTCTTTTTTAAATATAAAGGCGAAAGGCTAGCACTCATTATAATGACCCAGAAGATATGGAAGAAATAATGCAATCGTATGGAATAAAGGATCGCATGAAGAAATCAGGATTATAGAGAACCTCGAATCCAGTTTCTGATTTGTATGCTCTTTTATATCCCAAATTGCATCTTATTCACTCAAATAGCAGCTGTCAATAGAATCTTTACACGGATTTTATGTTTTAGTTGAAATATGTTCAATTATTGACTAGAATCATAAACTCTAGGGAGGAATCGACGGGCATTATACCTAGAAGAGATGATCGGAAACCGAATGAGGAATGATAATAAAACCATGAGAGTTCGTATTACCATTGCCGTTATTTTTTCCCTGGTGTTCCTTTCCATTTGCTGTAAAGAAACCACTGAAACTTCAGTTCCGACGGGGAAAAAAGTAAAAAAGATCGTTTTAAAAGTGGCCCATAACGGAAATGAAAGACATCCTTTCCAAAAAGGTTATGAAAAGTTTAAAGAAGTCCTTGAAGCTGAAACGGGGGGCGCTGTAGAGGTGCAAATTTTTCCGAATTCACAACTCGGTTCTGAGGAAGAAAGCACTCAGATGGTGAAACTGGGATTGATAGCCGCCAATGCATCGAGTACAGCGGGCGGGTTGTCCACATCTGTTCCTGAAGCCGAGCTTTTCAACCTCCCTTTTATTTTCCGGGATCTTGATCACTGTTACAGTGTTATCGACGGGCCAATTGGTCAAGATTTAGCCCGGACCGTGGAGAAAAAGCTCAATTGTTTGGTTCTCGGCTATTGGTTCTCGGGGATTCGGAATGTCTGGAACTCCAAGAGACCTGTTTTAGTTCCTGATGATTTGAAGGGCATAAAACTTAGGGTCATGGCCAGCCCAATGTTGATTGAATCCTTCAACGCTTTGGGCGCTCAAGCCACGCCGATGGCATTTGGTGAGCTCTATTCAGCCCTGCAGACCGGGGTTGTGGATGGCGCCGAGACAGATCATCTCGACCTTCTGTATGAGAAATTCTACGAAGTGACCAAGTATGTCTCTTACACAAACCACATGTTTTTAGTAATCGCACTGATCTTCAGCAAAAAAATTTATGATAAGCTTCCCTTGGATGTGCAGGCCGCTGTATTGAAAGCGGGAAAAGCATCAGTATTTGCCGAGCGTGAAACCATGGCCGCTCTCACAGAATCTGCATTGGCCGAACTCAAAGAATTAGGATTGGAGTTCTACGAGGTGGATAAAGGCCCTTTCCGGGAAAAAGTCGAACGTGTGTACAGGCACAATGCGGAAAAGGTCGGGGGGATGGCACTCATCGAAAAAGTTATCGATACCAAGAATGAGTAAGAAATCCAACGAAAAGACATCTAAGCCGCTTTTTACGCAGCCTCTAGAGTTGTCCTTATGTGTGATTCTGGTGGCTATAGTGGGCGTAACATTCATCCAGGTCCTCTTCCGGTACATCTTTCATCTTTCTCTCGCTTGGTCTGAAGAACTGGCGAGATACCTTTTTTTGTGGCTGGCCACCCTGGCTGCTGCTTATGCATTTAAAACAAAATCGCATTTTGCCCTGAGGTTTCTCGTAGACCGTTTCGGTAAACGACTTCAGAAGACGATCGGCACGTTCGTCACTTTTATTGTCGCTGGATTCCTCGCGATATTTGTCTGGAAAGCAACGGAATTTACATTGAGCATGGCGAAACAAGTTGCACCGAGTACGCAAATGTCCATGGCCGTGCCTTATTCCTCAGCAGTGGTGGGCGGCTTCTTGATGTTCTATTACGTTCTACGAAACTGGTGGTTGGATATCCGTAATAAAAAATTGGATATCCGTAATAAAGAAAAGGTCGAGAATCCCGCACAGTAGGGGAGAACATGGGAGTCGTTATATTCATTGTATTTTTTGCAGCGCTTGTGCTGTCCGTGCCCATCGGGATCGCACTCGGTGTTTCCGCTCTCGCTGGGCTGGTATATCTTTCTTTTGATCCTGACTTTTTCATTTTTTTACCTCAGAAATTCATGTCGGGCTTGGATTCCTTTACACTATTGGCTATCCCTTTCTTCATTTTGGCGGGTGCGATTATGTCCTATGGGGGTATTGCCCGCCGCATTGTTGACCTGACACTCGTGTTTTTCGGACGTATCCGAGGTGGTCTTGGTATTGTTGTTACGATCTCCACGTTCTTTTTTGGAGCGATCTGTGGATCAGGAAGCGCAAAAACAGCTGCTATCGGGTCTGTGATGTTTCCTGAGATGAAGAGGAATAAGTATCCCACTGACTTTTCGACTGCTCTTTTTGCATCGGCCGGCGGGGCGTCCTCTCTCGTGCCCCCTTCGATCGACCTCATCATCATCGGCGTTGTGGCTAATATATCGATCGGAGGCCTGTTTGCCGCAGGGATTCTCCCGTCTGTTGTCAACGCCATCGCGCTCATCGCCGTCGTGTTTTTTTTCGCGAGAAAGCTCCGGCTCCCCTTGGCTCCAAAAATTAACTTTAAAGAGAAGCTGCGCATCATCCGAGATGGGATCCTTCCCATGTTGATGATCGTCATCGTATTAGGAGGGATCTACGGAGGGATATTCACGCCCACCGAGGCTGCCGCAGTCGCCGTAATTTATGGATTCTGTTTGTCTTTCTTTATCTACAGGGAACTCAAACTGGCAGACCTCAAAAAAGCACTTTTACAAACCGCATCACTGTCGGGCGTTGTGCTGATCGTTCTCGGTACAGCATCCATGCTTTCCTTTGTGATGACGTTCGAACGCATTCCCCATCAGATCGCTCGGGCTATCACGCAATATGCCTCGAACTGGATTGTGTTTGTCTTGTTCGTGAATATCGTATTTTTATTGCTCGGCATGGTTATGGATGCGCTGCCAGCGATTATCGTTTTGCTCCCCATTATTGTTCCCGTTGCTGTTTCTTTTGGCATGGAACCCATTCATCTCGGTATTCTTGTCGAAGCCAATGTGGGTTTGGGCATGATCACACCACCTGTAGGGATCTGCCTCTATGTGGCCTGCGGCATCAGCAAAATTCCCATCGAGAAAAGCATCAAAGCTCTGCTTCCATTCCTTTTTGTTCTTGCAACGACAACCCTCATCATCAGCTATCTCCCTGATATCACTTTATTCTTACCCCGTCTGCTGGGATACGTACAGTAGAAATTGATGATTTGATAAGTGGCCTTTCTTTGCATTTATGTTATTCAAATATATTTGGGAGAATGTTTCGATGTCGAAGATCGTGAATTCCTGGAACGAGTGGGATGCTTTAAAGCGAGTGATCCCTCTGGGAGGTGCATTGCACTGCACAACACTGGATATATACCGAGAGGGATCATGTGAGGATTATTTCCCTAACCAAATTCCGGGTTACTAGTCTGAAATATTCATAAAAATCTCTTCTACCCTTCATCCCAGAACGCTGTATTCCCTTTTTGATTGTCGACATTTCCAAAACCGACATGTTTGTCCAGCCGAGCCAGGAAGCTGTGAAGAGGTGCCACAGGGAGCGCTGCAATGGAAGTTGACAGCCGGTGGGGCCATGTGGAGAGTTTGTTGTAGGGGCAAGCCGTGATGCAATTGGCGCAGTCTGATCCATTCTCTCTCCAAAACTGGATGCATTTTTCCGGATTGATATACCATTTCAAGACACCTGGATTGTTGGATATGGTTTTTCCCTCAAGTGTCGGTTCACTAAAAGAGACAGCTTGAGAAGGGCATGCTTCTGCACAGCGCTTACAATTTTTGCAAAAATTCCAGACTCCAAATGCTTTTGGCGGATCGGGTTTGAGTTCGAGTTCGCTGAAGATCTTGACCAATCTCACACGAGGGCCAAATTCTCTAGTTATAAGCATGCCGTTCCGGCCCAGTTCACCCAATCCTGCCGCCACAGCATAGGGGATGCTCAAAGACACATCGTTTCCGTGAGCAAAGGCCCTGTAACCCAAGGCGCGAATAAAAGTCGCCACAGAATAACCCACAAAGGCCATACGGGAGTAACCGAATCCTGTGGCTGCTCCCTCGAGTTCAGAGGGAGAAAGAGCAATCGTCTGGTAGTCCATTTCGACGGCAATGACCACGACTGATTTCGGCTTAAAGGGAAATTCGGGAATGAAGAGCTCATACTCTGGTGGACCCTCATGTCCGGAGTTGTTTTCGAATTTTTCTTTGATCAACTCGGAATAAGTCCAGAGCGGATTGTAATCTGTGATGCCCACGAGGCTGGCTCCAAGATAATGCGCTGCTTTCTTGACCTTTCTGCTCGCATCTGTCAGGTCTCGGAAGGCGACTTTTTGTCTTCGTACCCGCTCATCCCATTCATAGGCCAAAGAATGGGGTTGTCCGTTTTCGCTTCCTGCTGCGAACTTATGATCCACAGCCCAGGCCGCCTCGTTCAGAGCTTCATCCAGTTGAGTCCAGCCTTGGGTTTTACGTAATTCATCGTGGACCGATAGATCGATTGATGATTCGATTCTCTGAATAAACTCATGGTCCCAGAGTTGTCTCGCAAAGATCGTGTTCTTCTGGGGCATGCGTTTGCACTTCTCCGTGATCTTAACTGGGGATTCTCCCATTGAAAAGGATTCGGAGGAGCGAATGATATTCCTCAAAAGTTTTTGGCGTTCTCTATCCGATGTTGTCCTTCCAAATAACGTCCCAGAAGCTGTCGTCACGGCCCCCATTTTTATGAATTGACGACGGTTCATCTGAGTCTTTTTGAATCGAAGTTTTTCGCTTGTGTCTTTTTTTGCTTGTGCGTCTCTATCCATCAAAGTGTCCTCCTCATCTGAGATCAAAACTCTTTTTTTGAAGATTATCTAAGAATAGTCAATCTTTCCGAGATAAACAAGGCATAATTAAAAAACTAATAAACATTTAAAGTTTTTTTCTGATTCTATGCGAATTTGAAAAGTTTTAGAGGAAAAAGGTGGACAAAATCCACTTGATGGGTCTAATATAAAAAACACATGCAGGAGGAGAAACGATGAGAAAAAAGACAAAATATATGGCCTTAGTCTGTTTTTGGGTGTTGTGTTGCTTTTTGTCCGGATCCCAGGACACCGTCGATTATAAGATGGTCGCAAAGATCCGTGAAGAAGGTTTTAGCCGCTCTCAGGTCATGGAGATCGCATGGGATTCGTCAGAGTGGGGTTGCCGGGTTTTCAATTCGTGCAAGATGACCTGGAGTTCTTTACGACCACTTTTCACACGAACATGGATGTGTATGACCGGCTGGTAGAGGAGGATTTGATGCAGGCATCTGTGATCCTCGCCAGTTTTGCCTATAACGCGGCCATGCGCGACGAGATGCTTCCGAGGTCGCCGAACCAGATCAGGAACAACCGCAGATGGCACAAATAAGACGACTGTGGCGTTCACTGAAAAAGGGATCGAGTATCTCGGCGGCCGCCAAACAAAGTGGTACCTTATCAAATAACGGCGGAAAAGCTGATCACGGCTAAATTTAACATGCCTGCAATCTCTTTCTATGTTATCGTCATTTATTCCCGCGAAAACGAACTGATCGTTGGCACACACGGTAGTGGGTCAAAGAACAGAATTAACTAAAAATCTGTTCACTTTTAAGTTGAAGTTTGATATTATGTAAGGGTATTTTGAGTCAATTTGTTGTGAAAAGGTCAGATAATCGATACAGATTATAAAGTATGTGTTAAATTTATCAGGGGAGGTCGATATGATCAGTGAGTTGGAGAAAAAGATTTTAAAATCCTTGAATGAAAATGCAAGAAAAAGCTTTCGCGAGGTAGCGAAAGAAGTGGGAACATCCACGACTGCCATCTACAACAACGTGAAAAAAATGGAAAAAAGTGGGTTGCTCCAGGGCTATGTGCCGGCTGTGGATGAGGAGCTTCTTGGGTTCACCCTCACGGCTATCATTGCCCTGCGGATCAGTCAAGGAAAACTCTTCGGTGTTTATGATAAGATCTTAAATTATCCTGAGGTAAGAGAGATCTATGACCTCACAGGTGAATGGGATACGATCCTTGTGTGTTTCTTCAAAAGGAGGCGCGATCTCGATAATTTTTTAAAAACCAAGCTCAATATCTCTCATATCGAAAGAGTCACAACGCACATTGTCCTGAATGTAATCAAAGACGAAAAACGTGCGTTTATCGAGGCACTGTAAGGTTCGATCCCCGTACTCAGATGATAAAATCGAAAACCGCTTATCATGTCCTTTTTTCCCTTTATTTCCTGTTGTTGTACAGGCCTATTCATGCCCAACAGGAAGATTTTGCAAAGGAATGGCTCAGAGAGGTAGAGCCCATTATCACAAAAGCAGAAAAAACTGTTTTCGAGGATCTGAAAACCGAAGAAGACCGGATGAGGTTTATTAACTCGTTCTGGAAAGTTAGAAATCCAAATCCTGAAACGCGCGAAAATGAGTACAAGCTGGAGTACTACAAACGGCTCAACTACGTAAAGAAATACTTTAAAAGCACACGCAGCGATCAAGGAAGAATATACATGATTCTGGGTGAGCCCACCGATAGAAGCAGCTACACCGGAGGCGAGCAGGTCGTCGATTCTGAGGTTTGGACCTATTATTCGGAGAATAGACCTGGACTTCCGCCAGTCATGAATCTTCTGTTTTACAGGCGAGAAAATTTTGGAGAATTTCGACTGTTTTATCCAGGAATGGATACGGCCTTAGATATTCTTTCTCCTGGTTATAGATCTGGCTATGAGAGAGCTAGAAGTGCATATAACCAGTTGAAAGGTATCTATGCCGAACTTGCGGACGCGACACTGTCCATCATCCCAGGGGAAGGCCATCCAGATATGCCGGCCTCGGCCACATCTTCGAGTTATGTATTTGCCCAGATCTACACACTCCCAGAAAAGGAAGTATCCGACACATATCTTCGTGGCTTTCAATCCATCGAGGGAATCGTCGATGTGACTTATTCCTTCAAGGAAATGCCTGGGGATGCCTCAATTGCCTTGAGCAAGAACAGAGGGTACACATTTCTGAATTACTCTATTATGCCCGATGCTATCCGCCTCAGGAAAATCACGGATAACCTCCATTCCGCAAAGTTCAATCTTAATCTGAGAATCGAGGACCTTGACGGAAGGACTATATACCAGCAGGAGAAGAATATTGAATTTAAGCTTGACAACATAGAGAAGCAAGCACTCGATGAGAAGAAAATCATGTTCTCTGGATTTGTGCCTGTAATTAGCGGCATATTCAATGTGAATCTCGTGTTTTCAAACACCTCGACAGAAGAGTTTTTGACCCACGAAGAGAAGCTGGAGATCGATGATAAAACTGTGCCTGTGCTGGCGGGATACAGGTTGGACGAAATACATTCTGATCGATTCATGCCGTTCAGCACCGATAAATATAAAATATCCGTCGATCCTCGGTCCGTTTACAATAAAACGGAATCATTAGAAGGGATCGTCTTCTCTGAAGACAAGCCAGATATTCGACTTATACGTGTGGATTCTGAAGAGGAATCTGTCGTTGTCAAGGATGTTGAGAAACAAGGGAGATATTTCTTATTTAGTTTGCCTCTTGCTGACGTGAGCTCGAGCAATTATTATTTGAGCATAGAAACAAAAGGGACAGAAGTTTACAGAAAAATCGTTGCGGTCCTGCCTTTTCTCGCAGAAAAACCCGAAGGTTATGAATGGACTGACCCTCCCACTTCTGGTCCGGCATACAATTTCGAAATCGCGACACAGTACTTCAACAGCGGCAATATCCAAAAATCGCTCGAATACTATAATAAGCTGCCCGAATCCCTGTGGAATTCCGTCACGATCCCCATCATTGCTAAAGCGTATTACAGGAACAAGGATTATGAGAGAGTTATGGATCTTCTTGAGAGAGAAGATATCACTAAGGATTATTCTGTTCTCTTCCTTTTGGGGAATTCCCTTCTGGAACTCAAGCAACTGGAAAAAGCCGCAGGATACTTCGAACAATTGAGAAACTACGGAGACACGGTCAACATCAATCAGGTGCTTGGCGCTATTTACCTATCGCTGGGGGAAAGAGAAAAGGCAGAAATCTATTTTGACAGGGCCAAAGAGGTAGAGAATAAATCTGAAGTCAAGAAAGAGAAAAACATAAAGGAGCCACGCGATGAAAAAATTTCATAACTCTATTCTTTTGATTGTATGTGTTCTTATTATCAGTGCATTTGCTTTCTCATATAGTGCCATCAATTCATCGAGCAGAGCTTTTTGGAGTGCCCAAAGTGGAGTCACCGGTGCTATAAAGGGATATGTCAAGGATGCTAGAACTGGGGAAGTGATAGTCAAAGCTAAAATAATCATGGTTTTTGCCAAAAGTGATAGTGTGAGATACATGCTCGAGACAGATAAAAAAGGTTATTACTACAAAAGCGGGCTCACACCTGGCTATTATAAATTTACTGTGGAAAAGGAGGGTTTTCTGCCAACATCAAAAACAGTACGCGCAAGGCTCGCCGATACAATCCAAAGTGATTTTGAACTTCAAGTCTTGGAAGTAGACCCAATCGCTGAAGCTCCAAAGGCAGCACAAAAAGCGATGAAGCTATTCAATGAGGCCAAATGGAACGAGGCTGTGCAGGAATTTTCAGCTGGGATTACAGAAGATCCGTCAAATCCCCTCCTATATTTTTATCGAGGATTATCTCATGAGAATAACGGAAAGATAGAGGAGGCCCTTGCCGACTATCAGAAAACGATAGAACTTAAACCTGATTTTATCCTTCCATATTCGAGATCGGGCAAGATCTATGCAAGACAACAAAACTATGAAAAAGCTAACGAGTTTTATCAGAGAGCCGTAGAATTGGGCGACCAGGATATCACAACTCTCTATAACTATGGTGTGGTGCTTATGAATCTCGGACAAAGCTCAGAGGCCAAAACCGTGTTTGAGAATCTACTCGTACTCGATGAAGACTATGCGGACGCATATTACCATCTTGGGATCATTACCATCGGCCAAGGCGATGCGGAAAAAGCCAAAGAATTGCTCCAGAAATTCCTGGAGCTCGATCCTGAGAATCCGAATGCTTCCATAGCCCAAAAAATTTTAGAGAGTCTGGGATAGCAATATTATTTGTTTAATGAAAGGAAAAAACAACAAAGTCACAGTGAAGATATTTTTTTGACACTTCAAGTTGGATGAACTTAAATAAGTTGTAAACCGTATTTATTGCTATAAGCCAATTTTAGCATTTGAATCAAGAAATGGGGAGCTATGCAAAGCGACAGTCCTACAATAAATAAAATTGTAACTTATCTTCGAAAATTCTTGACTTTTTCTTTCGTATACTTTAAATTTCTTTACGAATGGTTTTATTTAAGATTAATTTAGTTGACTAATTTAGGTAGTAATATTAACGAATATGGTTAGGCTAAGAGATTGTGGTTTCGGGGAAAGATGGATTCATATAAATCCAATCAAAAAAAATCAAATTTAAGGAGGTAAAATGAAGAGATTGGGAAAGATATCTTTAGTCTCACTCGTTCTGGTGGTTTTTCTATGTTCATTCACGTTCTCACAGTCCCTGGAAACAGGATCGATTGAAGGAAACGTAAGGACTCCGGAAGGTGAACCTCTTCCTGGTGTTGAAGTCACCATATCATCACCTGGGCTCATAGGAGGAAATCAGAGTGTAATCACGAATCAATTTGGACGATTCAGGTTTCCATCTCTTCCTGTTGGAAGATATGAAGCCGAAGCAAGACTGGAAGGATTCACACCCCAAAAACTAGTTGATCTCCGAATATCTGCTCAGATGACTTTGACAGTGACTTTCGTTCTCAATATAGGATCCCTCGAAGAAACCATTGAGGTTGTCGCTGAAGCTCCAATTATCGATGTCAAAGATTCGCAATTGAGCACTGAAGTTATGGAAAAAGAATTCCTAATGCATCTTCCCTCTAGTCGAAGCATCCGTACACAAATAACGTACGCTCCCAGTTCTGTAGGAGAGCGCTATGCTACTCCCTACGGTGCCTCAGAAAGCTTGTCGAGTAACTTCTTGATCGATGGGGTCAAGACGAACAGCCCGGAAGCAGGTGAACCCGAAGTGGGCTTGGATTATGATTCGGTCGAAGAGATAAAGATGATGGGACAGGGAACCAATGCCGAATACGATGGATTCACTGGAATTGTGGTTTCAACCATTACCAAGAGTGGAGGAAACGATATCCAAGGTTTAGGGACTTTCTGGTTCCAGTTGCCTGGCTTCCACAGCACAAATTGGGATGCATATCGTGATGAAGAGGGTGCCCTTTATCTTCGTGACAGATCGTGGAGTTCAGAGTATGATTTCCACCTCAATGTGGGAGGCCCTTTCATCAAGGATAAACTGTGGTGGTACGTGAGCGGAAAATATTCAAGTTATAAAGATAGCATCGAAGAATACACTGGTCCGGTAGAATATGGTCATCGCCCCCGAGTCATGGGAAAGGTGACCTGGCAGATCGGCTCTAATGACAGGCTTTTTGGTACGTTTGATTATACCACTCGCGCCAACGAGAATATAGAAGCTGGTCCTCAAACAGCTCCTGAAGCCGTAGGTCGTGAAATTGGATGGCAGTATTTCTATAACGCAAACTACATGCATATTCTTTCTGACAAAACATTCTTTGAAGCCAAGTTCGGCGGTTATAAAGAAGATGGGCATATGGATATCGATTACGATACTCCATTACATTATGACGAAGTATTGGATTATTTGTCCGGAAACTTCTGGGAAATCTGGGAAGTCAATCGAAGGCGTACTCAGTTGAATGCTACAATTTCGCATCATGTGGAAGACTTTGTAGGAACGCATGATTTCAAGTTCGGTGGAGAATATGAGAATTCTTACATGAGAAACTTTCGAGGATATCCAGGAGGGCGAGCGTACTTCGATTATAATGGTGATCCCTATCTTATGGTCGTATACTCACCTTACCTAATTGATCCCACAACCAAAAGGACCTCACTTTTTGTGCAGGATCAATGGTCAGTCTCCGATAGAATCACCGTCAATTGGGGATTAAGATGGAACAATTGGAGAGGTTCTATGCCGGATGAAGGCACCATATACAAGCCTAAGAGTGGTATCGCTCCACGGTTGGGTATCACGATAGATCTCTTAGGAGACCACACCACAGCGCTCAAACTTCATTACGGAAAATATTTCCATGGGGTTATGGGAATGTGGTTCGGCCACTGGACATATACGTCGACCTATGAGGAGTATCTTTGGAATGGAGAAGAATACGAGCTGGATTTTAGAGACGACGTGCGAGAAACACACCAGATAGATCCCGATTTGAAATTTCCATACTTGAACAATTTTGTCTTGGGAATTGAGAGACAGCTGGGAAGAGATATGTTACTCGGAGTCAGCGCTATCTACAGGGAACACCATAACTTGATGGACAGTGTCAATCTCACCGGTCAGTGGAATCCTATTACCTGGACAGATCCTTACGGTATTGGAACACACAACATTTTCGAACGGATAAATCCCGGGGATAATGTAAAATATGTCACAAATCCCCAAGCAGGCAAGGATTATGGTCAGGCTTTTGCAGATATTGTCCCATTCACTCCGTCACGAAAGTATGCCGGAATAGAATTTACGTTTCGCAAAAGATTCTCTAACGATTGGCAGTTCAATGCAGCCTATACCTACAGCAGAGCATGGGGATCTGATGATAACTCTTGGGGAGAATATGAAGACGGCAGAACGTCCAGTCTGGGCGCATCCACTCTCTTTTTGAATCCAAACTGGTCATACAATGCTGAAGGGACGCTTACTCGTGACCACCCGCACATTTTGAAGCTTGCGGGTTCTGTTGTTCTACCACTTAAAATCACTTTAGGTGTTTACTACAGCTTCGCAAGTCAGCAAACGTACAATCACAATATCAGAGTTCCCAGAGAAATTGATCCTGATTCAGTAGGACTTTTTGCAGGACGACTGCGTTTCTATGGAGAAGAAAAAGGTTCTTTCCGCTATCCATCCCAAAGCAACTTGAATATTCGGCTGGAAAAGTTCTTTACATTTGGAGAGAGCTTTAGACTTGGCCTTTTGATGGACATGTTCAATGTATTAAATTCAAGCACAGTCGACTCAATTGAGGATAATGTTGATCCTGGGCAGGAATTCCCATGGGGATATGTGTGGGGTCTTGTCCCTCCAAGAACTTTTAGGCTTGGAGTACACTTCGAATTCTAATTTAAAGCGAAAGTTCGAATAGAGTGTTGCGGGGGGGGACTAAGTCCCCCCCCTTTTTTTCTGTTAGGCCTGATTCATTTGCTTTCTGATTTATATAAATTCGAATGATTATATCAAATGGGCTAAAGTCTTATAGATGATTGGAATCTCACAAAAGTCCAAGTGCAGGGCCCGTTCCCCGAGAGGGCCGATGAAAGGGGTTACCGATGAAAAGAATCTGTCTAATTCTTGTCGTTATTTTTGTCGCAACTTCACTATATTCGCTGGATAAGGCTTTCGAGAAGAAGTACAACTTAAAACCTCAGGTCGATGAAGACAACGGCATCATCTGGTACAAACATAAGAAAGGATCGAGTGGAAACGCAAAAATCTACCCCTATATTGGCCAGAGAATGGAAAGTGGCGAGTGCTTTTTGCGAATGGTTATTCTTTACGGCGGGCGGGAAAATTTGTTCGTAAAAGAGTATGTTTTTTCCGTCGATGATAAAGAGTACATCCTAACTCCGAGAAAAAAAATCGAAACAGTGGAAACAAAGGATAATTTTCTCCGTTCCGGAGACAGAGATATGAGTGGAGGAATTGTCGAAGTGTATGATGTGGTCGCGAACCAGGAAGAGTTCGAATTGATGGAGAAAATCAGCAAAGCCAAGACCGTGAAATTAAAATACAATGGCGTCAAAGGATTTGAAAGAGTGGCTGTACATAATATCACAAAAAAGGCGATGGGAGAGGTTCTGGCAGCTTATAAAGAGTTGATTGGCATCTCACAGTAAAAAGAGGAATAAGATGCAAAGAAAGTGGCCTAAAACGATCACATGTGTATCTATCGCTCTCATTAATCTCTTATTCGTTATCGTGGCCTTGATTCAAGCGCAAGTTCCTATCGAGATTCGCAAGGACTGGAATCTGGATATGGATGTCCGCATGGAGTGGGGGCACAACGCTCGCTACCGGATTTTGTCTGCTCTACCATCGTTTTGGATGTTGAAGGGAAAATTTCCCTGACAAAATAAATCATCAGTTTTTTTCATACTCGCTTTTGTACTTTTTTCGAAAATGCTTTTTCATTCTAGGATAAAAGATATTTGTCAAAAAGCGATCGATTTTCATTTGATTGAGGGAGGTTAAGGATGAGGAATCGAAAAATACTAAGTGTACGATTATCTATCAGCACGTTCTTAGCATGCGCCTTATTATGTGTGCTCTATACATCGGCCCAGAAGATTCCTGAGAACATTCTCAGTAAGATCCATTATCGGGAGATCGGGCCGACCCGACAGGGCGGAAGAGTTGAGGCATTTGCTGTATCACAGCAGGATCCCTATGTCTTTTTTGTTGGGGCAGGTCCTGGGGGATTGTGGAAAACAGTGAATAATGGAACGACGTTCGAGTCCGTCTTCGACAACGAAAACACGTCTACCGTCGGCGATGTCGCTATTGCCCCCTCAGATCATAATATTGTCTGGATAGGAACAGGAGAAGCAAACCTCAGAAACAGCACCTATTATGGAGATGGCGTCTACAAATCCACTGACGGGGGAAAAACATGGAAGTATATGGGACTCAAGGAATCCCATCACATCGGAAAAGTTATTATTCACCCTACAGATCCAGATATCGTTTATGTGGCGGCACAGGGGCATTACTATACCGAAAATCCTGAACGGGGTGTGTACAAAACCATTGACGGCGGCAAGATCTGGACGAAATCCCTGGAAATGGTGGCGGACGGCATATATGTCGGCGCGACAGACATGGTGATGGACCCCCGCGATCCTAATACTCTTTATGCATCGATCTACCAGAGGATCCGCAGGCCTTGGGGCTTCTCGGGTTCTGGGCCAGGGAGTGGGATTTATAAAACGACGGATGGCGGAAACAGCTGGCAGAAATTGACGAAGGGTCTTCCCGGTGGATTGCTCGGAAAGATCGGCCTCACCCTCTATCCGCAAAATCCGGATATCCTGTATGCACTCATCGAGGATGAAAACTCACCGGAAATGTCCACCGAAGAACGCTGGATAGAAATTCAGAGTGGGAAAGAACCGAGCAAACCAGTAGTGGGAAATATCGTGTATCGGACAGATAATGCGGGAGAAACATGGAGACAGGCGAGCGAAGGAAACGTGGGCGAACGGATGAACTACTATGCCCGGATCTATGTCGACCCGAATGAGGAGAATACGGTCTATGTGATGGGCGCGCAGGTCGACAAGTCGACCGATGGCGGGAAAACCTGGTCGCGGGCATTCGAGTTTGCGGGGGATAATCATGTCCTCTGGATCGATCCCGAAAACAGTGACCATATGCTCCTGGGTTATGACTACGGATTTGCCATAAGCTATGACTCGGGCAAAAACTGGCTCCACATCGATAACGTCTCCATGGCCCAGCTGTATGCCATCGGTGTGGACATGGACTATCCCTACAATGTGTATGGTGGCCTGCAGGATTTCGGGTGCTGGAAGGGACCGAGCACCAAAAAAGGACGCTTTCCCGTTCGTTTCGAGGATTGGGAGCATGTTCTGGGTGGCGATGGATTCTACAACCAGGTGGACCCCACAAACAGCCGTTGGTTGTATACAGAATCTCAATTCGGAGGATTGTCCCGGAACGACCAGAAAACAGGACAGAGAAAAAGGATTCGCTATCGGGGTAATCCGGATATTCGTTTCAATTGGAACGCCCCTGTGCTCATCTCACCCCACAATCCGAATGTCATCTATCATGGCGCCAATATGCTGCTCAAGTCATCTTTCCGCGGAGAGAAATGGGAAGAGGTGAGCCCCGACTTAACGAAAAACGAGACTTCCAAATTTGGGGGCAGGGAAGTCCAGTTTTATGGAACGATAACGACTATCGATGAATCTCCTATAGAACAGGGTGTGATTTGGGTCGGTACGGATGATGGAAACGTCCAGCTCACCAGAGATGGAGGCAAAACCTGGGCTCTGCTCAACGGCAACATCCCCAACAATCCCGAATACTGGGTGACACGTGTTATTGCTTCCCACCATGATGCGGGAACAGCCTATGTGAGCTTCACAGGCCGCCACAGGACAGATTTCCGCCCTTTTGTGTACCGAACCCAAGATTTCGGAAAAACATGGGTTTCTATCGCGAATAACCTGCCCGATGAGGGAATAAACGTGGTCAGGGAGGACCGAAAAAATCCCAACCTCCTCTTTATCGGGACGGACAGGACCGTCTATGTGACCATGGATGGAGGGCGAACTTGGAATGAGATGAAAAACAATCTCCCCACGATTCCGGTCAATGACCTGGCCATCCATCCCCGTGAGAACGAGCTGGTGGTCGGGACTTTTGGCAGGGGTTTTTATATCGCAGATATCTCTGTCCTCGAGGAATTATCGCAAGATGTTTTGGTAGAGGACGCCCGATTGTTCAAGATCGAACCTAAAGTTCAGTGGATCATGCCCAGCCAAAAAACTGTGAGCGCACAGAATTTTGAAGGAGAAAACGAGCCCTTTGGTGTGGTTATCAATTATTACCTCAAAGAGAAACAGCCAGAAGGAGTGAAGATTTCTGTATATGACGGCTCTATTCTGATCAATGAAATAGTCGGCCCGGGAGATGCGGGATTAAACAGTGTTGAATGGGGGATGACGAAGCGAGGGAGGAAGCGGACACCAGAGGAAATTGCGCGTTGGGATGAACAGGTGGCCAAAGGAGAGAAAGAGCCCTTTTATGATTACTATGATACAAACGAGTACTATGGTGAGGCAGATGAAGAGGTGGGACGAACAGGTCGGTCATTGAGAACACGCGTTGCCTGGGAACCGGGAATGCGTGGCAGGGAATATGTCTTAAAGCGCGTCCAACCTGGAGAATACACGATAGAACTTACGGTCGGGGATAAAGTCTTGAAGAGAAAATCCTTTATTCTGCCTGATTATTGGTACGATAAATAACTCATTTTTAAAAATCCTATGCTCAAGTTCGCCATCCCACTCAGCAGATGAGGATGATGGAGCTTACGGACGAGATGGACTTGTTGATGAGGTGGTCTGATCCTCATAACGCGGAATAGAATCTATACACAGACGGAATCCCATGTGATCGTCACTGCTGTTCTGTTCGTCCCCCGTGCGTGCCGCTGAGCGGAGGTTGTGTCCACCCTTGGGCGTGATATGTCCAGACCTGTCTGTCCAGCTACCCCCCCCGCGATTGACTCGGTCTTGGTCGGGTGTTCCTGTGCCAGGCGGGCCTAAGGGATTTTTATAAGGGGAGGCTGAGTAATAATCGTCATCGTAAACATCGTAGCACCATTCCCAGACATTTCCGGCCATGTCCATCAATCCATAGGGTGAAGCCCCGGCGGGGAAACGTCCCACCGGAGATGTCTCTGTAAAGCCGTCATCCTCGGTTTTGTCCGCTTGCCGGGAATCGTCGTATTTGTTCCAAAAACGGATGTCCGCATAATTGGCTCTGGTCCCGTCTGGAATGTCGTTTCCCCAGGGATACATGCGCTCATCCGTTCCCCGTGCTCCTTTTTCCCATTGGGCTGCTGTGGGAAGCTTGAAGTCAATTCCAGTTTTAATCGATAGCCATTGACTGTAGGTCACAGCATCATTCCAGCTGATACTCACGACCGGATGATTTTCACCCTGTTCAAAATAGGGATTCTTCCAGCTTCCATCCGGACGAACAACCCAACGGCCTTCCCAGAACTGCCAAGATCCATTTCCCTTCTCGGCATCGCTCACGTATCCAGTCTCCTCGATAAATTTTCGGAACTGCCCCACCGTGACCGGATATTTGCCCAGCCAGTACCCATCCAAGTAGACCCTATGCACAGGTTTTTCATTGGGAAGACCGTGCTCGGATCCCATGGTGAATTCGCCTTCCGGAATGTAGACCATGGTAGGACTATCTTCGAATTTGGCTTCCCAGTAGCCCTTTTCATTTTTGGCGATTTTTACAGACTTTTCTCGCATTCGACTGACGGCTTCCGGCATGTCCTGTACAAGAGGTGCCTCCTGGGCATCCTTTTTCTTTTCGGCCGAGCAGACAAGAAAGCTGAATATCCATAAAAAACACATAAAAGGAGCAATTGTCTTTGTCATTTCCATGTCTCCTGCTTTTTTTGAACAAAAGTATATCAGACCTTGATATGAGGCACAAAATAAAGTTAATATGATTCCGAAAATATGAGTTATAAAAATGATCGTTATTTTTTTTTGAACAATTTAAGAAGAGGATGGAAATGACAGACATAAACTTCACAAACCGGGACATCATCTCCATTACGGATTTTACGAGGGAAGAGATCCTTTATTTATGCCAGAAAGCAAAGATGATGTATGACCTGGAAAAAAGCGGCCAGAGGTACAAATTTGCCAATGAGCTCCAGAACAGGTCGATGGCCTATCTTTTCTTCGAACCATCCACACGGACAAAAACGAGCCACATCACGGCCATGCGAGAGCTCGGGGGCATGAGCGATGGCTTCTCGGGCATAGAGGGGACAGCTGTGAAGAAGAAGGAAACCATCCGTGACACCATCATGATGGTCTGTGCCAACTGGTTTGACGTGATTGTCATGCGTCATCCCGTTGACGGCTCCGTTCAGTGGGCCGCGGATGTCGCCTCCATTCCCGTGATCAACGGTGGCGACGGGAAAAACGAGCACCCCACACAGGCGCTCCTGGATGTTTTCACACTGTTCCTCCTCAACAATGAAACACTCGACAATATCAATGTTGGCTTGGGCGGAGACCTGTCTCACGGACGGACAATACGGTCGTTGAGTCTTGCATTATCCCATTTTAACGGAGTGACCATCAGATGGGCGGCCGAAGATTTCTTGGGCATGCCTGATGACCTTACCCCTCTGCTTGAATCGCGAGGAGTGACCGTTGTGAGGGAAAAAACTGTCGAAGACGTGATGGCCAAAGTCCAGTTCTATTACATGACCAGGCCTCAGCTGGAGCGGATGCAGGGGATGTCTCAAGAGGACATCGTTAAGATGATGCAAAAATACAGGATCAACCTGAATAAGGTCAAAGATCATGACGTCAAGCTCATGCACCCTCTTCCAGTGAATAGCGAGGTTGCTGAGATCGACTACAGGGTGTACTTCGATAAAAGCCAAGGATTTTTTCAGCAGGCGGAAAACGGTTTATTCTTGAGAAAAGCCCTTTTGTATGAAATGCTGAAACACGAAGGCTACATCCAATTCAACGGGAAGCTCAGCCCTGTTCTTGAGCACGGAAACAATCGACTTATAAGGAAATCCAAAAAGAATGACAAAGAGGGGAAGCGCTTCATCGACAACATCGCCAATGGAATAGTTGTCGATCACCTGAAGCCGGGGACAGAGCAGAAGATCGTCGTTGGCCTGGACTTGATCAACAGAGGTACGGGTATTATTCCTGCCAACCTTCCCAATATCGGAAAATCTATTCTGAAGACGGATCTGACCGAATTCAATGAAAGGGAGCATAAGATTGTCGCAGAAATTTCACCAGAACCGACAATCAATTACATCAGAGAAGGCAAAATCGTGGACAAATTTGTGTATTTTTTATGTAGAAACTCCAACTGCGTGACGCGTGTGATCAATGAGGATGTCCCTCCGCGGTTTTACAGAGATGGGGAAGGAGTCATGAGGTGCAGATTCTGCAGAAAATCCTACAATATACTCAATAAGAAAGCCTCTGAAGAGGAGAAGCAGGAATTTCTGCAGTCGCTGCCTCAAGGCATAGATCCCGTTTAGCCTGGATTATTCATTAATAATGTCGATTTCCGGAATAATTCAATGTCAATCATCACTCACACTTTAGATTAGTATAAAGGTGCTGGAATGAACACATTCAATCAGGAAGAATTCAACAGATTTATCGAAGTAAACAGTGTTTATGGATTCTTTGAAGACCCTATAACTCTAAAATCCGGGCGAAAATCCTATTACTACGCAAACTGGAGGAACGTCGTGGAGGACGTGTGGCTTACGGATAGACTCGCAGAGTTTGTCCTGGACTTCTCAAAAAAATGCGGCCTGCGGGTGGATACGTTCTATGGAGTCCCTGAGGGAGCCACAAAATTGGGGATTATCACCCAATACAAATGGGCCCAACAGGATGCCCACTACTCCAGAGGGAGCCACGTTCTGGCGATGGGGAGAGCGAAGCCCAAGAACCACGGCGCTCCAAAAGATAAGTATTTTGTCGGCATGCCACAGGGCAGAGTCGTCGTTCTCGAAGATGTCACGACCACAGGAGGCTCCTTGATCCAAACCCTCGACGGATTGACAGCAGCGGAAGTCAATGTCGTTGGAGTCATCAGCCTCACCAATAGGATGGAAAAAAGAGACGATGGGCTCAGTGTCAAAGAAGCTGTCGAAAATAAGGGGTATTCGTTCTACACCATGAGCTCTTCGCTCGAGTTGTTGCCGATTATGTATAACATGCTGAAGCCTGGAGAGCATATTGCAGAAGCCATTGAACACGAATTCAAAGAATACGGAGTGCGAGAATTAAGATTGCGGTGAATAAGATATGATACCATGAGAAAAGTGAATGTGGAGCTCAAGATAAGTGGATCTACGGCTGCTCCTTAAAGACACTATTATTGTGAATAGCTTGGAGAATTAGTTGCCCAGAGTGGCAACCATTATCGCTTTGATCGTATGCACGCGATTTTCCGCTTCATCAAAAACGATCGAGGCTTCCGATTCGAACACATCCTCTGCCACTTCCATGGCCTCTAGCCCAAACTTCTGGTAGATGTCTTCTCCGATGCTGGTCTCACGGTTATGGAAGGCGGGCAAACAGTGCATGAATTTGACTCGGGGATTGCCTGTTTTTTCCATAGTCTTTGTGTTCACTTGATAGGATTTAAGCAATTCGATCCGTTCTTCCCAGACTGTCTCTGGTTCCCCCATCGAGACCCAGACATCCGTACAGAGAAAATCGCAGCCTGTTACGCCGGCTTCCATATCGTCAGTGATAGCGATCCTGGCACCTGTTTCCCGAGCGATTTTTTTGGCCTCTTCGATGAGATTCTTATCAGGTTGTAAGTTTTTTGGAGCGACAGAACGGTAATCCATGCCCATTTTTGCAGCACCTATGAGCAGTGAGTTGCCCATGTTGTTTCGTGCATCGCCAAGATAGGCAAACGTCACTTCGCCCAAAGGTTTGTTGGATTGTTCCATCATCGTCATAAGATCGGCCATGACTTGAGTCGGGTGAAATTCATTGGTCAGGCCGTTCCAGACAGGGACATTCGCATATTTTGCGAGCTTCTCCACTCTGTCTTGACCAAAACCACGGTATTCAATGCCATCGTACATCCGGCCCAACACCCTCGCTGTGTCTTTCATGGATTCTTTAGCACCGATTTGAGAGCCTGTGGGACCGAGGTAGGTCACATTTGCGCCTTGATCGAAGGCTGCGGTTTCAAAAGCACATCGTGTTCGTGTTGAGGCTTTTTCAAAAATGAGAGCGATGTTTTTTCCGGTCAGATGAGGTTGTTCTGTCCCCGTATATTTTGCCTTTTTCAGGTCAATCGAGAGGTCCAGTAAAAATCGGATTTCTCCGGGTGTGAAGTCCAAAAGCTTCAAAAAACTCCGGTTCCTCAGGTTGTATGCCATTGAGTTCTCAGAGTTTCTTTAAGACATCGACGAGCGTTGGTTCACCGATCTCTTTCAGGTCGTACATGACGCGTGTGGATGGATGCTGAATGTTGCAGATTCTTCTCAAGTCGATCGGGGTGCCGATAATGACAGAATCACAAGGAGTTGCGTTGATCGTTGCTTCCAGGTCTTTGACTTGCTGGTCGCCATATCCCATTGCCGGCAGCAAAATGCCGATATCCGGATATTTTTTAAAGGTCTCAGCGATCGTTCCCACGACATAGGGTCTAGGGTCGACGAATTCAGCCGCTCCATACCTCTGACCGGCGACAACGCCGGCTCCGTATTTCATCTCGCCGTGGGTGAGCGTAGGGCCATCTTCCACGACGAGTACTCTTTTGCCCTTGATCAAAGAGGGGCCTTCCACAGTCAGCGGCGATTCTGCTTTTATTATCGTTGCCCTTGGATTAATCCGCTGTGCAGTCGCAATCACTTTTTCGACATTGGCTGGGTCCGCAGAGTCCACTTTGTTGACGATCAGAACATCCGCGGCGCGCAGGTTGACCTCACCGGGATAATAGCTTGTTTCGTGTCCGGGGCGATGGGGGTCGAGCACGGTAATATAGATATCCGGCTTATAAAAGGAGAAGTCGTTATTGCCGCCATCCCAGAGGACAACATCCGCTTCTTTTTCTGCTTCTCTGAGGATCGCCTCGTAATCGACGCCTGCAAAAACAATGACGCCTCGCTCGATATGGGGTTCGTACTCCTCGCGCTCCTCGATGGTGCACTCATGGAGGTCAAGGTCGGCAAGCGTGGCAAACCTCTGAACACGTTGTTTGACGAGATCGCCGTATGGCATCGGATGCCGGACGGCGACAACTTTTTTCCCCTGGCCAATAAGGATCTCCGCAACACGCCGTGTCGTCTGGCTCTTGCCGCTGCCTGTTCTGACAGCACAGATGGCGACAACGGGCTTGCTCGATTCTATCCACGTCTCCGCCAATCCCATAAGCCGGAAAGAAGCGCCCGCATTGTTGACTATGGATGACCGGCTCATGACATAGTTATAGGGAACGTCGCTGTAGGAAAACACAACTTCGTTGACTCCATACGTGTTTATCAAGGCCTCAAGTTCGGATTCGTCTTCGATGGGTATCCCCTCAGGGTATAGACTGCCGGCGAGCTCAGGCGGGTAGACCCTGCCTTCAATATTGGGGATTTGAGTGGCCGTAAAGGCGACAACCTTATATTCGGAATTATCGCGGAAATTTGTGTTGAAATTGTGGAAATCACGCCCTGCGGCACCCATTATAATGACTTTTTTCATGAATAGTGCTCCTTTATTTTTTTATTTTTACCCGATTATTAGCCTTTCACTGGCTGGCTGTCAAGTCAAAAACCCAGGAATAGGTCTCTTCCCCTTGTTCACAGGGCGCTCATTTCCCATCTGAGCTATCCTGCGATCGCAGAGAAAAGATCCATTCCAGGGATTGATTTTATTTCTGTGTCAAAACAAAATTGTAAAATTATCCTTGTTGGGAAATCGTGTCAATAACCCGGGATCTGTTTCGGGAAGTAATCCTTGCAGGTTCCCTCTCGATGCACATCGAGTGTTGTGCAGTGGAGCGCGCCACCGAATGGGATGACAGCTTCATACGGAATAGCAAGGACTTCAAATCCAAGCTTGTCCAACTGCTCGCAGTAGGCTGTCTCGTGCGATTCGACACAGACTGTGTTCGGTCCCAGAGAGAAGGTGTTCATCGAGATCCATGATCGGCTCTCGTACAATCCAGTCAAATAACACAGGTTTTTATGGACATAGACCGGCTTTGCCGCGGGAATGAGTTCCCAGTCGTTCATGGCCATCAGCTTCTTGAACTCCTCTGTGATCGGGTACCATTCCGGATTGTAAACAGCAAGCCCTGGACGGAGCGGCAGCATGTTCACGTCGATGTGCCAGGGGTGAAAGTTGTTGTCGAACAACACGGTGTGAATGCGGATTCCCTTAGATCCGAAGTAACGCTTCAGCCAATCCATCCCTTTTCTGTTGGTTACACAGGAACCTTGCCAGAAAATGTCCTTCCCGCAGCGAGCCGCATCCGCCGCATCCCAAAGAGCTTCCTTTTCTGTGAGTTGATACTCCCAGTTGCGCACTCTTTTCAATTTCTCTTCATCGGTCCAGACATTGAATAAATAGTAGTAGAAATTCTTCACATAGGACTCGTCCGTCAACCGCGGCTTGGGTGCGGCTGTATGCAAGAACTCCGGATCTTCTTCGAAGTAACGCTCAAAGATCGGCCGCAGGTTCAGATACTCATACCACCGCGAACGGCGGCAAGTCGTGGCCTCCATGATCTCGTTTCCCACGGGTAGAAACACATCCCGGACATTGTTGACTCCGTGCTGGTTCAGCTGGGTCCAATCCGGTGTGGAGACTGGTCTCCGATCGAGCAGTGAAGGATGAAGCTCAACTCTGTCTACCACGATCCCCCGCTTCTCCATGGTTTTCACAAAATATTCCATCTGCTCGTTGGCCTTGTCGTACATCTCCTGCGGAAAAGGTCCGAACGAACCGAGTGGATACCCGCCTTCGGGCCGGTCGTACCACCATGCGGGTTCCGGCGCAGGGATATTGGTGCCCTCTGGTTTTCCGACAATCACACGTTTCAGAGGATCCCATTCATTCCAGGAATTCACCATTTTTGCCATCGTGATCTTCTCCTTTTTTCCTTAATATTTAATGATATTTATGAATAATTTTTGTGTTTTTGTATTTTTAAAACACTGTATGCATCCTTGAAATTGCATTTCCTGTCCTTATTTGACCTCTGTGCTCCTGCTATTCTGTTGTTCCTTTCTCCTCTTTCTTGAGCAAGGAGTTGCCTCCAAGAGCGACAACGGCCTTTTTTTTTGCAATTTTCTCAACCGAATCCATGGATCAATTCCAGAGCACACTCAAAAAAAAAGAATAAAATTTTTTATAGATCATTATTAAAGAAATTCTTATGAATTAAGCTCATATTGTAAGAAAAATGCTAATAAAGTTCATAAATAATGATATTAAAAATACTATTAAATACAATTTGAACTCTAAAGTCAAGATGAAATTAAAACCGAGATAAGTTTTTGATTATAATGAAGTAAGTTGTTTGATTGACCCGCACTCATTTTTCTGGTAATTTAAAAATTCTTGCATTTGTATTCGATATTTTAAGGCTATCGGAGAGGTGTCCGAGTGGCTTAAGGAGCACGCTTGGAAAGCGTGTGTGCGGGAAATCCGTACCGTGGGTTCGAATCCCACCCTCTCCGCCAGTGAATAATTCACCTGAATTATCCACATCAATAGAGCTTTGACTTTTTTTGAATGTTCGAAGTTAGAAAAGGGAGATAAAAAAATATGGACAGCAAGTTTCTGATCGATGTGGAGAGTATATACGGTGCTCGCAATTATGATCCTATAGACGTGGTCATCCAAAAAGGCAGGGGAATCTGGGTCTGGGATGTCGAGGGGAATAAATATCTCGATTTTTTAAGTGCCTATTCATCGGTCAACATGGGGCATTGTCATCCACGTATAGTCAAGGCATTGATAGATCAGGCGAAACAACTCACCATTACTTCTCGAGCTTTTCGGAATGACCAGTGGCCTCTTTTTACTAAAGAGATCTGCGATCTGACGGATTATGAGATGGTCCTGGCCATGAACTCGGGGGCAGAAGCTGTGGAAACGGCCCTCAAAGCTGCAAGGATGTGGGGATACAAAAAAAAAGGAATCCCCAAAGATAAGGCTGAGGTGATTGTCTGTTCGAATAATTTTCATGGCCGAACCATCACGATCGTCGGCTTTTCCTCAGATGCTTTATATAAGAATGATTTCGGTCCCTTTACCCCAGGATTCGTCGAGATTCTCTATGGTGATTCCGAGGCTTTGGAAAAGGCCATTACCCCAAACACAGCAGCATTTTTGATGGAACCCATCCAGGCAGAAGGGGGCATCGTCGTCCCCCCCGAGGGGTATATGCGGGAAACCAAAAAGATTTGTGAAGAGAATAATGTGTTGTTCATTGCCGATGAAATCCAAACCGGTCTCGGAAGAACAGGCAAGCTTTTTACATATGAATACGAATCCGTTAAACCTGATATCCTCACAATTGGGAAATCGCTTGGTGGAGGGTGTTATGCCATCTCAGCCGTGTTATCCAGGAGGGATGTTCTCGATGTGTTAACTCCGGGGACACATGGCTCCACTTTCGGTGCCAATCCATTGGCCTGTGCTGTTGCCCGAGAGTCTATCCGAGTCCTTCAAGAAGAGGATCTGATCACAAATTCTGCCGAGCAGGGGGAGTATTTTCTCAAAAAGCTCAAAAGCATCAAGAGTAGACATATCAAGGAAGTCAGAGGCAAGGGCTTACTCATGGGTATTGCATTGAAACCCGAAGCTGGCGGTGCGAGGCGATATTGTGAGGCGCTAAAGGAAGAAGGCATGCTCTGCAAGGATACGCACACAAATGTCATCCGGTTTTCGCCACCTCTGCTCATTAAACAGAAGGACTTGAACTGGGCTTTCAAACGAGTTAAAAAGGTTTTCAAGGAACTAGATTAGTTCATACCGTTGACTCCTGGCTGTTCGTTTGGGAAACGAGTTCTGCATCGCTTCGCTCGAGGAGCGGCCCCTAAACTACAAAGGGAAACCGCACAATGTAGGGAACGTTTCCCAAACGGTCCTTTCGGGGAACGGACCCTACAGCGTATGTTGAAAAAAATCAGGCAAAATTGCGAAAATGCAAATTTTCAGAATGAGTCTTAAGGTTGATATGGAGCGACAGGATTGAGAAGAAAAGAAAAAGAGATCAGCGATAGAAAAGAGATCGTCGAGATCATAAGAAAAGCTCAGACTTGCCGGATCGGGTTGTGTGACGATGGCCAATCCTATGTTTTTCCTGTGAACTATGGTTATAAAGATGGATTCCTCTACTTTCATTCAGCTCAAGAAGGGCGAAAGATCGAAATAATCAAGAAGAATCCAAAAGTATGTTTCCAAATGGATGTGAACCAAGAAATCATCCAGGCAGAAAATGCCTGTGACTGGTCCGTCAGATACCGAAGCGTTATGGGTTTCGGTAAGGCTGAATTCGTGAACAGTCTTGAAGAAAAAAAAGAGGCCTTGGACACGATCATGTTTCATTATTCTTCCAGAGAGTACATATTCACCGAAGCATGCCTCAATTCTGTCTGTATTGTGCGTATCCGCATCGATAAGATGACTGGGAAACAGTCTGGCTATAAATCTTCCATTCCAAATTCGTGATAGGTGAAGCTTTGAAACTGTCCCATCATCACTCCAAGCTTGCAAAAAAATGCTAAGATGAGGACAATTGACCTGTATTGGAAACATAGGCAGATTTAACTATGCCTGAAATCATCCTGGGTTTATTTGGCATATTTTTTGCTGATGAGTCAGGTGGAGGAGAAAGAAAATGAAAAAACATCTTCTTAGGCTATCGATAGTGTTTGGGCTTATCCTAGCTGCGGGGTGCATCTATTATGTCCCGTATCCGGATGAGGGTTACCCCCCACCAAGGGACCAGGGATATTATGAAGAAGATTATCAGGAATATCCCTCGCGTATGGATACATCCTATTTTTATGATTATCTGGCGCCCTATGGCGCGTGGATCGACAATTCTCCCTATGGTTATGTCTGGATACCCTACGCAACCGGATACGGTTGGCGTCCCTATACATACGGCCATTGGGTCTGGACCAGTCATGGCTGGACATGGATTTCCAACTATGAATGGGGCTGGGCGCCATTCCATTACGGCCGTTGGGGTTGGGATATATCCCTGGGATGGTATTGGGTGCCCGGTTATGTTTGGGCTCCGGCTTGGGTAACATGGCGGAACGGAGGCGCCTATATCGGTTGGGCGTCCCTGCCACCCGATGTAGAGTTTGTGTTTGGAGTGGGAGTCATGAGTCTGCCATACCCCATTCCAGATACATTCTGGGTGTTTGTCGATGGGCGTTATTTCTTACAAACCGGAATCTATAACTATGTCCTTCCCGTAGAAAGGAATGCGACGATCGTCAGGACCACAATCAGCAAGGTCAATATCTTGGATCGTAACCGGGTGATCGTGAATGAGGGTATCGATGTGGACACGGTCAGTCGATTGACGCAGACGACGGTATCTAAGTATGCACTTATGGATATGCGCCAGCCTGGTTCAGTCAAGGTCCGGAGCGGGGAGATAGAAATCTATAGACCTTCAATCCGAGAGAATGATAGAGTGGAACCGAGGATCGTTCTCAGCAGAGATGAGGCCAAGGAAGAGGTGGCCAGATCCAGGATACTCAAGGCGACCGAGGATTCCTCTCAAACCCTTGAATCGCGCGTGAAGGAAGAGCAGAGTCGTGAGATGAAACGTCTGGAAGAAAGCCAGAAGGAAGAAATGAAACGCATCACGAGAAGTAAGGAAGAACAGGCTGAAAAGGCCAAGACAGCAAGGGAAAAAGAGGAATTGGAAAAGGAATACGAAAATAAGCTCGTCGAGGTGGAACAAAAACACAAAACAGAGAGAACTTTGATCGAACAAAGACACGAAAAAGAGGCTAAAAAGGCCAAAGAAATCAAGCCAGAGGCAAAAAAAACAGAAAAGAAAGCCGCAGAAAAAACCAAAAAGAAAGACACGAAAAAAACAGCGAAAACAGACAAAGACTCAAAAGAGTCCAACTCAACAAAGACTAAAAAGATAAGAGTCTCCCGTTAATTTTATGTCCAGTGTTAACCTGGATAATTCAGGCTAGAGAGAGTATTTTTGCTTAATGTCCTCAGGGATGGCGACAGGCTTTCCTGTCCTTGCATCCACAAGAACATAGGTTGAGTCACCTGCTGCTGCAATTACCTCTGTCGGTTTTTTCAAAATCTGGAAGCCGACCCTCACACTTTTCTTTCCGATAGCGCTTACCCAGGTCCTGACGATAAAGGGCTCACTCAAATAAAGGGGCTTTTTGTATTCGATGGACAGGGATTTGGTCGCCCAGGACAATCCCCGTTTGAAAAACTCCTCGATAGGCATTTTGTAACATCGCTGCATCTGGTCGACCCTTGCGAACAATAGGTAATCCAAATAGACGGACTGATGCACATGCCCGTTGTAATCGATCTCAGATGGCCTGACGGTCATCTCTGTTTCGAATTTTTTAAATATCATTGTGTATCCTCTTCACTTTAGCTTGTTGGCGAGTCGATGGGCCGGTGGATCTGAATCCCCGAATGGGGGACAGTGGTCCATGACTCTGTTA